>JBBTUJ010000019.1:0-1126 GCA_038063815.1 Patescibacteria group bacterium | reverse complement strand
ACGGGGCGCCCTATCGAATGATAGGGCGACTCCCACCCGCGGCACAAAAAATATGGAAAAAACTAAAATTGCTTTTTTTGAAATAGAATCATGGGAAAAGAATTATTTACAATCTCAACTAAGTGGTTTTGATTTAGTGTTTTTTGAAGAAAAATTAAATGAAGATAATTTAAAAGATATAAAAGATATCAATATTTTATCTCCTTTTATTTATTCTACCATTGATAAAAAAATTATTAGTTCTCTAAAATCTTTAAAATATATAGCAACCCGCTCAACTGGTTTTAATCATATTGATTTAAAAGTTTGTAGGAAAAATAATATTGTAGTTTCTAATGTGCCAACTTATGGTGAAAACACTGTGGCTGAACATACTTTTGCTTTAATTTTAGCTTTATCAAGAAAAATTTACTCTTCTTTGGAAAGAACAAAAAAAGATGATTTCTCTATGGAAGGATTAACTGGTTTTGATTTAAAAGGAAAAATTTTGGGAGTGGTAGGAGTTGGTAATATAGGAAAACATGTGATAAGAATTGCTAAAGGATTTGGAATGCAAATTTTGGCCTATGATATTAAAAAAGACCAAAAATTAGCTAAAAAAATGGGTTTTAAATATGTGACCATTAATTACCTGTTTAAAAATTCCGATATCACAACCCTTCACTTGCCATACAACAAATCAACTCATCACTTAATAAATAAAGAAAATCTAAAATTATTTAAAAAAAATTCTTATTTAATAAACACATCTAGGGGCGGAATCTGTGACACTACGGCTTTATTGCAAGGACTAAAAGACAAAACTTTTACCGGCCTAGGTCTAGATGTTTTAGAAGAAGAATCTTTTATCAAAGAAGAAAGAGAGATTATAACTCCTAATTTTTCAAAAAAAAGTGATTTAAAAACAATTCTTGAAAACCATATTTTAATTAATCAACCAGATGTTATTGTTACTCCGCATAATGCTTTTAATAGCAAAGAGGCATTAATAAGAATTTTAGACACAACAATTGAAAATATAAAATCGTTCTCAAAAAATAAATTAATTAATTTAATCAAATGATACAATACAAAGAAAATAAAACGGAAAATAGTTTAAGAATTATTCCTCTTGGAGGATGCGAAG
>JBBTUJ010000018.1:0-8228 GCA_038063815.1 Patescibacteria group bacterium | reverse complement strand
TCAGTGGGCCTAAAACCATTTGAAACTTAAGCCCCTCATTCGTGTATGTTGCTACGAATACTTTTACCATGAGCGCACAATATCACAAAACAATTTCGGCTGTTATTATTGAACCATGGTAAAGATCATACAAAATGGCAACGAGATTTTGCGACAGATTGCGGCACCTGTCTCCGAGAAAGATTTCGGCGGAAAAACACTCAAAGCAATCATAAAGCGCATGAAGGAAGCACTGGTATCCCAAAAAGATGGTGTGGCAATCGCTGCGCCCCAGATCGCCGTGCCACTTCGCATCTTTGTCGTCGCAGGATTTATGTTCCGGAAGAAAGAAACTGATCCGATACCCTCCGATCGTGTATTCATAAACCCCGAGATCACACGTGCCTCAAAAGAAAAATGGTGGATGGACGAAGGATGTCTCTCGGTACGATATCTCTACGGACGAGTGTATCGTGCAAAAAAAACGACGGTGCGTGCATATGACGAAGAGGGTACGCGTTTCATGATGGGCGGAAGTAACATCTTGGCACAAATATTCCAGCACGAGATCGATCACCTAAACGGCATCCTCTTCGTTGATAACGCAAAAGATATTCATGAAATGTCCGCGGCGGAAATGGAAGCACTCTCAGGATCTACTCCGAAGATCTCTCCCAAACTATGAATGTATCCGGCACTAACTTTGGCATTACCCATGTATTTTCAAAAAACCGTTACCAGTTAAGATGTTGGCCGTAAGCGATTATACACATGGCCGTGCAAAATTTGCGTAACAAAATACTATGCCAAAGTTAGTGCTGGACAAGCCCACTCGATTCGCATTTTTTGGAACACCGGATATCGCCGTGTTGGCGCTTGAAGAACTTAAAACACACGGTCTCATCCCTTCGCTTGTTGTTACAACACCTGACAAACCAAAAGGAAGAGGTCTTGTTCTCACCCCTCCACCCGTAAAGGTATGGGCCGAAGCGCACAATATTCCCGTACTCCAACCAACCAAACTCTCCGATGCTGATTTTCTCTCCAATCTAAAAACCGAAAGTTATGACCTGTTTGTCATAGTTGCCTATGGAAAAATAATCCCGAAAGAAGTGCTTTCGCTTCCCCGTCTTGGCACCTTGAATATGCATCCGTCACTTTTACCAAAACACCGCGGTCCTTCTCCGATAGAGTCGCAAATCCTTTCTGAAAAAAGTTCCCGCGACGTTGGCGTTTCCATAATGCTTCTTGATGAAGAGATGGATCACGGACCCGTTCTCGCACAAAAAAACATGACGGGGGTCTTGCAACGATGGCCGATAGGGGCACGCGCTGCATATATCGTATTTGGAAAAATGGGAGGAGCATTGCTTGCAGAAACACTGCCACGATTTGCTTCTGGAGAGATACACCCTATCGCACAAGAGCACGGACAAGCCACGTTCTCCAAAAAGATCACAACAGAGGACGCGCAGATTAATCTCGCGGATAATCCGGAAGAAAATTATAGAAAGATCCTTGCCTATGAAGCATCCTCTCGCGCATATTTCTTTACAAAAAAGAACGGGAGCGATATCCGCGTCATCATTACAGACGCAGAACTCCTCGATGGGGCTCTCGCCATCACCAAAGTCATTCCTGCAGGAAAAAAGGAAATGACGTTTGAGGAATTTACGCGAGGATAGGGCTACTCCCACCACGCCATCTTCTGGATGATGTCTTTGAACATCCTTCCTCCCTTTTTAATGAGTGTTGTCCGTTTGCTCTTTCTCTTCCGCAACTCCTCCATGAGTTCATCCTTGACTATGTCGATTGCGGCGTAGAGATCTTCTTTTTCTGCTTCCGCACGCAGTGATCCTTGTGGTGTTGTTAGTGCAATTTCCGCACGAAAAATCGGTCCTGACTGGTGATGCTTCGTTACTTGTCCTACTTCTACGTACGCATGACATTCATCCTCCCCTGTAAGCATTTTTTGGAGCATTCCTGTTTTTTCCTCCGCATACGAGCGGATAGCAGGAGTTAATTCCATGTTTGTTGCTTTGAGTGTAATGGTGAGCATAGAGGTATGGGCCTAGAGCGATTAATCACTGTGCACTTTTTCTCTCAAGTGTCCGTTCGTAGACCTGCCGCAAGAAATATCCGATCAAAATAAAACCTATCAAAAGAAGTCCGATGAGAAGCGTGCGAACGGTGTCTGCGGAAGAGATGCTGTGTACCAATTCGGGATAGAGAAACGAACCGGGAATAATACCGACCGCTGTCCCAAAAAAGTAATCACGGAATGGCATCCGCGTCGCTCCCAATATAACACTCGCAAGGTTGAACGGCACGACGGGGGTCATGCGCAGAAAGATTGTCATCACAAATCCGTGCCGTACGAAATATTCTTCATGCGTCTGTATCGATGAAAAACGCGAAAGAAGTCTCTTGACGATAAAATCATGTATGAGAAATCGTGCAATGAAGAAGGCGCAGGTAGATCCAAGCATGGCTCCCATCCAGGTGTAGATCCCGCCCCACAAACTGCCAAACAAGATCCCTGCAGCGAGCATAAGGGGTGTCGCAGGCAACAAAAGGATGTTAAGAAGCATGTAGAGACCGACGTACACGAAGGGCGCCCATATCCCCAAGGACTCGAACATGCCGCGCATTTTCTCAAGCTCTCCCGGGTTGATAAGACCGAGTTCGATCACTGTCACCGCAAGGATAAGGACTACGAAAAGAATGAGAATCCGTGCTACGGAGAAACTTTTTAACATAGGGAGTCGTTTTTTAGTTTATTGGTTGATTATTTTCAGACCAACAAACTAACCACACATGTGACTACGTGATAACGTAATCAATACTTTTTATATTATACTGCATTGTAACCGCACGTTCTCAACAAGATGAAAACAAAATCATTATCACACTCCTACGCCACCTTTACCATCGTACTTCTCCTCCTTTGTGTAGGAAATACCCCTCTTTTTGCGGCTTCTTCTCTTGAGGTGTCCGGATGGATTCCTTACTGGCGCGTATCGGGAGGAACACGAGATGCGCGGACGCACATTGATGCGTTGACTGAGATCCATCCCTTCGGGTACGTGGTTACAGAAGACGGAGGATTGGATGATCTTGCTGGTCTCAAAAAAAGCGCGTGGAAACGCCTCTTCACAAAAGCACGAGGCAGTGACGTTCGTGTAATTCCAACAGTCATGTGGAGCGATGGTACAAATATCCATACAATCTTAAGTGACCCGAAGCTCCGCGCGGCACATATAAAAAAGATTGTTTCGATGGTAAAGAAAGGTGGGTTTGATGGAGTTGATATTGACTACGAAGCAAAGTTAACAAAAACAAAAGATTCTTTTTCTCTTTTCCTCAAGGAACTGAAGACCGCACTTCCTGGGAAGATGCTTACGTGCGCAATCGAAGCACGAACCCCTGCGGATTCTTTGTACCGCACCGTTCCCGCGACAATCGAGTATTCGAACGACTTAGTAGCAATTGGAAAATACTGCGACCGTGTCCAGATCATGACATATGATCAACGTCGCGCAGACATCAAATTGAACGACGCACGAAAAGGTGCGCCCTATATGCCTGTCGCTGATATCGATTGGGTTCGCAAAGTTGTAGAACACATGCTCCTCTCGATTCCAAAAGAAAAACTTGTTCTTGGTATTGCAACGTATGGTCACGAATACGAAGTCACCGTCGCGCCGCAATGGTTCCGCGATTATCGACGCATCCGTGCGCTCAACCCGAAGGATGCACTCGACATTGCAGACGACGAAAATATCACACCCAGCAGAAATAGCGCGGGTGAGATGAGTATTTCGTATCTTCCCTCTTCATCAAATATTGTTTTTCCGAAGACGCTCTCAATTCCTAAAAATACATCTTCTGGAAACAAAGTTGCCGCACAAGCGCTCGCGTACGCGAACATGACAGGCGTGCCCGTCACATTCAATTTCATCTCGTGGAGTGACGCGGGAGCGATTGGAGACAAAATCAATCTCGTAGAGGAATTCGACCTCCGTGGCGTTGCCCTCTTTAAGATTGACGGTGAGGAAGACCGCGATATCTGGGATATCCTCGAAGAATAAGTGCGCAGAAAAGATTGTTACCCCCCTGAACTTCCAATTTTTTATTTGGAGTCAGTGTTTGTTCTAAGTACTTTACTAACTTCATCTTTGTCTACGCCATCTATTTCTTCTAAGAAAAACTTTGGATCATCCCATTTTGGAATTATCTTCCTGCCCTCCTTATTACTTAGATATTTGTAGTAGTGATTTACAGATCCTCCAATAAAGAAACTGAAGAAACTCTCCAGATTCTTTATGTTGGAATCTGTCCTCATAAATTCTATATTGCATCCAGCAATATATGCTTCGTATTCTGCTAGCTCGATTGGCATTTGAGGAGAGTTCAGCCCCTGTAGTGCGTGAATCAGTTCGTGTTCTAAAACACGCAAATCTTTTCGATACTCTAAAAGGTTTCTTCTTTTTATATCGACACCAATCTTTTTCTCTCCTTTAAAGTGGACACCCCCCGCAAAAAAATTTTCTGTGAAAAAACTACCACAAGCAGATCTTTCTTTGATTTCTACAGCAAGTTCCTTGGCAATGTTTCTCAATAACCTTTCATAGTCAGCCGGGTTTGGAATAGCTGTACTTTCGGGTAGTTGATACTTCGCTCTTATTATTTTTTGATCATCGCGCAACCTTTCTATCATCTTTGGGTCGTCGGGTCTTAGACCTGTTATGTATTCCGCGAGCATGCTACCAAACGATTGTCGGTATCTGAATTCAACCAGCTCTCGGATTCTCGCTTCCTTGTCTTCTCTCTCTACACAAGCAGCTTCCACATTAAGAGAGGGTATCTCCAAGCCAGATTCTCGTTCGGGATTAGACATATATGTAAGTATAACAAAAACCTGACCGCCGCAGAGAAAACAAAAAACTAAAACCGCCCACACGGGCGGTTTTAGTTTCCATTGCTCCGGAGGTAGGGATCGAACCTACGACCATCGCCTTAACAGGGCGCCGCTCTACCGCTGAGCTACTCCGGAATGTAAACCTGCAAAGAACTTTCAAAAAAGTATACGATTTTTTAGGAAAAAAATAAAGGTTGGACTATCGTGTGGTATTTTTATAATAAATAGGAGAAACTATCAGCCAACGACACGCAACAAAACTGATTTCAATTACCAACCTCTCACCCCTAACTTCTAACTCCTATTTCTATGCACACACAAACAAAAATTCTTCTCTGGATAGTCGTTATCATAATCATCATCGTCGGTTTGGTGGCTGTTTTTGCAAAACCAAACGTACTAGCGCCAAATGGAAACAACGAGATTGCTTGTACGATGGATGCAAAGATTTGTCCTGACGGAACGGCCGTCGGTCGTGTTGGTCCAAACTGTGAGTTTGCTCCGTGCCCCGGAGAATAATTTCTTCCTATAAACGTCGATGACCGCGAACGAAGGTGGTTTTCCTTCGGAGGGGAAACCTTCGTTCGCGGCCACTTATTTTGTCGCCGATAATTTCATCACCTCCCGATCAAGATTTACCTCGCCTGGCCCGCCCGATATGAACGGGGCAGCTTTAAGCGCGTGTACAGAAACTTCTGTGTGCGCGTTGGGTCACCGAAGACCCGTGCGCAATCTATAACAACAAATGCAAAAGTTGGGGCGGCTCGGCCGGTGTCTGAGCAGGCGGTTCGGCCGGTGTCTGAGCAGGCGGCCCCTGCTGCGGCCGAGCATTCTTGAAGAACGCGTCGACCACCTCAGCTGGGGTCACCGGCGGCGGTTGTGCCCAATCGGGTCGCGTTTCGACCCACGTCGAGAGCACACCCAGATTGTCAACCGGCATGGTGAATGCCGGCATCACCGGAATGGTTACCAGCAAGACGGTGGCCAACAACTCTCGGCGGGCGATACTGCTCATCGCCGCCGTCGCCATTGGCGCGGCGGGCGTTACCAACCGCTCCATCAGCGGCGCAGCTGGTGACACGAGAGCCGGGTTGCTTGCGCACCCGACCGTCATCGCGGCACAAATCGCCGCGGCCAAAACCAATCCATTCCATCGCATCGTGTCCTCCTCTCGTTTTTTTTACCTAAAAGGTGATTGTATCGAATGACGAAGGACTACATATTCACGAGCGCAAAAAGAAGCGCTCTCTGGAACGCATTTAATCATAAAGAACGTGCCCAGTCAATTTCACTTGCGTCACAAAAGGTGATGCGCTACACTCTATAAACCTTTCAAGGTTCTGCCCGAGGCAGACAAGAAGGTATTAGTAATAAATTGTCTTGGGCGCAGGAATATGAGCGCCGGACGCACAAGCCCGATAGAAGCCGTCGCATGACGGAAACAATAAGGGGCTTTTCCCCTATTTTTGTATGGCAGAAATAACAACAAAAGAAACAACTTTCGACGAAGATATTGAAGTGACTGAAGTCACGCCAAGTTTGATGAGCGCATATATCGCGAAGACGGCACAACCGCCCGCGGTTGGCGATATTGTTGCAGGAACAGTTTTAACACTTCACAAGAACTCCGTTTTCGTTGATCTCCCGCCGTTCGGCACCGGTATCATCTACGGACGCGAATACTCGAATGCCCGGGACATCATCAAAAATATCTCCGTAGGACACGAAGTCACCGGTACCGTTGTTGATACGAACAACGCTGATGGATACATCGAGCTCTCTCTCAAAGAAGCACGGCAGGCACTTATTTGGAACGAGGCAGAAAAAGCAGTCCGCGAAAAACGCCAGTTCGAGGTTATGGTCAAAGAAGCAAACAAAGGAGGACTCATCCTCGAGTGGCAGGGTATCATCGGATTCTTGCCTGCATCGCAACTCTCCGCAGAACACTATCCACGCGTTGACGGAGGAGACAAAGACAAGATCCTTGAAGAACTCCAGAAACTCGTCGGTCATCCCCTTTTGGTCGCAGTTATCACCGCAGACCCAAAAGACGGAAAACTCATCTTCTCTGAAAAGGGCCTCGAGCAAAAAGAAAAAGAGGTTCTTGTTGGCAAGTATGTCGTTGGAGACGAGATCGAAGGAGAGATCACCGGCATCGTTGACTTCGGTATCTTCATCAAAGTCGAAGAAGGACTTGAGGGCCTTGCGCACATTTCTGAACTTGACTGGGGATTGGTTGAAGACCCACGCAAACTCTTTACTGTTGGTGAGAAGATTCGCGCGAAAGTAATCGAGATCAAAGACGGAAAGGTTTCGCTCTCCGTGAAGGCGCTCAAAGAAAACCCATGGACGTCAGCTGGAAAGAAATTCGCAAAAGACGATACCGTTGAAGCCGTCATCATCAAATACAACAAACACGGCGCACTCGCATCAATTGAAGAGGGTGTCGCTGGATTGGTACACGTCTCTGAATTTGAATCAATCGAAAAACTCCGCGAGTCACTTGAACTTGGGAAGTCATACACATTCAAGATCAACCTCTTTGATCCTAAGGAGCAACGCATGACGCTCTCCTACGTCAAAGACGGAAAAGCGACGAAGTAACGGGCCGCTCAGAAATAATTTTGAAATGCACGGATAATTTCCTGCTGAAAATTTCCTCGTACTCGTGTCAGTCACACTCGCAAGTCATTTCAAAATTACTTCCTCGCTTTTGTCTTAAATACAAAACACGTTAGTTAAACTGGTTCATCGCTTTTGGGCGACCTTCAGCGAGAAGAACGTCGAGGGCCTCCCCGGCTTTCTTTTGTGCACGCGCAAGTGCGGTTGCGTCCCCCGATGACATTTTTCCAAGAAGGAATTTTGTGATCTTATCGTCTCCCGATGGTTTTTTTATTTTTCCCGATGGAGTCGTTGGCGCCACACCGATACGGATACGTGTGAAGTCAGGTGTCTTAAGTGCCCTCATCGTGGATTCAACCCCTTTGTGTCCGCCCGAACCACGCGAGAACGATATTTTGAGTCGCCCGAGAGGTAGATCCATATCATCATAGACGACAATAGCATTCTCCGGCTTCACCTTCCTTATCTTGGCGACGTATGCAACAGCACTTCCCGACTTATTCATGAATGTATCGGGTAAACATGCCACTACCGCGTGTTTTCCGACAGCAAATCGGGCGACGGTCGCTTTCGCTTTGGTATCATTTTCCCATTCCACACCCGATTCCCTCTTTACCCAACCCACAATCGCACCTCGCCCCGCGTTGTGCCGCGTTTTTTCATATTCGAGACCTGGATTTCCGAGTCCAACAACAAGATAGTTCAT
>JBBTUJ010000017.1:0-22385 GCA_038063815.1 Patescibacteria group bacterium | reverse complement strand
TTTGGAATAAACACAAACAATCAAATACCCCTCTTAAAAGAAAGGTCTTCGTGGGAATGTCCGGCGGCGTCGATAGCTCGGTGTCGGCCGCACTCCTTAAAAAAGAAGGACATGACGTGACGGGCGTCTTTATCAAGACGTGGCACCCGGATTTCATAGAGTGCTCATGGAGAGAAGACAGGCAGGACGCGATGCGGGTTTGTGCACTTCTCGGTATTTCCTTCGAGACATGTAATCTCGAGGATGTCTATAAAAGAGAGGTGGTTGACTATATGATCCGAGAATATGCGACTGGTCGGACACCAAATCCAGATGTCATGTGCAACCAACATGTAAAGTTTGGTGCATTTTTCAATTGGGCGCGAGAGAAGGGGGCTGACATGATTGCAACAGGACATTACGCTCGCATCGAACAGAGTTCGATGCCAGTTCATAAAGTTGAAAGGTATAAGGTTTCTCAAGAAAAAGACCAAACACTTTATAAACCTGATGAACTTTATAAACTTTTAACTGGCGCTGATGGCGCGAAAGACCAAAGTTATTTCTTATGGACACTTACGCAAGATATTTTGGCACGTACGCTTTTCCCTGTTGGTGGGTATAAAAAAACAAAAGTACGGGAAATCGCTACAGAATTCGCTCTTCCTGTCGCGGAAAAGAAAGACAGTCAGGGGGTGTGTTTTTTAGGACCCGTTGATATGCCGGAATTTCTTAAACGATTTGTAGATGTTCTGCCCGGAAATGTGCTTGATGGTATGGGGAACGTTATCGGGACGCATGATGGTGCACTTCTTTATACGCTCGGCCAGAGGCATGGATTTCACGTGAACGCGCAGAGTCCAATGGACGCACCCCGATACGTTGTTCAAAAAGATATGACACAAAATACGATCACTGTTTCCTCGACGCCCTTTTCTACAGAGTCGTTCTCACAAAGAAAGGAGGTGGTCGTTTCTTCTATACATTGGATCTCGGGCATTCCACCTCAAGAAAATGAGAAAATCTCCTGTCGGTTTCGCTATCGGCAACCTCTCCGTGCATGCCGTGTTGAATGGGAAGGAACAACAGATCACGCACGCGTGATATTCAATGAACCACAGTCGTTTGTGGCACCTGGCCAATCTCTTGTTGTATACAAAGGAGAAGAGTGTCTCGGCGGCGGAGTTATCGACAGATAACAACTATAAAATGGGATGGGTGCTACCATTGATTCTATAGAAGAAGGTCCTTTATTAATCCTCCTCATTTTTATCAAGAATATATGAATCCCGTTAGAGATCAACGACAACGGAAAAGGGTTTGTCTCTACATTTATATACGTCGATTTTATTCATAATTAATCTTTGATAGATAACGTCAGTCGTTGTCTATCTCTAACGGGATGAACAAAGCACTTCTTATTATCATTCTCATCATCGTTGTCGTTCTCGGCGTATTCATGTGGCAGAGGTCAGATGACACCGATGAAGTTGTTGGAACGCCACAAGGTGGAGAATATGTTGCACCGAGCACAATCGCTCTTACGCATCAATACACGAACGGGACACACACCTATGCGGGAAAACTTACCGTACCGACTCCTTGTTATGACATAACCGCTGATGCTAGCGTTGCGGAGTCATTTCCGGAACAAGTGAGCGTTTCTATAAGTGTTACTGGTGCGTCGGCGGGTGAGACCTGTGCGCAGGTGGTTACTGAAAAGGACTTCACTGTCTCCTTTTCAGCAAGTCAGAGCGCGTCTCCTTCCTTCCGGATAAATGGTGCTACGGTAGAGGCACAAGTCACTGAAGGATCAACAGGGTAAGAGGTTTTCAAGACCTTTCGAATTCTGTCCCATCCCGCACGTGTGCGGGGTGGGGCTTTCGTTCTGGTATACCCGCACGCTAATTTTTGTATTGTTGTTGCGGCGGATGAACCAATTTCCTCCAGAATATAAAGGATATTATTTTTGGGCTTTGGTATAAAATCGCAACAAAATGATGCTATACAAAAATTAGTGTGCGGGTATACTTTCCTTATGCTTATCACGAAACTCGACGGTATACAGGAAGAATTCGCACCTGCAAAACTCGCACACTCCCTCATTCACGCCGGAGCATCTGAAGGCGAGGCCGCAGAGATTGTCAAAAAGATTGAAGGGGGGCTTTCTCCCGGGATGACGACATCTCATATTTATAAACATGCGCGGCGATTGCTCAAAAAACATACTGCGCATCCCATTGCGGCACGATATTCTCTACGCCGTGCGGTCTTTGATCTCGGCCCGTCGGGATATCCATTCGAGAAACTTCTTGGAGAAGTGTTCGAGAAAAAAGGATACCAGGTCAAGGTCGGCACAACGTTAATGGGAAAGTGTGTTTCGCATGAGATTGATGTGCTCGCGAAGAATGACAAGGAACTCATCGTCGGCGAAGCGAAATTTCACAACACGCAAGGGTTTAAGACAGATGTGAAAGTTGCTCTCTATATCCACGCGCGGTTTCTTGATCTTGAAGCGGCCAACTTCGATGGACTCAAACCTGAGGGCGGTACCGCAACATCGTGGCTCATAACGAACACAAAATTCACCGATACCGCGATTACCTATGGAAAATGTGTTGGTATCACGATGATTGGATGGGGATACCCAAAGAAAGGAAATGTACAGGATCTGATCGAAGAGGCCGGGCTCCATCCTCTTTCGTGTTTGACGACACTTTCACAAAAAGAGCGCGGCGTTCTCTATGAAAGGGGGTTTGTTTTATGTCGCGCAGTGACGGATAATCCAAACGTACTCGAATATGCGGGTGTGACAGGAAAGAAGGTCGACAGGGTTCTTGCAGAAGCACACCAACTGTGCGGAATAGATTCAACATCTACTACATAAATTCATTTCATATATGCTCGAATATTTTTTCTCGATCGTCATCGCAATGCTTCTGGGGATGCTCCTCGGTGTCGAACGTACGATTGCGCACAAAACGGCGGGACTTCGTACCTATAGTTTGGTCGCGATGGGGTCATGTCTTTTTATCGTGATTGCACAAGCGGTCGGCGATACGATTGCTCCAGTTGTTGCGGCGGATCTTTTGCGTGTTGTTGCGGGTATTGTGACGGGTATTGGGTTTTTGGGAGCCGGTATCATCATCGTTCGCTCCCAGACGCTCACCGGTCTCACGACGGCTGCTGGATTGTGGGTTGCGTCTGGTATTGGAATTGCTGTAGGATTCGGTCTGTATGGTATTGCTATTTTTGCCACTCTTTTAACTCTTGCAACGTTCACTCTTTTTTGGTTTGTTGAACGTGAGGTTGTTGATATTGCGGAGAGTAACTAGCAACACATTCGTTGTATGTCTCCAGAGTCGCCTCAAAACAAAAACGAGATGGTGTCGGAAGAAGAAAAAAACCTTCTTGGAATGCTTCGAGGGGGCGTAATGACAATTGGCGATCTTTCTAAAGAAGGTTTTCTTCGGTTTCTTGTAGGAAAACTTCTTCGCTCTGGGTATGTTCTTCTCATTGATCCTGTACAAGAAATATCACAAGACCGTTATTCTCCTGAGCGTGAATATGGAGACGAAAGTAAGGTTGCTCTCAGTGAGAAAGGAAAGGCGTTTCTTGAGGTGCTCTCTCCGACGGAGAAACCCAAACGGTCACAACAACGTGGGCCTAAAGGACAAGATGATCAGTACAAGCTTTTTGGTCAAGAGTCCCAATCGGCATAAAATTGACTTTCACTAGGGTATTCAGTATATTTTTAACCTAGGTAGTTCCACCTGTCTTTCCGTGGGGACGTATTTGCTCTGAGGAGGTGATTTCATGAAGGTCCCTCAACGGTTGAGAGAAAAGATTGTCGGTGTTTTCGGTCGCTCGAGGCGGGAGACGCTAACTCGCAAAATGATTCTCAAGCAGTTTCCGCCGGCCGAGCGATTCAATGTCTCGTGCATGTTGGACCCCCTCATAGACGAGGGGACACTCATGATCGTCAAGAGGGAAAGTGAGGAAGGGCACAAGGGGACCAACTACGATCCGGTTGGTCTCGGAGACCTGATCATGGTTTCGCCCACTCCACCTCTACCACAGCGAGGGGGGGTCGACAACAACCCCGCGTTGAGACACCGATGACGCAGTACAAGGCCTTCGGGCCGGGCGTCGCTCACCGCGACGCCTTATTTTTATGTTACAATTTGGGAAATGCCATACAAAATGTCAGAACGAGGACTCTTCGACCCCTCTTCAAAAACACCCTTTAAACTTTCGCGTTCGAAAATAGATCTTTTTACGGAGTGCCCGAGATGTTTTTATCTTGACCGACGATACGGAGTCGGTCGCCCTTCGATGCCGGGATTTACATTGAACGTCGCGGTGGACCATCTTCTCAAAAAAGAATTTGATATCCATCGTGCAAAAGGTGAACCGCACCCTTTTATGACGCGCTATGGTATTGACGCTGTTCCGTTCGACCATCCCGATCTCGACATCTGGCGAGAGAATTTTAAAGGAGTGCAGTGTGTTGATGAAGAAACAAATTTTCTTGTGACGGGAGCGATTGATGATGTGTGGGTGAATCCAAAAAAAGAACTTCACGTTGTTGATTATAAAGCGACGAGCAAGGCCGAAGACCCGAATTTAGACGGTATTTGGCAGCAGGGATACAAACGACAGATGGAAGTGTATCAATGGCTTATGCGTAGAAAAGGATTTGACGTTTCAAAGACAGGATACTTCGTGTATGTGAACGGGAAAAAAGATAGGGAAGCATTCGATGCGCGTCTTGAATTCGATGTGCACGTTATTCCGTACGAGGGAGACGACTCATGGATTTCGCCAATCCTTAAAAAGATTCGGGCAACGCTTCTCGGGGGTGACCTTCCACCGACAGGAGAGAGATGTGAACATTGTCCGTATCGCGAAGCGGCAGGAGTGTCGATCAAGAACATTGTTTTGCAAGGAAAAAAGAACCATGCCAAAGGACAGGTAAAACAAAAAGATGAAGAAAAACCAAAAACAACACTCTTTTAAGGGAACTGAAACGTTGTTTGCGCAGAAGGTGTATGCGATTGTCGCACGTATTCCAAAAGGGAAGACGCTTACTTATGGTGAGGTCGCAAAGAAAGCAGGACGCCCGAAAGCGTTTCGTGCAGTCGGGAGCATTATGGGCAAAAATCGAGACCCGAAAGTGCCGTGCCACCGCGTTATCCGCGGGGACGGTGGTATGGGCGGGTATGCGTTTGGGGGAAGCAACAAAAAGCGCAGTATTCTCAAAAAAGAAGGAGCGATATAAAATAACTCTCTGGTATACTCTCTGTATGGCCTACTCATTCACACATCTTTCAGCCAAACTCACCGAAGTCACCGACTGGCTTAAGAAAGAGCTTTCGGCCGTTAACACAGGACGCGCATCAATCGCGTTTCTTGATGGTATTCGCGCGGATGCGTATGGAACGCCGATGCCGCTTCAGCAATTGGCGAATATGAATGTTGAAGACGCACGAACGATTCGCGTAACGCCATATGCAGGAGAGACACGACCGGGGATCGAAAAGGCGGTCCGCGATGCAAATCTCGGCGTATCTGTCGCGGGGGACGACAAGGGTATTCGTATCATCTTTCCTCAACTGACAACGGAAACGCGCGAAAAGTACGCGAAGATCGTTGGAAAGAAACTCGAAGAGGCACGTGTGTCAGTCCGAAATGCGCGTGATGAAGTGTGGAATGACATTCAGAAAAAAGAAAAGGAAGGAACAATGAGCGAAGACGAAAAATTCCGAGCGAAAGAAGACATGGAGAAAAAGATAAAAGAAGCGAACGACACTCTTGATACCGTTGCAAAACGAAAAGAAGAAGAAGTTCGTGGCTAACATAACAAACTCCCTGTGAGTATTATTCTCTTTATTATTGTTCTTGCTGTCCTCATTTTGGTCCATGAAGTGGGGCATTTTCTTGCTGCGCGCTCAGTCGGTGCTCGTGTGGACGAATTTGGAATCGGGTTTCCACCCCGTCTCTGGAGTTTTAAGCCAAAGGGAAGCGAAACAACATATTCTATAAATGCGATACCGTTTGGTGGGTACGTAAAGATTTTCGGAGAAGATGCGCATGACGCATCGCTTGCTCCTGAGGACACCTCGCGTTCTCTTGCACATAAATCAAAATTGAAACAAATATGGGTTCTTGCGGCGGGAGTTGTTTTTAATATTCTTTTTGCGTGGATTCTCCTGTGGGTCGGGTTTATGACGGGTGTTCCGACATCAGTAACTCCGGAAACAAAAGGGCTCACCGAATCAGCGCACGTTACCCTCATATCCGTCCTTCGTGGTGCCCCTGCAGAAGAGGCGGGTCTTATGAGCGGGGATGAAATCATTTCGCTTGCGACCGATGAGGGCCCCTTGCCTTTCACGACGGTTGAAAATGTTCAGGAGATCATCGCTTCTCACGAAGGCAAACTCCTTACGATGACATTCGAGCGGGAAGGAAAGGCAGAGATAATTTCCATTACTCCCAAAGAAGGAATCGTGGAGGGGAAGGGTGCAATCGGTGTCACACTTGATCTTGTTGGAGTCGTACGGCTCTCTCCGTTTGCAGCTCTCATCGAAAGCGCTCGTACAACAGTTCTGTTCCTCAAAAACATCACGATAGGCATTGGAAACCTCATTGGAGGGGCATTCACTGGTAGTGCGGATATCAAAGAGATCTCAGGCCCTGTGGGAATCGTCGGGATGGTTGGAGATGCGGCGCATCGCGGCCTTATTGCTCTCCTCACATTTACGGCGCTCATATCTCTTAATCTTGCCATCATCAATCTTGTGCCGTTTCCTGCGCTTGATGGGGGACGGATACTCTTTGTCATAATTGAAGCAATAAAAAGATCCCCAATCAATCAAAAAGTGTCGGGAACACTGAACCTCATCGGCTTTGGTCTCCTTATCCTCCTGATGGTCGCGATAACAGTAAACGATGTTGTACAATTGTTTGCATCATGACCGTTGTTAAACAATCACATCTCTTCACCAAAACGCGCCGCGAAGCACCCTCTGACGAGGTATCAAAGAACGCGCAACTCCTCATTCGCGCCGGATTCATTCACAAAGAAATGGCCGGGGTGTATGACCTCTTGCCCCTAGGACTGCGAACACTTGAGAAGATAAACACGATTATTCGTGAAGAAATGAATGCCATCGGGGGACAGGAAGTATTTCTCTCGGCGCTTCAGGACAAAGCGCTTTGGGAAAAGACCGACCGATGGAGCGATGATGTGGTTGATAATTGGTTCAAGACACGCCTTAAGAATGATGCCGAACTCGGCCTTGGGTTTACACACGAAGAACCATTGACCGTTTTGATGACGGGACATATTTCTTCGTATCGCGATTTGCCTCGTGCGGTCTATCAGATTCAGACGAAATTTAGGAATGAGCTTCGCGCGAAATCTGGCATTATGCGGGGTCGTGAGTTCTTGATGAAAGATTTATATTCGTTTTGCAAAAACGATGAGGAACAAGCGACATTTTATGAACGTGCAAAAGAGGCGTACACAAAAGTATTTGACCGTGTCGGACTCGGAGATCGAACATATCTCACATTTGCATCGGGGGGTGTCTTCTCAAAATATTCTCACGAATTCCAAACAGTTTCAGATGCAGGAGAGGATCTTATTTATGTTGATGAGAAAAAAGGAATCGCAATCAATAAAGAAGTTCTTACAGATGAAGTGATAAATGATCTTGGTGTTACTCGGGAATCTCTTATTGAAAAAAGTGCGATTGAGGTTGGAAACATCTTTAACCTCGGAACTCGATTCTCCGAAGCACTCGGACTTACGTATAAAACAGAAGACGGAAAAACAGCACCTGTTGTCATGGGTTCATATGGAATCGGTCCAACACGTCTCATGGGAACAATTGCCGAAGTCCTTGCTGATGAAAAAGGTCTTATCTGGCCGAAATCTGTTGCGCCTTTCGGCGTACATTTGATCGAGATTGGGGGCGAGAAAGCCGATGTTAGAGAAGCAGCAGAAAAACTTTCTCTCACACTTGCTCAAAAGGGAATTGACGTTCTTCATGACGATCGCGACATCCGTGCTGGGGAGAAATTTGCTGACGCAGACCTTATTGGTATTCCAATTCGCATTGTGGTGAGTGAGAAAACGATTGCCACGAACTCATGCGAGATAAAGATGCGCACGGAAACAGAAAGTCAAATTGTTTCTTACGAAGAGGCAATTGATAGGGTGCATTCTTCCTAGTCCTTATTTTTCTGAAAGCATGGTTCTGCTCGCACTGTCAAATGTTCGAGGTACCACCTTTCTGCTACACTGAAGCCATACATGTGGGGAAAATTGAAACAGCGCTTGGCCGGCCTTGTGTCGGACGATATCGGCATTGATCTTGGGACCGCAAATACCCTTGTGTATGTCCGTGGGCGAGGAATCATTCTCAACGAACCTACCGTTGTTGCTATAAATCAGAAGACCCACCAAGTTGTTGCGGTGGGGAGCGAAGCAAAACGGATGCTTGGACGAACGCCGGAGCACATCACCGCGGTGCGCCCCCTTGTTGACGGTGTCATTTCTGACTTCGAAGTTACGGAAGAATTCCTTGCACACCTCATTCGCCGCGCACAGGATGGAAAGAAAAAAATGCTCGGTCCGCGCGTTGTCATCGGAGTTCCATTTGGTACGACGAACGTGGAGCGAAGAGCGGTGCGTGATGCGGCAAAGAACGCGGGAGCACGTGAGGTGCATATTGTGGAACAGCCGATGGCAGCAGCACTTGGTATCCGGCTTCCGATCGATGATGCGTCAGGAAGCATGATCGTCGATATCGGTGGCGGAACGACAGACATCACCGTTATTTCTTTGAATGGTGTCGTAAACGGTAAGAACATCAAGATTGCCGGTGATCGACTGAACAACGACATCATCGCGTACATTCGTGATGAATTTAAGATCTTAATCGGGGAAAGAACAGCGGAGGATATCAAATTGAATGCCGGTGCGATTATTCCTGAAAAGGAGCCGCTCCAAGTGACCGCGCGCGGCCGGGATCTTATTACCGGGCTTCCGCGTGAGGTTGTTGTGACGGATGCCGATGTCCGGGATGCAATCGCTGGTTCAATTGATACTATCGTCGAATCGATCAAGGAAGTCCTTGAGACGACACCGCCCGAGATTGTTTCTGATATCATGCGTCGCGGAATCTACCTCGTTGGCGGTGGAGCGCTCATCCGCGGGTTTGATGTATTCCTTTCTGAGTGGCTCAAGGTCCCTGTCTACATCGCTGATGACCCGATCACATCCGTCGCACGTGGCACGGGTATCGTCGTTGAAGAAACGGAAAAATATTTTGACATAATCGTTGATGAAGAACATGCTCTCCCCCCAACAACGTAATACATCTCGTACCACGATTGTTCTTTTTCTCCTCCTCATCTCTGGCGGAGCACTTTTTGTTGTGTTTACAAAACCAGTGCGTCTTTCAAATACACTTCTCACACTTGCAACACCTTTGTTCCGCGCCCGAGCCCAGGTCTTGGATACGGAGGCAGATATGGCACTTCGCTTGAGGAGCAACGAGAGCATCGAAGAAGAGAATAAACGTTTGCGTGACGAGGTGACACGTCTCCGCATGAGGGCGGCACTGTACGACAATGCACGGCAAGAACTTCTGCGCCTTGAAGATCTACTTAATCGTTCTCGTGCTCCCGGTATTCTCGCGCGTGTCCTTGCATCACCGGCGGCATCTCCGTACGATACATTAATCCTTGATATGGGGAGCGATGATGGTATAGGGATCGGTCACACGGTTCTTTTTGATGGAGTTGTATCTGCCGGAGTAATCGAGGCGACAGGGAAACATGTATCCCGCGCACGTCTCCTTTCGTCTCCCGGTCTCACGCGCGAAGTGACAGTCGGCACATCAACAACACCCCTTTCCGCTGTCGGGAAGGGAGGGGGAATGTTCGAGATAGAAGCGCCCCGCGATCTCATCGTCACTCCGGGCATGGTGGTCTATGCACGCGGAAGCGACGCAATCGCATTTGTTGTAGAGAGTACCGCAGAATCCGCAGATGCATTCCAGACAGTTTATGCCGTATTTCCCATAAATCTTTTTGAAACGAGAGAGGTTATTGTTGAGGCGACACCTTCTCGAGAACTGTGATGACCCGTATTCTTACAATCATTGTCCTTCTTGTCGGCGTATTTTTTGCACCGTGGTGGGTTGTAGCAATTGCTCTCGTTGTATCGGCCTATGCACATCCGCGCTTTATCGAAGGAATTGCGATTGCACTTATCGGAGATATTTTGTTTGGTGCACACCCACTTTTTGGCATTCCCGGGGGCCTCACATTTGTAGCCGCCCTTTCCATCATCATTTTCTTTATCAGCGAGCGTTTTCTCAGGAACTATGTTCTTCAGCCATAGACGTCGGAGCAAAGCGGTGAGAGACATCGCGCCAGACGAGATCTTCCTTGATTCGCATAACTCGCCACGTTTTGATCAGGATCAATTCGAGGGGAGGATTGAACGGCCTATCGGACGACGGGCTGTCGCAGGTTTTGCAATCGTGTGCGCTCTCTCTATTATTTTTCTTCTGGGGAGGACATTCGTGCTCCAAGTCGTTCTTGGAGACGAATATCACGAACAGGCAGAGAGTAATCGTTTAGCGAACACAATTATCTTCGCCGAGCGCGGCATCATCTATGATCGCACCGGTGCACCTCTCGCATGGAACGAACCATTTGATGAAGGAACAACGACAGAAACCGTGCTCGCAGAAAACACGTTTGCGCGTCGAAGGTATGCGACATCCACAGTACTCTCTCATGTTCTGGGATTCGTACGATATCCAAAAAAAGACACAAGTGGTTTCTATTTTCAGGAAGAGATTATTGGTGCTGGTGGTATCGAGAAAGAGTATGACCGCATCCTTGCGGGAACCCCTGGAACGAAGATTTTGGAGCGAAACGCGCTCGGTGATGTCATCTCAGAATCTACTGTGAATGACCCTCGGGCAGGAAATGATATTACGCTTTCGATCGATCAGGAGGTCGAGGTAAGGTTGGCCCAGGCGATGGAGGGGCTTGCGGAGCGTGTCGGATTTCGTGGGGGCGCCTCCGTCATTCTTGATGTAAAGACGGGCGAAGTGCTTGCCCTCGTTTCAGTCCCAGGCGTTTCATCGCAAACACTTACCGATGGGATCCCAGACGATCTGTACTCGACATACTCGACTGACTCCGCAACTCCATTTTTGAACCGAGCGATCGCC
Organism: Patescibacteria group bacterium; assembly: GCA_038063815.1. Taxonomy (GTDB): domain Bacteria; phylum Patescibacteriota; class Minisyncoccia; order Phycocordibacterales; family EsbW-18; genus EsbW-18. Next base: position 11,145 of record JBBTUJ010000017.1, on the reverse strand, counting down.
GGACGTTATACACCTGGTTCTATCATAAAACCATTCGTTGCTGTTGGTGCCTTGACTGAAGGTCTCATCTCACCTGAAAAAGAGATTCTCTCGACTGGAGCACTTGAAGTCCCCAATCCCTATGACCCCGCCCACCCGACGATATTTCGTGACTGGAAAGCACACGGACTTGTTGATATGCGTCGCGCGCTTGCTGTTTCGTCGAACGTCTACTTTTTTGAGATAGGCGGAGGATTTAATGATCAACGCGGATTGGGAATCGCAGGACTTGAAAAATACATCCGCCTTTTTAAGATTGGGAATACGACAGGCATTGATCTCGAAGGGGAAGTGGAGGGTGTTGTCCCGTCAATCGCGTGGAAAGCAAAACTTTTCCCCGACGATCCGTGGCGTGTGGGAGATACCTACAATACATCAATCGGGCAGTATGGGCTTCAGGCGACGCCTCTGCAGATGGTTCGTGCTGTCGCCGCGATTGCGAACGGAGGCACGCTCGTGACGCCCTCTCTTGTCAGAAAAACGTCTGTAAACGGAGGAGAAAAGCTATCTCTTCGAAGCGATGTTCTTACTGTTGTGCGTGAAGGGATGCGAGGGGCAGTTCTCGATGGAACGGCACGGGCCTTGAATATTTCCGCAGTTGAGATTGCAGGAAAGACAGGAACAGCAGAGTTGGGCACCGCAAAAGAAAATGTTAACTCATGGGTCATGGGATTTTGGCCGTATGAAAAACCACGCTTTGCCTTTGCGACTGTCATGGAACAGGGTCCCGCGACAAATCTCGTTGGGTCTGCTGCCGTCATGCGGGAATTGTTCGATTGGATGAGTATCCATACACCCGAATATTTAAAGTAAGAATAGCTCGTCAATCCCGTTAGGGTTTTAGTTTTATAAGAATGTTCACGCATACCATTTCTAGGCGATATCCAGGGTTTTTTGCTCTATCCCAAAAGAAAAGCACTAACGGGATTGACACCCAACACGAAGCCCTGTAAAGTACCTGTTCGATAGAACCATATACACAAAAAGGTGCGCATTACGCGCGCTTTCATTTTACCAAGCACTAACTTTTACATCCTGAATCTTGTGGTGATACACAACGATGTAAAAGTTAGTGCTTGGTTTATACAAAACATGGCAGTCCACTATCTTACAAAAGAAAAACATGCGGAACTCACACAAGAACTTGAAACACTTGTGACTGTTCGCCGTCCCGAGATCGCACAGCAACTCGAATATGCACGATCGCTGGGAGATCTTTCGGAAAATGCCGAATACCAACAGGCACGTACCACACAGGGGGAGGTAGAAGGCCGCATCAAGTATCTCGCGCTTCTTTTAAAGAAGGTTGAGATTATCGCACCGCACCACAGCGAGAGCGTCGAAGTCGGTTCAACGGTCACGGTAAAAAAGGCAGGAGATGAGAAGCGAGAATTCGCGATTGTTGGGTCTGAAGAGGCGGACACGGCGGCGGGCCGCATCTCTCCTTCGTCCCCTTTGGGACGAGCCATGATGGGAAAGAAGAAGGGAGACACGTTCACCATGACAACTCCGGCGGGGAAAACAATGGAGTACACAGTCGTCAAGATCGACTAACGTACGCTACTTTGTTGCTCACTCTTGCGATATAGTATAGGGCATGGCTCTTGAAGATATCCGAAACGAGCGCCTTAAAAAACTCGCACTTTTGAAAGAGCGAGGTATTTCTGCATATCCGGCGACATCAGAGAGGACAACAACAATTAAGGATCTCCTCTCTCGATTCGATGAAGCGGTGGATACGGAGAAGGTCACCGTTGCGGGCCGTGTTCTCTCCATCCGTGAGCACGGAGGAAGTATTTTTTTTAATATCTCTGATGGTACGGGAACAATCCAAGGGTATGTAAAACAAGACGAACTACCCGCTGATGTTTTCTCTCTTTTTGTTGATGTGGTTGATATCGGGGACTTCATCGACCTCATGGGAGTACCGATGCGGACGAAACGGGGGGAACCGACTGTTCTTGCATCGGGATGGCGCATGCTCACAAAATCGATCCGCACACTTCCGGAAAAGTGGGCGGGACTAACTGATCCCGAAGAGCGGTTGCGAAAACGTTACCTTGATATTCTCTCGCATTCCGAACTCAAAGAGATGTTCGAAAAGAGGGCGCTTTTTTGGGATAGGACACGGACGTTTCTTAAGGACAAAGGGTTTTTGGAAGTTGAAACACCCACGCTTGAAATAACAACAGGTGGTGCCGAAGCACGTCCTTTCATCACCCATCACAATGATTTTGACATCAACCTCTATCTCCGTATTTCTGTCGGAGAGTTGTGGCAGAAACGTTTGCTCGCTGCGGGCTTTCCGCGCACGTTCGAGGTCGGGCGGGTGTATAGGAACGAGGGAACGAGCGCGGAACATGTCCAGGAATTCACCAACTTTGAATTCTACGCAGCGTACATGGACTACGAGGGTGGAATCGCGTTTACGGAAGAACTCATCAGAGATGTTGCGACGAGTGTTTTTGGAACGAGCGCGTTCAGCACGCGTGGGTTCACCTTTGATCTGAAAGATACCTGGGAGCGTCTCGACTATGTTTCTACTGTTGAAAAGATGACCGGTGTGAATGTGCTCAACGATTCGGAAGAAGTATTGAAACAAAAGCTTCAGGAACTCCATGTCGAGCATACGGGAGAGAATCGTGAACGGTTGACTGACACGCTATGGAAATTTTGCAGAAAACAGATCACAGGACCCGCGTGGCTCATGAACCATCCAAAACTCGTTTCGCCTTTATCAAAAGTACATCCCGACAATCCTTTACTGACACAACGAGTACAACTGCTTTTGGCGGGAAGCGAGATGACGAATGGATTTGCAGAATTAAATGATCCTGTAGATCAAAAGGAGCGTTTTCTCCTCCAGCAAAAACTTATTGACGCGGGAGACACTGAAGCAATGATGCCTGATTGGGAATTTGTGGAGATGCTTGAGCACGGAATGCCGCCAGCGTTCGGATTTGCCTATGGAGACCGACTTTTTGCTTTTCTTGTTGACAAACCGATACGCGAGACACAACTTTTCCCCTTGATGCGGCCCAAGAAGGAGTAAAATCTATATAAAAAGCCCCGCCACGCAGAGATGCGTGGCGGGGCTTTTTCGTTATCCACATTGTGGATAACCCTGTTTGTATGTGGGAAAGAGTGTCATATACTTTCTATCAAGTGGGATAAGGTGGGAAACAGCGAAACGCAAGGTTCCTCTGTTTCCCAAACTTGTCTTTCCTCTATATATGCTCATTGGAGAATACACACACACCCTCGACGAGAAGAAACGGTTGTCTCTTCCGGCAAAATTTCGAACACACCTCGGTAAAAAAGTTGTTGTCACCCGCGGTCTCGAAGGATGTCTTTTTGTGTATTCAGCGACAGAGTGGAAAAAAATTAGTGAGCGTTTGGGGCAACTCGGAATGGGTCAAGCAGCAACACGTGGCTTCACACGATTTCTTCTCTCGGGTGCCGTTGAATCAGAAATTGATTCCGCAGGTCGCGTTCTTATTCCTGATTTCCTCAAAAGTTTCGCGCGTCTTACAAACCGAGCGATCGTGACCGGCGTTGAGACGCGTGTTGAAGTGTGGAACGAGAAGGCATGGACTCTCTACAAGTCACGTATTGAGAAGGAAGCGGATGTTCTTGCAGAGAATTTAGGAGAGATAGGAGCGATCTAAACGACCAACAACACACAATGAAAAATGAACAACAGATTACATACAGCACGCAAAGCATGAGGCTTTGTTTGTTGTAGGTTGTCAGTTGTATGTCAACTACGCACGTTCCAGTTCTTTTACATGAAGTCATAGATGGATTGGGGATTACCGACGGCGACACTGTTGTAGACGCAACGGTCGGTGGCGGGGGATACATGAAGGCGTTTTGCGAGAAGGTGGGTGCTACGGGACATGTCATCGGGTTCGATGAAGATGAAGCCGCACTCCTACGCGCGAAAGAAGTGTGTGCGCATGTTTCGTGCAAAACGACATTCGTGCACGAGAACTTCAGGAACATGAAAGATGCGCTCGCGAATCTTGGTATCACGACGGTTAACGGAATCGCTTTTGATTTGGGTGTCAGTTCATTCCAAATCGAAATATCAGGGCGCGGTTTTAGTTTCCTTCGGGATGAACCACTCGCGATGACACTCGCCGAAGACCCAACAAAGCGTCCCTTCACAGCAGAAGATATCGTGAACACATGGGAAGAGCATGTGATTGCGGACGTCATCTTCGGATACGGTGAAGAGAGGTACGCACGCCGTATTGCAAAGGCAATCGTCGAGATACGGATTAAGAACCCGATCAAAACGACAGGCCAGTTGGTTGAAATCGTTAAAAACGCGGTTCCAGCCCGCTACACCCACGGACCCATCCATCCCGCCACACGGACGTTCCAAGCCCTTCGTATCGCGGTTAATGACGAACTGGGGGCACTCTCGGAAGGACTTCTCGGGGCGTATGAGGTACTTGCGCCCGGAAAACGAATGGTCGTCGTCGCATTTCACAGTTTGGAAGATAGAATCGTCAAGAACTTTTTTAGGGAAAGGGCAGGGGAGGGAGGAGTGCTTATTACGAAGAAGCCAATGACGCCGACATTCGAGGAGCAAAGAAACAATCCACGCTCCCGATCCGCAAAACTTCGAATACTTCAGAAATAACCGACAACCAACGACCGACAACATCTAAAACTAATCACTCATTTTTAACTTCTAATTCCCATGGTACGAGATTTACTTCAACTCAATACAGTTTATAAACGCCTCCTCATCGGATGCGTGGTACTTCTCGTATCTCTCCTTGCAACATACGGCCTTCTTTTGAAACAAACGGTCGCGCATGTCGTTCTGCGAAAATCTTTTGAAGAGGACCGGCGAGACCTTACGGCTCGTGTGGGGACATTGGAGCGTACATATCTTGGAGCAATGAATGGACTTACGCTTGATGCTGCGATGGAAAAAGGGTTCATCGAAAAAACACCTGAACGCTTTGTTGCACGAACGAAAGAAACACTCACTCTCAATTACAGCAATGAGTAGCGGATCAATGGGCCGTGTCAGAGGACTTTTTATATTTTTTTGTTTGTGCGCGGTAGGGCTTTTAGGAAAACTCTATCTCGTACAAATCGTCTCCGGCGATGCATTTTCTGATGAGGCGAATCGAAAGGGCACTTCAAGCGGAAATCTTTTTGATCGAGGGTCTGTCTATTTTGAAGATAAAACAGGAGAACGCATCTCTGCGGCAACGCTTGCGTCTGGGTTTTTGATCGCGATTACTCCAAAAGATATTGAGGATTCAACAGAGACATATGCGGTGCTTTCTGCCATAACATCGATTGATGAAAACATTTTTTCTGAAGCCGTAGCTCGTACTGAGGATCCCTACGAAGAAATCGCACATCGTGTGGGAGAAGCAGAGGCACTCCAGATTCGCGACCTTGAACTTCCCGGCGTTTTTGCATACGAAGAACGGTGGCGCCTGTATCCGGGAGGAACATCAGCAGCGCACACACTGGGACTCATCGGGTTTGACGGGGATACGTTGGGTGGACGGTACGGAATCGAGCGCTACTACGAACGCGTTCTTTCACGCGAGAATAAGTCGGTGTATCGGAACTTTTTTGCCGAAGTGTTCTCTGGCGTCGGTGATGTCATTGATGCGAAGCACGGGGAAGGCGAGGGAGATGTTGTGATGACGATTGAGCCAACGGTGCAAAACGAACTCGAGCAGTCCCTGTCCGGAATCATAGAAGAATGGAAATCAAAGAAGGTCGGAGGTATCATCCTTGATCCAAGAACAGGAGAAATCCGTGCAATCGCCGCTTTGCCGTCGTTTGACCCAAACAACTTCTCTGACATCGAAGACCCTCTCGTCTTTTCAAACCCAATTGTTGAGAACGTCTTTGAAATGGGGTCAATCATGAAGGCGCTTACGATGGCTGCAGGACTTGATGCCGGAGTTGTTACGCCAGAGACCACATTTAACGACAAGGGATCTCTTACAATTGATGGGTACACAATCTACAACCACGATAAAAAGGTTCGTGGAACAACTGACATGCAACATGTACTCGGAGAATCGTTGAACACGGGTGCAGCGTTTGTCGAAGGAAAACTAGGAAACGCGCGATTTGCGCGATACTTCGAGAAATTTGGTCTTGGTACCGAGACGGGCATTGACCTTCCTGGGGAAGTCGCCGGACTTCTTGGAAACCTTAAGAGCCCGCGCGACGGTGAATACGTGACGGCATCGTTTGGACAAGGAATCGCAGTGACGCCAATCGGTATGGCGCGGGCTCTTTCGGCAATCGCGAACGGTGGGACGCTTATAACACCCCACGTCGTCAAAGAGATTGAATACGATATCGGGATTTCTCATGACATTTTGCACCCAGAAGAAACACGAGTCATCTCCCGCGAGGCAAGTGAAACGATAACCCAGATGCTCGTGAACGTTGTTGATAACTTTCTTCTTGGAGGGACAGTGAAGATTTCCACGCACAGCATCGCCGCAAAGACAGGAACTGCTCAAATTGCAAACCCGGCGGATGGCGGCTACTATGCCGACAGGTATCTCCACTCGTTCTTCGGATACTTCCCCGCGTATGACCCGCAATTTCTTATTTTGTTATTCTCATACGAGCCCCAAGGAGCCCGATTTGCATCAGAGACGCTCACAACACCCTTTATGGATTTGGCGCGATTCTTGATTCACTACTACACAATCCCGCCTGACCGATAACACACCATATGAAATCGATTCTCAAATCAATAATCGTCTCAATTCTAACGCTCGAGGCGCGCCTCGTTTTGTGGCGGTATCACCCTCGGATTATCGGAGTGACGGGAAGCGTTGGAAAAACATCAGCAAAAGATGCGATTGCGCTCGCGCTTCAAAACACATATTTGATAAAGAAAAGTGAGAAAAGTTTTAATTCCGAACTCGGTGTTCCCTTAACGGTTCTCGGATGCGATACCGCATGGGGAAGTGTGGGTGGATGGATCAAAAATGTTTTTAAAGGCCTTTGGCTCATCATCGGGTTTCACACATATCCTGAGGTCTTGGTTCTTGAGATGGGAGTTGATCATCCGGGTGATATGGAGCGGCTTGTGTCGTGGATACATCTTGATGTGGCTGTTGTAACACATATCGGCGAAGAGCCAGTGCACGTGGAATTCTTCGAGACACCCGAAGCACTTGCCGATGAGAAGATGAAGATTGTTAGGGGTGTCAAAAAAGACGGCGCGGTTGTTCTCACGCACGATGACCCTGTTGTGATGCGGTACAGAAACGATATCTCGCAGAAGGTTATTACTTTTGGTTTTTCTGAAGGTGCGTCGGTGCGAGGGGGCTACTACACGATCACACACGATACATACGGAACGCCGACAGGGATTGCGGCAAAAATATTGATTGGCTCAAATGTATTTCCATTTGCTATACAAGGGACTCTTGGGCGACAGTTCGTATATCCGATGATTATTGCTGCGGCAGTTGCAGAGGCGCTCGAGGTGAATATGGTTGATATCTTGTCGGCGCTTGAAGGATTTACGCCTCCGGGGGGTCGAATGCGGCTTTTATCTGGAATGAAAGAAACAGTGCTCATAGATGATACGTATAACGCATCTCCTGTTGCTGTGAAGGAAGCATTGGCCACTCTTCAAGAGATTAGGGTACGCGGAAAGAAGGTTGCAGTTCTTGGAGATATGCGTGAGTTGGGCAAAAGATCTGGGGACCTTCATCGTTCCGTTGGTCGTGCGTGTGCGGGGGTCGTTGATATTTTGGTAACGATTGGAAGTGATGCACGAGTTCTTGGAGAGGCAGCAAAAGAAGCCGGGGTAAAGCGTGTAGAGGCATACGGAACATCTCTTGAGGCGGCAAAAATCGTTCCGACACTCGTGGAGTCGGGCGACTGTATTTTGGTAAAAGGGTCACAAGGAATCCGTGCGGAGCATGTCGTCAAAGCGCTCCTCGCAAATCCTCGTGATGAAAAATATTTGGTACGGCAGGGAAGAGAGTGGGAGAAACGTTAAGACAAAAGTGGCGAAAGCCGTCTTTTTGCTGTAAGTTGTTTGTCGTAGGTTGTTGGTTATTTTGGCCTCATCGTCTAGCTGGTTAGGACAGCGCCCTCTCACGGCGCAAACTCGGGTTCGAATCCCGATGGGGTCACAATGGGCGACGGCTTACACCTTTGTGGTGTGTCAAATATAGTTTTCTACCATGCAAAAAACAAACACGATGAGGGGTGTGTCGTTGATACTTCTATCTTCGGTGATGTTTGGTAGCTACGGAATATGGTCACGCCTCATGGGAGGTGATTTTGATCCGTTTTACCAAGGATGGACCAGGGCATTGATTATTGTGATGCTTTTGCTTCCTTTTCTTTATTTTAAAAAAGAGTTAATAAAAATAGAAAGGTCTGATTGGAAATGGCTCTCTGTGTATCTGATTTTTACTTCTCTAACACAGGCGCCACTCTTTTATGCTTTCAATCACATGGATATTGGGTCGGCAACCCTGCTTTTCTTCGCAACAATGCTACTCACCATGTATGTGGTGGGTTTCGCGTTTCTTGGTGAAAAGCTAACTGTGGTAAAAGGTGCTTCATTTGTTCTGGCACTTGTAGGAATGTATCTTGTTTTTTCACTCTCCATTGCATCTTTTGCTTTTTTAGCCGCTCTTATGGCAATTCTCAACGGCATTGCTAGTGGTGGCGAAGTTTCGTTTTCAAAAAAACTGTCGGGCAACTACTCGGCTCTGTATCTTACCTGGTTGAGTTGGCTTATCATCATCCCAACAAACGGATTAATGTCTGTGCTACTTGGCGAAACACAGCACGCACTCTCATTTAACGTTGTGTGGCTCTACCAACTAGGTTATGTTCTTGCGGGCATTGTTGGATTTTGGGCAATCATAGAGGGCCTTAAGCATGTGGAAGCGAGCTTGGGCGGTTTGATTGGTCTTTTAGAAATTATATTTAGCATTACGTTTGGTATTCTGATTTTCAACGAAATGCTCTCTGCAAAAATCATCCTTGGCGGGCTTATAATTATGTGCGCTGCAACACTTCCGCATCTGTTTGAACTTGCCAAAAGAAAACCACTTGAAATGAAAAACTAGAAAACGCGGACGGGAGAGTAGAATTTTAACAAAGATATTTTTTGAAGCGGTGTTATGAAAATCAAAACCAAGAGACGTTGTCCATGGGTTAAAGATGGAGATGCGCTCTACAAAAAATATCATGACACCGAGTGGGGTGTGCCGGTGCACAATGATAAGAAGATGTTTGAATTTCTGGTGCTCGAAAGCGCGCAGGCGGGACTTTCGTGGATTACGGTGCTTCGTAAGCGCGAAAACTACCGTAAGGCATTCGCTGGGTTTGACCCTAAGAGGGTTTCTCAATTCGGGAAGAGGGAGATATCAGTGTTGTTGAAAAACGCGGGTATTATTCGAAACAGGGCAAAGATAGAGGCCGCTATTAATAATGCGATTCGATTTCTTGAAGTGCAGAAAGAATTTGGGACATTCTCGAAATATATTTGGCAATTTGTCGGGAACAAACAGAAGATTAATAAACTCAAGAAACACTCCGATTACAAACCCAAATCAAAAGAGTCAGATGCACTCGCGATGGATCTCAAGAAGCGGGGATTCAAATTTCTTGGTTCGACAACACTCTACGCGCACATGCAGGCAACCGGCATGGTCAATGACCACGTGGTCGACTGTTTTCGTTACAAAGCAGTGGGGAAGAGGCGGCCTACAAAGACCGCGAAGCAATCTCAGAGGTGATTTTCTTTACAAATTCCTCCTGCGACATTTTTTCTTTTGTCCCGTCACGTTTTTCAACAGAGAGCGTCTTGCTCCCCACCTCTTCGTCACCAATCACAAGCGCGTATGGTGTTTTTGACATTTTCCAAGCGCGGATTTTTTTGCCAAGTGTTTCGTTCGAATCATCAAGCTCGGCGCGGACGTTTGCTTGTTTGAGCGCGGTGACAATCTCGAGGGCGTATTCTTTGTGTTTGTCGCTAATTGGAAGCGTAGACACTTGGATAGGCGAGAGCCACACGGGGAATGCGCCGGCGTAGTGTTCGATCATAAAGGCAAAAATCCGCTCGATTGCACCGATTGAAGAACGGTGTACAACAAACGCTTGTTTTTCTTTTCCATCCGCATCAACGTACACAAGCTTAAATCGTTCAGGCATGCAGAAGTCGTATTGCACGGTAAAGGCCGTATCTTCTTTTCCGTTCACATTTCGCATCTGAATATCAATCTTTGGACCATAGAACGCCGCTTCATTTGGAGCTTCAACAAATATCGCACCTCGTTTTTCAAGGAGTTCACGAAGTAGCGTTTCGCCCTTTTCCCACGCGGCATCATTTTTGTAGTATTTATCAGGACTTTCTCTATCACCAAGAGAGAGCCGATACCAATACTCTGTGCCGTGTGTAAGACCAAGGATGCCTGTTATGTATTCGATGAGATCAAGCGCACCACCTATCTCTTGCATTGCCTGTTCTTCGTTTGCGCAAACGATGTGCGCATCAGCGAGGCAGAACGTTCGTACGCGTTGCAAGCCGGAGAGTTCACCTGATTGTTCATAACGGTAGAGTTGTGCCAACTCCGCGATACGCATGGGGAGATCTTTGTAGCTGTGTGGTTCTGAAAGATACAATTCGAAGTGATGGGGACACGTCATCGGGCGAAGCATGAACTCGTCCTCATCGATTTTAATTGGCGCGTACATCGAGTCCTTGTAATAGGGGTAGTGTCCTGACTTTTTATACAGATCAAGCCGTGCGATATCAGGAGTGCGGACATGGAGGTACCCACGTTTTATTTCTTCATCAACGATAAACCGTTCGAGTTCTCGGCGGATTGTTGCACCTTTCGAAGTCCAGAGAGGAAGTCCTTTCCCGACTGTTTCTGAAAACGTGAAGAGTCCGAGTTCTTTACCGAGTTTCTTATGGTCGCGTTTCTTTGCTTCCTCTTGTTGCGCTTCATATGCGTCGAGTTCTTCTTTTGAGGCAAACGCAAGCCCGTAGATGCGGGTGAGCATCTTGTTCTTCTCGTCGCCGCGCCAGTAGGCGCCTGCGATATGAGAGAGTTTGAA
>JBBTUJ010000016.1:5722-12339 GCA_038063815.1 Patescibacteria group bacterium | reverse complement strand
CCCGGATAGTGAACGACCCCTTTCAAAAGTGCAGCGTCAAGAACGGGAAGATCTGCCGATGCGGGAGTTGTGATGATTGCGTCGACATCAATTGCGTCAATCACGATGCGTATCGGTGTTCCATCGGTATAGATTTCTTCAAGCGTTCGAGCAGACGATGTTGCAACACTCACTCCGGCAACAAGCGCGTCATCGTCTTCGAATTTGGGAACGAGGTCAAGAGACCATGAGATGCCGAGAAGCACGATAAACAAGAAAAGCCACGCACTACCCACGACAACGGGTCGTTCGCGGAGCATGACAAGGAACGCCTCGGAGATTTCGAGACAGATCCCGACGAAAGAATTGTACTTTTGGTCACGCATAGTTGAATAGCATCCTACCTAGAAGCCGAAACTACCGGATAAACGTGACGGACATCAGAAGATCCAATGCCTTCGTGCGGTCAACTACCCTCTCCAGAGTGGCCCCTAACAAGAAACATATTATCATATTTAAGTGAAAAGTCAATAGAACCACTTGACAATGAAATAAGGGTGGTATATAATGCCATTCAGTATCTATTCTACATTGTTAAATAACGGCTTTTTAGCCACCTCGTAATTTATGGAAATGCCTACAATTGTTGTAAAACACAACATCAAGCACACCGGTCAGAAGATCCTCGCAGTCGTCGGGGTTCTTGCTGTTCTTGTGGGAGTTGTATGGGTAGGTGTGCGGGGCTTCCGCGCACTTCCAAATGCGAGCAAAACTCTCGCAAGCGCGTTCGTAAGTGTGCAGTCTTTCTTCACACCTTCTGAACGAATCGTCGTATCGGTTGTTGACAACCAGGTGATTGTTGACGAACCCTTCACGCTCATGTGGGAACACCGAGGCAAAGACGAAGATGGCTCATACACTCTCTCATATGAGTGTCGTGACAGCGTGCATCTTTCACGTATGAACGCGACCGGAAACGCAACAACTCTTTTCTGCAACACGGAGGTTCCCCTTCTCGCAACAGACACGACCCTGAGGCTCATTGCAACGGGCGAAGTTGCTGGTGCGGTCTCAATTCCTGTATCGATTCGTTTTACGAAAAACAACAGCTCTGTCATATCTCGCGAAGGGACAGTTGACGTGCGCATTCAGGAAGAACGTTTTGACACAGCGACATCAACAGGTACGGCCTCGATACCGAATGGCACAGCAAGCACGTCGACACCTTCCAAGACACCAACGACTCCTCGAATTCCTGGAACTCCGACAACACAAACAATTTCTGTCGTGACCGGACCTGTTTCAGATCCGAACGGAAAATCAGATCTTACTATCCGCGTCATCGCAATCGGGCTTGTTGATAAGAACACGGGCGCTTTCACAGAGCGAAACGAGATTCCGAAAGACCTCCCAACGAACAAGCGTGGTGCGATTAAATTCGAGATTCGCAACGATGGTACAAAGAAAACGGGTGATGATTGGCAGTTCGCAGCAAAACTTCCGACAAGCCCAGCACACACATACACATCTCCGAAACAGCCGGAACTCTTCCCTGATGACCGCGTTGAGTACATCATCGGCTTTGACCGTGTGAAAAATGCGGACGAAGCAACATACGAGATTGAGGTTGACTCAAAAGATGTTGAGGATGAATCAAAAGAAAACAACAACACCGTTTCACGAAAGATCGACATCGATCGAAACTAAATTCATATAGTAAAAACGAGAAGGAGGTTTGGTGCGGCGCACCAAACCTCCTTTTTGCGTCAAAATAGATGAATGGCGAAGTGCTTGACTAATAAGCACAAACATGCTAGTATGTTTCCGAATGTTCCCGGTGCAAGGCCGTGCCTTGTACCACCAATCAACGCAGCAATAAGGAGTCCCACATGAAACCGTCCCGAAGCGTGTTGTTCACCCTCGCCCTCGTTCTCGTCCCCGTCGCGGCCTTGACGGCCGCCCCGGCAAAACTCGACAAGGCCTTCTTCGAAAAGACCGGCACCAAGCATTCGGTCGCCAAGGTCGAGTACCTCTCGGCGACCGGCGTGCCGATCGACAAGAGCGCCATCGATGTTCCAGAAGACATGATTCCCGACGTCAACGCGTACGTGTCCGGCGGCAACTTCTTCATCGACGGGCAACTCGAACCAACCTCCGACGAGGCACCGCTCCTTTCGTTTACGGGGCCGGTGACAGTTCTGATGAGCCGCGAAGGCGGACCAGCAACAACGCTCGACACAATCGTTCCGGAGCAGTCCTTCCCGGGGAAAAATCGCTGGTGGTTCAACGTGAACACGGAGAACGGGGTGTTCTTCGGGCGATACCTGGGCAACTTCGAAGTTCCCGGTACGTATCAGGTCACTGTCCGCTTCGGCTACCGGTACGCGGGCAACGACTTCGTGATCGGCCTCATCCTCAAGTCGTTCGTGGTCGAAGCGGTCGACTTCTACGTCGACGCGTGCGACTTCGGGTCGGAGCTGGTACAACTCCAATTCCACCTCGAGACGCTCTTTGATGTACCGGAGGGCACGACCCTGAACTTCAAAATCAAGGATGTTGCGTCGGGGAACGCCTTCGTATACCCGCAGAACAATCTCCGATCGTCGGATGCGTGGGTCTGGATTCCTCGGTTGGTCTACGACAACTACATGGCAGGGTGGACTCGGGAAGTGGAGGTGGATCTACTGGGTCGCTCCGTGAGCGAGTTCCAGTACTTCTTCACGAACTTGGACGCCTGCAACAACGGCGGCGGTAAGGGCCAAGCGTAAGGCCCTCAGTAGGTTAATCCCCGCATTGCGCGCACACTGTCCGACTCTCCTGTGAGGGGGTCGGCAGTTTCTTTTTATCTGCATTTCTTTCGCATCTGTCCGCGTTCGGTCTGCACGTGTCCGCTTGCCCGCCGAAGCCTTGGCGAAGGCGGGCGTTTAAATATCAATATTCGCCATCTTTGCGTTCGATTGGATGAACGACTTGCGAGACGGAACATCTGTTCCCATCAAAATATCAAATATACGATCTGCTTCCTGCGCATCTTCGATCATGACTTGCTTCAACACGCGCCGTGCAGGGTCCATCGTTGTTTCCCACAACTCTTCTGAATTCATTTCACCGAGACCTTTGTATCTCTGTATCGAAACCTTCTGCGTTCGTGTTTCCTTTTTTGTTTCCTCCTCTGTTTCCGAGGCAGCGGCCTCGTCCCGAGCATCGTCGAGGGACTCCCCTTCTTCCGCCTCCTCTTCAACTTCAATCTTTTCTTTTTTCAAAAACGCGTTCTTCTGTTCTTCTGTGTAGAAATAAAATGCTTCTTTTCCTTTTTTGATCTTGTAGAGCGGCGGCTGTGCGATATACACGAATCCACCATCAATGAGCGGACGGAAGTATCTATACAAAAGTGTAAGTAACAACGTGCGGATGTGTGCACCGTCAACGTCAGCATCTGTTGCAAGAACAATCTTGTGGTAGCGCAACTTCGATATATCAAATGTGTCAGCGATTGCTGTGCCGAATGCGATAACAAGATTCTTGATCTGCTCCGATCCGAGCATCCGATCAAGACGCGTTCGTTCAACATTCAAAATCTTTCCGCGCAAAGGTAAAATTGCTTGTGTTCGTCTGTCGCGTCCCGACTTTGCCGTACCACCTGCGGATTCTCCCTCAACGATGAACAACTCTGACTCCTCTGCGCTCTTTGATTGGCAATCAGCAAGTTTCCCCGGAAGCGTCATTCCTTCAAGCGCACCCTTTCGCAAGATGCTGTCCTTCGCCGCTTTTGCCGCTTTTCGCGCACGCAAAGCCAAGAGAATCTTTCCGCCGATGATCCGCGCTTCGTCCGGACGCTCTTCGAAGAATTCAGACAGCGCTTCGCCGAATACCGTTTCAACTGCACCACGCGCTTCCGTTGAGCCCAATTTCGCCTTTGTCTGGCCTTCGAATTGAATCTCGCGGAGTTTGACCGAGATCGCCGCGGTCAATCCTTCAAGAACGTCTTCACCCGAGAATGGCCCGTCTGACTCTTTGAGTGCCCCTGTTTTTTTCGCGTATGTGTTAAGTGTTCGCGTCAACGCGGTTTTGAATCCTGTCACGTGCGTTCCGCCTTCGCTGTTGTATGTATTGTTTGCAAACGCCAAGATGCGCTCACTGATGTCATCAACATATTGAAGCGCAACTTCAACAGCAACGCCGTCTTGTTCTTTCTCGACATAAAAAATGGTCTTGTGGAGCGGTGATTGGTGTTCGTTGTAGTGACGAACCAACGACATGAGTCCCCCTTCAAAACAAAATGTCATTGACGGAACATCGAGTTCCGCTTCACGTAGATACATCGATTTCTGCACGTCGAATGTGTCGGGAATATTCCGCGCATCAATAATTGTGATACGAAGACCGCGAACCAAATACGCCTGCTGACGGAGGTGCGCAATAATCTTGTCCCAGTTCCACGCGATCTCAGGGAATATCTCCGGGTCGGGTTCAAATGTGATGATTGTTCCGCGCAAATCCGACGCCTCGAGTTTCTTTGTCGCGCTCTTTTGTTTTCCGCGAACATATTCCTGCATGTAGTGTCCGCCGTCGCGATGCACATCAGCGCGAGTATAAATCGAGAGCGCGTTCACAACTGACACACCGACACCGTGCAAACCACCTGACACCTTGTATCCTTCCCCACCGAATTTTCCTCCGGCGTGAAGCGTTGTCATGATGGTCTCCAAAGCAGAGACGCCTGTTTGTTTGTGTTTATCAACC
Organism: Patescibacteria group bacterium; assembly: GCA_038063815.1. Taxonomy (GTDB): domain Bacteria; phylum Patescibacteriota; class Minisyncoccia; order Phycocordibacterales; family EsbW-18; genus EsbW-18. The sequence continues at coordinate 7,617 of JBBTUJ010000016.1, read as the reverse complement.
GGAATACCACGGCCGTTGTCGACAACGCGTACACGGTTCCCCGGAAGAAGCGCAATCTCGATATCGTTCGCATGATTGCCCATCGCCTCGTCGCGAGAGTTGTCGAACACCTCCCAGATGAGGTGGTGCAAGCCGTCGAGGCCTGTCGTGCCGATATACATGCCCGGGCGCTTGCGCACTGGCTCAAGCCCTTCAAGGACGGTGATATCGGAAGCCGTATATCCTGTCGTCTTTTTCTCTGGTTCTTTCTTTGCGGGCATGAGATTGCGAGTGATTTTTACCTACCCAGTATATCAAAAAGTGGTTTAAAAATAAAGGTTTTTTGTACATTTGATGTGTATAAAATGCTGTCAAGAATGCTTGACAAATGTCTGTATGGAGTGTATAATCAATATAGAAGGTGCCCGGGGATGCCCCCCGCGCGTTGGCTGGAGATTCCGCCATGGTCACGACGTACCCCACCTCACAGTGGACTCGGCAAGACACGTTGCAGCTGAGCAAGATGCTCGCCCTCTTCATCGGAACGCTGATCAGTGTCTACGGATCGGCCGATTACGTGCAGAGCGCGCCGTTTTGCGCCGTCGGCTCGATTCTGATGATCGTCGGCAGTTTCCGGCTCATGACCAGGATGGTGCCGATGTACATCCTGGCCTGGGGAGGGCTCACGGTCTCCCTCCTCGCATGGGCGGGCATCCTGTAACAGGACGCCCGAGGACAAACCCACGCTGAGAAGCACCTCCGATTTCAGGACGCAGTTCGTTCTGGAGTCGGAGGTTTTCGTTTACCTACACACGCTATCCGAAAGATCGAATGCTTTTGTTACCTCTTCGCATAAACGATTTAGAGTCGAGCGTTTGCGGAGAATGTGGTCTTCGCCTTCAAATACAACTTCCTTCACATTTTTATCTTCATCTTTTGCTTTTTCAATAAAAAGTTTTGATTGGTTTGGTGGAATCGTTGCATCAGCTGTTCCGTATGCAACAACGATAGGCGTGTCGTCATCGATGTCATCAACACCAGAGAGAATATTTGCTGTTTTGTAATACTTATTTGTTTTTGCGCCAGGAACACCGCCGAATGATTTTGCAAAAATAGTTGTCGGAATGTCGTTCACGAGTTTTTTCCAATCAACAACTCCTGCGATAGAAGCAACACCAGCAATATCACGTGGATTTTCAATAAGTGTTTTTAGAGAAAGATATCCTCCGTAACTGTTCCCTATCAAATACACTCCACTCGTTTTGTACGAATCTTTAAGATCATCAATCGCCCTCTCAACGTCCGCGACGTCCGCCTTTCCCATTTTTTTCGTAAGCCCATTCTCAAATTTCTTTCCGTATCCTGTTGAACCCATATAGTCGAGTTTCACAACGCGTGCGCCCGCTTCTGCAAGACGCTCCAGAAGTTCGTCGTAAACCGCATAACTCAAATACGGGTGGTATCCGATTGATGTCTGCCTGTTGGGACCTCCGTGAAGCCAGATAACAAGCGGCTTCTCGCCCCCCGCATCTTCTTTGCTCTCAACAAGGACAGCATTCCTTTCCCCTGCCGTGATTTCTTTGCGTGTGAGAGCGCTCGTTACACTTGAAGGTGAAACCGCAGACAAGCGTTTTGATCCTGCACTGTTTGAATACGTATAGACGTCAGCGTGTTCACCGCTCACTTTGTAGTAGAGAAGTTTTCCGCCAAATGTTTTCATAAAGTCCCCATACGATACGTTTTCATCTACTTCCTGTGTCTCTCCGCTCTCTGGGTCGTATTCGAAAAGTGACCACCCAAAAGGTGAGTTAGCGTTTGTTGTGAAATATGCGCGGTTGTCGTGGAAGATGTAGTCGTCAATCATCTTCCCGTTGTCATACACCGTTTTGGAGGTCGGACCTCCATTTGGAGGTCCG
>JBBTUJ010000016.1:0-5712 GCA_038063815.1 Patescibacteria group bacterium | reverse complement strand
GGCCCCACCTCCAAATCAACAACTCGCAGAACGTCACGATCTTTGACAACCTCTTTGAACACTCCCCACTCCTCATCCTGTGATACCTCAAAGTAACTCGGCGTTTCTCCGGGAATCGAAGCAACTTCTCCTGTCTCAATATTTACGAGACGGTGTTCGTCATCGACTTCTGTGTAGTACGAAACATACGTTCCTTTCGGAGAAGCGCGTAGGAAATATTGAGGAACCGTAACATTTTGTGTCAAAAGTTTTTTAGATGAAACGTCGTATGCAAATATATTTTTCGCACCAACAAAAATAATCCGCTTGCTATCAGGTGTCCATAAAATCCTTTTTATTGTATCGGAGAGAGACGGAAGTTCGGTCGGCGTGCCTCCCGCGAGAGACAAAAGAGCATATCGGCTTGTACCGCCAGTTGAGAGCGGAAACACCGCGTATTTCGCATCAGGGCTTGGTATAGGGACACTCCCAAGCGCATCACTGGACCGAAATGGACTTGTTTTTGCTTCAAATTTTTTGCACGTTGCATTCTTCACATTACAGGCGAAATGCTCCCCCTCTCCCGGACCTTTATATTCAACATACACTTCTGTATCCCCACGTGTCGCTTTTACAAACCCGTATGAGATTTCAGCAAATACAGATGTAGGAAAAAGAACCGTGAGAAAAATCACACCTATCCATATCTTCTTGCACGTGAAAAATTCTTGGCACATCGTGTCCATAGTATATATGACGTTTTGAAATGACCTCGGTTACAAAAATCTCATTGCGGAATATTCGCGAATATAGCAAGGCGACGCCAGTGTGTTTTGAATTTTTCCAGAGAGACGAAAATCGCCTCTTCTCCGCGCGGTCGGAGAAGATATGGATCAAGATACCAAAACCCACAAACCTTCCCTTCCGCATCACGCTCAACCCCTATCACAAGCACCGTATGATACTCTTTGTTCTCACCAAAATCAGGAGATACGGAAATAATCACCGGATGTTTTTCTTCGACACTTCGACCAACCTTTTCAATACCCGAAGTACACAGCGCCTCAGCGTGTGAACTTGGTTTTACTTCTCCTGTTGTAAGATCAATTGCTTGTGATCGGAATTCCTCGTTGTAGGCACTGAGACCGTGATTGCGAAGAATGCGAGCAATACCCGCATGACCCCAACCGGTTACCTGATTATACGCCTTGATTGCTATCCCCTCTTCTATCAACCCTTCGAGTGTCGGAGTATTTCCGATCTCTTTTTCGTAGTAGAGAAAGAGCATCTTCGTGTTTGCAATGGTACACGATCGGCTCTGCCAGTGTGGGTCTTTGACGTCGCTTATCTGCGACACATATGGAACATTGAGTTTTGCCATATACAGATACTACCAGGCCTCGCGGTTACTCTGTCCTCTTATCCAGGTAATCATCGACACCACTTTTTAACAAAGTGCTTTCGATTTCCTTTCTATCGATTGAAAAAACTTTGTGATCATAAAGCCGCATCAAATCAATTTTTTCGTCGTCCTTCTGTATAGCCTCTGCTGCCCTATCATCAATAAGGTAATCAATTCCATCACTCATCTCAATAACAATATCTTTTCCCGGTTTTAGGAATTTCTGTATATCCATATCTGGTATTCAAAACGCTTTTTATCGGACAGTCCAACCCTCTCCCTTCATCTTTTCCTCGACATTCTTCATTGCTCCATTTATTTCGTCATCAGTAAGTGTTTTTTTGTTTGATTGGAAAACGAGATGGAAAGCATACGATGTTTTGTCTTCTTTTTTGTATTCGTCGAATTGGTCGATTCGAACAAGCCATCCCCCCGCATTTGAGGTAATAAGTTTTTGGACATCCTCGCTTGAAACTAATGCTGGCACCCACACAGCGATATCACGAAGGATGAATGGGAATGCTGAGATTGGCGTGAATGTTTTTCCTTTTGCACCAATTGCAGGAAGGTCTTTCTCTGTGGAATCGGGAAGTTTTTCTATAAGCCCAGAGAGGTCTGCATATATGCCTTTTTCTGTTTGTTTTGCTGTAAATCCTGGTATTTCTTTCTCCAGAATCGCAAGAGTTTCGCTCATGACTTTTTTGTCATCCGTCATAATACCGAGTTCGATATGTTCTTCGGGAGAAAATATTGTTCCGATTTCAAAAATTTGTACCGGAGAACCAACAAGAGGAGCGTTTCGTGAGTTCTCTTCGAATGCCTTCGAAAGACCTGCTCCAAGTGACTGGCAAAGATACTTTTTATCTTCCGCAAGAGGATTTGCGAGTTCTACCTGCCCTTTTTCTTGGAACGCGTATGTCATTACTTCTGAAAAACCCACATCAACAAGAATGTCTCTCACCTTATTTGTGTAGTAGAAGGTTTTATTGAGTACTGGTGCTGGAGCGGGAGGAAGCTCTTGTGGAGTGATCTTGTCGTATCCGTACACACGCCCGATCTCTTCGATCAAATCCGCCATGTTCCCCGAGATCATGAATCCGGGCCCAGCATGAAGATCAAGTCGCTCAAAAGGAACCGTGACGACATATCGAGGGGTGTTATCACTGAAACGTCGATACCCGCGGACGTTTTTAAACGAAGGTGTTTCCTTGAGATCTTCGATAACAACACTTCCCTTGTGCCACATACCAGATGCTTGGATTATCTTTCCATCGCCAAGATATATCCCGTTGTGGTCAAGCCCCACAGGAAGTTTCGTCCCTTTCATAAAGTCACGTGTTTCTGTGTGCTCTACTTTCTGTACGACCTTCTCCCCCGTTGCGATGATCTCAACTTCTTTTTCTTCGCCCGTGGTGTTGTTCCGAGCAAAAACAATGTCGCCTGGTTGAAGATCGTTTTCGGAGATCTCATCACCAAAAATATATTGGTCTACTGTTACACGAGGCACCGCAACCCCCGCATGCGCAAAGAGGTACGAAATGAATGATGAGCAGTCGAAATGATTCGGGGCGTCATATGAGATGCTCGCGCCGTATTTGTACGGCTTTCCAACAAGCGTAGGAGCAAGACGAAGCACCTCGTCAACTGGGTTCACCTGTTTCCATTCGAATCCGAGACGAGTAAGAATTGTTTCAACATCTTTGTCCGACATCTTTGAACCGAGGAGTTTGTTCACTTCGTCTGTCGCAACGCCAATAACATATGGATTTCTTTTTCGTGGGTAGAAATCAATGATGTCCCCAGCAACTTTTCCTCCCGCGACTTGCGCGACGATTTCGGAAAGCCGATGCATCGCTTTTTCTGCAAGCGCAGGCGAGACCTCCTGCTCAAATCGTTTTGATGCGTCGGTGAGAAGGTTAAGTGTTCGGGATGTTTTTCGGACGGATGTCGGATGGAATGTGCACGCAGAAAGAAGAACGCGCGTGGTGTTTTCATCGATTGCCGAGTTTGCCCCCCCTTTCACTCCCGCAATATCGAGCGCTTTTTCGCTGTCAGCAATAACCAAGTTACTAGGGTTTAGGGTATAGGTTTTAGTATCGAGGGTTGTGATAGTTTCACCTTCTTTTGCAAGCCGTATGACAATGTTACAGGGTTCGGGTGATGAAGGCGGAGATCCATCGGCTATTTTGTCGTAATCAAACGCGTGAACCGGCTGCCCTGTCTCGAGCATTACAAAGTTCGTCGCATCAACGATATTGTTTATGGAGCGCTGGCCGAGTGTTTCGAGTTTAACCTTGAGCCACTCTGGCGATGGGCCGACTTTCACATCAAACACAACACGTTTGACCGCACGACGGACAAACTTTTCTGCCGGCACAGAAAGAGCAATAGCGCAGTCCGTCCGGACGGATGGATCTCCCTTAAAATCAAACACTGGCGGTTTGAAAGGGAGATCCAAAAGAAGCGCGACTTCGCGAGCGATCCCCATGTGGGAAAGACAGTCGTGTGTGCGGTTTGGGAGAACGTCAACATCCAAAACAAAATCGTCTCCCACTTCCTCAACTGTCTCCACCTCAAACGCATGCATCGTGAGCGCTTCCGCAACTTTTTCTGCGGAAGGTAGCGGAGCATCGATATAGTCCTGGAGCCAACGATAGGAGACCTTCATATTAAAATTGATTTACAAGCCGCAGGTCTCCGGTGTACAGAAGCCGCACGTCGGTGATGCCATGCTTGAGCATGAGAAGACGATCAATTCCTGCGCCGAACGCGAACCCTTGATACTTTCTCGGATCAATACCAACATTCAAAAGCACTTTTGGATGAACCATTCCCGCGCCCATGATTTCGATCCACCCTGTTTTCTTGCACACATTGCATCCCTTTCCTTCACAGAGAAAACAACTCATGTCCACCTCAACTGCCGGCTCGACGAACGGAAAGTAACTTGGACGCAAACGAACATCCGCTTCTTTACCAAAAAACTCTTTGAAGAAACGTGCCAGAACACCCTTCAGAGTCCCAAGATTCGTTGTTTCATCAACAACAAGTCCTTCGAGTTGATAAAACTGCGCTTCATGTGTCGCATCTGTCGCTTCGTATCGATACACCTTTCCAGGAGCAATAATACGGATTGGTGGCTTATGCGTTTCCATGTAGCGAATCTGCACGGGAGATGTGTGCGTACGCAAGAGTGCCCGGTCCTCCGTTGCTTCTTTGAGCCAGAAGGTGTCCCACAAATCACGGGCCGGATGGTCCGCGGGGATGTTGAGAGCGTCAAAGTTGTAGTATTCACTCTCGGCTTCGGGCCCCTCCGCAATATCAAATCCCATGCCAGAAAAAATCCGCGCGATGTCGCGCTGTGCGATTGTCAGTGGATGATAGTGACCATTTGATTGTTGCCCCATAAGGCCATTATAGCCGCCCGAACGTCTAACGAAAAGTGTTCTTTGACGTGGCCGAGCGAAAAGAGTATAACTCTTGTAGATTGCGACTGGAGGAGATTGCTATGGATACGGTGACGGTGAAGACCGAGCGGACACCGGCAACGCACACGAAGTTGCCGGACACCCGGAAGTCGCTGACGCACAAGTTCAGCATCAGCGATTGCAAGGGGTATGCTACCGTCGGTTTTTACGACGACGGTAAGCTGGGGGAGATTTTTCTCGTCATGGTGAAGAAGGGTTCGACGCTCTCCGGCTTCGCCGACGCTCTCGCCATGATGATGTCGTTGGCACTTCAACACGGTGTTCCGGCGGGAACCCTTGTCCGGAAGTTGCTCAACATCCGCTTCGAGCCGTCGGGGCTAACAAAAAACTCCGACATTCCCATGGCGAAATCAATCGTCGACTACCTCGCGAGGTGGTTGGCGACACGCGTTCTCACACAGGAGGAGCGCGATGCCGCTGGCATCACGCTCATGGAGAGCAGCGGCACGACCGCCAAATCTGGCGGTGACGAGACAACCTGCAAAGAATGCGGCGGTATCATGGCGCGAGATGGCACCATGAAGCGCTGTGGGCAGTGCGGTCACAGTCAGAAGGCGGACTGACCGCGCCGCCCCACCACCGTTCCATGTCATCGCCCTCCGGCACACCACGAGGCCCGCGTGCAGTATTGCGCGGGCCTTTTAACTATCCTCTAAACTAATCACTAACCCCTAACCTCAAACTCCTAACTTCTATTGCTTTGGAGCCGCCTCCCAGATTCGAACTGGGGACCTTCACTTTACAAAAGTGTTGCTCTACCAACTGAGCTAAGGCGGCACTTATTCTGTTTGTGTCTGGATTATACCTCGACGTCTCCGTTCCCGATATTATCTTTGTGCTCCT
>JBBTUJ010000015.1:0-1618 GCA_038063815.1 Patescibacteria group bacterium | reverse complement strand
CGTCACATAAAAAACTATCTCATTCCCCATTCTGGAAACAATAATCGACCGCATCTCTTGCGCGAAGCGAGCGTTGCGGTTATCGCGGTTATTATCGTCCTTATATTCGGATTTTCTGTTTTTGAGGCAACCTTAATACGTCGTGGTGGTGATTTTACCGCAGCCGTTATCCCTCAGATTCTGATTGAACTTACAAACAACGAAAGAGAGTCCGAAGGGCTTGCACAACTCACAGTGAACCCAACACTTGAAGAAGCGGCACGCATGAAGGCGAAGCACATGGCGGAGAATGAATATTTCGCACACGTCTCACCCGACGGGCTTGATCCGTGGTATTGGTTTTATCGTGCGGGATACACATTCACGAATGCGGGGGAGAATCTCGCAGTCAACTTTGTTGAGTCAGAAGATGTCACCGAAGCATGGATGGATTCCCCCGGACACCGCGCGAACATCTTGGATAGTGGTTTCACTGAAATAGGTATTGCGGCTGTTGCTGGAGAATACAAAGGAAAGAAAACGCTCTACGTTGTTCAGATGTTTGGTTCCCCAGCGATCGCAAGCATACAAGATACCGTAACCATAGCGCGCGTAGAGTCAGAGCCAGAACCAGCCCCAGCACCTCTCGAAGCACCAGCTCCTGAGATTGCGGGAGATGCAACAGAGATCCGGGGTATTGAGATGGCGGTTGTTGCTCCTGATGCGGAGCCCGAGCCAGAGTCCATTTTCTCTGATAAAGATGTCACGACAGAAAAACCAACAATTCTTGAAACAGTCGTTGCACACCCGCGGGCGCTTGTTGAATGGGTGTATCTTGTGGCTGGCCTCCTTATTTCATTCGTGCTTTTGTGTATGGTGTGGAAACAAGTACATCGAGAACATTCGCGCTCGGTCCTCTACGGCGTTACTCTTTTGGTTTTGATCGGACTTTTGGGGTATTTGAATATGCTCCTTCTCTCCGCAGACCTTCTTATTATTTAGGTTCAGTTTTTTGTGATAGCCGAAGTGTTCCTCGTGCGGAGAGCGTATCTTTTTCTGGGTGGTAGATAGAAAATTCTTTCGGGTTTTTCACCGAATGGGCATATCCCGCAATGCCGATCATAACAGCGTTGTCTGTCGCCAAGTCACGTGTCGGCAATAATAATGAGAGGGAGGGGAAATCGGAAGAAAGTTTTTGAATCTCACCTCGTAAATATTCATTCGCAATAACGCCGCCACCAACGATAAGTGTATGTGTCTCGTGCTCTTCGAGGGCGCGTTTTGTTTTTGATATAAGAACATCAATCGCTGCCTCCTCGAATTCGCGTGCAATCAATCGTTTATCTGTATCTCCAAGTTCACCGATTCGTCGTGTGAGATAGAGCACCGCTGTCTTCAAGCCCGCGTATGAAAAGTCAAAACTTTCATCGTGGATCATCGGTCGCGGCAGTACGTATTCTTTCGGGATCTCTTCGCCGGATTCCCGTGACTCTTTTGCAAGCCGGGAGATCTGCGGACCGCCGGGATAGGGAAGGCCAAGAATACGCGCGACCTTATCAAACGCCTCTCCAACGGCGTCATCTCTCGTCTCTCCAATAAGCGTATAGACGCCCTCGGAAGGGGCATATACGAGCTCTGT
>JBBTUJ010000014.1:0-12362 GCA_038063815.1 Patescibacteria group bacterium | reverse complement strand
TCGCGCGGATACAATACCTGCTCTCTCACCGATCCTCGACGAGTTGAGCGCGCAATCAAGGCGACGTACTGAGTAACCTACGACCAACGACTTACAACTCAAAAAACAATTATCAATTGTCTCTTTTTCGGCTAACATGTCAAAAATAGAGCCGCTCCATGGGGTATAATGAAGGTCTATGGCCGTCCCAAAGAAGACAAAAGAGAGGTACGAAATGCTTGCAAAGGAGATAGAACGTCACAATCACCTCTATCACACGCTTGATGCGCCCGAGATTTCAGACGAAGCATATGACGCTTTGACGCGTGAAGCGCGCGAACTTGAGAAGAAGTACCCCGACCTTGCTCCAAAAAAACCGGTTACGCAAAAAGTCGGAGCACGCCCCGCGGAGGCGTTTTCAAAGGTCCGCCATGCGGTGCAACAATACTCCTTCGACAATATCTTTAACGAGAAAGAACTCACAGAGTGGGACGCGCGCGTGAAAAAGATACTCGCGAAGGAAGGGAATACCGATCCAGTTGAATATTGTCTTGAACGGAAAATCGACGGCGTCAAAGCAGTTCTTACATACGAAGGGGGAACGCTGGCGCGCGCAGCGACGCGAGGGGACGGGGAAGTCGGGGAAGATGTGACACACACGATCCGAACGATTCAGTCGGTTCCAAACCTCTTAACAGAAAAAGTATCGATCACGGCTGTCGGAGAAATCTGGCTCTCAGAAAAGGAACTTACACGTATCAACAAAGAAAGAGAAAAAGAGGAAGAAGCGATTTTTGCAAACACGCGGAATGCGGCTGCGGGGTCGCTTCGCCAGTTGGATGCATCGGTGACCGAATCGAGGAAGCTCGAGAGTTTTGTGTATGACGTAGATGCGTTTCAACCAACAACCAACAACCAACAACCAACAACTCAGGTTGGAGAACTGGAACTCCTTAAGCGGCTTGGATTTTCTGTGAACTCTGAATACAAATTGGCAAAGACACTTGAGGAAATAGAAACGTACTATAAAAATGCGATCAAAAAACGTCACGAGATACCGTATCATATCGATGGCGTTGTCATAAAGGTAAATAGTGTCGCTCAACAAAAGATACTCGGTCATACCGCAAAAGCACCGCGTTTCGGTGTTGCGTACAAATTCCCCGCGGAGCAGGTAACAACGATTGTTGAAGATATCGCACTTCAGATAGGGCGCACGGGCGTTTTAACGCCTGTTGCACACCTCAAACCTGTTCGTGTTGGTGGAGTTATGGTTTCGCGCGCAACACTTCACAATGAGGATTTCATCAAGGACCTTGATATCCGCATCGGAGATACCGTTGTTCTTCAACGCGCGGGAGATGTCATACCTGAAGTTGTGATGGTTCTTAAAGAACTTCGAACGGGGAAGGAGAAAGAATGGAAATTTCCGACGCACGTGTCTCTGTGTGGAGGAGACGGTTCTCTTGAGCGTGTTCCCGGGCAGGCAGCATGGCGATGTAAGTATCCGGGCTCATTCACGCAACAACTCCGGAAATTCAGACATTTCACGAGCAAACACGCATTTGATATCGAAGGGGTGGGTGAAGAGCAAGTGAGAATTTTTGTCGAAAAAGGTCTTGTTTCTGAATATGCGGACTTTTTCACAATAACAAAAGGCGACCTTCTCTCACTGCCGAGGTTTGCGGAAAAATCAGCGGATAATATCGTTGTGGCACTACAAAAGGCGCGGAGTGTTTCTCTTGCACGACTTTTAGCCGGACTTTCCATTCCGCATGTTGGAGAAGAAACAGCAATTGACCTTGCAAAACATTTCAGTACACTCCAAGATCTCCGCGAAGCAAAGGAAGAAGAACTTCAGAGGATTGAAGGGGTGGGGGACATTGTTGCGCGAGCACTTCGTGAGTGGTTTGGAGATAAGGAAAATAAAAAGATGCTTGAACACTTGTTAAAACACATCGTGGTACAAACCGAAAACCGACAACCCACAACCAACAACCTGAAGGGTAAAACATTTGTTCTCACAGGAACGCTTTCAGGAATGAGTCGCGATGAAGCAAAAGAAAGGATTCGTAGGGCTGGCGGAAGTATCTCGGGTTCTGTTTCAAAAAAGACCGATTACGTTGTTGCCGGAGAAGATCCAGGCAGCAAATATGACGAGGCAGAAAAATTGGATGTGAGAATCCTTTCGGAAGACGAATTTTTGTTGTTGTTAAAATAGCGAAGGCGTCCCCGAAGGAACGCCCCGATTCGCCAATGTACTACGACCCCACCCTTAGGGGAGGCGGAGTGCCGTGCGCATCGCGACCAAACGGTCGAAATGCCGGGAACTCTCCTCGAGCCCCGAGCTCGTGACTCGACACACTCGCCACGGCCTCTGTCTTTCCGTGGCGATGTACAGCACAAGAGCTTGCTTGTCCTTTCGTTGATACGCGGGAACGACCTCGCCGTCCCCCAGCGGTATGACCCCCCACAGGAAGGGTTGTCCGTCGATCATGGTATACCCGCCCGTCTGGGCCCGTGTAACACCCTCCGGAAGGGCGATCGATTCGTGACCACCTCCAATCTGGGCTGTGAAGACGGCAACGCCGCCTTCACAGCCCTGGAGAAGAATGGTCCCCGGCAGCGTCTTGGTCACTGGTACTTCCTCCTGGGCGATGCCCCTTGTCCAATGTAATTTATACTACACACATTTTCGAACGTCAAAGACGTTTTCGGCGGCTTCTGACAACAAGACAAAGTAAGGTAAACTACTTTTATGACAAAACCCGATATCAAGGTCCTGTCACAACTTGCTCGCCTCGCTGTTTCTCCTCAAGAGGAGGCAAAACTCGCACATGACCTGGAGGGGATTCTGGAGTTTGTGGGTCAAATCCAGGGAGCATCTACCGGTGAGACAAAGAACGTAGAAGGAATCCCGAAAAACGTCCTCCGCGAAGACGGAGAACCGCACGCAAAAGGTATCTACACAGAAGACCTCCTTGCGGCAGCCCCCTCGCGTGAGAAAAACTTCGTGAAAGTAAAGAAGATACTCTAAATATGATTGATATCTCAAAACTTTCAATCAGTGAAGCGCGAAAAGATCTCGATGCAAAAGAATTTTCTGCAGTTGAACTCACGGAGGCGTGTCTCTCTATTATCAAGGAGAAGAATGAAGACATACACGCATATCTTGAGACGTTTGATGACGCTCTCGATGCAGCCCGCGAAGCAGACAAAAAACTAACGAACCAAACAACTAACGAACCAAACAACTTGCTTGGAATCCCAATCGCTCTCAAGGATAATATTTTAGTAAAAGGTCACACAGCAACTGCAGGATCAAAAATTCTCGAAGGATATGTTGCGCCATATGACGCGACAGTGACTGAAAAATTAAAACAAGCGGGTGCGATCATTCTCGGCCGCACGAATCTTGATGAATTTGCGATGGGAGCATCAACAGAACAGTCAGCATGGGGTCCGACAAAAAACCCCCTCGATACAACACGTGTTCCGGGTGGTTCCTCGGGTGGTTCTGCCGCGGCTGTTGCAATGGGGAGTTGTCTTGCCGCACTCGGATCTGACACAGGGGGCTCAGTTCGCCAACCGTCCGCACTCTGTGGTGTTGTTGGTTTAAAACCCACATACGGATCTGTTTCCCGGAACGGCTTGATTGCACTCGGCTCATCACTTGATGTCATTGGCCCTATTGGAAAGAGCGTTTCCGATGTCGAGATTGTCTACAACGCAATAAAAGGGAAAGATCCTCTTGATTCAACAACGGTAGATGAAAATGACCACAAACCAACAACCAACAACTTACAACCGACAAACTTAAAAATTGGTGTTTCTCGAAAATTCCTTGAAGAAAACAAGCTTCGTGAGGACGTACAAAAAAACTTTGATGATGCACTCGTAAAACTCTCATCTCTTGGATACACACTTGTTGATATCGACCTTCCGAACGTGCACTACTCTGTGCCGACGTATTACGTTATTTTACCCGCAGAAGCATCGGCAAATCTTGCGCGATTCGACGGTGTTAAATACGGTTCGCACAAGGAAGGGGAGGATGTCATCGGGGATTACTTCAAAACACGAGGTGAAGGATTCGGTCCAGAACCACGCCGCCGCATCTTGATTGGCACCTATGTTCTTTCGTCTGGCTACTATGACGCGTACTACAACCGAGCGAACGCGCTCCGGCGTCTCATCACAAAAGATTTCACGGACGCATTCTCAAGGTGTGATGTGGTGGCATTGCCGACAACCGCAGGACCCGCATTCAAGATTGGAGCGAAGGTAAACGACCCCGTCGCGATGTATCTTGAAGATGTCTTTACGGTTTCAGCAAACTTAACCGGCATGCCTGCGCTTTCCGTTCCATCGGGAACAGTCACCGAAGACAGCGTTGAACTTCCTCTCGGGCTCCAACTTGTCGCGCCGCACCTTGCGGAGAACCGTCTCTTTTCTGTCGGAAAGAGATTTTTAGGAGAAATCTAAGCAACACACATGGCCTATAGAACGCACCTCATCGTAGAAACAGAAAACAACACGAATTTCAGAACAGTGCTTCACACAGGAGAGCGGACACAGCTTGTTGTGATGGATATCCCGCCAGGCGGAGATATCGGTGAAGAATCTCACGCTCACGTGGAACAGATACTCTTTTTTGCGAGTGGCGAGGCACAAGCGATTATTGATGGAGAGAAGAGTGTCCTTGTGGCGGGGGACGTTCTTGTGGTGCACCCGGGCGAACGTCACAACGTCATCAACACAGGAAATGAATCTCTTAAGGTATACACTGTATATGCTCCACCGAATCATATCGACGGACGTATCCACAAAACAAAACATGATGCGGAAGGAGATCGTGAAGACGAAGCGTTCGGTGGGCAGGTACGATGATTGTTGATGCATTACTTTATTATTAAGTAACTCTTGTATATGAATACAAAAGCAATTGAGTGGGTCCTTCGTATAAGCGTTGCCGGAGAATTTATTGGCCACGGTGTTTTCGCACTTCAAGGAAAGGCGCAGTGGATTGGGTGGTTTTCAAATTTTGGTATTACCGATGTTGGAACAGCAACAACACTTCTCACCATTGTGGGAATCATTGATCTTTTGCTCGGACTTCTCGTTCTCGTGAAGCCAATCCGTATCGCGATTCTCTGGATGGCATTGTGGGGTCTGTGGACGGCCTTGGTACGTCCTTTGGTTGGCGAGCCCATCTGGGACTTTGTCGAGCGCTGGGCAAACTGGGGCGCGCCGTTGGCACTTCTTCTTCTGCGTGGATGGCCGCATAGTGCGCGAGAGTGGTTTCGATAAAAGGAGAAAAGCGTTATTATGATGGGTATAGAGAAAGCACGTTAGCTTTTTAATCGTGGAAAAATATGGGAAAAACACACGAGAAATCAACAAAGAATGACAAACGCCGCATGCGGACCATCATGCATCTTACGCGACCACCGCGTCTCGAAGGTAGTGTGAAAAACGCGAAGATGAATCCGATACGTAAAAAGAAAAAAGCATAAGGAACTCGCCGCAAACACCTATAACAAAAACATGAACGAAGGACTCACAGAAAAAATCAAAGAGTTTCTCAAGGCCGATACAGACAAGCTCGGTGTTATTGCGACCGTTTCAGGTGAAGAAAAATCCGAGTCCGCATTCGTATACTATACATTTGATGAGAAACTGAACATCTATCTTCTGACTCACCTCGAAAGTCGAAAGCATAAGAATATTATGGCGCACCCAGATGTTTCATTTGCGGTTGCGTTTACGAATCCGCCGCAGACAATACAAATAGAGGGGCATGCGTCTATCGTTACAGATGCTCACGATGTACACGAGTTTTTTTCAAAGCTTGTTGAAATGGTTGCCGCAAAAAGCGTTATTCCTCCTGTCTCAAAGATGAACATGGGTGAGGTGGTTTTTGTGAAGATTGAACCAACATGGGTTCGGTTCGGTGATTTTTCGCGCGGAATAGGCCAAGACGTATTTCAAGAGATGTTTCTGTAATTATGGCGGAGAAAAAACCAGATAAAAAATCGGATAAGAAAAAAGGAGGAGAGGGAGGCGGGCTTGCAAAGTCGAGTGACGTCCTTGGATGGCTTTTTGGTGCCCTGGCAATCATCTTTATTGTTGGCGCTCTTTTGGAAGGTGTCGGATCGCGTGTTGTAGACATGGCAGACGATCTTCCTAACGGTACGACGGGTTCGCTTTCTGCCGATACTCCAATCGGAACTCTTGTTAAAACACGATGGGGAACAGAAGTGTGGGCGTTGCCCGAAAAAATACAACTTCTTGGTATTCAAGACGAAGATGCGGTGGGGCGTCTCGCTGAAGGGCCGCGTTTCCTCGAAGGAGATGCGTGGTGGTACGTACAGTTCGAAGAATCGCCTTCAGGGTGGGTGGAGAGCATCAATCTCATGATTTTGAAACGGACATTCTTGGCGTTCCTTGGTTCGTTCCGCACACTTTTCCTCTGGATATCAGCCATTGTTTCGATACTTGCAGGAGCAGGGACGCTCTATTCGTGGTGGTCTCTCCGAAAGACGATGCAGAAACATCGCTTGCAAATGAAGATGCTCGAACGAAAACTCGTTGAGGACCCATTGACACAAAAGAATAAAAAGTGGGAGCGTGTGGAAATTCTCATAAGTTCGGAAAATCCAGGAGATTGGCGCGTTGCAATTCTTGAAGCAGACGTCATGCTTGATGAACTTATCACGAGCATGGGATATCACGGAGAGGCCTTGGGAGACAAAATGCGCGCAATAGAAAAGAGTGATTTTCAGACACTTGATGCTGCGTGGGAAGCACACAAGGTGCGGAATCGTATCGCGCACGGTGGTGGTGACTTCGTTTTGACATCACGCGAAGCGCGCCGTGTTGTTGAGCTGTATCGGGCCGTCTTTAAAGAATTTCAATATATTTAAATAAAGAAACAACCTACGACCCACGACGAACAAGAGATGCGTCGCACGTGAGAACCATGCTATTGAAGCCAGTGAACCTACGGTATACTTATGTAGTATGACGGAAAACAAAGACACCGACAGCCCGCTTGAATCGCTATCCCAAGAACTCTACAAGCCGGGGGAAGGGCAAACAAACCTTGATCATCGCGCACGTTTCCATCAAGATATATACGATGTTAAAAAGGATTGGACGCATGAGCACGGCCTGTCTGCCGGCCAGGCAGGTGAACAAAATTCGCTTTTTTCGCGCATGAAACTCACACCAAAACATCACACACTCGTACGGTGGGTTTTTGTGGCGGCAGCGGCCTTTTTTCTCGTTGCGCTTGGTGTCGCGGCGTTCTTTCTCACAGGAAATCGTAATATCCTCTCAACGGATAAGATCAGCATAACTGTCACGGGCCCAGCGATTCTCTCTGCCGGTGACCCTTTGCCGCTTGCGATTGAGATCATCAACAACAACACTTCCACCCTTGAAGTCGCCGATCTTGTGGTCGAATATCCGCAAGGAACGCGCTCGGCCGAGGATGTGCGGATTGAACTGCCACGATATCGTGTCGGACTCGGAGATCTCTCTCCGGGCGAGCGCATCGCAACAACGACTCGCGCTGTCATCTTTGGCGAAAAAGGAGAGGAGCAGGAGATCATCGTTTCTCTGGAGTATCGCGTTTCGGGGTCAAGCGCTGTTTTTGTGAAAGAGAGAAAATTTATTGTAACACTCGACGACACGCCGGTCCGCATATCCGTTGATGCTCCAAATCGTATTAACTCGGGGAACGATATTGCTCTTGAGGTTACGGTGGAATCGAATTCGCCTACGCCACTTGAAGACGTAGTGCTTTCTGCTGAATATCCGTTCGGATTCACGTTCGAATCAGGCGATCCCGATCCGACGTTTAGCGAGGCGGTCTGGTCACTGGGGGATCTTGCACCTGAAACAAAAAAGACACTCCGCATCAAAGGAACTCTTGAGGGGCAGGACGACGAGGAGAGGATTTTCCGTTTTGAGATCGGCGTTGCGCGTGGCGGGGATCCATCTGACATCGGCACATCATTCGCTCGTGCGGAACATACCGTCATCATTGCGCGGCCATTCGTTGACCTCTCGCTTTCTGTCGAAGGAAAATCTGGAGAGACATTTGTTGTACGCTCTGGTGAAACGATTTCTCTTGATATCAATTGGAGGAACAATCTCTCGACCAAACTCGCGGACGCTGTTATCGAACTTGAAATTGACGGAAATGCAGTGGACGAAGGATCGGTTCGTGCCCAGGGAGGTTTTTATGACTCACAAAAGAATAAAATAATCTGGGACAAGAGATCGCTTGCAACATTGGAAACGATTAGTGCGGGCGAAGGGGGTCGTGCGGCGGTGGGCTTTGATCTGAAGCCGGCGTCCTCTCTTTCTGGAACGACGGTAAATTCGAAGGTGGGTCTTATACTCCGTCTCCTTGCAAAGCCAGTTGGTGGAGGGGATGTACCAGAAGAGGTTCGTGTGGAGCACGCAACGACGCTCAACCTCGCCTCAAGTGTCATCCTTGATGCATATGCATTGCATGCGGAGGGCTCGATTGACAACACGGGGCCTATGCCGCCTCGCGCCGAGAGCGAAACGACGTATACCATCGTGTGGTCTCTTTCGAATTCGTTGAACGATATTTCTGATAGTACGGTCCGCGCATCTTTACCTCCCTACGTTTCGTGGAAGAATGTTGTGAATCCTTTGGACGAAGATGTTGAGTATGATTCGAGCACGGGTGTTGTCATCTGGCGAGTTGGGACGGTCCGCGCCGGTGTGGGATACCGCAGTGCGTCGCGCGATGTTGCATTTCAGATTGGTCTTACTCCCTCGGTGACCCAAGTTGGTACTGCGCCGGCGCTTATTGAAGATGTCAGCTTCTCCGGACATGACGGATTTGCAGGAGTTGACGTCACCGCCTTCGCCGAGTCGATGTCAACGCTCTTGTTAGAGGATAGTAGGTTCGATCCGGGCGACGAAAAGGTCCGGGATTAGCAATTGCTCTTCGACCGCCGAGGCCCTACAATAGCCGTATCTATGAATCTGCCTCACTCCGGCAACGTCACAATCAACATAAGTCCCTCATCGGTCCTTAAAAGTGCCCTTGTTTTGATTGCTTTATACGCGGTGTATCTCCTGCGTGATCTGGTTTTGGTTGTGGTCGCCGCTGTGGTGATTGCTTCGGCCATTGAGCCCATGAGTGCGTGGTTTGTTCGGCGTCGGGTACCTCGGACCCTTGGTGTTGTTTCAATCTATCTCACAATCGCAGTCATTGTTTTTGGTGTTGTGTACCTTGCTCTCCCGCCACTTCTCTTTGAAGCCGCAAACTTTTTCTCGCAAGCACCGCAGTATTTCGGGAACTTCGATATCCAAAACCTTCTTGGTCAATTCAAAATTACCGCGGAACCGGGTATTCTCGAAGGTATTTCGCAGAGTTTTTCTGCAGGTGATCTTCTCTCGGGTATCCGGTCGCTCCTTGCAATCCCGGGCGGAGTATTCCAGATTGTCTCCTCTATCTTCGGTGGTGTTTTTTCATTCGTCCTTATCATCATCCTCTCGTTCTACTTTGCTGTGCAAGAGAAAGGAATTGAGAACTTCTTGAAGATCGTGACACCACATAACCACCAGGCATACGCGATTGATCTTTGGCGCCGCTCTCAGGGAAAGATAGGGCAGTGGATGCAGGGACAACTTCTTCTCATGCTCTTGGTCGGTGTCTTGGTGTTTCTCGGACTCACCATCCTTGGGGTGAAGCACGCATTCCTCTTTGCGCTTCTCGCGGGGCTTCTCGAGGTCATCCCGCTTTTCGGCCCAATCATTTCTTCGATTCCTGCAATCTTGGTCGGATTCTCCGATGGCGGCGTGTCACAGGCACTTCTTGTAGGAGGGCTTTTCGTCATCATCCAGCAATTTGAGAATCATCTCATCTATCCGTTGGTCGTGCACAAGGTCGTTGGTGTTCCTGCGATGGTTGTCATCTTGGCGCTCATTATCGGTGCACAACTCGGAGGATTTTTGGGGGCCATCCTTTCTGTTCCCATTGCATCAGCGCTCATGGAGTTAGTGAACGATTGGAAGCATCTCTCGAGCCGACCTTCGACACCGCACGTACCTATCTCGTAACACCAGAATGGCGACACGTTATATAACCACAACGATTCCGTATGTGAATGCGGACCCGCATATTGGGTTTGCGCTTGAGATTATACAAGCCGATGCGCTCGCACGCGCATGGCGATTGCGGGGCGATGAGGTTTTTTTCAATACTGGCACCGACGAACACGGACAAAAGATCTATGAAGCGGCAGTAAAGGCGGGGCAGGGTGTACAGGAGTACGTTGATTACTATGCGAACGAAGTGAAAAAGCTTCGCGAGGCGCTCGATCTTAGCAACGATGCTTTTATCCGAACAACGGAGACGTACCATATCGAGGCAGCGCAGGAGATGTGGCGTAAATGTGATGCCGCGGGGGATATATACAAAAAACAGTTCGAGGGACTCTACTGTGTCGGATGTGAGGCATATAAGACAATCCGCGAAATCGAGAACGGACACTGCTCTCTCCATCCATCACTTGAGCTCCAAACGATTGCCGAAGAAAACTATTTTTTCAAATTCAGTAAATACCAAGACCGACTACTCGAGTATCTTTCTCGTCCCGATGTGATTGTTCCCGAGTGGCGACGCGCTGAGGCGATAGAGTTTGTGAAGTCGGGGCTCGAGGACTTTAGCATCTCACGTGAGAAGAAGCGTCTCTCGTGGGGGATTCCTGTTCCGGAGGACAATGATCAAGTGATGTACGTATGGTTTGATGCGCTCACGGATTACATCTCTACCCTCGGATGGCCAGCAGATCCAAAGGGGACATTTAAAAAGTTTTGGGAGGAAGGACATGTCGTGCAGATGGCAGGGAAGGATCAAGTCCGCTTCCAATCGCTCATGTGGCAAGCGATGCTCATGTCTGCGCAGGTGAAAAATACTGACCAGGTCTTCTATCATGGCTTTATCATTTCGGATGGCCAGCGTATGAGTAAAAGTTTGGGGAACGTCATCAGTCCGTATGAGATGGTTGAAAAATATGGGACAGATGCGACTCGATACCTTTTGTTGCGGCATGCTCATCCGTTCCAAGATTCCGATATCACATGGGAGAAACTTGATGAATGGTACAACGCTGGTCTTGCGAATGGTCTGGGCAATCTCGTATCGCGTGTCATGAAAATGGCAGAGGAGCACCTAGAAGGCCCACCCGCTTCTCTATCAGAAGAAATATCAGAGGCAACATTTTTTAGTTCACTGTCTGATTATCAATTTGATACTGTTTGTGAAGTCGTCTGGCTTTATATCAATGGTTGTGATCAAAAGATTCAGATGTCGCAACCTTTTCGTTTAGTAAAAGAGGATAAAGAAAAAGGTAAACGGGTTATTGAAGAACTTGTAATTCAAATTTACACAATTGCAAACATGCTCAATCCTTTGATGCCCACAACGTCAAAGATCATCAAAGACGCAGTGAAGGCAAACAAAAAACCCGAGAATCTTTTTGCACGAAAAGAATAGTATGTCTTGGAAGTACATCGACATACACTCACACTTGAATTTTTCCCAATTTGATGAAGACCGGGAAGATATCATCGCGGAGATGAAGGAAAAGGGGATTGCGACGATTACCGTTGGCACCGATCTCAAGACATCAAAAGAGGCAGTTGCTCTTTCGCAGACGCACGATCACTTGTTCGCAACGATTGGTATTCATCCCACCGATGCAAATGAATCATTTGACAAAGAGGCATTTGAAAAACTTTTTCATCCAAAAGTGGTTGCGGTGGGGGAGTGCGGGCTTGATTACTACCGTGGTTTGCGTTCGGGAGGCGAGGCGGACCCCACATACAAAGAAAAACAGAAAAAGATTTTTATAGACCAAATTGAATTTGCACGAAGTCACAATCTCCCACTCATGCTTCACTGCCGGGCAAGCGCGGGAACTATGGATGCGTACGAAGACATTCTCCAGATACTTACAACAAACAAACCACAACTTACAACGGGAAATGTTCATTTTTTTGCTGGAGACATTCCGATTGCCAAGCGATTCCTCGATCTCGGGTTCTCGCTCTCATTTGATGGTCCGGTTACATTCACGAATGACTACGATGAAGTCATCAAATTCATACCAAAAGACATGATTATGGCAGAAACAGACGCTCCCTTTGCCGCACCTGTGCCGTATCGCGGAAAACGGAATAGCCCTCTCTATGTTGAACACGTTGCAAAGCGCTTGGCCCAAATCCGGGGCGAAGACGAGGGGGTGTTTCTGGGACAGCTTGTCGAAAACGCGGTGAGGGTCTTTAACCTCGGAAACCCTTTGCAATAGGGCTTTTCTCGTGCTAATCTC
>JBBTUJ010000013.1:0-24692 GCA_038063815.1 Patescibacteria group bacterium | reverse complement strand
CGCTTCTTGCACGCTACGACAAAGAAACTGGCGCGCTCCAAGGTGTCAAATACGAGCGGCTTACCGCGCTTTTGGTAAAAGCATTTCAAGAAATCGTTGCGCGCATCGATGCGCTTGAGGCACAGCTGGCGTCGGTTGGTGGTTCTGTCTCAACAACATTTGCTCACTTTACGGAGATTGTTGTCGATACATTTACTGTGGGTTCCGAAGACGCTCCAACAGGTATCACCTTGTTTGATGAAGTAACTGGTGAAGCATATTGTCTTTCTGTACGAAACGGCGACACCATAACGCGCGCTGGAGAATGTGGAACAGTAGATGACGAGCCACCTTCTGGCGGTGGTGGCGGTGGCGAAACCCCACCAGTAGACGAACCTCCTGCTGAAGAACCACCAGTAGAAGAACCGCCCCCCGACGAGTCACCAGCCGAAGAACCCCCTCCAGCTGATGAACCACCGGCCGACGAGCCGCCCGCAGATGAACCGCCAGCAGACGAACCACTAGCCGAGGAGCCACCAACAGACGAACCACCAGCAGATGCTCCGGCGGACGGCCCGACTTTGTAAAATTTGGAGGTCGGACCTCCAAAACAACCACGACGAAACCATCGAGTCGTTTTTATCGCAACTTTATCTTGTTTTTGTAATTTGGAGGTCCGACCTCCAAATGAGACCAAAACCATCAATCGAGGAATACTACCACGTTTATAATCGTGGAACTGACAAGCGGGATATCTTTATTTCCGCGGAAGACACGGAAAGGTTTTTTCTTTGCATGTCGGAATTCAACACCATTGATCCCGTTGGAAGTATTTTTGAACTTCGTCATGGAAAACATATTTTTGGAGGTCCGACCTCCAAAAGCCCACCGCTGGTTGATTTTGTGGCGTATTGCCTCAACCCAAATCACTATCACCTTGTCCTGAAACAAGTTGTCGAGAACGGTATCCCAAAGTTTCTGCAACGTATAGGAACCGGATATACGATGTATTTCAATGAAAAATACAAAAGGAATGGGGTATTGTTTCAAGGTAAATATAAGGCGAAACACATACCCACAAATGAGTACCTACTTCACGTGGTTACTTATGTCAATCTGAACTTCAAAATCCATCCATTTGGAGGTCCGACCTCCAAATTGTGGATGTCGAGTTGGGATGAGTATGTGGGGAAAAGCATGGTAGAGATTTGTCGGAAGGACGTTATACTAGAACAATTCCGGTCTCATGGTGGGTATGAGGCCTACGCGCGAGGGGTTCTCCCGAGCATCCTCAAGCGAAAAGAAAACGAAAAAGAACTACAAAAATTACTATTAGAATAATGGTCGCAGGGATTCGGTCCCTACAAAACATTTATGACACGTCTTTCAATTGTTCGAACACTCATTCTTATTCTCATCGCGGGTGCCGTTGTTGGCATCGGACGATTCGCGTATGAAGCGGCACAAGGAGCGGGAGCCGGATACTCCGCGGTTCTCCTCACCACAGGTGATATTTATTTTGCAAAGGTGGTTGGCGAGCAGGGGCACTACACCATGCTTCGTGATATCTACTATCCGCAAGTCGCGCAAAACGCTGATGGTACGCAGGCACAGGATGTGCAGATTGTGAAATTTGGGAACGAACTTCACGGACCTAAGGATGAGATACGGGTGAACCGAGACCACATCATCATGATTCAACCACTTCGATCTGATTCTCGAGTGCTTGAGACAATCGCCGAATATAAGGCGAGCCAGAAGTAACCCTCTCTCATTGCGTGAGGATGTGTGTTGTGTAGAATAAAGTCGCCGCCTGTGCCTGGAATTTCCTATTCTCTCCAAGCATGGCCGACGGCTGCACTCACATAGAACATATAGTTTGGAGCTTTGCACCCGTCGGCTATGCGTGGATGGAATCTCCTGATTAGGAAGTGCGAAGAAAAAGCGCTGTAGCGCTTTTTCTTTTTGTATTTTCTTCCTTGTTTTTCCGCAAAAGTGAGCCTTCTGTTTCTGAGAAACTCACGCAATATATTTATCTTTGCGTTTTGCAGTAATGAATGAGGTACTACTTTTTAAAATGCCTTGCGAGCGCGACGGCGCGAGCGTGAAGAAAAATCCTAGTCAGGATTTTATCTGTTCATTTCGTTTCTTTACACGAGCGAACAGTTATCCACACTTTTGCTTTTTATGTATTGTGTTTGTTGTACATATGCACGATACTTTTTGTAGTGAAGATGCGTTGTGTGCGTAAGCACATATCGGGTCGACATTACAAAACACTCAATAGTGATACACATCGTGTCACTCAATATATATATGGCAAAAAAGAAAGCACGTAAGGCAGCAAAGAAGACGACTCGCAAGACAACAAAGAAGGCAGGAAAGCGCCGCGCAACAAAGCGTCGCGCACGACGTTAGTCGTCCTTGTCCCACTTTTAAAAAATCCCGCCTCGTGCGGGATTTTTTAATTCGGGACATCCTTAAAAACCCTCCCAAAATCGTCTTTTTTATGCTAAAATGGCTCAACTATGTCATTCTTAGGAAAACTGTTTGGCGACGACACAAAGCGATTTTTAGCGGATGTAAAGCCGGTTGTTGCACAGGTCAACGATCTTGAAGCGCGCTACGCGCCAATGTCTGATGCGGATTTGAAAGAACAGACAAATGTGCTTAAGGGGCGCCTTGCGGGAGGAGAGACACTCGATGATATTCTCCCCGACGCGTTCGCACTCGTTCGTGAAGCAGCAAAACGCACACTCAAGCAACGACATTATGATGTGCAGATTATGGGAGGTGTTGTGCTTCACCGTGGAAATATTGCCGAGATGCGAACAGGAGAAGGAAAAACACTTGTTGCAACGCTTCCTGCGTACCTAAACGCTCTTACGGGAAAGGGGGTTCACATCGTGACGGTCAACGACTATCTCGCGCGTCGTGACGCTGTATGGATGGGGCAAGTGCACGCGTTTCTCGGTCTCTCTGTTGGTGTCATCAACGGCAATCGCCAATCATACCGATACGATCCGTCGCACATTCCCGCAACCGAAGCGAACGACGCAGACAGGAAACGTGACGAAACAGGAGCGTTTCATATTGTGTACGAATTTTTGCGTCCTGTGCCAAAACACGAGGCCTACACATCTGATATCACGTACGGAACGAACAGCGAATTCGGGTTTGACTACCTTCGTGACAATACGGTGTACCGTGTGACGGATTTGGGTCAACGCACGCGGGAAGACGGAGGACACTCGTATGCAATCATCGACGAGATCGACTCGATTTTGATCGACGAGGCGAGAACACCGCTTATTATCTCGATGGCGACGCGCGAAGCAGAAGAGTTATATACGACATTTGCTAAGGTTGCGCGCGAACTCGTCGAGGAGACCGACTACGATGTTGACGAAAAGAAGCACGCAGTTCTTTTGACAGACGCGGGCATCGAACATGCGCAAAAAATCCTCGGGATTGAGAACATTTATACTGAAGCCGGCACACGCTACGTGCACCACCTTGAAACGGCTATCAAAGCGAAGGGGCTCTATAAAAAAGATCAGCATTATGTCGTTCGCGATGGGAACATCGTCATTGTTGATGAGTTCACGGGGCGTCTCCAGCCGTCACGCCGGTGGTCGGAAGGTCTCCACCAAGCGATTGAAGCAAAGGAAGGCGTCTCAATCCAAGAAGAATCACGAACATTTGCCTCAATCACATACCAAAACTACTTCCGTCTCTACGGAAAACTCGCCGGCATGACGGGAACCGCGCGCACGAGCGCCGAGGAGTTCTACAAAGTGTACGGACTCGAGGTCATCGAAGTGCCGACGAATCGCGACTCGCAGCGTGTGGACAAAAATGATTTCATCTTCCAGACGGAAAAAGGAAAATTCGAAGCACTTGCGAAGCATGTGAAGGAACTTCAGGAGAAAGGGCAACCGGTCTTGATTGGTACTGTCTCGATTGAGAAGAACGAAATCCTTGCGCTTTACTTGAAAAATGAGAACATCCCACACGTTGTCCTTAACGCCAAAAATCACGAACAAGAGGGAGAGATTATCGCTCAGGCGGGACAAAAGGGATCAGTAACGGTCGCAACGAACATGGCAGGACGTGGTGTCGACATCAAGTTGGGAGGAGCACTCGCAACACAGGAGGAACATGACGA
This sequence comes from Patescibacteria group bacterium, assembly GCA_038063815.1. Lineage (GTDB taxonomy): Bacteria > Patescibacteriota > Minisyncoccia > Phycocordibacterales > EsbW-18 > EsbW-18. The sequence goes on along the minus strand of JBBTUJ010000013.1, from coordinate 20,545 downwards.
GGTAAAAGGTCTTGGTGGGCTCTATGTCTTGGGAACTGAAAGACACGAGGCACGACGCATCGATGACCAGCTCCGAGGACGTTCCGGTCGTCAGGGTGACCCCGGCGAAACGCAATTTTTCGTGTCTCTTGAGGATTCTCTCATGCGCGTATTTGCATCAGACACTGTAAAAACCATGATGGGACGCTTTGGGATACCTGAGGACATGCCCATCGAGAACCGTCTCATCAATCGCTCTCTCGAAGCGGCCCAGCAGAAGATCGAGGGACTCAATTTTGATTCACGAAAGCACGTTCTCGAATTTGACGATGTTTTGAACACGCAGAGAAAAAGCGTCTATGAAGAACGCCGACGCTTGCTCACGGGAACAAAAGAAGATGTTCTTGATGTTCTTGTAGAACTCACCGAAGGAGATAAAGAGATGCTTGCAGTGATCGAAGAAAAAAAGAAAAAACTCGGTGAAGAGCCGTTTCTCGAAGGTGCGCGACGCTTGATGCTTCAGACGATTGATATGTTCTGGGTCGAACACCTCGAAGTGATGGATTACACACGTGGGTCTGTCGGACTTCGCGCGTATGGTCAGCGTGATCCTTTGGTTGAGTACCAGCGCGAAGGGCTCCGTCTCTTCCGTGAGATGCAGGAGGCGGTTAAAGCGCAGATAAAAACACTCGTGCCCAAACTCGAAGTGCAAGCCTTTGCGCATGAAGAAGAGCGGTTACGGAAACAAAGTGAAAAACTACAGACCGTTGGTGCAGACACATCTACTTCCGCCGCACCCGTACATACAGTAGGGAAGATCGGGAGAAATGATACGGTGAAGATCACGAATGGTACTGAAACACGTGAAATGAAATACAAGAAAGCTGAGCCGCTCCTCGGGGAGGGTTGGAAGATTGTTTAACCTACCTTGTGGCTCGGCCACCAAAAACCCATGCTTGACTCGCTCATCACGTATCTTCATACAGCAGCGCTTTTTGCGGGCCCTTTGGGTGTTTTTCTTCTCTCATTTCTCCAGGAACTCATTCCGCCCATTCCTTCAACCTTAGTTACGCTTTCTGTGGGGTTTTTCTTTATGGGAGATGCGGCGATTACGGGTGCAAGTATGTGGAGATTGTTTCTTTATGTCGGTCTTCCTGTGTCAGTTGGTCTCACGCTTGGGTCCCTCATGATTTACGGCATCGTGTACTGGGGTGGACGGCCTGTTGTCGAGCGTTTTGGGAAGTATATCGGCATCACGCTCGCGGATATTGACCGCTTGAACGCATATCTCACAGGGAGGAAGTACGATGATGTGCTTTTGTTCCTCGCGCGGTCATTTCCTCTGATGCCGTCAAGCGTTCTCAACATCTTTTGTGGACTTGTGCGCTGGAGCCCTGTTTCGTTCTTCTGGAATACGTTCATCGGAACGATTATCCGCTCGATGTGGTCAGGATTTATCGGATGGCAGGTGGGTGTTGTCTACGAAGCATATGCCGCGCGCATCGAAAGTTTTCAAAATATACTGTTCATCCTTGCCATTGTCGCCATAGCTCTTTTCGTTTATATTCGAAGGAGAAAGTCACGAATCGTGAATCGTGAATCGTGAATCGTCTACAAGAATCAACTTGATGAACTTTATAACTTTATAAACCTTTAACTTTTTCTCTATGCGTCTTATCCTCAAACTTATTATCACCGCTCTTGCGATCCTTCTCGTCGCATATCTCGTCCCTGGTGTCACTGTCGCGAGTTTCTGGACGGCTCTTTTTGTCGCCCTCATCCTTGGACTCTTGAACTTGACCCTGAAGCCCATCCTCATTATTCTCACGCTCCCGATTAACCTCATAACACTCGGGCTCTTCACGTTTGTTATCAACGCACTCCTCTTTTGGCTCGTCGGCACGTTCATCGAAGGGTTTGCGGTCGAAGGATTTGTTCCTGCATTTGTTGGAGCGCTCATTGTCTCGATTGTTGGCTGGCTCGGACATCTCTTGATTACCGATAATGACTAAGAAGATACGAATTGTCACACACGATAGCAAATTTCACGCGGACGAAGTGTTGGCCGTTGCGGTCCTTCATCTTATTCTTGGTGATGACACTGTTGAGACCGTACGATCACGTGACCCGGAAATAGTCGCCACAGGAGACTTTGTTGTAGATGTAGGGCATGTGTATGATCCTCAACGCAATCGTTACGATCACCATCAGGCTAAAGGCGCAGGAGTGCGTCCAAATGGTATTCCCTATGCTTCATTTGGACTAGTGTGGAAACAATTTGGTGAAAAGTTATGCGGTTCGAAAAGTGTTGCCGATGAAATTGAGTCCGTAATGGTCATACCGATTGATGCCACGGATAATGGCGTAGCGACCATTAAGCGTGTATACCAAGAGATTTCTCCCTATGACTTTCACGATGCTATTGATATCTTTAATCCGCACGTTTCAGAATCTGTAACCCACGACGTTCAATTTCTTAAGGTGTTAGAAATGGCAAAAAGTGTTATTGAACGGGAGATCGTTAAGACCCGTCTACGGCAGGAGGACGATCAATATGTTCACAAGATATATAATCAGACAAAAGATAAGCGCCTAATTGTTCTTGATAGACCAACCAACACTCGCTTTTTGGGTACAGTAGAGGAACCACTCTTCTGTATGATACCAAGTGCGACGGGCCCGGAATGGACCGTACACGCAATCAGAATTGATCCAGAGCTTTTTGATTATCGAGCGTATTTTCCAAAGGAATGGGCAGGCAAAATACGTGAAGATCTTGCCCTCACTTCTGGAGTGAGGGACGCAATTTTCTGTCACGCCCATTTGTTTATTGCAGTTGCAAAATCAAAAGAAGGCGCACTTGCGCTCGCACGCCTCGCGCTAAAGAGTTCGTAAAGTTCATCAGGTCCATCAAGTTTTAAAGTTTTTTGATGAAACCGGAGAGAAGGCGAGAGATTTCGGTTGAGAGTGAATGAATTTCCTCATACGTCGTTGAGGTTATGATTCGTAAATCCTTTGCGATGTATGTTATTGAACGAACCTCCCCGCACGATCCCTTGGCGATATAAAGGAAATTTTTGAAATCCTTGTTTGTTCGTCGTTCATATCCCTCAGCGATGTTGTTCATTACTGAAAGTGCCGCCCGTTGGACCTGATCCTTAAAGGACCGCTCTTGCGACTGGGCAAAAGCATGGTAGACCATCAGAGTAAGGGTTTTTGCTTTTTGCCATGCGATAATGTCCTCGAAGCGTTTTATGGGCATATGTGGCAGGATATGCGTTTCTTCTTAAAGAAAGGATAAAATCTTTACTTGATAAACTTTATAACTTGACGAACTTTCTACTCTGATATGGCATTCGTTGACGAACTCAATCTACATTTGAAAGCAGGGCACGGCGGCGAGGGTGTTGTGCGCTGGTTGCATTTGAAAGGAAAGGATCTCTCCGGCCCGGCAGGTGGGAACGGAGGAAGGGGTGGAAGCGTGTACGCAGTTGCGGTACGCGATCTGACCGCGCTCGGGAACTACGTTCATGAGAAAAAATACAAAGCAGGAAATGGTGCGGCAGGTGGTAGTAACAGCAAAGAGGGAAAAAACGGAGACGATTTTACGATAAGTGTTCCTGTGGGCTCGATCATCACGAACAAAGAAACAGGCGAGGAATTTGAACTTCTTGAAGAAAATCAAAAAGAGATGCTTCTCAAGGGAGGCACGGGTGGATACGGGAACGAACATTTCAAGGGCTCACGAAACACAAGCCCCGAGCAATCAACAGAAGGAAAGCCGGGGGAGATGGCGAATTTTTACATCGAACTTCAACTTGTGGTTGACGCAGGATTCGTTGGACTTCCGAACGCGGGGAAATCGAGTTTATTGAATGCCCTCACGGGCGCTCATGCAAAAGTAGGAGATTATGCGTTTACAACACTCAATCCCAACCTCGGCGTTCTGTATGGATACACGCTTGCCGATATCCCAGGATTAATCGAAGGTGCTTCGTCGGGGAAAGGTCTCGGACACACATTCTTGCGGCACATAAAAAGGACGAAGATGATTATCCACTGCATTTCGTACGAAGAGTCGGATCCTGTGAAAGCATATACAACAATCAGGACTGAGCTTGCACAGTATTCACCCGTTTTGGCAGAAAAACAGGAACTCATCGTGTGCACAAAGTCAGATATTCTCTCTGAGGACGAGCGAAAAGAAAAACGAGCGGCTCTCGCGGATGCCGCAGGGGTGCCTGTTAAAAAGATCTATGATACCTCGATATACGATGATGCATCTCTAAAAACGCTTGGAGACATGCTCACCAAAGCACTCGCGGGTCTGGCATAATGGATATATGAGTGACTATCTTCCTACGATTGGTTTAGAGATTCACGTCGAACTCAAAACACGAACAAAGATGTTCTGTGACTCGCCGAACGATCCGGACGAAAAAGAGCCGAACGTGAACATCTGTCCGATCTGCATGGGACACCCCGGAACGCTTCCGACAATCAATAAAGAGGCGGTAAAGCATGTTTTGAAGGTTGGTATTGCTGTTGGGGGCGAGATTGCTGATTTCACCGAATTTGACCGCAAGAACTACTTTTACCCCGATATTCCGAAGGGATATCAGATAAGCCAGTATGCGTATCCTTTGGTGAAGGGTGGTTCCTTGCATGGTATTGCGCTTACGCGCGTGCATCTTGAAGAGGACACTGCGCGGTCCCAGCACATGGGGGAGCACTCACTCATCGACTTCAACCGCGCAGGTGTTCCTTTGATGGAACTTGTAACAGAACCAGTGATTCACTCTGCAAAAGAAGCGGGTGATTTTGCACGAGAACTACAACTTCTCCTCCGCTACCTCGGTGTTTCAGATGCTGACATGGAAAAAGGACACATGCGTCTCGAGGCAAATATTTCTGTATCAAAAGATCCAAAAAAACTTGGTGTAAAAACGGAGGTGAAAAACATAAACTCATTTACATTTGCCGAGAAAGCGATTGAGTACGAAATTAAGCGCCAGATTGCGGCACTTGAAGCGGGAGAAGAAGTCGTCCAGGAAACGCGCGGATGGAATGTCAACAAAGGAGAGACATATTCGCAAAGAAAGAAAGAATCGTCGCACGACTACCGTTATTTCCCCGAACCAGACCTTCCAAAACTAAAGATTTCCGAGATCTCGGAGTTCTCGAAAGAAAATCTTGAAAAAGAAATGCCAGAGTTACCCGAAGTAGAAAGAATTAATCTTCGAAAATACGAACTCACCGAAGAGGACATAGAAACCCTTGTTCATTCCATGGAAGAGTACAAATCAATCAGCAAGGATAAGGACAGAATGAATTTTCTCACATTCGCAAAATTAGTAGCAAAATCAGACGTGTTAAGTGACGATAAAGAAAAAATTAAGGTTGCAATAAGTTTCATTACTAATAATCTTATCGCTCTAAAAGATGGACAAATGTTTAACATTCCTGATTGGAATGAATTTGCTGAAGCGGTGTTGATGAAGATTAATAACGAACTATCGGCCCCGGGCTTGAAGGAGGTTGTTGCTGCGATGGCAGGTGGAAGAGCTTCTCATCCTCGAGAGTTAGCAAAAGAACTTGGAGTTTTGCAGCAAAGCGACGAAGGAACACTCGCAAAGATTGTTGAAAAAGTAATCACTGAAAACCCAACGGTTGTTGCTGACTACAAAGCCGGTAAAGAAAACCTCCTCCAATTCCTCGTGGGGCAGGGAATGAAAGAAAGCAAGGGTTCGGCGAATCCCAAGGTTCTCGCCGACCTCTTCAAAAAAGGCCTCGTCTAGGGTTATTTCTCCTGTGCTATACTTTTTTATATAACCTAGAAGCTATCACCTAACACCTATTTACAATGTCCCGCATCGCAATAAATGGCTTTGGACGAATCGGACGCTCATTTCTCAAACTCGCGCTCAAGTATCCTGAACTTGATATCGTTGCCATAAATGACTTGGGCGACGAAGCAAATCTTGCATATCTTCTCAAATACGACAGCGCATACGGCCGGAGCGATCTTGATGTTGAGACGCGCGAAGGATTTCTGACCGTGAACGGAAAAGACATCGCATTTCTTCAGGAAAAAGATCCGATGAACCTTCCGTGGAAGAAGATGGACGTTGATGTTGTTGTTGAATCAAGTGGCTTCTTCACAAACTACGCCGACGCGAAGAAACATCTCGATGCGGGGGCAAAGCGTGTTGTCATAACCGCTCCTGCAAAAGGCGAAGAGGTGGAAGGTGTTGAAATAGGGACGGTTCTCATGGGGGTGAATGAGGAGAAACTCAAAACATGTGAGATAACATCGAACGCGTCGTGTACGACAAATGCCGTAAGTCCTGTGATCCAAGTTCTCCATGAAGTAATTGGTATCGAGAAGGCGCTGTTGAATACGACACACGCGTACACACAATCGCAGAGTTTGCAGGACGCACCGAAGAAAGATTGGCGCGATGGTCGCGCGGCGGCACACAACATGATCCCGTCTGCAACGGGCGCTGCGCTAGCTGTCACTGAAGCAATCACAGATCTCAAGGGGAAGTTCGACGGTATTGCGGTTCGTGTTCCCGTTATCGTTGGCTCGATCGCTGATATCACATTTGTCGCAAAACGAGACACAACTGTTGAAGAGGTGAACGGAGCGCTCGCGCGTGCTGCGAAAGAACCGCGTTGGCAGGGAATCTTGAAAGTGACAGACGAACAGCTGGTTTCATCTGACATCGCAGGAGAACTTTATGGAGCGATTGTTGATACGACGCTGACACGCGTTGTTGGGGGAAATCTTGTGAAAGTCATGTCGTGGTACGACAACGAAATGGGGTACGCGCACACGCTCGTTGAGCACGTTCGTAAGTTGGCTCAACACATTTAATTATGCGAATCGCCCTCGGTGCTGACCATGCAGGATTTGCTTTAAAAGAGAAACTTGTTTCTTTCGTTGCAGAACTCGGATATGAGATTATCGACAAGGGCGCCTTTTCGTACGACAAAGACGATGATTACCCCGACTTTATTATTTCCGCTGTGCGGGCTGTTGCAGACGACGAAGCGGATCGAGCGATTGTAGTCGGCAGTTCAGGTCAAGGAGAAGGAATGGCGGCAAATAAAGTAAAAGGCGTACGAGCTGCGGTCTATTACGGACACAAAGACCATCTTCCACAAACAAAAAAGACAGGCCAGCAAAAAGGCCTCATCGCATCCGCGCGCGAAGACAACGATTCGAACGTTCTTGCCATTGGTGCATCATTTGTAAACGAAGACGAAGCAAAACAAGCAGTCAAAGAGTGGCTTGAAACACCTTTTTCAAATGAAGAGAGACATGTCCGACGCATTAAGAAGTTGGATTGATGTGACATGGTAAGAAAATTACTTTCTCTCAGTATTATTTTGCTCGCCCTCGGTATGAGCGCTTTTATAGTGAATAAAAAATTCGATTCTGCTACCTCGCCTGATTCTGGTGTATCGTTGCATTTTTATTCAAACAAAAGTGAGGAAGTCCGGACGATCCTTAGTTATAAGTACGTTGATGTACTCAAGGTTCCTGTTGATGCATCAAAGATACTGGTTGAGCATTATTTCAGTACATATGATAGGAGCAATTCTTACTACATATGGGCATATGTTGCTTTGGAGACACCTTTGACATCTGTAAGTGTGTATCAAATTGTTGGACCAAGGTTTGATTTAGCAACTCGACAATCTGACGAAGGATCTCGGTTTGGACCAGCGATATGTAGTATGAAAGAGGTCACAAATGCGGATTTAGCGAAGGTTGTTGTTGAAGAAACGTTCGGGGTTATAGTAGAACCAGATGAAACTGCCTTAGGGGCTCGTATAGTGCCGGAAAATGATTGGCCGTACAGTAGAGCCGCGGCCGGGGACTCAGTTTGGTCTCTAACAGAAGAGTATCTAACCTCTCATCTTGGTTCGCATTTTACAGATGCACCGCTTTACGAAAGAATCCAAACAATTGATTGGCTGAAAGATAAAGTAGTAATAGAGCCGGGCCCTCATAATATTGAAACTCCCGAGCTGGTTCGTCGGGGTCAAGGACTAGCCGCAGATTTTTTGCTCGGAGATTTTGCAGAATGTTTCTGGAGGATAATAGATCAAAATGGAAATGAATTTATTATCAATAAGGAAGGGGAGGTGGGGCGACCCTCTGATTTTCCACAATTTCAATTAAAGAACAACCTATAAAATGATCGAAATCGTACCGGTTTTACTTCCGGAAACATTTGATGAGATTTCTACTCACGCGGCTCGTGTACGTGGGCTCGTGAAGCGTATGCAGATTGACATTGTTGATGGTGTTTTTGCGGAGTCACTAACGTGGCCGTATGTAAATGATACGGGCGATTTTGAACGTCTTACGCACGAAGACGAAGGATTGCCGTTTTGGGACGAACTCGATTTTGAGGTGGACATGATGGTTCAGAATCCAGAAGAGGTACTCCCCAAGTGGATTTCTGCCGGTGTCTCCGCGTGTATCATCCACATCGGATCAACAAAAAATTACGATGCGATTATTGAAAAATGTAAGACGGCGGACATCGAAGCGGGGCTCGCGATTCGACCAGGCACAGCTCCCGAAGAGTTTGAACCACTCATCAAAAAGTTCGATTTTGTTCAGGTAATGGGAAGTGACACGATCGGGCATGCCGGCCTCGAGCTTGATGAATATGTATACGCGAAGATCTCTGATATCAGAGCGAAGCACTCCGAATTGTCAATTGCGGTTGATATCGGAGTCAACGAAGACACGGCGCCACAACTCATTGAAGCAGGAGCAACAAAACTCGTCGCGGGTTCGGCGATTTTCGGAAGTGACGATATTAAAGAAACAATCGAATATCTGAAGAACTTGTGAGCGAGAAAACAGTCATCTATTTCTCCGGAGGAAGCATGCTCGGTGTCTTTGGAGCGGGCGTTGTTACTCATCTCGAAGAGGCCGATGTATATAAAGATATTTCTGCGGTCTATGGAACGTCAGCGGGGGCGTTTATTGGAGCGTACTTTCTTTCTCGTCAGACGAAACTGGGATCCTCGATCTTCTACGAGGACTTAACACACGATTTCATATCCATTCCTTCTTTTTGTATTGGTGTAACACAGCGTCTCTGGGGACACGTTGTCGGCAAGATGCCGTGGAAAAATCTCCGAGATGCATTTGATGTTGATTACCTAATGAACGTCGCGAAGAAAACCAAACCTCTTGATGTGGGCAAGATAGAAACCAATCCCATTCCGCTTTACGTAAAACTTTTTAATATCACCGATCGGAAGATCGAATATGTTGATGCTCGTCAGGTAGGGGTCTTTCATGCTCTTCGAGCCACTGTTCAATTGTTACCATACACCCACACGCCTGAGCATATTGGTGAGAAGAACTACATGGATGCAGGAAATATCGAAACGATTGGTCTTGCCACGCTTCGTACCAGACATCCGCACGAAAAGATTGTTCTGGTGTTGAGTGGCGAAACACGCCGGAAACGGTGGCGACGTGCGTGGAAGCGATATATTGAAGGAAAGATAATGTCGTACATGTTCGGGCGCGACCTTTTTGACTTTTATAAAAAGGCAGATAAGGACGTAGAGAGTGACATTTTGTTTGCGCAGAGTGATCCAAAGATCCTTGTTGTTGCTCCACCAAGAAACAACAGCGCCCTTTCACGAACTACTAACCCCAAAGTCCTTAAGGTAACCTACGCCATGGGAATAGGGGCCGGTAAGAGCATCGTTGGATTTATTGAAGGATAAAAATATTGTCCTATTGACACTTTTCCACCTGAAAAGTATTGTACGTTCAGAAGGAGTGCGAGAAGCGCGGTGTGGCCGCGAAAGACGGGTTATCGGATCACCGATGGGTCTGCTTTCGTCGAGCAGATTACAACCCATTTTTCATATACCACTATGCGTTTTTGGCGAGCCGTTGGACTTGGTGTTTTTCTCCTTGTCCTCTCGGTTGTTATGCCGCGCGTGTTTGCCGGACTCGAAGAGGCACTCGTGTCTCTCCTCTCCGCAGCGCAGTCGGCATTTGAGCAGGCCGAGCAATTTACCGCATCGCCTGCAGCACTCCCCGTTCCTCGAGTTGGCTACTAGCCGCTCGAAACCTCACGCGACCCCTCCGGGTCGCGTTTGTGCGTGATATGATAGAAACAAATGACGCACCTTACGGAAGAAAAACTTGAAGAACTCGAACTCAAGGCCGCTGATATCCGCATATCGCTCGTTGATATGCTTGAAGATGCGGGGAGTGGGCATTCTGCAGGTCCTTTGGACATGGCGGACATCTTCACCGCGTTTTATTTTCATATATTGAATCACGATCCAAAAAATCCCGACTGGCCAGAACGAGATCGTCTTATTCTTTCGAACGGGCACATTACCCCTGTCCGCTATGCAACGATGGCACACGCAGGATATCTCCCACTCGAAGAATTAAAAACGCTCCGAAAATTCGGTTCGCGTCTCCAGGGTCATCCGGAACGAATGCGTTTGCCTGCAGTTGAAACAACATCCGGTCCTTTGGGGTCGGGCCTTTCGCAAGCAGCGGGTATTGCGTACGGTGCGCGGATGGATAAAAAACCATTCCGTGTTTACTGTCTCATGTCAGATGGCGAATTGCAGGCAGGGAACACGTGGGAGGGAGCGATGTTCGCGGGAAACAATCACCTTTCGAATCTGACCGCAGTTATTGATCGAAACAATATCCAGATAAACGGTATGACAGAGAATGTGATGCCTCTCGAACCCTTAGCGGATAAGTTTCGCGCATTCAATTGGCACGTTCTCGAAGTTGATGGACATAACATCCGTACATTTATTGACGCGGTGGGGGAAGCAAAAGCGATCTACGAGAAGCCAACGGTCATCATCGCACATACAATCGCCGGAAAGGGAGTGAAAGAGATTGAATTTGATTACACGTGGCACGGCAAAACGCCAACAAAGGAGGAAGAAGGAAAATTCTTGAAAGAACTCCGCACGCTCAAAGGAAAGATCGAAGCATCACACAATGACTAGACCTATGAAACCAAGAAATAAGAAACTGCTCCTGGGAAATGTACTACTGATCCTTGCGGGGATTGCAATATTGATTCAGTTGGGTGTCATCGTCATGTGTTTTGGAGAGTATCTTATAGGTAATCCACAAGGTCACCCGAATTTCGGCCCCGCCGGATGCATGTTAATACCAATCTTTGGTTTCATGGATTTCTGGCAACTATATTTATTTGTAGCAGGCATATTTGCTCTCGGGTTTTTTCTCAGAGTCGGCGGAATCGTTAATTCTCCAAAACAAATCAAATGATCTCTGCACAACAAAAACTCTCAGAAAAGGTCTTTGGCGATGTCGAGAAGAAACCGACGCGTGACGGACTTGGGCACGGACTCGTTGAAGCAGGGAAGGCAGATCCGCGTGTTGTTGTCCTGTGTGCGGATCTTGCGGAATCAACGCGTGTTGAGTGGTTCAAAAAAGAATTTCCTGAGAGATACATCGAAGTTGGTGTTGCGGAGCAGAACCTTGCGACAATTGGTGCGGGACTCGCAAATTACGGAAAAATTCCTTTCATCACATCGTATGCGACGTTTTCCCCTGGTCGCAACAACGAGCAAATCAGAACAACAATTGCGATTAATAATGTTCCTGTAAAAATTGTAGGAAGTCACGCGGGTGTTTCTGTCGGTCCTGACGGAGCAACACACCAGGCGCTTGAGGACATCGGTCTTATGCGAATGCTTCCGCGAATGGTTGTTATTGTTCCCGCAGACGCCGAAGAGGCGCGCAAGGCCACTATTGCTGCGGCACAAACAGGCACACCTGTGTATTTGCGTGTTGGACGTTCGGCAACGCCTCTTTTTACAACACCAGAAACGCCTTTTGAGATCGGGAGAGCGGAAATTTTGTGGGAAAGTGAGAAGCCACAGGTTGCTCTCATCGCATGTGGTTCTCTTGTTTACAACGCACTTCTCGCAGCGCGAGATCTTGAAAAGGAGGGAATTGGCTCTGTTGTCATTAATAATCACACAGTGAAGCCGATGGACGCGAAAACAATTACGTCTGTCGCACAAAAATGTGGCGCTGTTGTAACGATTGAAGAACACCAGATCGCAGGAGGAATGGGAAGCGCTGTCTCTGAAATCCTTTCACAAGAGGCCCCCGTACCGATCGAATTCATCGGTGTCCACGACCAATTCGGCCAATCAGGGATACCTGAGGAACTCTATGCACACTACGGTATGGACGTTCCCGCGATTATTGCTGCAGCAAAAAAGGTAATTAAAAGAAAATAAAAATACTATGGACGTAAAAATCGGTTTCTACAAACACTTTAAAGGACAGGTTGTGAAAGTTCTTGGGGTTGCAAAGCACTCAGAGACGCTTGAGGATCTCGTTGTATACGACCACCTCGGCTTAAATGAACTCTCTGATTTATGGGTACGTCCTCTCGCGATGTTTCTTGAAGACGTCGAGGTAGACGGAAAAAAGATGAAACGGTTTGAGTATGTAGGGGAGACAGAGCCGAAGAACTCCTAACTCATTTTCTCTACCCTGTACTCAGGAGGCGCTTCTTTGAGATGTCGCTCGATTTGTTCTCGTGTGAGAAGTCCGCGTTGCGCGCCAACGTATTGAACAACTGACATCGAGTTTATAGGGCCCCACGCAAGGGCTTTTTCGAGTGGTTCTCCGAGCGCAAGCGCCGCAACAACGGTTGAAGCGAACGCATCTCCGGCACCCGTTCTTTCGAGTGGTGGTTTTGGATCGGGATACATCGGCACGCGCCACACACTTCCGTCTTTTGAGTCGTACGCGTACGCGCCTTTTGGCCCGTCGGTGACGACAACGATCTTCGGACCCAATTCAGACATCTGCTTTAACATGTCCGTGATGTTTTCGTGCTCGTGGCCAAGAATGCGTGCGGCCTCTTCTTTGTTGCAGAAAAAAATATCTGCTTCTTTATAGAGTGCTTCAAGTTCCTTCGCGCCAAGTTTTATCTGGAATGTTCCCGGCTGGAATGCAAAAAACGTATCCGTGTTTTCGGAGAGATACTTCGCGATCTCGTGGTGGTAGGAAAGTGAGTGTTCCGCAAGCGAACTTAAGTATATGAAGCGCGGGTGACCAACGGCGGGAAGTGCGTACGGATATTCGTGGTGTCTAATCAAAATCGTCCGCTCTGCTTGGTATCGGAGCACGTAATGATGATTGCTTTCCATTCCTTCGTGGATGCGCACGAATCCCGTTCCCACACCGTGCATCGTGAGTGTCTCAAGCATCTTCGTTCCCAACTCATCATCTCCAATGTCCGCAGCAAGAGCGCTCTGGAGTCCAAGGCGCGCCGCAGAAACAGCAGCATTTGCGGCATTTCCGACCGCGTATACTGTTTCAACATTCTCATACGGCACTTTGTCGCCGAAACGGACGCAGAGTTCGCACGCTTCAGTATCAATCTTGCAATGCACCTCAGCGTCTTTGAGGGCGATGAATTCGTCTGTCACTGTGTCTCCGATTGCGATGAAATCAAATTCTTTTTGCATAGGGCACGTGTATGACCCTGATCTGCTGCGTTACTCGTTCCGGTCCTCCTTCACAATAGGTTCTACTATTGCTCAGTTCGGTCCTCACTTGCGCCTTGCGTATCACGGCCTGCACGTGCCCTAAGTGTACCATGTGCCATATGGTACGATTAGGCCATGAAAACACTCTCTGAATGCCTCGCAGAAGCACGTGAAAAAAACATCGCAATCGGACACTTTAACTTCGCGAATATCGAGATGTTTTGGGCGATTGTTCGTGCGGCGCAGAAAACAGGACAACCGGTCATTTTAGGAGTTGCGGAAGGAGAAAGGGACTTCGTTGGAATCCCGCAAGCAGTTGCGCTCGTTGAGACCGCGCGTAAGGATTCAAGTGTTCCTCTTTTTTTGAACGCAGATCACACCTATTCAGTGGAACGTGTGAAAGAAGCGATTGGTGCAGGATTTGATGCAGTCATTTTTGATGGAGCGAAGTTGCCGTTTGAAGAGAATCTTTCAAAAATGAAAGAGTGTGTTGAGTATGCAAAAAAATCAGGAAAGAATGTTCTGGTTGAAGGGGAAGTCGGATACATCGGACAGTCATCGCAAGTACGTGAAGCGCTGCCCGAAGGTGCTGCGATCAGACCCGAAGATCTTACGACTCCGGAGGACGCAGTTCGGTTCGTCCACGAAACGGGCGTTGACCTCTTTGCTCCTGCTGTCGGAAACATCCACGGAATGTTCGCAGATGCGCCTGATCCCGCGCTCGACATCTCCCGTATAAAAGAAATTTCCGATGCGACCGGTATTCCTCTTGTCCTCCACGGTGCTTCAGGAAACACGGACGATGATATGCGTTCTGCGATCAAGGCCGGAATTCGCATCATTCACATCTCAACTGAAATGCGCCGCGCGGACCGCAGCGCTCTCGAAAAATCTCTCGCCGATAACCCGAACGAAGTTGCTCCGTATAAATTGATGAAGCCGGTCGTTGAAGCGGTTGAAGCGGTTGTCGAAAACAAAATAAAACTCTTTGCGGGTATATAAAAAACCCGATTTCTCACGTTTCTTGCAATTTTTGGCCATTTTGGCTATACTTTTTGGGCTTTATTTATGATTACGCTTGCAATCGAACAAAGAGACATGAAGCACAAACCTGACACCCTGCGGAAGGGTGGCAAAATCCCTGGGGTTGTCTATGGTCCAAAAGAAGCGGCAACACCTATCACAATCGATAAAATGGCCTTTGATAAGGTGTGGCGGACCGCAGGAGAGTCCTCGATCGTTGTTCTTGAGGGGGTTGGTGAATCAAAAGAAACACTCATTCACGACGTGGCATTTCATCCTGTGACTGACGCGCCTCTTCATGTTGACTTCTACGCGATCGAAAAAGGAAAGAGGGTGCAGACCCATGTCCCGATTTCATTCATTGGAGAATCGCCTGCGGTCGAAAAACTGAGCGCGAACCTTCTCAAGGTCATGCACGAGATCGAGATCGAGGCGATGCCGAAAGATCTTCCACACGAACTTTCTGCAGACCTTTCTCTTCTTGTGGCATATGGGGACACGATCACGGTCAAAGATATTTCTATTCCGGCGGGTGTCACGGTTATTAATAGCATGGATGATATCGTTGCGTCGGTTTCTGAGGCAAAAGAAGAAGTGATCGATGAGCCGGTTGCCGCGATCGACATGGAAGCAATTGAGGTTGAACAGAAAGGCAAGAAAGAAGAGGAAGGCGCAGAAGGAGATGCCGCACCAACAGAAGAAGTATCAAAAGAAGAAAAGGAGAAGAAATAAACCAACGAACGCAAATACTGATGAAAAAGATGTCCTGAGCGTAGTCGAAGGGCTTTTTTCTTACCAAAATTCCTCAAAGATGTATACCCAGGCACTAACTTTTGCATTGTTGCCCCGAAAGAAAAAACCACGTCATCCATTTTGTTACATATATGTGGTGTTTTTGCACACTGTCGTTGTCTAGCAACATAATTCGCTATGCCAAAAGTTAGTGCACGGGTATACTAGTACTATTCCCGCAACGCGGGCACTTTTCAATGACGCGTCGTTACATACACATCACCATCGGAATACTTGCGGGCGTTCTTTTTTTGGCGCCCTTCTCGTTCGTGCGCGCTGATGATGAGGAGCTTGGAAATTTGGAAAAATATCAGAAAGAACTTCAGGAAAAGCTCGATAAGACACTCGATGAGATCAAGAAACTCGAAGTATTTTCGAACCAAAAGGGCCAGGAGCGTGCATCCCTTGAGCGTGACGTTGCGCTTCTCGAAGCAGAAATCAAAAAGTCACAGCTCTCAATTGATGCGCGGAATCTCGAGATCAAAAAACTCGGAGGAGAGATTGGGGAACGAACAACAACAATTACAGCCCTTGAAGAGAAATATCGCCGTCAACAGTCATCTTTGGCGCAACTCATCCGGACGACGAACGAAATAGATGACTACTCGTTGGTCGAAATTGCGCTCTCAAACCAAAATGTTTCAGAATTTTTCCACGACCTCGATTCATTTGATTCGATAACAAACGCGATTCAGTCATCGTTCCGTGAGATCGAAACAACAAAAGAGAAAACGGAAGAAGAAAAGAAAGGACTTGAGGAAGAACGACTTTCCGAGATTGACCTCAAACGCCTTCAGGAACTCGAAAAACAAAAAGTAGAGGTGAAGGAAGCAGAAAAAGAACAGGTATTGAACGTAACCCGCGGACAAGAGGCCGTATATCAAACGCTGATCGCACAAAAGGAACAAACTGCAGCACAGATCCGCGCGGAACTGTTCCGACTCCGCGGTTCATCCGCTATCTCATTTGGGGATGCGCTGGCATTCGCTGAGGTCGCATCAAAAGAAACAGGAGTTCGTCCCGCGCACCTTTTAGGAACACTTCAAGAAGAAACACGTCTCGGAGAATTTTTGGGAACAGGAAATTGGAAAGTGGACATGCACCCGACACGCGATCAACCCGTGTTCGAAGCACTCATGAAAAAATTAGGACTTGATCCTGACACGATGCCTGTTTCGAAGAAGCCGTCGTATGGTTGGGGTGGAGCGATGGGACCTGCGCAATTCATTCCTTCAACGTGGGTCTTGTATGAAGATCGGATTGGACAAGCAACAGGGAACACGCCGCCAAATCCGTACAATCCGGAAGACGCATTCATGGCTGCGGCGATTTTACTTTCTGACAACGGTGCGTTCTCAGGAGATCCTGCGTCTGAACGACTTGCATCGCTTCGCTATTTTGCGGGATGGAAGAACGCATCAAATCCTGCGTATGCTTTTTACGGAAATGAAGTGATGGCGTTGACCGAAGGGTATCAAAAACAAATCGATATCATCAACAAAGAAGAGGAAGACGACTAAATACAAATACGACGGCCGCGCTGGGAGGCGCGGCTTTCGCATTACTGCGGGGGGGGGAACTACGACGCGGAAGGGAGAGCGGTCTAATTCGGTGTGACGATCCGAAGCATGTCTGCAATCACCCTTGACGGAAGCGCGATGTTTTCCATACCTCGGAATGCCCGAGCAACATCCCACATTTGCTCGGTATCGTAGAGGTAGTGGTTGCTTCCACCCTCATCACGCCGCACTAAACCTTGCGACGTGAGGAGAAACAGCGAGTCCGCGTACTCTCCGAGAAGGATTTCCGCCTGCCACGCTCCCTCGAGTGCTCTTTGGGCGGCGGGGTACTCCTTGCTGGTGAGGAACCCCCGCAGGTCGTCATAAACAGATCTAAGGAAAATCCGCTCGCTTTCGCTTGGGGGCTGGTGGCTCATTGTTGCACCTCTTCCGGTTGTTTACCTATCCTCTGTATACTCCCACACATCAAAAACACAAGGAGTTGCATTTTTAGGGCTTTATTTGTATAGTATTCTCCGCATATGAAGACAGACACACATCCGACATACCACTCGAACGCAACCGTGAAATGTGCATGTGGCAACACGTTTACTGTTGGCTCGACCAAGGAAAAGATTGATGTCGAGGTGTGTTCGGCATGCCACCCTTTCTACGTTGGAGATGACAGCAAAAAGATGATCGCGGGTCGTCTCGAGAAGTTCCGTGCTCGCCAGGAAAGCGCAACCGCAAAGCGCACAATCGCAAAAGAGCACTCCACCAAACGCGCCGCAAAAGCAAAGAACAAACCAGCAGCCGAGGAAGCAAAGTAACGATTCGTAACGCCCCCTCTCCCCAAACACGGGGAGAGGGGGCCTCGTGCTACCATTTTATATATGGCACTTCCAATAGAGGCACTTAAGAAAAATCCACGGACGGCATTTCTTGCTGAAGAATTGTCGCGGCTTTCCCGTGAAAAAGAAGAGGCACACGCAACCGCAACGAACGACCCTTCTCTCAAGGAACTTGCCGACGATGATATCGCCAAAATAACCGAACAAGAAAAATTCATTGAGAAGCAGATAGAAGAAATGCTCGCACAAGAGAAAGATGAAGAGGAATTTCCGAATGAAGTCATTGTCGAAGTTCGTGCCGGTGCAGGTGGGGAAGAGGCGGCACTTTTTGCAGAGGAATTGGCGGTTATGTATGAGAAGTATGCGGAACGCCGCGGCTGGGCATTCTCGCGGGTTGATGAATCCCGAGCTGCACTCGGTGGATATAAAGACGCTTCATTCGAGATTCGTGGAAAAGACGCATACAAAGATCTTCGTTTTGAAACAGGAGTACATCGTGTGCAACGTGTTCCCGCGACGGAGAAATCAGGACGCATCCACACATCAACGGCGTCCATTGTTATTCTTCCCATCAAGAAAAAATATGACTTTGTTATCAACCCTGCCGAAGTCGAGATGACATTCACACGTTCAGGTGGGGCGGGCGGGCAGAATGTGAACAAGGTCGAAACAGCAGTGCGTTTGGTACACACACCGACGGGCATCATCGTTCGATCACAATCGGAACGCAGTCAGCAGAGAAACCGCGACAAGGCGTTCGAGATCCTTGCCGCAAAACTCGAAGTGCTCAAAGACGAGGAGGATGCAAAAAAACTCTCGACCGAGCGGAAAGCACAGATCGGCACGGGCGATCGCTCGGAGAAGATTCGTACATACAATATTCCGCAAGATCGTGTGACAGACCACCGTATCAAAGAGAGCTGGTCGAATGTTCCTGGTATTTTAGGGGGAGATCTTGAGCGAATCCTCTCAGCCCTTGTTACTTCGGATGCCGCTCTTGGGGCGGTTGCGGAAGGATAACCCTTTTGATATAGTGTTTTTAAGCCCCATTGCATGTGCGTGGGCGAGCCCATGAGGGCTTTTTTCGACAATGACTGCCACCACACCATCAAAAAATACCCTTAAGAATATCGATGACCTTTTTGCGGCGGGCCTCCACTATGGCTACGCAAAGGCGCGTCGTCACCCATCTGCGCGTCAATTCATCTTTGGCGCCAAGAGTGGTGTTGAGGTCTTTGATCTGGAAAAGACAGCAGAGCAACTTGAACGAGCAAAAGCATTTGTTGAAGGTATTGCGACAGCAGGAAAACAGGTTGTTCTTGTTGCAAGCAAACTCGAAGCGCGTCAGGCGATCAAGAATGCGGGAGAAGCACTCGGCCTTCCCTATGTCGCAGGACGATGGGTTGGAGGAACGCTCTCAAACTTTGCCATCATCCGAAAACGCATCGATCGATTGGAAAAACTCATCGAAGATCGCGAAAAAGGAACGCTCGTAAAATACACAAAGAAAGAACGTTTGATGATTGACCGCGAAATCAAGCGGCTTGAAGAAACATTTGGCGGACTTCGCCCACTGAAGTCCCTTCCCGCAGCGCTTGTTGTTGTTGATCCCAAGCACGAAAAGAACGCAGTTGCTGAAGCGACAACGCTTCGCATCCCAATCGTTGCCCTTGCGAATTCTGATTGCGACATGACGACGGTCCTCTGTCCTGTTCCTGGAAATGATTCAAATCGCGCAAGTGTGGCGCTTTTCGTCACATCGATTGCTGATGCATACAAGGCAGGGAAGGAAAAAGCACCTGTCCGACCGACTGTTGAAGAAAAACAAGTACCACAAAGCGTTGGAGAAAGACCAAGCGACCGTTCTCGCCTGTCTGCCGACAAGGCAGGCGCACCACGACATTCTGATCGATAATATTCTACATATATATGGTTACTGCAGACCAGATTAAATCTTTGCGTGAACGAACGGGCGTTTCGATGATGCAGTGCCGCGAAGCGCTGATGAGCGCAGATGGTGACATGGACAAGGCAATCGAGATCCTAAAATCAAAAGGCGCTGTTGCCGCATCGAAAAAAGCGGGTAGGGAGTTGGGTTCAGGCACGGTCCAGGCATACATCCACGGGCAGGGTGCCTTGGGGGCTATGGTTGAACTCATGTGTGAGACGGACTTTGTCGCACGGAACGAGGAGTTTCAAGCACTCGCAAAAGACATTGCTATGCAGATTGCCGCGACAGACGACGAGGTTCTGGTAGGGGGGCCGGATGCTCTTTTGGCACAGCCCTTTTTTAAAGATCCGTCTCAGACGATTGGTGGTCTTATTGAGGGAGCCATCCAGAAATTCGGAGAGCGAACACAACTCGGTCGTTTCACGAAGTTTGTGATCTAAGAAATCCCGCAGTATTGCGGGTGTGATGTATATGCCACTTCCCATCATCTTCTTCGCAGCAAGTTTGCTCCTGATTGCGATTTTCTTTGCGCTTAAAGAGCGAGAGGTCTCAACAGGGCGAATGACATTTGTGACGAGATTCTTGGTCAACCATTCCCCCGGAGCAGAACGAGTGTTCATACATGTCACATCCCACACGATGCGACTTCTTGATGGTGTTGTTGGGTGGTTGGGAGATACACTCCGTCGTATCTATCGTATTGTTGCCACGACACTTCGTTACCTCATCGTTCTTCTTGCGGAGCGGATGATTAGGACGGTCAAAGGAGAAAAAACTCTTTCTCAAAACGGAAGTAGCGCGCCCTCAATGTATTTGAAGCATCTGCAGGAGCACAAAGATAATATCGGGAACGGAGACGTCGAGGTATAATCCAGACACAA
>JBBTUJ010000012.1:0-6640 GCA_038063815.1 Patescibacteria group bacterium | reverse complement strand
TCGAAAACCAGCATCCGGGAAACTGGATCGTGGGTTCAAATCCCACCTCCTCCGCATCGATTCGCGTATCTAAAAACTCCTTTATTTTTGATGGTTTTTCAGATAAAATGCAAAAGTCGGGCGATTAGCTCAGCTGGTTAGAGCGCTTGCATGACATGCAAGAGGTCACAGGTTCGATCCCTGTATCGCCCACTTATTTTCCCGTCTTAAGCGCCAAGTAGATATCTTCAAGCGCTTTGACACCATCACCCGCGGCGATGTTGTTTTGGTGATATTTAACGTTCGTAGCGTCTCCAGCAGCCCAGATGCCCGCGGCACTCGTGCGCCCTGTCCAGGGGTCAATCACGATCCGGTTGTATTCATCGCGCGTCACCAGATCTCTTGCAAAACCAGTGTTTGGAAGAAGACCTATTTCCACGAATACTCCTGTCACGGGAAGTGTTTTTGTTTCTCCCGATGTCGTGTCTTTGTATGTAAGGCCATTCACAAATTTGTCTCCCTGAACGGAAACAATTTCCGTATTTGTGATAGCGCGCATGTTTTCATGTGCAAGAACTCTCTCGACGGTTATTGGATCTGCTCGGAACGTGAGACCTCTTTGGAGCAACGTGACACTTTTGCAGTAGGCAAGGAGTTGCGCTGCTGTTTCAAATGCAGCATTTCCTCCTCCCACAACAGCAACATCTTGATCAGAAAAGAGAGGTCCGTCACACGATGCACAATATACAACGCCTTTGTTCTCGAATTCTGCCGCGCCGGGAACTTCAAGTTTGCGGCGGGTTGAACCTGTTGCGATAAGAATCGTTTTTGTTTCAAATGTGCCTTTCTCTGTTTCTACAGAGAACGTATCTCCAGTTTTAGCGATCTTTTGTACATATGCACCTTCGTGAATCTCAACGCAACCATTCTTTATTGACTCAACATGGACCTTAAATGCACGAGCAAGTTCAGTACCGGTTATATTTGGTGTTCCTATCCAGTTTTCGATTCCTTCTGAAACAGAACTCTGACCCCCGAACTCTTTTGTCATGAGGAGTGTGTGCAGTTTTTTCCTACCGGCATACACAGCCGCTGCGACGCCTGCGGGCCCGCCACCGATGATTATGAGGTCAAACATCGTTACTTCTTCCGTCGGAGGAATGCGGGGATTGCTCCCCAATCGTCTTCTTCGGGGTCCTCCGCTTTTGGTTTGAGTGGAGTAGTGTCGGGCTTTTCAACAACGGGTTTTTCTTCCTTCTCTTCTTTTGCCATCTCTCCGGGGCTTGTTTTTGTGAACGTGTTGAATATCTTGCCTGAGTCCTCTGCTTTCTCCTTCTCTTTGCGCCCAAATTGGAAGAGAGAAGGGTTCGTGCCGTTTCCTTCAGGAAAACCTGATGCGATGACGGTAACCTTTACTTCGTTCTTCTTCAGGCGGTCGTCTTTGATCGCACCGAAGATAATCTTTGCTTCCTTGTCGACGTTCTCGGTGATGACGCGTGCCGCATCTTGGATTTCCATCATGGTGAGATCTTCACCACCAGCAACAGCAAAGAGAACCCCCTTTGCACCTGCAACAGAAACGTCGAGGAGGGGAGAGTTAATTGCCATCTGTGCTGCTTCAACAGCGCGCTTCTCACCTGTTCCAGAGCCGATGCCCATGAGCGCAGATCCTGCGTTCTGGAGTACCGCGCGGATGTCAGCGAAGTCGAGGTTGATGATACCTGGCATCGTAATCAAATCAGCGATTCCTTCAACTGCCTGACGAAGAACTTCGTCACACATCGCAAACGCGTCTTTGAGTGTCGTGTCTTTTTGAATGATATTAAAGAGGCGATCGTTTGGGATGATGATGAGTGCATCAACCTCTTTTTTAAGCTCTTCGATTGCTGTTTGTGCGATTCGTGTTCGTTGTGCGCCCTCGAAACTGAATGGTCGCGTAACAACACCGATTGTGAGTGCTCCCAGTTCACGGGCAACCTGCGCAATAATGGGGGATGCGCCGCTCGCCGTACCACCACCAAGTCCTCCAGCGATGAAAATCATGTCAGCACCCTTGAGTGCTTCTTGTACTTCTTCTTTTGTTTCGTCAGCTGCGCGTCGTCCAATAGACGGATCCATGCCAGCACCGAGACCTTTCGTAAGGTTTTTTCCAATATGAATCTTTTTCTTTGCGAGCGAGTGGTGCAAGTCCTGTGCATCAGTGTTGACCGCGATGAACTCAACACCACGGACCTTCTGATTGATCATGTGATTAACCGCGTTCAGCCCTGACCCTCCAGCGCCAACCACCTTGATGCGCGCGAAATTCTCTACATCAGTTTCGATTTTGGTAGCCATACCCCTGTGTTGACTTTAATTAAAAATGTATTTTAGAGCACCTGCCGCCTCCTGTGGTCGAGCACCCAAACCCCTTAACAATGCACATATACTAACAAAGCCCCTTCGGGGGCGCTATGGGGTAGGGGATAAGGAGCCGTTCGTCCCTATTTGTCAAATGAACGGATAAAATCGTTATTCGATTTTTCCTCACGCTCGGCCCGTCGGCCTCCGCGAGTCATCTGACAAACAAGGACTCACTTTTGTCTAAAGAGAAGTCAAAGAATTTGACATTCTATGAATCTATTTCATCAGGGGAGTATCTTTTTGAAGAGCGTTCTGACGGAAGCGCCAATGTCTTTTGCGAACGTAAAACGGGGAAGAGAAGAAAAGTCGGAGCCAGTCGACATGCCTGGCGAGAGTCCGAGAAGTGCCGTGCCATACGCAACTGTCCACGAAGGATCGTGGAGAAGTCCGTGCGCGGTCGCGTTTATCTCGATGTTTCCGAGCCGTGAGGGGATTGCAAGAGCGGCACGTGCAAGGTCTTCGATGTCGGCGATGCGCGAACCACCACCCGTGAGGACAATTCCTGCAGGAAGAAGGCCGTTCCGTCCCAACTTCTTGAGATGTGCGTCAATGAGTTCAAAAATATCTTTGAGGCGTGCAGAAACAATCTCATCGAGTTTTTTGCGTGAATGTGTTGTTGATGCGAGGCCGTCAACTTTGACACGCTCTGCCTCGTCAAGAGGTAAGCGAAGTCCGAGCGCGATATCTTTGGTGATGTCGTGTGATCCAATAGGAAACACTTTGAGAGAGATTGGCATGTCGTTCTCATAGACAACCAAGGAAACTGTTTCTGATCCGATATCTACCAACACACATCCGGCGATGCGTTGCGCTTTGGAGAGTGTCGCGACAGCGGATGCGATTGGAGAGGCGACAACATCTCTCACCTCAACACCAGCACTTTCAACCGCTTCAATGAGATCGGCAACATGTTGCTCAAGCGCAGTCACGAAGAGCGTTTTGATTTCAAGCTTTATCCCTTTCATACCGAGAACGCGTCCCAATACTTCTTTTCCATCCAATTTGTATGAAAGAGGAATCGTGTGAAGAATCTTTCTGTTATTTTTTTGTGCGTCGGGAAGCGCGTCGCGACACGCCGCAAGAGAGCGTTCGACATCAAGTTCGGTGATCTCTGAATCCGCGCGGCTTACGATTGATGTGCCTGTTGTTGTTGTGCTTTCAAGCCCCACGCCTCCGACAGAAAGGAGCGCACTCCGAATCTGCATACGAGATGTTTTTTCGGCTTGGTTAATCGCATGTCGGACGCTTCGTGAGATATGTTCGCGATCAACAATGTATCCATGTCGCAATCCGACCACTTCGGATGCGCCTACACCGATGATACGACGTGTGGGACCATCATGTGCACGAACATATTCTGCGACGATTGTCTTGACGGCGGTTGTGCCAATGTCGATTCCTGTTGCGATTGAACGAGCCATAAACAAAGAGTTATAAAGTCAAAAGTTATAAAGTTTGTAAAGTCGTGTACTCTTTGGTGCTTCTACTTTATAACCTGATGAACTTGATACCTTTATACTTCTATCGTAGCACGCTAACTCCATTTTTTCATGAATCGTTTTTCCTCTTTTTCCATTTGTGGTCCGTGATCAAAACCTTTGAGATGAAGTGCGCCGTGAATAAAAAGAAAAAGGATATGTTCTTTTGGTGTGTGACCAAACATCCGCGCCTCTTTGAGTGCATAGGGTAGTGCTATATACAGCTCACCCTCTTTTTTTGACAGAGGAAATGCAAGCACATTCGTTGGTTCGTCTTTTCCTCGATAGGTCTTGTTGAGACGGCGCGATCGAGCATCGCCAATAAAAATAACCGACAACGCATAGTCGGTTTTTAGGATATCGCGCGCGAGTCGGTTGAGGAGCGCTCCCGAGACCGGGAGTGGGGTACGAAGGGTTGTTAAAATAACGCTCATAGGGGAGAGCGCTTGTGCGACTCTTATGCGCGGTCAACGAGGCCGAGTTTGTAGAGTCGTGTTCGCTCTATCTTTTTGGCGATTGATTTCAAGCGGCTTTTTCGTTTTACGTATGTTGATTCAAGACGGGAGAAATAGCGTCCGCTTCGGACTTTTCGCAAGCCACCCCATCCCATGGTGCTCTGACGAAAACGTCGAAGGACGCCCATGTTGTTCTCTTTATCTCCGCGTGATGTGTGTACGTGTACGGCCATTGCAGAGAGCATTCTACCACACAGATGCTCACGTGCAAGGGTTTATGCTGTACGACGGCCACGGCGAGTGACTGTCATCTTGAGATATCGCGGCAGTTCACGGACAGGGACAGTATCTTGTCGGTTCGTGAGAAGGTGGCGAACAAGGGCGGTCCCATCGTGTACTTCTTTGTGTCCAATGATGACGAGGGTCGGAAAACCAAGCGCTCGTGCGTGATCCATCTGCTCAGAGACGCTATTTTTATAGAGATTTACCCGTACTTTAATGTGTGTCTTGCGAAGCATCTCGTGCATGAGAAGCGCTTGGATTTTTGCGGGAAGACCCACCTGTACGACGTATGCTGCGGGCAGGGAGGTTTTTTGAAGAAGTGTATAGCGTTCGCGACTTCCACGTGGCGATAGATCGATTGACGCATGAATCGCGGGGATCGTTTTCTTCGCACCTGCTTTCTTTGAAAGCTGATCATACCGTTCTCCCCACGCGAGAGTGTGTGAAAAGGTGGAATCGCCTTCCTCTGCACCAACAGGAGGAACGCCGATTCGGAACACGGTTTTTGTCGTGTACTCGTTCTCACCAGTTAGATATGGATCAACGATGTACGGCATGTTGAATGATTCAAGGTACTCGAGCACCTCTTTCAGATGCTGCTTGCTTTGTTCAGAGAGAAAATTCAATGTTTGTGGCGCGCTGTCCCGTGCAAGAATACACGCATCGTGTCTGCATGAGAGGGGAGCAAAAATGTTCTCGCGTACCTTCTCGCGACAGTCGGGATTGAGGTCGGCGAGGTGCGAACGCACGAATGACTGCACGGCGTGGGTGTAGGACGTGAACGATTCGCGTACGCCGACACTCCCAATCTTTAAGAGCGTATCTTTGTACCCATACTCTCGCAAAATCGCGTGGACGACCTTAAGAAGAAGACCTTCCGCAGAACTCTCCCTATCTCCGATGACGTCGAGTCGCAGAGCAAGTTTATTTTTGTATGGAATCTTGTACGTGTATGCCCACAACAAGGTCTCATCCATGCGATATCGCTCGTCTAATCCTGCCATTCGTACGACAGCCGCGTGGTGTTCAGGACATCCGTGTTTCCGCGCGTGCTCTCGATCTTCTTTTTCGATGCGAAGTGGGGGAATGACGGTGAATCCGTAATGATCGGCTATCGCGAGCGCTTTTTTTAGAGGTCCCTCGTATGCATATGACGCTCGTGTTGTTGGAAACTCTTTGGGAAGAACGGGAGTGAATGTCATATCAATTTTTGGAATACATTAGTTTTCTTCTGTCGTGCTTGCGGTCTCGGCTTCTATATCTTCGTATCGGTGTACACCAGGGAAAGCGTCGATTTTTCCAAGAGGTAACAAACGCACGAATGCTCGTCCGACGATGAGATTGCGGGGAAGCGCTCCCCAAATGCGCGAGTCAGAACTTGCAGGCCTATTGTCTCCCATGACGAAGTACTCATCGTCTGCGAGCGTTATGCGGATGTTGCTGTGCGTGGGGTGGATGAGGTACGCCTCGTCGAGAGTGAGTCCTTCTGGCCGCGACTTGTTTGTAATGGTGATTTTGGATCCTTCTACGAGAACGGTTTCGTCCGGGAGTCCAATGATGCGCTTTATGAAGAATTTAGATGTGTCCTGCGGGTACTTGAAAATGATGACGTCACCGCGCTTTGGCTCGTCGAGGCGGTAGGTGATCTCGTCAACAATCAAATACTCACCGTTCTCGAATGTGGGATCCATGGAGGAACCAGAAACGATGAAAGGTTGTGCTATAAAAACGCGGATTGGAACAACAATAAAAAGTGTGATGAGCGCAAAGCGGATGAGTTCAGAGAGAAGTGTTGGTTCTTTATGCAAAGAAGAATTCGGAGTGGATGTTTTCGTTTCGTCCATAAAAATGATCAGTGAAATGATATACCCCGAATGTGTTGAGCACGATTGTACGCGTGCATCTCCCTTGACGCAAGAAGAGTTTCTGTTTCGTGCCGCGTTTTAGATGGTTTGGCTGTCGAAAGAAACTTCTTTATACTACTCTCAATGAACTATCTTGTTGTTGGACTCGGAAATCCAGGTCTCGAATATGAAAAAACGC
>JBBTUJ010000011.1:0-25630 GCA_038063815.1 Patescibacteria group bacterium | reverse complement strand
TTTGGAGCGCGTGACGGTGGCGAGATTTCATCTCTCGTACCCCATGCGCGCGGGCGTGTACCTTTCCAAGGTCAGGTGTCAAAAGTGTGTACACACGATTTGCCTCGCCAGAATTCCACGATGAAAGCACGAGGGCCTCTGTTGTGTGTTTTGTATACATGGAAATAGGGGTTGGCGGTTGGAGTTGGTTTGGTTCAAGTGTAGCAGAAACAGCGAGGCCGGCTTGCGCAAACGCAAGCCGGCCAGCCAAAGGACCTCACGATGGTGGAGCGATCGCCGTGACGACGCGGCACTTCTCGTCGCACGGCAGTTGCTGTGCAGTCCACATCGGCTCCCACGCACCACTCCGGTGCACAAGGAGGAGTAGGAATCGCTTCCCACCCTCCCGACGAATGGTACCGGGAAACGCGAGACGGAACTGCTGCCACGATTTCGGAACGTCTCCGCCCCGAACGACAACCTTCATGGCGTGCAGCTCTCCCAGAAGCGGACCCTGTCCCATCGCGCGTTGACGCAACGTGTTGATGTCGAGTTTCTTCTCCCCCTCACCCAACACGTTCACCAAGCGGAGCGTGAGTGCTCCTGTTGGGACGGTGGCGTTTTCTTCCACCTCCCACGACGGCTTCTCCGTCGTGAGTCGCACCAACGGTTTGACAACGAGAGTGAGCGTTTCCTCCTGTGCCCACACGAAAGCGGGCGCCAAGAGTACGAGAACGAGACAGACCAACGAGGAGCGGTAACGCATGACGGCGGACCTCCAATTCTTCGCAGTTGAACATGTGTCTACGTAGACGATCTGCCCCAATAAAACACCAGAAGGAAGAGCGGAGCAATACCCCTACACAAGAGAGAACACGAACGCGCTTTTGTCTCCTTCCGCGGCATCAGGAGATACTTCGACGGAAATATCGGAGAGTGTTGCAGCTAAAAGGATGTTTGCTTTGTAACTTTGAATGAGATCCTTCCCTTTCTCGTCAGTTACGACACGGACGCTTACCTTGTCCGCCGGAGTAAGACCCGATTGTTTTCGAAAATCCTGTATTGCGCGGATAAGATCGCGAAGATCCCCTTCTTTTTTGAGTTCGGGTGTTATGTTCGTATCAAGTTCGAGGTCCCATCCGGCACTCTCGTCAAAAACAACTTCTTTGACATTGAGTTCGTCTTTGATGAGATCGAGAAGTGCGTCTTTTCCTTGCAAATTCTTGTATGTGGCACGCAGAGTGAGTTTTTGAAGTGGCTGACGAATTTTGATTCCGGCACTTGCGCGCGCCTCAAGCGCGCGCGACACAACATCGCGTACTTCTTTCATCTCATCCAAAATACGACCATCGTGTCGAGAGACATTCGCTTCGGGCCACTCTTCCAAGTGCACACTCTCGTGTCCTCCTTTTATATCTGCGTACACCTCCTCGGCAAAAAACGGTGTTACTGGTGCCAACAGTTTTGCAAGTGTGAGAAGCGTTTCTTGTGTTGCTACGAGGGCCGCTTCCCTGTCTTCGTTGTTCATCTTGAACCTGTCGCGCGAACGACGGATGTACCATGTTGAGAAATCATTTATGAAATCGCGAATTGCACGTGTTGCACCAAATAAATCGTACGTATCCATACGCAGAGTAACTTCAGAAACAAGTGTTCCTGTAAGCGCGCGGAGCCATTCGTCAAGGACATGCTGGTTCTCAGGTTGCTGGTTGTCGGTTGTTGGTTGTAGGTCTGATAGGTGAAGTTTGTAGAATTTCACAATGTTCCGAAGAAGCGTAAACACCTTATTGTTAACCTCCGCAACCGTTTTTTCGTCAAAATTCTTTGTATCTCCTGGCTGGTTGATTGAATACATCCAAAATCGAAGAACATCAACACCGTGCTTTGCGAACATCTCCCACGGATTAACGACATTCCCGATTGACTTGCTCATCTTTTTGCCCTTAGCATCCAGGATGTGTCCCAAACAGACCACGTTATTGAAGGCGCGCCCACGGTCCATCAAAATACCAATCGCGTGCAGGGTGTAGAACCACCCACGTGTCTGGTCAACCGCTTCACTTACGAAATCCGCAGGAAAGAGAGCGTGTTTGAAATTGGGCGTGTATTCGATGTGTTTTTGAGATGTGTCCGAGCGTTTTCGCACCGCATCCTGTGCGAACGGCATTGCCCCCGAGTCGAACCAGACATCCATGACTTCCGGCGTACGACGCATGACACCGTCGCATTTTTCGCATTTCAAAAGCACTTCGTCGATGTATGGTTTGTGGAGATCGAGTTCGAATTCCGGATTGTGCGGATGTGGAACAAAAGAAATCTCGTGCCACTCGGCTGTTTCGTTAAAAAGTGCCGTATGCTTCGCAAGATCATTTTCTCCTGCTCCTGCGGCAACAGCCGAGAGCATCTGCGCGGGTGCAGCATGCGTGATGATAAGGATGTTCTTGCCACTGTATTTTTTCTCGATGTCGTATATGAATTCACCCACGCGAAGGATAATGTCTTTATGGCTTTCGCCCCCTTCGGGCCTTTTGGCGGACCAGCCCTCACCCTGAAAAAGCAAACCAAATTCATACATTGATCTTCCATCAAATGTTCCCGCTTTAATCTCTCGGATACGTTCGTCAACAATGATCTCTTTTTCAGAAAGCCCAACTTCTTCTGCAACGATCGCAGCTGTTTCGAGTGTGCGTCTGAATGGTGAAACAAGAATGAGATCGATCTTTTGTTTTTTGATTTTTTTTGCGGACTCGAGAGCTTCCCCCTTTCCCTTTTCCGTCAATAAGTCCTCGGCATCCCCCACATCCGTTGACATGATATTTTGTGCATACGAAACCGATTCCCCGTGTCGCATAACGGTATAGGTGTTTTCCGAGAGGTGTTCTTCTTCGAACAACTCCCCAATTGAACCCACGACGCGATGCAAATCACACCCTTCGCACTCCCAAATAGGAAGTGGTGTTCCCCAGTAGCGGTCGCGTGAAATCGCCCAATCCTTCACCTCTTTTAACCACTCCCCAAAACGACCGTCTTTGATGTGTTCCGGCACCCAGTTTATTTTCTCGTTTTCTTTGACGAGTTCATCGCGCAATTTGGACATCGCGATATACCACGAGTTTCGCGCGAAGTAGATAAGCGGCGTCTTGCATCTCCAGCAGAACGGATAGGTGTGCGTGACCTCTTCTGTTTTGAATATCAGAGAACCGAGGTCTTCGATGATCTGTTTGTTCGTTTTTTTGTCAGTTACTAAAAGACCCGCATATGGCCCCGCATCTTTTGTGAATGTTCCGTCTTCTCCGACAAGATGGTGTTTCGGCAAACCAACTTTTGTTCCCAGTTCGAAATCATCTTGTCCGTACATAACAGCCGTGTGAACGATCCCTGTTCCGTCCTCTGCCCCGACAAAATCTGCTGCGTATACTTTATATGCATTTTCGAGTTTACTTTTTTCTGCTTCAGGAAGCGATTTCTGCAAGAACGGGAAGAGGGGTTCGTACGAAAGACCGATGAGATCTTTTCCTTTTTTTTCTTCGACAGGTTTTGCTTCAGGAAACAGAACTCCTGCGCGATCCTTTGCAACCCAAAATGTTTCCTTGTCATCCTCTACTTTTACATAGAGAATATCTTCTTTCACCGCAAGGCCAACGTTTCCAGGAAGTGTCCACGGTGTTGTTGTCCAAGCAAGCAGATACGTATTCTCTTCGCCCTTAACTTTGAACTTCACATACACAGACGTGTCCGTCACATCCGCATATCCTTGCGCAAGTTCATGGCTTGAAAGCGCTGTTCCGCACCGCGTGCACCACGGAAGAACCTTGTAGTCCTTGTACAGAAGTTTCCGCTTATCGACGTGCTGTACAATCGCCCACAGCGCTTCGATGTACGCGGGATAGTAGGTAACATATGCATTATCCAAATCGATCCAATAGCCCATCCGCTCAGTGAATTCGCGCCACTCGTCGATGTATTTCCACGCGCTTTCTTTGCATTTCTCGTTGAATTTTTCAATCCCGTATTCCTCAATCTGTTTTTTTGAGGTAAATCCGAGTTGTTTTTCAACCTCGATCTCAACGGGAAGCCCGTGTGTATCCCATCCGCCGCGGCGCGGCACGTAGTAGCCGCGCATCGTTTTGTAGCGCGGAATCGCGTCCTTAAAAATACGAGAAATGAGGTGGTGGAGTCCCGGTCGGCCGTTTGCCGTTGGGGGGCCTTCGTAAAAGACAAAGTTCCCTTCCGGCGAGTGCTTTGCAAGGGTTTTTTCAAAGATCCGCCTTTTTTTCCAGCGCGCTAAAGTATCCTCTTCACGCTTCGCCGTATCGCTTTTTGGAAATGCGTCTCTCTCGGTCATGAAACATCATAATACCACAGTGTAGTTGCTTAGTTTTGTAGTTTATTAGTTGGTTAGTTTGTGAATTTTGTCTGAAAGTTTTCTAGTGTTTCCATGCGTAAGAGGTCCCAAATACGACTGGGCGGTTTCGGCTGAGCATTCCTCTACGCTCAAACGTTTGAACATTCTTCTCTTCGTTATTACATCACGCTCGGTACGCGGATACCGAGAAGCCACAGTGCTTTTTCGAGGACAATCGCTGTTGCCTTTGTGAGTGCGACACGATACGGCGAGAGAGGATCTTCTGTATTGACGATCTGCTGACCTGCATACCAACTATTGAACGCAGAAGCGAGTTCAATCGCATACGTCGCAACGTGATGCGGCTCGCGCTCGGTTGCGGCACGAGCGGCAACTTCAGGAAAACGCTCAAGAAGTTTTTCGACAATGCCGATCTCTTCCGGTGTTTTTTCAAACGACAGAACAATGCCTGCACTTTTTGCTTTTGCGACAACAGATTTTGCACGAACGGTTGTGTATTGGATGTACGGGCCGGAATCACCTTCGAATGAAAGGGACTTTCCCTTATCGAAGACAATATTTTTACGGAGTGCCTGGCGAAGAACACTATATTTGATCGCGGCAACGCCGACATCGCGCGACACCACGGGCGTGTCGCTCGCAGAAACTCTGTCGCCCATTTTTTCTTTTACCTCTTCGATGAGATCCGAGATGAGCGAGTCGCCGGTTATTACATTTCCCAATCGCGACGACATTTTTCCGCCAGAAAGTTGCATCATCCCGTGCGCGATGTGTGTGAATTTCTCTGCAAATTCCGGCCGCAGAAGTGAGAGTGCTTTAAAAACAACCTCAAAATATTGTTCCTGCTCAACCGCAGTTATCGTAATCGATGTGTCAAATGTAAATTCTTTTGCCTTACGTTCTGCAAGCCCGAGTTCTTTTGCCTCATACACAGGAATACCCTTGCTCGTGATAAAAACACGTGTGTGGAGTCCGTGCTCTTCGCCAGAAAAAACAATCGCACCATCGCTTTCTTTAAAAATCCCTTTATCTTTTCCTTCGTTGACCAACTCGACACCTCTTTGCCACACCTCGCTTTCGAGATAATAGCGATCAAATTTCGTCCCGAGGATTTCGTAGAGCTCTTCGAAGCGTTTGAGTGATGTCGCCTTCCCTATTTCATAGAGTTCATGTATCTCCGGATCATTTTTGTAAATCTTCTCGTTGAGTTCAACGATCTCCGCTTTTGCTTTCTCGTCATTTTCATACGTCTGCGCACCGTGCGCATATGCCTTACCAATTGCGTCGATGTCGCGCGGATCGGCAGTAAGCGCCTTGATGCCCCAAAGAGCTTTGGCGATATGAAGTCCGATATCACCTTGATAGTTAAGACGTTTGACGGAGGCCCCCGCATTTTCAATGAGGCGCGAGAGTGATTCTCCTATCGCATTACTCATCAGGTGACCGATATGAAATGGTTTCAGAATATTCGGCTGTGTGTACTCAACAAGGACTGTTTTACCTCTAAGTGAAATACCCTTTCCGTACGTATCGTCGAGACCCTTGAGTGTTTCGACGAAATACTCTGGCTTGAGATGAAAATTAATGAATCCCGGCCCAGCGATCTCAATTTTTTCTACAAAGTCGGACTTGTTTTTTTGAAGTTCGACGACAATTGATTCAGCAAGTTCGCGTGGATTTTTGCCAAGTTGTTTGGCACATGAAAGCGCAACATTGGTTGCGTAGTCCCCGTGCGCCATTTCAGCCGGACGCTCAAGGACTGCCACGGGCTTCTCAACACCGAGATCGCGAAGTGCTTTTTCTATCGCGCCAATAAGGGTTTCTTTTGCGGCCATTCCCACAGAATACAACTTTATTGATTTTTTATCACCTTGGGATATACTGGAGGGTAAGAAAAACAGTGGGCTTCGGCCTCGTCCCCCATCGAAAGATGGAGGCAAAAAGAGAAAAACCATCAGAGCATGTCTTTGATGGTTTTTCGTATCTCGTCAAACTTTTCAATTTCAATAGTCCCAACCTTCTCCATAAAACGACCCACGTCGACAACTCTTACCTGAGAGAGGATTGCGTACGACTCTTTGCCTCCAGTGACTCCTGCGGGGAGACGTAGTGGATGAGTACGGTTGGATGTTGTTAGTGGAACAACAAGGCATGTTTCTCTACTTAGTTTTTTCAAAATGACGACAGGTCTTTGGTGGGCATACCCAGCACCGTCTTGTTCAAAACCAACATTTACGCCAAGGGCACACCACCAAACCTCCCGCTTATCGAAGTAGGTTTTTCTTTTGTTTTGATGAAGCCTTTTCTTCTGTTTATTCCAACCATTAAAATCTTTTTGATATGCAGCCATCAACCAATCGTACTCGCGCGATATAAGTTGCAGGTAAAATCATCCGATGACTAATTTGTGAAAACCTCTGGCACGGGAAACGCGAGGGCGAGTTCTTTGATTTCTTTTTTTGCACCTTCTTTCACTCCCCTGTCATTTGGACTTCGAAGGACAGTAATCATTACTTCAGCAACACGTGCGCATTCTTTTTCTGTGAACTTACGAGTTGTTATTGCTGGTGTTCCGAAACGAATACCAGAAGGATCGAGAGGTTTCCTCGTATCATCCGCAATGACATTTTTGTTGACCGTGATACCGACTTCATCAAGTGCCTTTTCTGCTTCAGCCCCCGTGATATTAAGAGAACCAAACACATCAGCGAGAACAAGATGATTGTCTGTTCCCCCGCCAATCAAACGGATACCTGCTTTCAAAAAGACATCCGCCATCGCTTGTGCGTTTTTTATTACCTGCGCCGCGTATGTAGTGAATGAAGGATGCAGCGCTTCACCGAACGAGACCGCCTTTGCCGCAATGACATTCATGTGCGGACCTCCCTGCAAGCCCGGAAATATTGTCTTATCTATCTTCTTTGCGAGCTCTTCACTCTCCCGTGTCAAAATCATTCCTCCGCGCGGTCCGCGGAGTGTTTTGTGTGTTGTTGTCGTCAACATATCAAATCCTGCATCGAATGGATTCTTTGCGGCCTTTCCTGCAATCAAGCCCGCGATATGTGCGACGTCCATCACGGCCAAAGCTCCGACTTCGCGTGCAATCGAGACAAATTTCTCGTAATCAAGTTCCCGTGAATATGCAGAGAATCCCGCGAGAAGTATTTTTGGTTTCTCCGTACGTGCCGTTTCGCGGAGCGCGTCATAGTCGATCTCTCCCGTTTCAACATTCTTCATCTTATATCGCACAAAACGGAATACTTTCGTGATTGCGGTTACTGGATGTCCGTGGGTAAGGTGCCCACCGTGTGAGAGGTCCATACCAAGAACTGTTTCTCCTGGTTCAAGGAGCGCAAAATACATCGCGATATTTGCAGGCGCGCCAGAGAGTGGTTGCACATTAACGAACTTTGCGCCAAATAACTGTTTCGCACGCTCGATCGCAAGAAGCTCGATCTCATCAGTGTGTTGTTGTCCGCCGTAGTAACGCTTCCCCGGATATCCTTCGGAGTATTTGTTCGTAAAAATAGACCCGAGCGCTTCAAGCACTGGCCGTGACACGTAATTCTCGGAAGGAATGAGTTCGAGCCCTTCCGCTTGGCGTTTTTCTTCGGCACGAAGGATTTCTGCCGCTCTCGGATCTTGCTTTTGCAAAAAGGGAAAATCGTTCATCAGATATTATTCAAAAAGACGCTTCACATGTTTCCACAGTCCGTCATGTACCACCTCCTTTGACTCATTCGCATTCACCATAAACCACCCGTTCCGTTCCGCGAGTGTCGTGTGAATCGTTCGAACGTTTTGCATAAGCGACTCATTTTCCTCGTGGATATGACCGATCTCTTTTCCTTCGAGAAATCGATTGCCATCGAGAAGAAATGCGAGATCTTCGCGAACCAAGTGACTGTTGATATCAGAGAGAAACACCTCATCAACTCCAGCGCCGATACCCCACGCGATACCAGTACCAACATAATCCTCAACAACAATCCATTCTCCGCTTGCGAGTCGCGCACGAAGCGCGGCATCGTACTGCGTTCGGTTTAACACGTGGATAATTTGAAATTCACGTGCAGAAAATTGATGTGGATTATCATTCCGCAAATAACCATTGATAAGAGGGCCTGACGGTGCAAACGAATAGAGCGGGTACTTCAAGTAGTACGCCGAGATTCCCTCTTTCTCGAGATGGTCCACAAGCATGCGCGCCTGTGTTGTCTTACCAAGGTTATTGATGCCGTATATTGCGATGAGTTTTCCGCCTTGTTTTGACATATGGGTCACCTGCCGTGGTGGGATAGTACCACCGTACATTATTCTGTCCATGTTTGACAAGGGACGGGTGAAACGTACCATTCCTAAGACACCCTTATGCAACTTGATGAACTCACTCACATCACTCGCACGCTTCCCGGAGGCGGAACTATTCTTGTTCTCAACACAGGAGCGATTATCGGGCCAGAAGCGGAAGCAATGCTTCAGGCACTCCATTCACGAAGCATCGGGGGTATCCAAAGTCATCTCGAGGTACTCAAAAAACGCGGACCGGAAAAATTCATGTCGACGTACTACGTTGGCTACGGACACAAGTCCATCGGGGATTGTGGTTCGTGCACGCTCTTTATAGAAGGCGTCTCGATGCTCGCGGCAAAAGCGGTTCAGGACTGGCCCTTGTATGCAGGCCAAGAATCGTCAACGCGTTATATCGATTTTGCTGAACAGGTATTCCTCAATCCGATGAATACTGGAGCCGCAAGCGCAGCAATGGAAAAATTCCGCACGTTTTGCATCAAAGGAACCGAACGTTTGTTCGTGGACCTTCAAAGTCGCTACCCACGAAACATGGATGAAAATGATACGGTTTACGAGAAAGCAATCCGCGCACGAGCATTCGATATCATGCGTGGTTTTCTTCCGGCAGGAGCTACAACAAATCTTGCGTGGCACAGCAATCTCCGCCAGGTCGCCGATAAACTTATGACGCTTCGTCATCATCCGCTCGAAGAGGTACGGACACTCGCTCTTGCGATTGAAGACGCTGTGCTCGAAGCGTTTCCGAACTCTTTTAGTGCAAAACGTTACGATGCAACAGAAACATACAACAAAGAATGCATGCAGAGCGGATACTATTTTGCTGCAGAAGAATGGCCAGACTTCGAGATGTCTCATGACGGCGTTAACCGTGATCTTTTTCTTTCATATCGCGACGCGATGAGTAACCGTCCGGCAAAAACAGAGTTACCGAAACACATGAGCGAGTGCGGAACCGTCGGATTCAGATTCCTTCTTGATTTTGGATCATTTCGAGATGCACAACGACATCGAGCGCTGACTCAACGGATGCCCCTTTTGACTACTGCCCACGGATTCCACCCGTGGTATCTCAACGAACTCACTCCAGACCTCCGTAAAAAGGCCTTGGCCCTCCTTGCGGAACATGAAGTTTTTGTCACCCCTCTTTCTAAAACAGCGGAAGAAAAACAGTACCTTATACCTATGGGGTATCGGATTCCGAATCGACTTACGGGAACGATACCGGCGCTTGTCTATTTTGCAGAGTTGCGCTCAACACGCTTCGTGCATCCGACACTCCGTGTACGAGCGCAACAAATAGGCAAAGCATTGCTCGAACGTTTCGCCGACTATGGATTGGTCCTCCATTTTGACGAAACAGAAGACCGATTTGATATTGGACGAGGCACTCACGACATCGTGAAAAAAGAATAGTACCGTAAACCAAAAAGCGCCCGCGGGCGCTTTTTGGTTTGTATTGTTTTTGTACTTATCTTTACTTCACTTCGATGCCCATGCTTCGCGCAGATCCTTCAATGATTTTCATCGCCGCGTTGATATCGTGCGCATTCAAATCAGCCATTTTGCGCTCTGCAATCTCTTTGATTTGTGCTTTTGTCACCTTACCAACCGGCTTCAGAGGGTTTCCTGATCCTTTTTCGATTCCTGCCGCCTTCGTAAGCAAGCTCGCTGCTGGCGGGCTCTTCAAAATAAAATCATACGAGCGGTCCTCGTAGACAGTGACCACAACAGAGACGATATCCCCTTTCATTTCCTGGGTCGCCGCATTGAATTTTGTGACGAAATCTCCAATGTTGACTCCTGCCTGTCCAAGGATAGGACCGAGTGGCGGCGCAGGTGTTGCCGCTCCTCCGCGTGCCTGTAACTTAAGTGTTTTTGCTACTTTTTTTGCCATAGAAATATTTTATTTGTTTATGTCTTCTTTACCTGGAGAAAGTCGAGTTCCACCGGCGTTTCGCGACCGAACATCGAAACAAGGACTTTTACCTTTCCACGCTGTCGGTCAACGTCAGCAACCCTTCCTTCGAACTCCTTAAATGGTCCGTCAACGATGATGACGCGATCTTCGTTCTCAAAGTCGATCATGTGAAGCGGCATGTCGGCTTTCATTCGTCCGAAGAGCTCATCAACCTCGTCCTGGCGGAGTGGTACCGGCTGAATGCCCGAGCCAACGAATCCCGTCACGCGAGGCGTATTGCGAACGACGTACCACGAGTCGTCCGTCACCGTCATGTCAACAAGAACATATCCCGGATACACTTTTTCCTCTTCCTCAACACGCTTTCCGCGCTTCACTTTTATTTTTTTCTCCGTTGGTACAACGACGTTAAAGATCCTGTCCTCCATACCAAGCGATTCAACGCGCTGCTTTAAGTTGCGCGCGACCGCATCTTCGTATCCTGCGTATGTATGAATGGCGTACCAGTGTCGGCCCTGTCCTTCTTGTTTGTGCGTCTTTGTCGTCATGACTACAGTAAATATGTTTCAACGAGATACGTAAAAAGATAATCGAGTGCACCCAAATAAACCGCGACGAGAAGAGAGATGAGGATGACAAGCGCAGTAAATGCGATTGCCTGACCACGTGTTGGCCAGCTAACGTGTCGAAGCTCGCTTTGTGTGTCTTTAAAATATTGGATGACTCCCATATGTGTTTCTTACTAAAAAACCCCTCCTCGGGGCGTCAAGAACCATAGTACTCCTTCTCGCTCCGAAAATCAAGGCCCTTTTTAACGTTTATTTTTCTCTTTTCTACCCGCAATGGAAACAAGCATCGGGCTCGCAATAAAGATTGAGGAGTATGTTCCGGCAACCTGCCCCACCAGAAGCGTCAGGATAAAGCTGTGGATCGTGGGGCCACCGAGGAAAAAGAGGACGAGAAGAACAAGAATGACGGTGAACGAGGTGTTGAATGAACGGACGTATGTTTGTTCCAAACTCTTCCCCACCGTTTGGTCGAATCCTTCATCAACATGACGCTCTTGATTTCTTCGCAAGTTCTCACGAATACGGTCGAAGACGACGATCGTGTCATTGACCGAGAGTCCGAGAATCGTCAGAAGCGCGACAACGAACAAGGTATCCGCTTCAAGCCCGCTGAAGTGACCAAAAATCGCAAACACGCCCGTTGGGATGATGATGTCGTGAAGAAGTGTGAGAATCGCAACAAGACCGTAGATCCAAGAAGAGACACCAACCTTTTTACCTCCACCAAGCGATTGTGAGACCTTTCGAAACACAAACGCGACATAGAGGATAATCATCAAAACCGTGAGCGAGATCGCGATAATTGTTTTTCTTCGCAATTCCTGTCCCACTGAAGGACCAACAGAACTCAAACGGTCGATCTGAAATGTTCCTCCTGCGGATATCAAGGCCCCCTCGAGACGTGTCCGATCTCCTTCGGCAAGTGCAGGCAAGCGAATCGAAATGCCGTTCTCGCCGGCTTGGCGTACGAGAACTCCCTCAAACCCTGCTGTGGTAAGTGCCGCCTCAATGATTGTGCGGGCCGGAGGAGTGCTTGTCGCGTACGAAACATCCACACTCGAACCACCCTTGAAATCAACGCCAAAGTTCAAACCCCACACAAAAACAGCAACAAGAGAAACGACAACAAGAATGCCGGAGAGTGCGAAGAAGAAATTTTTGTGGCGAATGACGAACATAAAGATTATTTAGAAAGCCCTGAACCGAACAAAAATCGCACTTTCGGTGTTACAGCGGAGGGAGCAATCGCGGTCAGGAACGTTCGTGTCACAGCAATCGCGGTCAGCATCGAAATAACCACACCGAGAATAAGAGTGAGCGCAAATCCTTTGACCAGTGAAGTCGTTGTGTAGAAAAGGATGATCGCGGTGAAGATTGCCGTCAGGTTTCCGTCGCGAATTGAGAACCACGCACGGGAGAATCCCTCCTTAATCGCATCTTTCATATTCTTACCCGCACGCACCTCTTCTTTCATGCGTTCGAAGATAAGAATATTCGCATCAACGGCCATACCAACAGAGAGGATGAATCCAGCAATACCCGCAGCCGTAAGTGTTATGTGCATCACCTTGAAGAGCGCGAGAACGATTGCGGCATATAAGAGAAGTCCGATTGTTGCGACAACGCCCGGGAGACGATACCAGAGGATCATGAAAAGCGCGATGATGATGAAGCCCCAGATACCGGCCATGAGTCCCGCATTCACGACAGTAGCACCCAATGTTGGTCCGATTGATTCAGCACCGACAAGGTTAATAGGGACAGGCAAAGCACCGAAGTTCAGATTTCGCACGAGGTTGCGCGCCTCTTCGGGGTCGTTGATACCCGTGATGACCGCGTGTCCGTCAGTAATCTGTACTTGAATGACAGGTGCGCTTATGGGAACACCATCAAGGAAAATCGCAAGGACTTCGCCGACGTGGGTACCCGTGATATCAGCAAAGAGTTTTGTTCCATCGGTATTGAAGGTGAGGGCAACAATCGGTTCGGCGATGACTGCGCCTGCTCCTGCCGGACCAAATTGGAGCTGTGCGCTTTCAAGAAAACGTCCCGTGAGACCCGTCTCAGTAAATGTTGTTGTTGCTGTACCAGCCGCGTCATATGAAAGAGAAGCGAGTTTGAACTCGAGTGTCGGCGTTTCACCGAGGGCTTTTACCGCCGCATCAACGTCCGTAACACCCGGTAACTCAACCGTGAGACGCTTCTCCGTTCCGCCATCAACGGGTGCTGTTTGTGTCTGCACAACCGGTTCAGAAACGCCAAAGACATTCACACGTCGCTCGATAACATCGCGCAATGTCTGCATCGCGTCATCTTGTTCATTTTCGGGAACAGTGGTGAGGTCCGCTTTGTATGTCAGAAGAGTGCCTCCCGCAAGATCGAGGCCGAGCTTGAACTGAAACTGGGATGGGTTGACCTCGGTCGTGTATACAAAAAAACCGAGGAAGATACCCGCAAGGAGGATTATGAGCGCCGTGATTCGGGATGCCATAGGTAAATAGCTTTCAGGTTATAGGTGGTAGCGTATAGAAAATAACCCAAAAATCCTTAAAAAGCAAAGCCGGCGCGACAGACCCGAAGGTCGTCGCGCCTGGCCTCACCAGACACAATTTAATAAGAAGAAACACCTATGAGTGCGCGAAGTGCCTCGAGAGCGCTTGCAAGTTGTTTATACACATCCATTTCTGCAGCGCTGGAAGTCGTTTGTGCAGGAATAGAGAACTTGGTGTTTCCGTTACAGTAGTTTCTTCCTGGAGAAAAGTTTGGGTCTACCCAAAATGTGTAGGCTCTTCCGTCAACGAACTGTGCTCCCTTGAGTGGAACATCGGTAATTGATGTTCCTGTAATGCCGTCCTCACAATAATAGTGCGGGCTTCCCCCACCCAAGCATGTTGTGAACCGTGGATCGTCGTAGCGAGCAGATGTTCCATCGTCGAGACGAACGTTGTAAGAAACCGCTCCGTCAACGGCACCCCACGAGAGCGTCACTTTTTCTGTGAATACACTGATAGTCCCAGATGGAGAGAGTCCTTTTGGAGCAATGCATTCCGTCGAGGTAGGTGGTGGCGTTGGGGCGCTACACGTAATAGAGCGTGGCGTTGCCGAAAGAAGTGTCATTCCATTTGTTTGTGGGTCGACTCCGTATGCGTATATCTGGTGAGTTTTTCCGTCTTTGATACTTTCCGGTATCGTGAAGCGAAATCCGTGTGCTCGTACACCACCGCACGCAGTTCCAACCCCTATTTCTCGAGTGATGTTTGCTGTCGTCGCGCCAACATCGAAACCTCCTTTTACAGAGCCGTCAACAAATTTTACCTTGAGTGCTTTACTATAATCATCCGCATCGCATGTCCATCCTTCAGCAACGGTGCACGAAAGTGTGTCGTGGTAACCAATAGGACTTGCGTTCGACACCGGTGGTGTGGTGGTGTCTATAAGTGTGAAGTATCCATCACTGGTGTCCTTGGCAACAAAATCGCCATCTTCCTCGTCGTCGCTATAGCCATAGAGCAGAACCTTGTAGCTACCAACTGGAAGGGTTTTGTACTCATCGAGGTTCAAACAATAGGCACTTTTTTGTGGCGCATATACCATCTTTTTTTCATTTGCCGACACCGAAGCAATCATACAGAGCGGAAAGCTCCCTCCCGCGCCGTCATCAATATAGACCCTTACGTCTCCATCAAAACCTCCAGAAGTCCAAGAAATGGTATTACTCTCTCCGCGATACCATGTTTCGCCACCGTCGGGCGAAGAAACCCGTATGAATGGGGTGCTTGCTGTTGTAGCAACAAAAATTCCATTCTTACACTCATATCCATCAGGTGCCAGCACTCCAGCAGCGCCTAATCTTCCATTGCTTGTAACAAACCCCTCATTTAATTGGGTCTTTGTTGCACAGTGGTCGTAATACGTGGAATAGGTCTCTGATGTTGACCGCTGGGGAGGTGAAGGCGGACTATCTCCTTTTCCAAAAACCCAGGGCCTGTCACTACTTACATATTCCCCCTTACTTATTCCTTTTGTAAACAAGTCCGGGTAGTTTTGTGGAGTTATCGGATACGGAGCGACCAGTTCATAATCCGGACTGTCATCAGAATCACTGGCTTGAATCGTTGTTCTGGTTATCGTAAACAGAGCATTGCTCAAATCCCCGTTACATCCACCATCAAAAGGTGCGCCGGAAACACATCCAACCTGGACAAGATACGATCCTCCACTTGGAACTGATGGAATATACCAAACATATTCACCATCATTGGTTGTTCCTTCTGAAATTGTTTTAACTGTTTCGTGCTTTGTAATTCCTCCTGAAACATATCGACGAATAAGGTGTAGTTTGACAGGAGTGCCAGCGGGATAGTTTTTGCTGGTCCAAGTGATTTCCATGTCAGATCCCATAGTGAACATCTCACCCCCATTTGGAGATGTAACGGTAAGAGATGCTGTCTTTACAGGAGGAGGTGTTGTGGTCGTTGAAAGAAGATCGAATGTATCATCGCTTGTATCACACGATGTTGATTTGTTCTCGGGACATACACGTATACGGTATGGATCGGGCATTAATGCTGTTGAGCGCGGATCACCAGCAACCGTACCTGCCACCCAACGGTAGGAT
The DNA here is from genome assembly GCA_038063815.1 of Patescibacteria group bacterium. Lineage (GTDB taxonomy): Bacteria > Patescibacteriota > Minisyncoccia > Phycocordibacterales > EsbW-18 > EsbW-18. Next base: position 9,866 of record JBBTUJ010000011.1, on the reverse strand, counting down.
TGTCGATCGGTGTCGTAGTCAGGTGTTACGCCAAATGTAAGCCCGAGCTTTTGTCCGTCGTCTTCTTTTACAATCCATATATCAACAGGAAAAGGAGATGACGAGTTTGATGTGCCGATAAACCAAGAGATTGGAACAGCAGCTCCTCGTACGATACCTTCACCCCCATTTGGATAGAGAACTTTTATTTTAGAAGAACGCGTTGGTCCGTTGTCTTGATCATCCTGGATCGAGTCGAGTGCCTCGTCAACGAGATTTTGGACCTCGTCGGTGAGATTAATAACCTCATCCCAGTCCTCGTTATAAAAAGCATCGAATGCCTCTTCGAGAAGATCTTCTGCTTCAGCAAGCAGTTCTTCTGCCTCGTCGGTGTCCTCATCGCTACCCTCCGCCATAGCAACTTCATCTTTCGCGTTTTCGAGTGCATCTTCTGCATCTTCAAGTGCCTCCTCTGTCTCTTCCTCATCTACAGGGTCGTTGTTTTCTTCCTCTTGGAGTTCTGCGAGTTGAGCGAGAAGCGTTTGTATTTGCGCCTGAAGTGCTGCGATTGTCTCCTGAAGAGTCGTTGCCGAAGCAAACATAGGGAGAAGTAAAACACCAGTGATAAAAAATGTGAGAAGCGTCTGTTTTATTTTCATGAGTGAGTTCGGTTTGTAATAAAATACCCCATTTCAAACTAACATCCCTTCTCCATAACGCAAAGCCGACGCTAGCCCAGAGGGCTAGCATCGGTGTGGCGGTCAGGCGAAACGAAAATCTGGCAATTCACGGGCAAGCTCGTCCTCGAGCTCCTTCCCGAGCCACCCGCACTCCAGCAGGCGCCCTTTTGAGGGCATCCTGAGGCGGGCGTTTCCTTGTAGTGTCACCACAACCTCCAAGAGTGCCGCCAATCCTGGCTCCTCCACCTCTCGAACACAAATTCCCTTCTGTTCTTTTCTGCGGAGCATTCCGGCCTCCTTGTTGTTTGAACAACCTATACCCAGCACACACTATAATTTGTCCGAGAATAAATCAAGTTTTTTCTAGGAAGCCAGCTTTTGTATTCCTTCATTAAATTCCACCTGCGGCTCCCAACCGAGCTCGGTGCGAGCTTTGGAAATATCCGCAACGCTACGCTTGATATCGCCAATGCGTTCGGGCGCGTGGGCAGCAGTGGCAGAAACGCCGAGCACCTGCTCAAGTGCATCCACAAGCTGATTGAGCGACGTCTCGTGCCCCGTACCGATGTTGTACACGCTACCAGCGCTTCCCTTTTCTTCGGCAGTGAGAAGTGCCGACACCGCATCGGATACAAATGTAAAATCGCGCGTGGTTTCGCCATCGCCAAATATGGTAATTGCTTCGCCCGCTTTTATTTTTTTATGAAACAAAGAAATCACACCCGAGTACGGCGAGAGCGCATCTTGCCGCGGACCAAAAACATTGAAAAAACGGAGTCCAACAGTGTGGAGGTTGTGAAGCTCGTGGTACATTCGCGCATATTTCTCACCAATCATTTTATGTAACGCATATGGAGTTTTGGGACAGCACGGCATCGATTCGTTTTTTGGTAATTCGGGAAGGTTGCCATACACCGCGCTCGACGAGACATATACCACTTTGGGAATACCGCGCCGATGCGCGACTTCGAACACGGTGAGGGTTCCTTGCGTGTTGACCCTGTGCGTTACAATCGGAGCCTCAACGCTCTTTTGGACAGACGCAATCGCTGCAAGATGAAAAATAGTGTCAACACCTTTGGACGCTTTTGCAACGGTGTCATAGTCATCAACCGACCCTTCGATAAAAGTAATCGGCACTGCAATATGTGCAAGATTTGCCTTCTTCCCTGTCGAAAGATCATCGAGCACGGTCACCTCATCACCGCGCGCCACTAGCGCATCAACAAGATGTGAACCAATGAACCCGGCACCGCCAGTAACAAGCGCTTTTGCCATGGTTATATTCTATCAGTAATCAGAGTATAGAGATTTTTATACAAAATCGCAATCGCTACGGGACCGATGCCTCCTGGAACAGGTGTTATGAGTGCTGCCTTTTCTTCGCAGTGTGGGTCTGCGTCACCGATTACCTTTCCTCCACTCTCAGATGTCCCCGCATCAAGAATCACAACACCACTCTTAATCATGTCCGATTTTAAAAGACCCGGATGCCCTGCGCCCAGAACGATGATGTCCGCTTTTTGTGTGTATTCAGATATGTCTTTCGTGTTCTCGTCGCACACGATAACCTCTGCCCCTTGTTGCTTGAACCAAACCGTGGCAGGTTGGCCCACAAGACGCCCATGTCCCACAACAACAACGTTTTTTCCTACCACAGAAACATCGTGTGTGTGCAGAATGTGTCCGAACGCTCCCACAACAGGCGGTAGTATCTTTCCTTGTCCTGTCTCGAACTCTGCGTACGCGTCCGTACCCAAACAATCGATATCTTTTTCTTTTGGAATCGCGTTTCGTATCTTCTCCGTATCAACATGTACGGGTAATGGAAGTTGCACGATGATACCGTCTCCCTGAGACGCTTTTTCTGTGATCTTTAGGACGAGATCGTTCGTTGTGATAGTTGGCGGAACACGAACAATCGAGACCTTGATACCAAGAGCGGTCCCCACCCTTTCCTTTATACCGATATACTGCCGTGTCGCTTCATCCTCGGAGAGAACAAGAACGGATATTCGTGCCCTTTTTGGTAACAACGTAAAGAGAGGGGTGAGTGAGACGCGAATTTCCCGCGCAATTAAAATGCCGTCTACTTTCATGTTTCGATATACCTTTTAGACACCGACTCTTGAAAGAAGCGTTTTCAACGTTTTAAGCGCGATTTTCAAATCAAGAAAGAAAGAGCGATTGGTGATGTAGTAAAGATCATATGAAAGCTTAACGCGGGTTTCTTCGACGTTGGTGCCATGGTGTGGGTGATTGTCGTGGTAGATTTGTGCCCAGCCCGAGATGCCGGGCTTGATGAGGTGGCGCACGTTATAAAACGGCACTTCGCTTTCGTAGTGTTTGACCATCGCGGGCAGTTCGGGACGCGGGCCAATGAGCGAGAGGTCGCCCCTGAGCACATTCCAGAGTTGTGGGAGTTCGTCGATTCGCGATTTGCGAAGAAATGCCCCGGCGCGCGTAACACGCTGACGACTCTGGAGCACCTCATCACCACTGTCAGAGCCCGTCATCGTACGCACCTTGATAATACGAATGAGCTTGTTGTTGCGCCCAACACGCTCTTGAACAATAAAAAGGTTGCCGTGATCTTCGAGATAAACCGCAAGCGCAACAAACGGCAAGAGTACGATCGCGATCAAGAGTAGCGGCAACGCAATAATGATATCCATGAGACGTTTGAGCGCTTCGTAGGCAAACTTACGCGTTACCGATATGTTTTCGAGAAACCAGCTGTACTCGACAAGCGACAATGGCACACGGTCAAAGATATCTTCGTACACTTTGTGCATGTCAATAAAACGCACGCCGGAGAAAATGAGGTTGTAGAGATTTGGTAAAATACTCGCGACACGATTGTTTTTTGTATCAATAACAATCGTGCCAATACCCTCGGTGTAGACGCGCTCGACAATTTCTTTTTTGAAATCAAGCCCATCGACCTCAGTGAGATCGATGGAAGAAACGAACTTGAGCCCATAGCGTGGATTGTCGTTCACTTCGCGCGCAAGATCACGCACTTCACTACCACTACCAATAAGAATTGCCGGATGCTGATCGCGACTGGTAAAAAGCGCGAGACCAAAACGGCGCCACATAACAATGAGCCCAAATGAAATAACGAGATATAAAAAGAGTGTTGTCTTTGGTGTGATACCAAAATATGGAATGAGGTAGAAAAAGAGAATACCGATGACGCTGTTGATAATTTGCGTATTGAGAATGACACCGGGAAGACGTTTTTGGAGAATACCGGTGTGCTTTTCGTAGAGACCAGCAATAAAAAATGATAGAAGCCATACACAAAAGAGAATGGTGAAAGGTGTCATGTGTCGAAACCATTCTGTCACGTTCGGTATCGCCGCTTGTCGCAGAAAAAGTGCTATCCAAAGGGATATATAGAGAATCACGAGGTCGCCAAGGAATAGAACGAGTGCCTCGAGCCGATTGACTGTCTTAAATATCATGCGTAGTAGCAGTATGTATGATGGTATATCATGAATGCAAGAGGCCGCTCATGTGCATTTTCAATGCACATCTATCCGCCCAACGGCGGATTTCTCACGCTTCACAATGTCATTGGTGATATTTTCATGAATACAACACGCAAGAAAATACTGTATGTCATAACAAAGTCCGTGTGGGGAGGCGCACAGCGATACGTCTTTGACCTTGTCACCGAGTTTCAAAATGAATACGAGATAGTTGTTGCGTGCGGCGGAGACGGCCCTCTCATTAAACGTCTGCACGAAAAAGGAGTCCGGACGATATCCATTGAGGCGTTCCAAAGAGATGTTAATCTCAAAAAAGAGTTCCAATCATTTTTTGAACTCTGGAGAACCTTCCGAAAAGAAAGACCTGATATCGTTCACTTGAACAGCTCGAAGGCGGGCGGTTTAGGCGCTCTCGCAGCGCGGCTCGCTGGAGTAAACCGAATCATCTTCACCTCTCACGGCCTTCCCTTTGAGGAAGATCGTCCTCTTTCTCAAAAAATACCCATCTGGCTCGCCACGTGGATAACATTCTTTCTCTCACACCAAGTCATTCTTATTTCAACGAGAAATTTTTCGCGCGCAGGTGAGATGCCCTTTCTAAAAAAGAAAGTGTGTCTGATTCACAATGCGATACTTCCTCCTTCGTTTGAAATAAAAGAGAAAGCACGGGAAGTCCTTGCCGATAAGGCGGGGGCGTCCTTTACGTCACTGGAAAAAAAGCTGTGGATCGGAACAATCGCAGAACTCACAAAGAATAAAAACTTGATGAATCTTATCCACGCCGTACATACACTTGTTAAGAAGGGGGCGGACATTACCCTAATCATCATCGGAGACGGTGAGCTCAAAGAAAATCTCGAGAAAGAGATTCGTGAATGCACTTTAGAAAGCCATGTTTTCATCGTATCAATCCCTGTCGATGCGGGGCGATATATTCCTGCATTCGATATCTTTTCTCTCGTCTCTCTCAAAGAGGGGTACCCCTATGTGCTTCTTGAGGCCGCCGCTGCAGGCATTCCGGTTGTCGGGAGTAACGTCGGGGGCATTGGAGATATTGTGACCGACATGGAGTCAGGAATCCTCGTCCGACCAAAAAACGTCAAAGAAATTTCTGGGGCACTTACTTTACTTATTGAAGAATGCGGTCGGCGGGAAATGTATGGAGAGAAACTCAAAGCATCAATGCAACCTCAACTCTCGCTTGAGAAAATGGTTGCTGAAACGAAGAAGACATATGAAGCATGATCCCTGACTGCGTAACATGTCGACAGAAAGAGTGATACGAGGTACGATTACCCGTGTATGAATCCCGTTAGAGATTGCTACGTTACGAAGATAAAATTTGATTTTGTTTTATGATGAAATGTATGAGAAATTCTTTACGCAGTATAACTACGGAAATGCTTTGCATTTCCTATCTCTAACGGGATGAATGTCGTTTTTGAAGAAGAAAAGATCTCACCGATATCGCCCCTTCCACAAGGAGGATTCGTCGGGTGGTTGATACGGAATAACGTCGTCCACACCCCTGCGCAGGGACAACTGATCGCAATCATTCTTGTTATCGCACTTTTTATCGCTGCCATCACAATAAGCGTGGTGGGGAGGAATACGGACTCCGTCGATACGCAAAAGAATTTTGTTCCTGCTGTCCTGGGAAGATAACGTGTAATCGTGTATCATAAAGCACAAATCATGAACCAAAAAAGAAAAAATAAAAATATCCTTACCGATTCATACTTCACGATTCACGAACGCGGTTTTACCCTGATCGAGATTCTCATTGTTGTTGCCATCATGGCGCTCCTTTCAAGCGTTATCCTTGCGTCTCTCTCGACCGCTCGGAGGAGTGCTCGCGACGCAGAAAGGGTGAGTGAGCTCCGCGAGATGCAAACTGCACTTGAACTGTACTACAGCGATTTTGAGGAATACCCAGATGGCGACGGACTGGGTACGGGTGGATGGGACACGCCGGGCGACGGAACATTCATCACCCCTCTTGTACAAAGTGGACTTTTGAGCAATCACATCCTTGATCCGATTGTGAACGACGATGCTGGAAATCTTCGCTACTATCGTTTTGCTGCGGGAGCGTTTGGATGTCCTTCGGAGAGTGGCCCATTCTATGTACTTGGTGTTGCTGACATGGAAACAAGCAATGGTACACATCCGTTCTCCCCGGGATGGTCATGTCCTTCCCGCGATTTTCAAGATGAGATGGAGTTTGTAATCGGAAAGTTCGAGAAGTAACGCTCCTTCGCCCACATTTTTGAAACACACGGATAATTTCCTGCTGTAAATTTCCTCGTGTTCGCGCCGGTCGCGCTCGCAAGTCGTTTCAAAATATGGGCTCATCCGTATAGCCGCCTGGTTACAGGCGGCAAATATCAAATACAAAGAGATTAATATTCCCTACATCACCACTTCCCCTCCGACGAGATCCGGGTGCGCGGTCCGGCGATAACGGCGCATGCCCATGAGCATGCCGAGTGCCAAAAATTCGATGATAAGGTGACTGCCACCGTAACTCACGAACGGCAGAACCGTTCCCGTGATTGGAAGAACGCCGACATTCATGCCGACGTGTATGACAAACGGAACAAACATAAGGAGTGCGACACCGATTCCGAACAATCTCTCAAAATTTGTCGCCCCATGTATCGCCTCACGGATAATACGCCACAGAAGAACTCCAAAACACGCGACCAAAAGAATGACACCAATGAATCCCCATTCTTCCGCGAATGCCGCAAAAATGAAATCGGTTTCGTATTCGGGAAGGAATTCCAAACGTGATTGCGTACCAAATCCGATACCCCGGCCAACAAGTTGCCCCGATCCGACTGTCACCATTGATTGATATGCGTTGTATCCCGCACCTTGGATATCCGTCAAAGGATTGAGAAAAATCTTGATGCGGTCTTTTTGATAGTCCTCAAATACGAACCCCCACAAGGACCCGAAGACAAGTGCCACCGTTGCAAGAACAATTGCCACGTGCCGCATGGAAATTCCGGACACAAGAACCATTCCGAACCACAGCGCAAAAACGATGATTGCACCACCCAAATCCGGCTGGAGAAACAAAAGAATGAAAAAGATGAGCGCATAGAGTCCGGAAACAATAACATGGCGCGTGCGAGCGATCTCAACGTGTCGCCGCGAGAAATATTTTGCAAGGATGATGACGAGGGCGAGCTTCGCGGGATCAGACGGTTGGATGAAAAATGCTCCGAGATCGAATCGTGAGAGAGCACCTTTGGTGATTGTTCCCAAAAAGAACAAGAGAAAGAGCGCAAGGATCGAGATGAGAAAGATCGTTACAACAACCGGTGTCGTTCGGAGAAATCGCCAATCGATAGCGCTTGCAACAAAGAATACCGCCACACCAACAATGAGCCACGCAAGTTGTTGTTCAAAGAACCCCGCTCCCCTTCCGACGGCTTCGGGTGAAAATGCGTTCATCGTCACAAGTCCTGCGCACACCAACAGGAGCACCGCAATGACAAGCACCCAGTCAATCTGCCCTATCGCCGTCGTAAAAAACGACTTATTCATATCTTAACGCTCGCCCTCAAGGACTGGTACAACGGAAATCGTTACGACAGGACGTGGAAATGGTTCTGGCCACGTGAAGACAATAGTTGTTTCGGATGAACCAGAAAGGCGAGGAATGACGGTGCGGGATGCGTGAAGTGCATTTCCTTCTGCGTCAAAAAGGAGCGCAACGATGGGCAGATCGCGCACCTCACGCAGGCCTTCATTAATGATATCTACGGAGAGACGCGGGGATGTACTTTCAGTTGTAAGTTTCTCATTCTGAGATTCGATTTCGTAGGGCGGAGGACTTTCGTGTACCCACACCGGAGCCCCGAGTTCAAACTCTGCTCGCGTTGCGATTCTATTTCCTGTAGGAATACCCGTTTCAAAGATGGGCACGCGTCCGCTTGCAGGAAGATATGCACGCCCCTTACGCTCTGCAACCAAGATATTGTTCACGTCGCGAAGCCGAAACACATAGGGCACATCGTACGCGGCAAGTGCGCCGTTCGGGTTCTCAACGAATGCAACAGCGGTGTAGGCGCCCGGAATAATTTGAAATAATCGGCTCCATGCCACATTTGGTTCTGCTGCGCTAAAACTACAGACGATTGGACACGAACCCCCACAATCAATCCCTTCTTCTGGGCCATTTTGGATACCGTCGGTACACGTCGCAGGATCGTGAGTGATAAGGAATGTCGGAATACCAACAAGAACGACAAGCGCGAGAAGGAACAGGAAAAAATATTTTGTTTGACGTTTTGATGCCCAGGACATAGATGCAACCCATGATAACAGAAAACCCGCAGGTGCGGGTTTTCATTTCCGTTAGATACTTTGTTCTGGCGGCTACCTACGCTTTTCTTACAGAAACCGTATACCTTTTGAGGCATTTTCTTCGCAAGCTCGAAAATGCCTCAAAAGGTCTTGCGGCGCTGCGCTCGCTCGCGCCTCACCCGTGAGGACCACCATTGAAACTCAAGGGCTTAACTTCTCTGCCTGCGGCAGACAAGCGTGTCCCCGTAGAAAAATTCAACACTCTGTTCTGGCGGCTACCTACTCTCGCCCGTGAGGACTACCATCGGCACTAATGGGCTTAACTTCCGTGTTCGGAATGAGAACGGGTGTGACCCCATCGTTAAGCCACCAGAACAGAATATTGAATTGTCTTGAGTAAAAGTTATAAAGTCGAAGGTTATAAAGTTTTTAAAGTGAGATGCACACGCATTACTTTATGAACATAATAACTTGATAAACTTTCAACTTCTTTGTTGACAACCGTATACTGTAGAGAATTGGTGCGATTTTCAAATTACCTAACAAGAGACGGTTCGACGAATTAGTACATCTCGGCTTCACACATTACTGTGCTTCTACCTAATGCCTATCAACGTGATCATCTCTCACGAATCTCAAACGATTCCTAATCTTGGAATTGGTTTCCCTCTTAGATGCTTTCAGAGGTTATCCATGCCCGACATAGCTACGCAGCGGTGCACCGGGCGGTACAGCTGCCACACCAGAGATCGGTTCGCTTCGGTCCTCTCGTACTAGAAGCGAATTTCCTCAAGAATCAACGCCTGCAGCAGATAGGAGACCAACCTGTCTCACGCATGATACCAACGATTACTCGTTGCATTGGACTGTGACATATACCTTTTGGAACCTACGACCTACCACCTACGACCGACAACAGGAATTGAATCCGTCGTTGGTTGTGTGTTGTTGGTTGTTAGTTCCTTGCGCTTTGCGCAAGGCATGCTGATGTTCAGTCTCTACGGGTGCAATTGCCCCCTCGGCATTACCCACGTTGGGTTTCACCGATTTAATCAGCTTGATCGATGCGAATTGCTTCGCATGACCGCCGTGATGTGATTGGTTCTCTTTCTTATTTTAACCTACGCAACAATGGTGCAAGGATTAACCGACACAACACTTCGCTGTGTTTAGGTTTTTATCTTCGACGAAAAGATTTTTGGTGGATATACAACTTACTCTCGATTTCATTAGGGTTCAGACGGTCAAAAAACCAAAGGTCCAAAATCCAGATTCCAAAATCCAAACAGAGTTCGTTTGAAATTTGGTTTTTGGTATTTGGAATTTAGTTCCTTAACGGTCTGAACCCAGCTCACGTACCTTTTTAAATGGCGAACAGCCATACCCTTGG
>JBBTUJ010000010.1:0-1143 GCA_038063815.1 Patescibacteria group bacterium | reverse complement strand
TTTCGATCTCAGGGCGCACCACAAAGAACGACTCAAGTTTACTCCGCTCGAAAATGCGGAAGATGAGATACATCGGTGACACTTCGGTGTTACCAGATGATCTATTCAAAAAGGATAAATAATCGGGGCCAGTCGAGGTATGCTGGGCATACTATGTCCACTTCCTTCATCCTGCCCGGGGCGGTCTCCCTCGCCCGCGTCCCCACCCTCTCCAAAGAGGCGAAGAAAAGGCTCTCTTGGATGGATCACTACCGCAAGACGAAGAACGCAGCCCTGACCTGCCGCCATTTTGGCATCTCCCGCCAGTGTTTCCACAAGTGGCGGCGAAGATATGATCCGTTTCGCCTCGAGTCATTGGAAGAAAAGAGTCGCCGCCCTAGGCAGACCAGGACCTGGGAAATTTCACGAATGGAAGAGTTCCGCATCCTGCGATTGCGGCGAGCGCATATCCGCTACGGCAAGATGAAGCTTGCCGTCCTCTATACGCGAGCGTACGGCACCCCCATCTCCTCGTGGAAAATCCAGCGCGTCATCGAAAAGCACCAGCTCTATTTCCATCCCCAGAAGACCGAAGCCCTGCGCAAGAAACGGAAAGCCAATCAAGCGAAAAAACGCATTACCGAACTCAAGAAAGTGGAGCGATCAGGGTTTCTCGTTGCCCTTGATACCATCGTCCGGTATGTCTCTGGCGCCAAACGCTATATCTTGACCGGTATCGACGTCCATTCGAAGATTGCCTTCGCGAGGATGTATCCCACCAAGCACTCCAAACACGCCGCTGATTTCTTGAAAAGAATCCATTATCTCTTTGATGCCAAGATCGAGAATCTCCAGACGGACAACGGATCAGAGTTCGCCAAAGAGTTTCGGGAAGCGGCAGTACAGTTATCTTTGCCCCAGTATTTCTCGCGTCCCAAGACCCCCACCGACAATCCTTTCGATGAACGGTTCAACGGCACCGTGGAGCGGGAGTTTCTCCAGATGGGGAACCTGATCACCGACTGCCAGGTCTTCAACCGAAAGATCACCGAGTGGCTCATCGAATACAATTTCAGAAGACCCCACCAAACGCTTGGCTACGAGGCGCCGGTCGAGTATCATTACAAGCGCCAGAAAGTGTCACCGATGTACCCTTCCAGTACA
>JBBTUJ010000009.1:0-2838 GCA_038063815.1 Patescibacteria group bacterium | reverse complement strand
AAACAATATGAGACAATACTCAGGCTGTAAATATCCTTACAGGAGGTAGCCATGACAATCTTGGCCCCCGGCGACGAAGCTGAAGTGGAAATCGAGGAAGAAGAACCCCTCGAACCCGAAGACGCCGAACCGCCCGAACCGCCCGACTAACTAACAGCCGGGCAGCCAGAAGAGGCTCACCGCCTCTTCTGGTAATTTTTTTAGAAAGAAACCTGTAACCCCCATGCCAAATCTCCTCGAAACAATCAGAGGCTACTGGTCACGAAGCACCATTGATCGTGATCCGGCAATAAATGCTGATGAGGAGGTCAGGGCGGAAAACCTCAGACTGGCTAAAGCCGGAATCCATATCGAAGACTGCAACAATAGGCTCTTAAGTTCATACCTCAAAACGCTCTCCGACGAGGACCTCTACTGTCTCGGGCAAATGGTTCCCGATCCGGAGCAACAAGTCTGGTTTTTTGACTCCGCTAATAGCAACTATCGCGATCCCATAGAAACCGCTAGTACTCTCGGTCGCCTGCTAAGAAGCGGTAGTTTGGTCGACCGCGAAACGCAAACAGACAGACTTCAGCAGATTAACCTGACCATTTCCGCCTTCGTCAAAAAAAGTAGCTATATCTTCGCCAAAAACAGACGCTGGGGAAAACCATTTAACCGCTATGTCTATGTTCTTGGCCGGATCGTCCAAAATCCAGAGCTCTATGCCCTATTTGACAGCGACCCGAATAATGTCGCCGCCGAAACGCTCAAAATGTTTAACTCTTCCGCCGGCAATCCCGACGATGTCATCGATTTCTTCCGCGCCGTTCCTGATAACTCCGCCCAGATCGTCGAAACCGTCAAGTTGTTTCTCAAACTACCCATGGAAGAGGTTCGATTCATCCTTCGATATGGGAGAATCTTTGGAAAATATCCGGAAGCCATTGGCGTTTATGAAACATTCCAGAGGTCTCGACAGAACTGGGCTGACCGCTATCTGTTTTTTCGCGATCTTTGCATCACCATCGGCGGACTGCCCCTAAGCACCCAGGCGCTTTCAGAGTTATTGGTTGCCCGCATGTCCCCCCAATCAAGATCCCGCTACGACCAAAGGGAGGCGGCGGGCAAGTTCCTGACCATTGGCGCCATCAAAAGAAGGTTGGGCTACAACGCTCTTAGAGAAATTTCACTCGCCAGCCCAAATCTATGCCGCTCTGTCGCTCAGGAACAACAGGAAATCGCCAAAAAGATTGCCCGGGATGAAAACCCCAATCTGCCCGTAATTACCATGGATATAGCCGCCACCCAAGGCATCGAAGTTGAGTTCCCGTACGACGATGAGAGAATGTCCGCCGTCGTTGCCGATGATTTCGCCACCGTCACCGAAAGTCTCGGAATCCACTGGGGAGACGGCGGAGACCACTGCGCCGAGATAGCCCCGGGACCCTTCTACCACCCGGAAACCATGATCGCTTACCTTAAGGCCATGCAGGATCTCGGTTTTATTGACTTTTACAAATACAAGGGCCTGAGCCTCCATTTCAACGCCGGGGTCGAAATTGAAGGCCTGAGCCATCTGATCCTGGCCCAGTACCTTGGCAATACCCTGGCCGACACGGCCATGTTTTCAAGCCTTTCACGGGAGCATGGATTCGACTTTCAAATAAATGGTGAAGTGTCGGGCAACATCGATGAGTACACCGAGTGCAAAAGTTTCCTTTGTGAAACGCCGGCCGAGACCGAACTCGGGCTGACTCAAGTCGGCTATCTCTCTTGGTCTCTCAAGTGTTATCAGCGCGCCACCCTGACCCCGACCCCCACCAAAGCCGTGAAACAAATGGCCTCCGTTTGGGGCAGATACGTTACCCTTCTGAACAAAGGAGCCAGATCCGTTGGGCTGACCAACCTTTTTGGTGATGAAAATGACCGAGTCCCAAAAAAAATGTTAAATCGCCTGATTGCCTTGGTCGATGAGGCTGTACCGGACTATCGGGCCAGATTCAAGGACCCAAATTCTATCACCACCGCCAACCCGGTGACGATTAACGACCGCCACTGGCCCAATGTCGTCGCTTTTGCCCGGTCGATCGGCAACGAAGCGGTCGAAAGTATTAAGTCAATTGAACGGGATATCAACGTCAAGACCGGGAAAAGGATCTCTGAAATAGACCGCTCGACCGCTAAAGACAGAGAAACAAAAATACTTGATTTTATTAGGGAATATCGACCTACCTCAGAAGCAGAAACACTCGAGAAAAAATTACAAGAAGTCAGGTTAAGCGCCCAAGCCCTGGGACTTGAAAACATAACCCTCTAACGAGATATCAGCCGTCTGACCACCTCTTCGTCGCTAACCTGAGGAAATTCATCGTAATACGCGCCCACCGCCCCCAGGAAATCTTCCGGCGCGTCCAGATAGACCACTTCGTCGGCTTCCTTCTTGAGCCTTTCGACCATTTCGGCCGGCAGGACCGGAATCGCCGCTATCAACTTCGCCGGCTTCAAGTGGCGCGCTTCCTTTAAGGCCATTAGGAACGTCATCCCCGTCGCCACCCCGTCATCCACCACAATCACCGTTTTTCCGGCCGCGGCGGGGCGCTTCCGTCCCCCTAAATAAACTTTTCTTCGCCTGATCGCCTCTTGTCTTGCCTTTTCGATTGCCTTCTCCAGCCATTTTGGATCGAGGGAAGCCTTCTCTGCCGGATTACAAAGAACATCGTGGTTTTCCGCCGTCACGCCAACCGCGTACTCCGAATTGGCCGGATGCCCGATCTTTCTCACTATTACCAGATCCAGCGGAGCCTGCAGCGCTTTGGCAATTTCCGCTCCCAAAACGACACCACCCCGCGGCACGGC
>JBBTUJ010000008.1:0-9575 GCA_038063815.1 Patescibacteria group bacterium | reverse complement strand
CCGTAACGACCTGCAAGGAGAGCATTAATGCTCTCCGATGCGGGGCGTCGCTATGGTAGTCTGGCGGTGGGATTCGAACGCCGGAACGATGTCGTGCAAACTTGCGCGACCGCGAGGCGGTGCCCAGCCCGAGGTGAGTGACGACGAGCCGAGAGGTGCGGGAGAAAAGCGTACTCGCGGTCCCACCGTCTCCGTAACGACCCGCAAGGAGTGCCACGAGTACCTCATTTATGGTAAATGAAATCCTAAAACATGCAGCTCTAAAAAGGTTTGTTAAGGAGGTTTTTCAGAAAAATAATACTGAAGTTTTAGAACGCCCTCACTCCTTTATCATCCGATCCATAAATGAAGGTGCAGACACGGTAACAAGAATCATTGTCCTACCACCGTACGGATATACCGGAAACACACTGGATGAGTTAAATTCTCACGATGAAGTTCGCAAAGCCAAGATTACGGTCAGAGGTATTTTAAGAGAAGAAAAAGAAAATTTCAGTTTAGTTAAAAATTGCCTCTCGTTTTCTTATCTTACAAAAAGAGAAGCGAGGACTGAAAATGGCGTTCCTTATGCACTGGCTTCTGATAATGAAAACATTCATCAACAAAAGCCGCTTTCCTCCAAAGAAACTCTTTATGTTGTAAAGGAAAATGGAGAAGGCTTTTATCATAATTTGATTAATACGACTGATGAGCCCCTCGTTTTATTACTCAAGAAAGAATTACGGTCTGGAAAACAGATGAACATTCTTAAAAAGACAGTGGAACTTAAATTATCAATTTCCCCCAAAAGACTTATTTTTAAGTTGTTCAAAAAGATTAAAGAACATGGGGATGATTTATTCAACATCGAAGCTGATATGGTGGAAAAGGTACTAGATATGGAAGTCGACGACCTACTTCCCATCTTAATAGAGGGCCTAAATATCTATGAAACCGGCAAACATGAGCCATGTACTGTGTACGCTCTTCTTCTTAAAAAAGCAAAACTAAATAAGGCCAGTGCTTTGAAATATCTAAAAAGCGCAATAAAAAATAACTCTGCTCCGCACTACTATTTAAATGAGTTGATTCGAAAACTAGACCCCGACCCGAGTGCCTTAAACAAAGCTCCAAAATCGCATTAAAATACCCTTACAACACCTCACCACTCTGGTACTTAACCCGACTACACCACCAAGTAGGACGCCCTAAGGATGACCCAGATGCCCTAAGAATGTATGAAGAATCTTGAAGAAATCATCCAATTAATAAACGTCTCACAAAAAACTTTGTACGCCTTGTGTGGCCTTCCATATTCAGGAAAGACACATTTGGCTCAAGAAATACTGAAAAATACTTCTTGCGTGTATGTGAGCATGGATACTATTTTGAAAGAGCTTGGGTATGATTGGGATACCAACAAATTGCCTGACGAAAAAGGCTGGGAAAAAGTTGTAAATCTTTCATATCAAGAATCCAAAAAGGCCCTTATGGATTCTCACAATGTGCTCTATGATTCGACCAATCATACAAAAGCAAGTCGCGATGTCCTTCGGGATATTGCCCATGAGGCAAGTGCAGAAATTAAAATAATTTATATTGATGTCCCTGTTGATGTTGTTAGACAGCGATGGGAAGAAAACAAGACGAGCAAGAAGCGTTTTGTCCTTGATGAAAAACTCCTCAATATGACGATAGGGGCTTTAGAGACCCCTAAAGATATGGAGGATCCATGGATTCTGAAAAATTGACCCGACCCACGAACCTCAAAAGGTTTTATTGAAGGATGCTAAGGTATCCTTACAAGGCGTCGCTTAGGTGGCACTTAACCCGACTATACCGCCAAAAACTGGTACTATAAGGGTATGTCCAAGACCATTTTTGTAACACGAAGAATTCCTGATATTGGAATTCAAATGCTTAACGAAAAGCAGTACACGGTAGACATCTATCCAAAGGACTCCCCCATCTCACAAAAAGAACTCATTTCATATCTCAGAAAGAAACCGTACGATGCCGTCCTCTCGCTCCTCACTGACACAATCGACGCAAAAGTGTTTGATGCCGCTCCAAGCGTACGTCTCTACGCTAATTACGCAGTTGGTTTTGATAATATTGACATCGTCGAGACAAAAAAGCGCGGAATAACAGTTACGAACGCGCCCGCACCACTTTCTTCTGAAGCCGTTGCCGAACACACAATCGCACTGATGCTTTCTCTTGCTGCACGAATCGTTGAAGCCGACGAATCCGTTCGCCGAGGAAAATTCAAGGGTTGGGCGCCCATGCATTTTGTCGGTACTGACCTTCTTGGAAAGACCCTTGGTCTCATTGGCGCAGGTAGAATCGGCGAACGTGTTGCCTTCTACGCAAAAGCACTTGGTCTCAAAATTATTTACACCGACATAGCGCGAAACGAACGCATCGAAAAAAAGTACGACGCTGTCTTTTGTACATCTCCCGAAGAAGTTTTACAAAAAGCAGATGTCGTGAGTTTGCACGTTCCTCTTCTGGACTCAACACGCCATCTCATAAATGAAGAACGCCTTCGTCTTATGAAGCCGACGGGTCTTCTTATCAATACGTCTCGTGGCGCTGTTGTTGATGAAAAGGCTCTCGAAAAAGTATTGCGAGAAGGGCGTATCGGTGGCGCCGCTTTAGATGTTTTTGAATTTGAGCCAAAAACCGTCCCCGGTCTCACCAAGCTCCAGAACATTATTCTGACTCCCCACATCGCGTCGGCAAGCGTGGACGCGCGCAATCAGATGGCCGAGGTAGCCGTCCAAAACATCATCGATTTCTTTGACGGCAAAACACCAAAAAATGTCGTAAACGCATAGTATATGCAAGGAAAACTCATACTCACCCGCCATCACGAATCTGAGTGGAACAAGCTCGGCAAATGGACCGGAACGCGCGACAGACATCTCACCGAATACGGTTTTGAAAAGTCCGGAGACATGGGCCTTCTGATCAAAGACATCAAAGTTGATTACGCATTCGCATCAATGCAGGTCCGTTCAATCGAAACGCTTTCGTGCATGTTAAACGTGTGTGAACGCTTTGAAGTACCCACCGAACACTCAGCCGCCTTGAATGAGCGTGACTACGGTGACTATACTGGAAAAAACAAAAACGAAATGGAAAAACTCCTCGGCGAAGAGGAGTTCAAGAAATTGCGTCGGGGATGGAATTATCCGATACCAAACGGTGAATCACTAAAAGATGTTTACAATCGAGCCGTCCCCTACTTTTTGGAACACATCGCGCCTCGCGCAAAAGAAAATAAAAACATTTTAGTTGTTGCACATGGCAACTCTCTGCGCGCGCTTATCAAATACATTGAAAACATTTCCGACGAAGGGGTCGAGGAGCTCGAAGTCCCCTTTGGAAGCATCATCATCTATGAAATCGATGGTGCTGGACACATGATTCATAAAGAAATCCGCGAGACAGAATCAACAGTACCCGCATGACACATTCACGAGCACAGATCATAGCGACCATCGGTCCTGCGTCCGAGCACCGTGACGTACTTCGGGCGATGCTCGCACATCAGGTGGATGCTGTCCGATACAATTTTTCGTGGGGCACTCTCGACGGACGCACGAAGCAGTTTGAACTAACGCGGGAAATTGAGAAAGAGTTGGGCAAGCACATTCCCATCATCGTTGATTTGCCGGGGCCTCGAGTACAAGAAGTTGTGGGCCATAGATACAAGCATGACGCCGTTTCGGCAATCACAGAACGTGACGAGGAATGTATACGCTTCGCCGTTAAGCACAATGTTGACTATGTTGCTGTCTCGTTTGTCAGTAAACCGCATGATATCGAACGGTGTCGAGAAATCATTACGGCGCTTGGCGGAAAACAAAAAATAATCGCAAAGATTGAGCGTGCGATTGCACTTGAATCCTTGGACCAGATACTCGCAGCTGCAGACGCGGTTATGGTCGCGCGTGGCGACTTGGGTAATGAAGTTCCTCTTGAACAGATACCGTTTGTTCAAGAACGCATCATCAAAACAGCGAAGCAACTCGGCAAGCCGGTCATCATCGCAACACAGATGCTTCTTTCTATGGCTGAAAATCCAACACCAACACGAGCTGAAGTAACCGATGTCACCACCGCCATTCTTGAAGGAGCTGATGCTGTTATGCTCTCTGAGGAAACCTCTGTAGGAAAATACCCAGTCGAAGCAGTCACAATGATGGAGAAAATTGTACTTGAGGCCGAGGCGCACATGGGAGAATCTGCTCGAATTAATCCACTCTAATTCATGGCAACAATCGCATCGCTTGCGGCGAAAGAAATTTTGGACTCGCGAGGGAATCCGACGCTTGAAGTTACCTGTGCACTTGCGAGCGGTTCTTTGGGCACTGCCTCTGTACCATCCGGCGCAAGCACTGGTATTCATGAGGCACTTGAGCTTCGGGACGGTAACGCGGCACGGTACGGGGGCCTTGGTGTACTCAAAGCAATCCAAAATGTTGAGGAAGAGATTTTTGAGCACGTTCGTGACAAAGATCTCGACCAAACACTCCTCGACAAAGCGCTTATTGCTCTTGATGGCACAGAAAACAAATCGCGACTTGGCGCAAACGCCATCCTTGGTGTGTCTTTGGCGTTTGCGCGAGCGTATGCAGAAGAACAACATGTCCCACTCTACGAATACATTGGTGGTCTCGCAGGAAATACGGAGTTCAAACTGCCACAGCCAATGTTCAACATCATAAACGGAGGTGCACACGCCGATAGCGGTCTTGATATCCAGGAATTCATGCTCGCTCCCACCGGATTCCCCACTTTTCGCAAAAAAGTTCAGGTGGCGACAGAAGTTATTGCAACTCTCAAAAAAATTATTGGAGCGCGGGGGTACACCCTAACTGTTGGCGACGAGGGCGGATTCGCACCAAAACTCGCCTCGAACGAAGAAGCGCTCGATTGTATTGTAGAAGCAGTGCAAGACGCTGGTTACTCTTCTACTCAAATACAAATTGGTATAGATGTCGCGTCGTCTGGTCTTTATAAAGACGGCGCATACACGCTTCGGTGCGCGAAAAAAGAAGAAACAAAAACAACCGCCGAGATGATTGCGTGGTACGAGACCTTGCTCGAAAAATATCCGATTATCTTTATTGAAGATGGACTTTCGGAAGACGATTGGGAAGGTTTTCGAGAGATGACGCAAAAAATTGGCAGCAAAGTAAAAATAGTTGGTGACGACCTCACCGTCACGAACACGAAAAGAATTCAAGCCGCTATTAAAAATAACGCCGTAAACGCCGTTCTCATCAAACTTAATCAAATCGGAACACTCACAGAAACAGTCGAGGCCATTCAAATAACAAAGAAACAAGGGTGGATTCCGTTTGTATCACATCGTTCGGGCGAAACAATGGACACCTTCATCGCAGACCTTGCCGTCGGTCTTTCGTGCGATTACATCAAGGCCGGGTCGCCCACACGTTCCGAGCGCATCTGTAAATACAACAGGTTGATAGAGATTGAAGACACTGTGGGTGGCGCATAATTAACCCTAGGCACGGTGGAGCTGCTATAAAAAACCTTTCTATTCCCGGATACGTTTTGAAAAGTCCACCGCGTCAGCATACTCACGCGCACGCTCGTTGATGTGGTAACGCTCGCGCATATCGGCAAAGGAAGTTGTGGTGCCGAAGAGTCCGAGATCATACGCAAACTCGTCCGAAGAGGCGGGGAGGATGATTTTGAAACTCCACGGAATACGTCCTGGCGAGATTTCATTGACGTGATCAACAATATTCGTTGTGCACGTATTTGTTATCGTATTGTAAAACTCTGGTTTTTCTTGAAGTGCTTGTGCACGTGTCACCATACTCAAAAAAAACGCCTGCGCTTGCTCACTGGTCACAACGACTGGATACAAATAGACGTCATCGTGTCGGTAGTTGGCACGAAAACCAATTACATCACGCTCATCAGCGATAACATACACAAGCTCATACTCGCGGAAAAGTCCCTTGAGCGGCGAGAACGACTCTCCTTTTTCTTTGCGTATCTCTACTGATATGGCGATATATGTTCCGTCAGAGAGCCCAAAACTCACCAGGGTGTGAGCCGCACCCGCTGTATCGAACGGTTCCATCATGAACCAAACCGTTTGGACCTCATCAAGCAAAATCGTACGGTCGTAATATCCAGGAGTGTACTCTGTCGTTGAGCGATACGTGAAGTTTCGTATATTTTTGATTGTAATGTTCTCCTTTTCGATTTTGACTGTTGGGAGAACATCCTGATCGGGCGACCAAGCGCGATCATTTGACGGTTGTTTTCCGTGCAAAAAGACAGCAAGAAAAACAAGCGCCACAAAAACGACTGCAACAAAACGCTTACACATCTTTCCCATACCTGCATTGTAGAGCACAATACAAGCAATGAAAATCTCTGCGTTCAAAAAAATCATATGGAATCACTATAAAAAGTCCGGACGGAAGTTGCCGTGGCGATTTTCGAAGACCCCCACCGGGGGCGGGGAAGCATACAGAATTTTCATTTCAGAGATTATGCTCCAGCAGACGCAGGTTGATCGGGTGATTCCAAAATACACATCGTTCATTAAAAAGTTTCGGAGTTTTAAGGGTCTGGCGAAAGCACAGACACGAGATGTGCTTAGAGAGTGGCAGGGACTCGGATACAATCGCCGCGCGCTCAACCTGAAGCGCGCGGCTGAAATCATTGTTGAAAGATACAATGGAGCACTTCCCCACTCATATGAAGATCTTGTTGCCCTTCCCGGAGTCGGTCCATACACCGCAAAAGCGCTTCGAACATTTATTTGGAATGCGTCAGAGGTTTTTATTGAAACAAATATAAGAAGTGTGTTTATCACACACTACGCGGACATATGCGGACCGGGCGCGGAAAAACGCAGAAAAATATCTGATGCCGAATTGGTGCCGTTTATCGAAAAATCGCTCGACATAAAAAATCCACGAGAATGGTATTACGCTCTCATGGATTATGGATCGTATCTCAAACGCACTTACCCAAACCCGAACCGGAGAAGCGTACATCATACAAAACAATCAAAATTCAAAGGGTCACGAAGAGAACTCCGTGGAACAATTCTGCGGATGCTTCATAAACAAAAATCCCTCACTATTGAGAACGTTATGCAAGAAACAGAAAAGAAGAATTCCGAGATCCGAAATGTTCTTTCAGATCTTGCAAAAGAAGGTTTCATAAAAACATCTCTCGGGCAGTATAGAATCGTGTAAAAGAAAAGGCCGGGTTCCTGTGATAGGAGCCCGGACCTTTTCATCGCTTCAGTCCCTAGAACCACTCCCGCCACGAGAGACGGTTCACCACCCGGTAACGTACTACCGGGTAGGAAATCACTGCTCCGGCGGTAAACATGTACAAGGGAATTGTGACGTATTCCGGCGTCCACTCCGGAAGAATCGTGAGTGCTAACGCCCACGCCGTGGTAAAGAGAATCCACGCCAATGGCCTGTCCATTTGTGGACTACCGTACAGGAAGCGGGCAGTTGGAATCCCAGCACACACGTCGGCACACACCGCAATGTACATCGCGAAGCGAACCGTCGTCGGTTCGTCCTTGGTGAAAAACCATGCGGTGATCGCCAACACCCCCAAAGTCGCACATGCCCAATCAAAAGGTTCCGGCTTCTTTGCCGTACCCTTCCAAAGGGCGAGAACACTTACGAGTAGTGGGTTTACGAATCCGAAGATGATTGGCCAGAGGTTGTCTTTTGATACTCCGGCACTGACCGAACTCACCAAAAACGCAAAACCGACC
Organism: Patescibacteria group bacterium; assembly: GCA_038063815.1. Lineage (GTDB taxonomy): Bacteria > Patescibacteriota > Minisyncoccia > Phycocordibacterales > EsbW-18 > EsbW-18. Next base: position 1,795 of record JBBTUJ010000008.1, on the reverse strand, counting down.
AGAGTCCAGATTCCCCAACTAATCGGGTTTGCCACGATCCTCTTGGTGTATACGCCGAACAAATACGGGATGATACTGGCCACCATGAGGAAGCCAGAAATACGACCGATGGTCTCCTCCATGGCAACCTCCTCCGCCGTTTGGCAGTATCGAATGAGCTATTTGACTGAAACGATGACGAAGAACAACTATGTTACGGTTAGTATTATAGCGAATATAAAGTATTTGTCAATCATAGATACAAAAAATATAAAAGGAAAAGGGCCGGTCCGCACGTGCTGTGCGAGCCGGCCCCCATCCGTTTTCGAAACCTGAAGCCCCTAGAAGAACAGGGCAACACCTCCCCAGAACTGGTCTTCGAGACCCTCACCCTTGAGTGGGCTCGAGTACGAGATGGGGACCTTCAGTGTGCCGCCGCCCTTCAGAGGAATCGTGGGCGCAACGGTAAGACGAAGGACATTGGCATACCCGCCGCCAATTCCATCGTTGTGGACCCCGTTGAGATCCACACCCAGAGCGAATCGCTTGTTGACCGCGACGGTCTTGCCGCCGCCGACCTTGGCGTACCACCCACCCTGAAACGAACGCGGACCTGTTCCGTACAGAGTGTGAATCTCCAGGTAGGGACTCATCTTGCAGGTACTGCAGGAGAGGGCTCCCGTGACGTCCACGAAGTCGCCCGCCAACCCATCGAACGTCTTCGGGTTGGCGATGTCATACAACCACGCACTGACGTCAAGTGTGAACATGCCGACCTTCTTGGCGACACCAACGTAGTAGTCGTTCTCAGTTCCAAGCGGCGAGCGCTCGCCCAGATAGTCGGTCAGCTGGCCGACCCAGATACCGCCGTAGGCACCGCTCTTGTGCGTAATCCGGCAGCTCGCCTGCAACGCCGGCGAGTCCGACGGGCGAGCGCCGATGTCCAACACGAACGCGCTGAGAAGTTTGACGTTGCAGCTCCGCGTGAAGGCGGATTCCTGCGCCGTCGCCGGCGCGGACGCAACGAACAGACCAACGACCAACGCGATCAAGCACTTGCGGTTCATGGTCCCCTCCTGGGGCACTACGTTGTGTTGCTTGGGTGAGCTTCAAAAACTTAACGAAAACGGATTGACGAAGAACAAACGTCTGGATGCTCAACTCACATAGATTACCCTCTATTATAGCAAAATCATTAGATTTGTCAAGTGTTTTTGGGCTTTTTCACGTTGTAAGAAAAGGGGTTTTTGACGTGTTGTCTAAACACGCCTTTTTACACATTTTTACCCTCGCAAAAATTGTGTAAAAAGATTCGTTGTTTGTTATTTCAAAGATGTGAAGCAGAAAGCGCTTCGTTCACATCCACAATCGCGCGGCGCTCCAGAGGAGCGATCCGCGCGATTGTTTCGTTTGAGAAATCCGCGTAATTGGTAAGGAATGTTTCGTATTCTGTATCTTTTTTCAGATATCCGAGCGTATGAAGAAGGCGGAGAAGTGTTGTGATCTCAGCGTACGCGAGTTCTTGTTTTGTGTATGTTCCTTTTGCGAGCGACAAAGCAAGGCCTGAAAAAATATCAAAAACGCTGTGTGATCCTCCCTCCCCCGCAACAAGCCGACGTGTCAGCCCTGCAACACGTGAAAGGAGCGCCAGTTTTTCTTTATCGGACGCAAGAAGAGTCCAGAAGGAGTGGCGCGATACGACGTTTGTAACCTTCCATCCTGTTTTTCCGCGAACGAGAGAAACATCAACATGAGAGAGTGTTTGGAGCGCGTGACGGTGGCGAGATTTCATCTCTCGTACCCCATGCGCGCGGGC
>JBBTUJ010000007.1:0-28131 GCA_038063815.1 Patescibacteria group bacterium | reverse complement strand
GCCGAAACGTGGCTTGCGGCGTTTAATGCTCAGGACTTGGAGAAATTGCTATCTCTCTATCACGAGGAAGCAAAACACTACAGCCCAAAACTAAAAGAACGACAGCCAGAAACGCAAGGACTGATACAAGGTAAAAATGCATTGAGAGAGTGGTGGCAGGATGCATTTACACGTTTGCCGAGTTTGCACTACAAGGCAATTTCTATTACGGCGGATGACGAGCATGTGTGGATGGAATATATGCGATCTGTTGTTGGCGAAAGAGATATGATGGTTGCCGAGGTCTTGGATATTGCAAACGGGCAAATTGTTTCTTCGAGGGTCTACCATGGTTAAAGACATCTTCGAATGAAGAAGGGTATGAAAGTTCTTTTCATCTGTAAGGGGAATTATTTTCGGAGTCAAATGGCTGCGGCGATTTATAATCGTCTAACAGAGACAGAGGGCGCTGTGTCTGTCGGGACATATCCTGGCGCTCCGGAAGAACCAGAGGGACAAGTATTGGTTAACCTGTTTGAAACAGACGACTTTTTCAATTTGATGGAAAAGAATGGGATGAATGTACGGGCAAATACTACAAAGAGATTACACCCGCAGATGCTTAAGGATTTTGACATCGTTGTTTCGATGGCAGAGGAACCCTATATTCCCGACTTTCTCAAAAACGATCAAAAAGTTATCCGATGGAACGTGGAGGACTCCGTACGTGTCGACAAAAAGGCCGCAGAAGATACGTACAAAAAAATAGAACCGCTGGTACGGGAACTGATTAAGGAACACAATCTGAAGACCCTGACTTAAAGTCCAATGATCCGGTGAGGTATACTAGCCCTATGCAAACAAAAGTAGTTACGGGGGTTCTTATCGTTCTGGGGCTTATTCTCATTGGGTTTGCGCTTTTGAAGAGTGGAGGAGGTATGGCGGCAGCACCAGAGTGCGACCCGTTTCTCTCAAAAGGAATGCTCGAAGAAGGCCTCACGCTAGGAACGGATTTCATACTTGCGAATCAGCGGCTCGAAGGAAATTTTGAATACGAGTACGATTGGATCTCGAAAACATACACAGATGATGATAGTTCGGTACGACAAGCGGGCGCTCTCTGGGGGCTTGCTCTTATCTATGAGTACACGCACGAGGAACGCCTTATCGCACCCCTCGAAAAATCTTTTGCGTTTTTTGAGAAATACTCAAAGACACGCGCGGATGACGCGCGGTACATTCTCTATCCCGGAGAGGAAGAGGGAAGTTTGGGAACGGTTGCACTCGCCGCGCTCGCGCACATCGAATATTTGAACGCGCGCGAAAATGAACTTTCTGAAACAGAACTTGCTCGCCACAAAAAACTTCTTGATGGATATTTACGTTTTCTCACTAGCGCGGTAACGGAAGATACACTTTTCCATGCATCGTATGATGAGGACGGTCTCTCATATGGAGATGCCTCTTCGTACTACGACGGCGAAGCGCTTCTGGCACTCGTCAAAGCCGCTCGGTATCGCGGGTATGAAGAGTGGGAGAATCAAATCAAAGAGTTGGCCGATGTTGGGTATGCGGAGAACATCAAAGCAGCTCTCAAGGAGAATCCGGACTCGGATGTCACGAAGGGATACTATCAGTGGAGCTCGATGGCATTTCACGAACTTTCAGAGAGCGGATGGAAGAAAACAGAAAAATATGGCGACTATACGATAACGCTTGCTGATTGGATGATTGACACACACAAAGTTCTTGAACGAACGCGAAATACCGCATACGCATTTGAGGGAATTGTTTCCGCTTACGCGATTGCAAAAAAGAAAGGGGATGAGTATCACATACAAAAATTCAGGTGTGTTATTGAAGCAGGAATCTTCAATCTCATGACATGGCAAGTGGGAGCGTCATATCAGAATCAGTTCATCAAGACGCAATTTAAGAGCGATGCAAAGGCGAAGGGTGGCATCCAAAATAGCGCACAGGAAGCGCCACTTCGAATCGACGTGACCCAGCACCAGGTGCACGCGGTTACCCTTGCCCTCGAGCACTTTGACTTCGGAGTAGAATAAGAAAAATATTTAACCTCAAAGTATGAAAATTGAAGATGGTCAGGAAACAATTGATAGGGGAAACCTTATTTTTGAAAGAATCGAAGATTTGTTTGCCAATCTTGACGGTCTTAAGTCACAGAAAGGTCAGCTATGGTTTGGAATTAGTGGAAGTTGGAGAAAGACAAACAAGGAGGTTGAAGAAAACGTGCGAGAAGTCGTAAGAAAAATAATTGCACGAGGAGATGGAATCGTTTCTGGGGGTGCCCTCAATGTTGACTACTTTGCCACTGACGAAGCACTAAAACTTAGTCATGCGGATCGTGTAAAAATCTTTTTGCCTACAGCACTAGGTGTATATGCTACTCATTACCGCATGAGAGCAGCTGAAGGCGTTATCACACCTGAGCAAGCAGAAGGACTTATTACACAGCTAGAAAACTTATATAACGCAAACACTGAGGCCCTTGCGGGAAATCCACAGAATACTGTAATAGATAAAGAAACATATTTTAACCGAAACACGGAAGTGGTAAACGCATCCGATGCACTTGTAGCATTTCAAGTAAACGAAAGTGAAGGGGTTGGTGACACTGTTACAAAGTCCTTAATGCAACGGAAGCCGGTCTGTATCAAAAAGTACGTAATCGAGTAAAAGTATCGACATGTCATCAAAAGAATTTATACAAGAATTACTTAAAAAAACCGATATAGAGATCGGTGGCGGACGATCGTGGGATATCGAAATCCACGAGGAAAAATTCTATGACCGCGTGATGAAGGGTGGCACGCTTGCTCTCGGCGAGTCCTACATGGACGGTTGGTGGGACGTGAAAGATCTCGATGAATTCTTCAACAAGGTGCTCAGTGCCCAACTTGAGAAAAAAATACGGCCCACCCTTGGAATCTTGCTGACGTATGCAAAATCGCGTCTCTTCAATATTCCAAAACTCCGTGCATTTGCGATTGGAGAGCATCACTACGACATCGGGAATGATTTGTATGAAGCGATGCTTGATAAGCGTCTTACGTACACGTGCGGATACTGGAAAGAGGCACAAACGCTCGACGACGCACAAGAAGCAAAACTTGACCTCGTCTGTCGGAAGATCGGCCTCAAGAAGGGAGAACGCGTTCTTGATATTGGTTCGGGATGGGGAAGTTTCATACATTTCGCGGCAGAAAAGTATGGTGCGCTGTGCACGGGCCTCACGGTCTCAAAAGAACAGGCGGAGTATGCGAATGCAAAGAAAGGTTCACTTCCCATAGAAACGCGTCTTCAGGACTACCACGATGTTACAGAGCACTTCAGCCATGTTGTTTCTCTGGGAATGTTCGAGCATGTTGGATACAAGAACTACAGAGCATACATGAAAAAAGTACACTCGGTGTTGAACGATGGCGGATTATTCCTACTCCACACAATCGGAAGTGCTAAATCTGTGCACACCACCGAAGCGTGGATAGCAAAATATATTTTCCCTGACTCGATGCTTCCTTCGATGGCGCAAATCAGTAAATCTGTGGAAGGACTTTTCGTGATCGAGGACTTTCACAACTTCGGAGCGTACTACGACACGACACTCATGCACTGGTTCAAGAACTTCGACGCAAACTGGCCGCGGCTTAAGGATAAATACGGAGAGCGGTTTTACCGGATGTGGAAATATTATCTTCTTGCGTCCGCGGGCTCGTTCCGCGCACGAAAGAACCAACTCTGGCAGATTGTTCTCTCAAAAAAAGGAGTGAGGGGAGGATATGCCCCGGTACGGTAATGGTTTTTGGCTAGCAGAACCTGTTTATAGCTCGGCATTGCGCCTTTTTCTGGGAGGTGTATATTTTCGAATATTATACGTTTCTTAATAATCATGAATAAAACAGTCAAAGCAATTGTTTGGATTATCGTGCTCCTCCTTGTTATCTGGGGTATTTCGGCACTAACAGGGAAGAAGGATGAACCGGTGTCTGAGGGTCCGATAAAAATCGGATTCATCAGCCCCCTTACAGGAGATGCCGCAGTATATGGTGAGCCTGCTCGCAATACGGTTGAACTCGCAGTGGAAGAGATAAATGCCGCGGGTGGTATTAATGGTCAACAAATACAGCTTGTGTATGAAGACGACGAGTGCACTGGTCCTACGGCTGTAAGTGCTGTGCAAAAACTTGTAGATGTGGACAAGGTACAAATTATTCTCGGCAGTATGTGCAGTGGCGCGACAATACCATCAGTACCTATCGCCGCTAAGAGTGGGGTGACGATTTTTTCTTTTGGTGCATCAAGCCCGGATTTAACAGGGATTAGCAAGTTTTTTGCGCGCGATTACCCAAGTGACGCCACGCAAGGAAAGGTTTTGGCAGAGCTTGCCAACAAGCAGGGATGGCAGACCGTCGCCGTTATTCAAGAGCAAACTGAATACGCGACTGGTCTCTACGGGGCTTTTGATGAAAGCTTTAAACTTCTCGGAGGAAAAACTCTCAATGAGGCGTTCCCAACTAACACGAGTGACTTTCGATCAATCCTTACCAAGCTTAAAGATCAGAATCCTGATGCGCTCTTCCTCAGTGTGCAGACAGCAGCATCCGGCGAACGCATACTCAAACAACTTGGCGAACTTAACTGGAAGCCCAAACTCTTACTCAGTGATTCCTTTGCGGGAGATTCAGTAACCATTAAGAACAACGCAGTATCTCTCGAGGGGGCTTATGCGGCAGAGTTCATACCTGATTTAAGCAATCTCAAACTACAAAACCTAGTTACTTCGTATACCACAAAATATAATGTGGAAGAGGTTCCGTATCTTGGATACATGGCGACTACTTATGATGCGGTATATCTTGTTAGAGATGGACTTATTGCCGGTGGAAACGATGGAGAGAAGTTTGCAGAATGGATTCGTACTGTTAAGGGCTGGCAAGGCGCTTCGGGTGTGGTCACCATGGAGGAGTCCGGCGATCGTTCAAGTGGACATAAGGCAGAAGTAGTAAAAAACGGAAAAATTGAGCCGTATCAGCAATAGAATAGCGAGTACATTCGAAAAACAACCGCCTTTTTAGGCGGTTGTTTTTAGGTATACTAGATGCTCATGGACATCGTTCCGCAACTTATAGCCAACAGCATCATCGCAGGGTCAATCTACATGCTCCTGGCGATCGGGTTCAACCTTCTCTTCAGCACGGTCAAATTCTTTGATCTCGGCTTCGGAGCCATGACGGCGGTCGGCGCGTATGCTGTCTTTTATTTTGGTAAGACGCTCGGCCTTCCCACATTCGCTGCGATTGCGATTGGCATCGTTCTTGCAGGCCTCGTCGGATTCCTTGTGGGCCGATTCATCTACAAGCCCCTCAAAAAACGAAAAGCATCGAGCTTGGTGACGCTCGTCGCATCTCTCGGTGTTCTCACGGCACTCCAGGCAATCGTTGCGATTCTTTTCACGAGCCAGTTCCAGACGCTTTCGCGAAATGTCGGCTCGCAACGAGTGTTCGACATCTTTGGCGGGATAATCACAGAGATACAACTCATCATCCTGGTGACAGGCATCGTCGTCATGATTCTGCTCGCGCTTATCCTCAAGTTCACCATGTTCGGAAAGGCGATAAAGGCGATTGGAGACGACGAAGAGGTTTCGCAGATTGTTGGCATCAATACTGAGAAAGTCATCGGATGGGTATTTTTCATCTGCTCCGCGATCGGTGGCCTTGCAGGTATTCTTGTTGGGTTTGATACGGGTATCGAACCGACCATGGGTCTCTCGCTTCTTTTGAAGGGGGTAATCGCGGCTATTATCGGTGGGATTGGGAACGTCTACGGCGGGCCGGTCGGTGCTTTCTTCCTTGGATTCGTTGAGAACTTTGGTATCTGGAAGATTTCTGGAGAGTGGAAAGATGCGATTGCATTCGGCGTTCTCATCCTCTTTCTTCTGTTCCGTCCACAAGGGATACTCAAAAGATAATTATGGAGTACCTGATTCACCTCGCGATTCTCATCGGGATCTACTCGATCCTCGGCATCTCGCTCAATCTCGTTGTGGGATACGCAGGGCTTTTGTCTGTTACGCACGCGGCTTTCTATGGGATCGGCGCATATGCAACGGCGATACTCCTCACGACATTGGGATGGGGATTTTTTCTCTCTGTCCTTGTTGGAATCGTTATCGCAGGTCTCTTCGCGCTCTTCGTAGGTCTCGTGATGTCGAAATTCAAAGGTGACTATTACGCGTTGGCATCATTTGGGTTCAACATCATCACGTGGAGCGTTTTTTTGAACTGGCAGTCGCTTACGCGCGGACCATTGGGAATTCCCGGCATCAAACGGCCCGAGATATTTGGTTTCTCATTCTCGGAGAACATCGGGTTCCTTGTTCTTGTCATTGTGTGCGCACTCATCATCTTTTGGATATCGCAGGGCATCGTGAATTCTTCGTTCGGAAGAGTGTTGAAGGCGATACGAGAAGATGAAGAAGCAATCTCTGTTTTTGGATACAGGACTCGTCACTACAAACTTCTCATTTTTGTTATAAGTGCGGGGATGGCAGCTGTTGCCGGTTCGCTTTTCGCGACATACATCACGTTCATTGACCCGTCGACGTTCGCACTTCTGGAATCCATCTTCATTCTCTCAATCATTATCCTTGGTGGACTCGCGAACAATAAAGGTGCGGTCATTGGCGCAATTGCACTCATCCTTTTGCCTGAGATACTCCGCTTTGTTGGATTTCCAACAGACATCGCTGCTCAGATGCGGCAAGTTGTCTACGGTGTTCTCTTGATTGTTCTCATGCTTTACCGGCCGCAAGGGCTTATGGGCGAATATAAGCTCTAGATTGATATTTCAAGGGCGTCGGGTAGGATGAGGGTAATAACCACTAGGAAGGCGCCTAAACCATGAAAAAACACTTTGGATTCTCGTTCTCGTTGTTATCGCCCTAATTATCGTTGGGGTCCTTAACCGTTCTCCCAAGAGTGACAATTTACGAGTTGGCGCGATTCTTATCCTTTCAGGAGAAGCCGCGTCGTGGGGTGAGGCGGCCCAACGTGGGATAGAGATGGCCCGAACTGACTTTGAACAAGCACATGGTATTAAGATCGAGATTATTTTTGAAGATAGTCAGGGTCAGGCAAAGACAGCACTGTCCGCGTTCCAGAAACTTACCACTCTCGATAAGGTGGACGGAATTATCGGGCCTCTTTTTCAAACAGAGGTCGCAGCAATCTCTGCCGGAGTCGCAGACGCAGGGATTCCTGTTATTACTCCCAGTTACGCACCTATCAAAAACAGACCAAATCCCAGGAATCCTCTCATGTTGTGGATGGATCCCACGATTGAAGCAGAACGAATAGCGGAATTTGTTTTTGGACAAGGCGTAAAGACCGTTGGTATCATCGGAACTCTTGATAGTTGGGAAACAGAAGTAAGCAATGCCTTCGCAGATAAGTTCACGGCGCTTGGGGGGACTGTTCTTGAAAAGCAAATAGTCCTTCCAGATGTAAACGATGTAAGGTTACCAATTACGAAAATTGTTACCTTGAAACCGGAAGCCATCTTTGTTGGTACGTATTATCAGTTCGTTAATTCGATTAAAGTTATACGAGAGCTCGGATACACAGGAAAACTTTATAGTATCGAAGTGGATCCATATCTTGCCGGAGAAACAAAGGGCAATTCCGATGGCATGGTTTTTATAGCACCTGATTTTTATGGAGATGCCTTTGTCGATGACTTTGAATCTCGATATGGTGAAAAGCCAGGAATCCCTGCGGGCCAGGCCTACGATGCCGCAATGCTTCTTTTTGATCTTTTGGACGAGAGCAGAGACAAAGGCGTGGTGTTACAGAAAATGGAAGATCTAGATAAGTATGAAGGAGTTTCTGGGGAGATTACTTTTACAGAAAATCATAAAACGCTTCTTCCGACAGCACTTTTTGAGTTGCGCGATGGGGAAGCAACAAAAATAAAATAAAACCATGAAAAAAACACTTTGGATTGTTGGGATTATCATCGTTTTATTGATTATCGTTGCGGCTGCAAGTCGCTCTCCTAAAGAAGCGTCAGGCGAACCGATTAAGATTGGAGTTATTGCACCACTGACGGGAGCCCGGGCTGATGCAGGGGAATATATTCGCAACGCACTGGTACTTGCTCAAGAAGATATAGAAAAAAGTTCCCGGCGCAACTCATTTGAATTTGTTGTTGAAGATAGCAAGTACGAAGCACCTACCGCTATCAGCGCGTATCGGAAGCTGGTTGATTTTGACGGAGTGAAATACATCGTCGGTCCCTATGGGTCGTCAGAAGTTATGGCAGTTGGCCCAGTCGCAGAAGAGGCGAAGGTCGTACTCCTTCTTCCGGGCGCACAATCAGATGAGATCTCTGCTTTGGGCGATTACATCTTCAGAATTATTCATCACAGCGCACAAGAGGCCCCGGTGTTCGCAAAATTTATTGCGGAGAAGATGAAGGGGGATACGTTGCATTTTTTGTTGCTTAACACAGCGATTACAGAACCCTATTTGAAGGTTTTTACGCCAGCATTCGAAAACAGTGGAAAAAAGATCGGCTTCACAGAGAAGTATGACGTTACAACAACTGATTTTCGGGCGGGGCTTTTGAAAATCAAGAATCTCGAGCCATCTGATATCTTCTTGATTGCGACACCGAAACACGCAGCTCTTATTCTTGAGCAAGCACGCGAGCTTGGTATCACTGCGCAGTTCTATAATATCGGCGTCGAAGGTCCTGAGCTGTTAACCACACCAAACGGGGCCGCAGAAGGACTTCTCTATCCATATTCATATGACAATCGCAGTGATGAAAAAACAATCTCAACCTTCAACAACGCCTATCTCTCGCGTTTTGGCACTGTGCCCGACACAGTTGCCGCCAACGCATATGACGCAGCCATGCTTCTCGTGAAGTGTATTAACCGGGTTGGTGATGATGTTACGCGAGTGAAGGACTGCCTCTATGAAACAAAAGAATATGCGGGTGCGAGCGGAACTTTCAGTATCGATGAAAATGGCGACGCAATCAAAACAATAATTATAAAAACCATTAAAAACAGCCAATTTGTGGCAATCTAATCATATGAACACACTAACAAAATGGATTCTGGGTATTGTCGTTCTCGCAGTGATTGTGTGGATTGGGATGTCGATGTCAAACAAAGCTCCGACCGAAACAGGGCCGATTAAGATAGGATTCATTTCTCCGCTGACGGGTAATGCCGCGGTGATTGGAGTCCAACAAAAAAACGCGATACAACTTGCGGTAAACGAAATAAATTCCAGCGGTGGTGTTCGTGGCCGACTTCTAGAGATGATTTACGAGGATTCGATGTGTGACGCAAAAGAAGCCGTAAGCGCAGTAAGAAAATTAATCGATGTTGATGGGGTAAAAATTATTCTCGGAGATGTGTGTAGTGCCGCTACATTGAGCGCAAAAAGCATTACGGAAGAAAATAAAATCATTGTCTTTACATGGGGGTCAAGTCCAGAAATAACAAATCAAAGTAAATACATATTTAGAAATAGTCCGTCTGACGATGCCGCTGGAAGCAATCTCGCAACAGTGGTGTACGAGATGGGATTTAAAACTGTCGGCATCATTACTCTTAATGCCGATTTTACAAACGCCTTTTTTGGACCGTTTGAATTAGCATTTACGAACCTTGGCGGAACCATAACTACAAAAGAAGTAAATGTTCCAGATACAACTGACTTTAGAACTTCGGTTTTGAAACTGAAAGAATCCAACGCCGAGGCAATTATTGTCTTGGGCACAGAGCCGAAGAGTACGGGGATAATGGTAAAGCAAATACGGGATGGCGGGTTACAACAGCAGCTTTTTAGCGCGTATGCATTTAGCTCTCCGGTTGCGGCAGAAGTTGCAGGAAAAGAAAACGCAAAAGGTCTCATATTCATCGATGCTCCCAAACTTAGCTCCGAAGTATCTTCAGCAAAAAACTTTTTGGAGAAGTATGTTGCTGAGTTTGGTGAAAGCCCCCAAGGGAGCGAGTTTTACGCGGGTGCCGCATACGATTCGGTATATATAATCAGTGATGCCCTCATGGAGTGTGCGGAACATGATTCTGATTGCATCAAAAAAACTCTTTCGGGGATGACCTTTTCTGGGGTATTAGGAGATTATACCCTTGGTGAAGACGGCAATGTTTCTGGGATTAACTACTCAGTAAACACGGTTGAGTAAATGGGCACGAATCAATTCTACAGAGGTTTTGGAAACCTTTAGCTACGTAAGTCCTTAAACCATGAAAAAAACACTTTGGATTGTTGGGATTATCATCGTTTTATTGATTATCGTTGCGGCTGCAAGTCGCTCTCCTAAAGAAGCGTCAGGCGAACCGATTAAGATCGGAGTTATTGCACCGCTCACCGGACCGGCCGCAATCTTCGGCAACTCGTTGGTAAAGGGAATTGCACTTGCGCAGGAAGATTTGGGAGGAACACGGAACGTCTATGAAGTCATTATTGAGGACGATGGTACGAATCCCGCCCAATCTGCAAGTGCTGCACAAAAACTTATTACAATAGACAAGGTGCAGGCGCTCATAACGACGACTTCAGGAACGGGGAATGCGGTAAAATCGCTTGCGTACGAAGCAAAGATTCCGCACTTTTGCGTATGTAACGATACTCGAGTTGGAGACGGGGAATACAATTTCACATACCTATCTCTTCCTCAGGACGAGGTACACGACTGGATTGTTGAAGCAAAAAAGAGAAATGTGCGAACGGTCGCAATTCTCTCACAAGCACACCCAGGCATTGACGCACTTATCACTGCGCTCAAAATGGAAGTGGACACAGATCCAGATATAGAAATGGTCTATGAGGAACGTTTTGATGCCACTTTGCGTGATTTCAAGACAATTATTGCAAAATCAAAAATAGCAAATCCGGATATTTACTTCCTGGTCTCCTTTCCGCCATCGCTTGAGATCATCGGACAAGAGTTGAAGAATGCGGGAGTGAGCAATATCAGCTCCGCGGCAGGTTTTGGTATGAGTGCCAACCCGAGCATATTTGAAGGATATTGGTATACCGATTCAGTAATCGCAAGTCCCTCGTTTATCACCAGATTCGAGAAAGCATTTCCTGAGGTTCGCTTTAACGTCCGAACCGCTCCGCAAGGATATGACACGTTTATGATGCTGGTTAATGGTTTTGAGGAAGGTGAAGATGTCTCCAATTACGTGAAAAAAATCACTGAATATGACGGAATGGTGGGCAAAGCAACAAAAGAAGTCGGAGGAGCCATCTTTTCGATCTCATCGGATCTTTGGGTCATTAAAAATGGTAAAGCAGCATTGCTTGAATAGTAGATGTCACTTCTCGCGACAAAAAACCTCTACAAGCATTTTGACGGCGTAAAAGCCGTCGACCACCTCTCTGTTGCATTTGAAGAAGGGAAGGTGACTGGCGTAGTGGGGCCGAATGGTTCTGGAAAATCAACCTTGGTCAATGCTCTGACGGGTCTTGTGCCAATCGACGGAGGAGAGGTGCTTGTGTCTTCTGCAACAACGCTTCGCTCAATACAGACATCTGAGGTGGCGGAATACGAGATGACTCGAACATTTCAGGATGTCCGGTTGTTCGAACAAATCCCTGTTATCGACAATGTGCTTGTTGTGCTCACACGGCGAAGCGTGTGGGGATCTCTTTTCGAGAAACACAAAGAATTTCATCACGAGCAAGCAAAAATGGCTCTTGAACGGGTCGGATTGTGGGAGAAACGGAACGAGCTTGCAAAGAATCTTTCATACGGGCAGAGAAAACTTCTCGAGATTGCACGTGTGCTTGCAATGGTAGAAGCGCGAGGGATTAAACTTGTATTTCTTGACGAACCGTTTGCTGGTCTTTTTCCGGAGATGGTGAAGCTTGTTATCTCGATTGTGAAAGAATTGCGAACGCAGGGGAAGTCCGTTGTGCTTATTGAACACAATATGGATATCATTAGAGAACTCTCGGATCATCTCTATGTCCTTGATGCGGGAAAACTTCTCGCGGAAGGAAATCCGGAAGAAGTGCTTCGTCAAAAAGATGTTATAGAAGCGTATTTAGGAGAGTAACCTATTTAAAATAGAACGAATATGTCCAACAGAACAAAAATAGTTTGGGGAGTCATAGCACTTATCGCGGCAGTATGGTTGATCGTGTTTGCTGACAAGAATTCAAAAGAGGTAAGCGGAGAACCGATAAAAATCGGAGTGATCGCACCGCTTACGGGACCTTTCGCGGATTATGGGGAGGAAATACGAAAGGGAGTTCTTGTTGGTATCGGCGACGCGAATGTTGAACTCATTTTTGAAGATGAACAATGTGACGCAAAAACAAGCGTATCTGCCTTCCAAAAGTTGACGAGCATAGACAATGTGAAATTTATCATTGGACCCGGATGCGGGTCACCCCAAGAAGCAATCGTGCCGCTTCTTTCCGAAAGAGAGGTGCTGGCACTTGTACCTTCAGCTGCATCAAGGAACCTTTTTGAACAAAGTGGTAAGTATTTCTTTAACGTGCAATATGCCCTTGAGGATGAGTCAAAGTTCTTGGCAGAAGAAATATACGCTCGAGGGCATATGAATGTTGCTCTTGTAAGTTACGGAAATGCCTTTTCACATACGCACGCCGAAAGCTTCAAGGAGGCATTCAAAGGAAAGATCATATCTGACGTGGTTTTGCTCGATGACAATGCAAACCTTTTGCCCGAACTCACAAAAATAAAGGCCTTGGGTGCAGATGCAATATATTCTCCCGACGTGACATTCTTTTTTGGGGGCGCTCTCGCAAAGATGGAGCAGTTAGGAATGGATGTTCCTGTCTTTACAACATACGTCGCGGAGCTTCCGGCCGTTATACCGCTCGTTGAGGGCGTCTACTACTCCTTTCCGGAAGGTGTCGAAAGTGGTGTGGGAGCAGTATTTTCTCTCTCAAAACAATCTGCCGATATCCTCACGGGTCTTATCAAAGAGTGCGATGGCGAAAGCGCTTGTGTGAGAGATGCACTCCTTTCCTCTGACGACTTTGATGCGTGGGGCACATACAAGCGCGACATGATAATGAAGCGGATACAAGGCGGTACGGCTGTCGCGGCGGAATAAACCAAATGACTAAAGAGAAACTCCTCGAACTTAAGGACCTTCATGTGCACTATGGTGGCGTGCGTGCGCTCGACGGCGTGTCTGTTGATATTGACGAGGGAGAAGTGGTGGCGCTCATGGGTCCTAACGGAGCGGGGAAATCAACGATTCTCAAGGCGATTTTTGGTCTTGCTCCCATTGATAGCGGCAAGGTGGTATGGGAAGGAGGGAACATACGACCCGTCTCTCATGAGGTGGTACAACGAGGTGTCGCATTTGTGCCGCAAGGACGGCGGGTGTTTCGCCACCTTACGGTGAAAGAGAACTTGGAAGTCGGAGGATGGGGGCTCTCGTATAAGGTGATTCGAGAACGTGTCGAGCACGTGTTGCAGATATTCCCTGTGCTTCGAACAAAACTACACGCACAATCAGGGACGCTCTCTGGTGGTCAGCAGCAGATGCTCGCGATTGCGCGGGGGCTTATGCAGGATCCTAAGATACTCCTTCTTGACGAACCGTCTCTTGGTCTTGCGCCCAAAATCGTTGCGGAAGTGTTCGCAAAGATACAGGAGATTAATGAGCGCCGAAAAACAGCAATCATGATTGTTGAACACAATCTGAAGTCGCTTCTCTCAGTTGCACATCGGGGGTATGTTCTCGATAAAGGGAAGATCGTCGCTCACGACTCTGCACATGCCATTGTTTCGAGCGGGATTCTTGAGAGGGTTTTTGTGGGGAAGGCGTGATTTTCTCCTGCGTTGCCCTACGTGTCGATACCTGTCATAATGCTCTAGGGCACACATGGCCCTTGAGTCAACATTATTTCTATTAGTAATTGGAAGAAAATAGTATGGAACCACAAGCAACATCTTCCTCGTCTAAATTGATCATTTCGATTATCGTGATCCTCGTTATTGCAGGAATCGCGGTTGCGCTCGTTCGATCAAAGGACGAAGGATTGGCAGGTGACGACAACGCAACAACGACTCCGTCAGAGGCGTCATTTGTTGGATCTATCTGGGATCTTATTCGCGGAGGTGATGACCGAAAATGCACATGGAAGAACGATGTGGACGGTGTGACATTGGAAGGCGTGATTTACGCATCGCGCGGTAAGTTCAAGAGCGATATTGAGACCAGCGCGGGCGACATAACTTTGGTTGCACACACATTGAGCGATGGTGCGTATATTTACTCGTGGACAAGCGCCTCTCAGCAAGGTACGAAATTTCCTATGGGTGATGTAGTAGCTGAGGATGCTGTTCCCGCAACAACAAAAGAGATGGAACCATTCGTCGAGGAGTTTAACTTTGACTGCGACGCGTGGACGGCCGATTCAGGCACTTTCGCGCTTCCTTCGGGAATCACGTTTACCGAAGTAGCTACTCAGTAAGGAGACAGTTATTTTTCACTCCGCCCTCTCGGGCGGAGTGTGCGTATGAGCAATGCGCCCGCTGAAATGAATAATGATCTCTCGTCGCTCGCACATCGCGTGCTACGTGAGAAGGAAACCGAGCCGGCATTTAGCGGTACGCATCTCCACTCAAAGGAGAAGGGTGCGTACCGATGTGCCGGCTGTGGCGCATTATTGTTCGCATCAGATACCAAGTTCGACTCAGGAACAGGATGGCCGAGTTTTACCGACCCCGCCGTTGCGGATGCGGTGAGATTGATACCAGATGATACTCACGGCATGCACCGTACCGAAGTGGTTTGTGCGAAATGTGGCGGACATCTGGGACACGTTTTTGATGATGGTCCAATGGGGGCGGTGCCAGGTGGAAAAGAAGGAACAGGAAAACGGTATTGCATCAATTCAGTGTGTTTAGAGTTTGAAAAAGAGACCAAACAATAGTAATTACCAATCTATAATCCAATTCACTATGTATATAAACATCCTTGCGATTCTCGTATCTGCAATCGTCTGCTCATTCTTGGGATACTTCTGGTACTCGAAAAAGATGTTCGGAGATACGTGGATGCGTCTTTCGGGCCTTCCTATGACACCCGCCGATCCTGTAGTTGCAAAGAAGGTGATGATGAAAGGGGTTCTCATGACACTTATCGGGTGGGTGCTCTCTGCGTGGGTCCTCGCGAACGTTATCGCGCTTATGGGCACAGACAGTTTTGGTGGTGGACTTGAAGTCGGTTTCTTTGCATGGCTCGGACTTGTTGCGCCTGCTCAGATCGGTATGGTCATGTGGGAGCGAAAACCGTGGAAGTACTTCTGGATTACCTCCGGATATCAACTTGTTGGGCTTTTGGTGACGAGTGTTATTCTTGCTCTCTGGTAGACACTCGCTCTTTATTTTCAAGAACACGGGTCGTCGTGTACTCACGCCGCCCTCATGCTCGACCTCAACGGTCTCCGCAAGTTTCTTGAAAATAAAGACCTCGTTCAGATGGAAAAACCGCTTCGCGATTGCGAAGCGGATTTTCTAGTAAAGACGAATACAAAGATTCAGTGTGCAACGGCGCACGAAAAAACACGTCGTGCACCATGCGCTGTAAGAAGGTTGGCTATCTCAAGAATCGTTGCACCTGTTGTGATGACATCGTCGAGCAAGAGAACGTCTCGGCCACGGACTCTTTCCGCGACAGGAACAGAGAATGCATTGTGCATATTCGTGTACCGATCTTTTTTTGAAACGGTGCGTGTCTGATGCATGGTTTCTTTGACGCGCGTAACCCCATCCTCGCAATACTCCATGTGCTCTCTAAATAAGGAGACAAGATCTCGTGCGATAAGTTCTGTTTGATTATATCCACGTTCAATTACACGACGTATCGTCGCCGGAACCGGAATGACAAGTATCTTTTCTTCTCCAAACACGTGTCTCTCTGCGACATCTTCTCGTATCGTGTCTGCGATTGCTGTGGCGAACACGCGAGAAAGCGTTGTTGCTCCGTTGTATTTGAAATCATGAAGCGCTTCTCGGATGAGCGGGTCTGCGTATGAGAAAGGAACGAACGCTTTTGTGGATTGGGTGACGTTATCCTTGGTACTTTGTGCGGCGGTTCCCCAGAGATCGTCTGCGGTCACGGTCCGCCAATCACGTCGTGGAGAGCGGTGTGGAAATACGAACTCGAGAATCTTGAGGAAGAACGATAGCATGCGGAATAGATGATATACTCTAGGGGATAAAGGTTCACTTCATTTTTACACCATGGCACTATTTGGCGGATCACTCAAGAATAGCCTTAGCGGGCTTTTTGCCAGAAAAGCACAAAGCGTGCTTGGTATTGATATTAGTTCCTCAACGATAAAAGTCGTTCAAGTTGGTAGGAAAAAAGGGAAGGCAATCCTCGAGACATATGGAGAACTCGCGCTTGGTCCCTATGCGGGCGTTGATGCAGGACGGGCGACACAACTCCCCGCGGCAAAGCTCGGCGAAGCGGTTGCGGATTTGATGCGTGAATCAAAGGTCTCGACGAAAGCGTGCGGTGTCGCAATTCCTCTTTCTGCGAGCTTGATCAATATCCTTGAAATGCCGGACGTCGGTGAAGATAAACTTCGCGACATGGTTCCTCTTGAGATACGAAAATACATTCCTGTTGCGGCGAGCGAGGTAATGATCGATTGGCGCATCGTTCCTCGGATTGACGTTGAAGAGAAAGTGGAGGACGTCGCGGGTCCGAAGAAAGTCGAGATCCTTACTGTTGCGATTCACAAAGATACTCTCACACGTTATCAGGACGTCATGCGTGGCGCGGGTTTGACACCATCGTTTTATGAGATTGAAGCATTCTCGACTATCCGCGTGGCACTTGAAGAAGATCTTGTGCCGACGATGCTCATAGGTATGGGCGCTGGTTCAACAAAGATTTACATTGTCGATCGAAAGGTGCTCCGCGAATCGCACGTCGTCAATCGTGGATCGCAAGAGATCACGCTTGCAGTCGCGAAGGCGCTTGGTGTTACGGAGAGCCGTGCGGAAGAGTTGAAACGTCTCTACGGAGTCGTGAAGCAGGGAGCACAAGAAGATGTTGCGGAGGTCGTGTCGCTTGTTCTTGATGCAATACTTCACGAAGCACAACATGTGATGCTCTCCTATGAGAAACGCAGGGGGCGCAATGTCGGAAAAGTGATCTTAACCGGAGGTGGCATCATGCTTCCGGGTATTATCGAGCGTGCGAAGACCATATTTGAGGCCAATGTATCGATCGCTGATCCGTTCCGCAAAGTCGAGGCGCCCGCATTCCTTGAGAATGTTTTGAAACAGGTTGGGCCAGAGTTTGACGTCGCAATCGGCGTGGCACTCCGCCGACTTGAAGAGGAATCGTAGAATGTGTAGAACTTCCTAGCACATCTCTGCGAGTGTTCTATACTAGAGGAAGCAATTGTTAGCCACGTTTTTACCATGGCACAGGAGTTCCAGACATCATTCATACCAAAGAAAACGTTCGAAGGAACGCCCGTACACACCAAAGTAGGTATCGGGGGTATTTTGTCTATCATTGCCGCATCTCTGTTTGTTCTCTCACTCCTTATATCGGGTGGTGTTTTTCTCTACGAACGATTTCTCGAAACATCGCTCACACGGAAAAAGGAAACACTCGAGCAAGCAAAAAAAGCGTTCGAGCCGGAACTTATCCGCGAATTGTCGCGGCTTGACGCGCGACTTTCTCTTGCAGGAGATCTTTTAGATGCGCACGTGGCGCCGTCAGGAATGTTTGATCTTTTGGAAGACCTGACGCTTGAAACCGTTCGCTTCACATCTTTTGGTTATGGCATCGAAGAGGGTGGTGTGCGGGTAACGCTCCAAGGTGAAGCGCGTTCATTCGCATCCGTTGCGTTACAATCAGATGAATTCGCAAAGAACCGCTCGGTCCGCGATCCGATTTTCTCAGGGCTGACCCTTGATGAGCGTGGTGATGTTGAATTCACCGTGAGTGCTCTTGTGGACCCGAAAGTTCTTTCGTACAAGGACCGCGCGCTTTCCGCTGGCACGGCGTGGTTTGATATAACTCCGGAAGAAGATGGGGTTGTTGCAGGGGCATCAGTCGAAGCGCCAAATATGTAGCATGAATCATGTAACATGTAGCAAAAATCAAAAACACCCGCCAGGGGCGGGCAAGCCAAACTAAAACTAATCCTAACGACCAACCTCTCACTTCCAACCCACAACTCCTAGTATGAGAAACATCACAAGCATCATCCTTATCATCGTCGCCATTGTGGCATTCGTTTTTATTGCGAACCCGCGCTTTGACAAAGTGAGCGCGCTTAAAAAAGAGTCGGCGACATTTGACGATGCACTTGATCGCTCAAAAGAGCTTATATCACTTCGCGGTGCTCTCTTGACGAAATACAACTCGATCCCAACTGAGGACCGAAATCGACTTGATGTGATGCTTCCCAACAGCATCGACACCGTGCGCTTGATCATTGACATCAACACTCTTGCAACACGGTACGGCCTCTCCCTCTCGAATATATCCGTTGGTGAAGTGAACGGCACGACGGAGAATGACCGGACACTCGGTCCTTCGTTCGGCGAATTCGGAAGTGTCTCGCTTGGATTCACCGTCTCGGCGACATATGATCAGTTTCGTGCCTACCTTGCGGACCTGGAGAGAAGTTTGCGCTTGCTTGATGTGAAGTCGATCGCATTTACTGCAGGGGACACCGCGAATTCGCTCACAAACTACACCATTTCCTTGACCACGTATTGGCTCAAATAAATCATGCCCCCACTCATTAAAAAAGGCATCATCGTACTCGTTATTCTCATCCTGCTTTTTGTTGCGTACAAATTCTTCGTGCAAAAAGATGAAGCACCCGCGCTTTCGACTGAGACGTCTGAAAATCTTCCCGCCGAAGCGGGGGGAGACCTTCTTTCATTACTTCTCGAGCTCCGCTCGTTGACTCTTGGAGGAAAGGTCCTCTCTGACCCTGCGTTCGCGACACTCGAAGATTTTACTGTCTCAATTCCACCTGAACCCATCGGACGCAGAAACCCATTCGCACCCATCGGTGCGGTGACGACACCAGTTGGAACGACGACGACACCTGACTTCTAAAGAAACCTACAACCTACAACCTAAAGTCGAATGTCATTTTTGGATCAATTAGTACAAAACGGAACTCTACCCGAGGGCGCGCCTCCCGAGATTGAGAAGGAGGCAGTCGCAAGCGGGAAGACGCTTGAAGAGATTGTGCGAAGCCGCGGTGCATCACCGACGGATATTTTAACTGCAAAAGGTGTCTACTACGGGCTTCCCACGAGGACCGTTGACCCAAAGGAGATCTCATTTGACGTTTTGAATACGATTCCTGAAGAGTCGGCGCGACACTACCGCTTCATCCCAATCGGTATGAAAGACGGCGCTCTTGAGGTCGGTGTTGTTGACCCTGATAACATCGAAGCGCGAGATGCACTCCAATTCATCTCTCACAAAACGGGGATTCCATACAAACTCTTCTTGATCTCACAGAACGACTTCGAGAAAGGGGTGGAGAATTACCAAGGACTCTCGGGAGAGGTGACAGAGGCCCTGACTGATCTTGAGACAGAACTTAATACCGAGCAGCAAAAATCGATTAAGCGGACACGTGACGAAACGCGGGGAACGACTGACACAACGATTGTCGAGGATGCGCCAATTACGAAGATTGTTGCGACGGTTTTGAACCACGCTGTCGAAGAAAATGCATCAGATATCCATATTGAACCAACGGATGTGGAACTCCGGATTCGCTTCCGTGTTGACGGTGTGATGGCAACAAGTTTGACGCTTCCTTTGAACGTGCATCCAGCAATCGTTGCGCGCATCAAGATCCTCTCGAACATGAAGATTGACGAGAAACGAAAACCGCAGGACGGCCGTTTTTCCGCACACGTGGCGGGACGAAAGATTGATCTGCGTGTTTCGACATTTCCTGCGTACTACGGTGAAAAAGTCGTTATTCGTATCCTTGATCCTGAAAAAGGTGTTCTTCCTTTGGGTGAAATTGGACTCTCTGAGCGCGATCTGCGGCTGGTCAGAAATGCGATCAAAAAACCGTACGGTCTTATCCTTATTTCAGGACCGACAGGATCAGGAAAAACGACAACGCTCTACTCAATGCTTGAAGAAGTCGACCGCGAGACGCAAAACGTCCTTTCTCTCGAGGATCCGGTTGAGTACAACATTCCCGGCATGAACCAGTCACAGGTGCGGCCAGAGATTGGATATACATTCGCATCAGGTCTTCGAACCACACTTCGTCAGGACCCGGACATCATCATGGTGGGGGAGATCCGTGACAAAGAGACGGCACAACTTGCCGTGCAGGCCGCTCTTACTGGTCACCTCGTGTTCTCGACAATTCACACCAACAATGCGATTGGTGTCATTCCTCGTTTGATTGACATGGGCGTTGACCCGTACCTGATTGCACCAACTCTGGCACTTGCGATGGCGCAACGCTTGGTGAAAAAGATCTGTCCCGACGGAGGAACAAAGATCCCCATTGAGGGAAGTGTTAGGGCGATGATTGATAACGAGTTCGCCGATGTACCGAAAAAGTTCCGCGACACGATTCCGCAGGCAAGCTCTTTGACAGGGCTCAAACCAACAACGGCGTGTCCGAAGGGAACAAAAGGGCGCATGGCGGTATTCGAGGTTATGGAAATGAATAAAGATCTCGAGCAGGTCATTTTGACGAATCCGACAGAACCGAAGGTGCGCGAGGTAGCGCGGAAACAAGGAATGTTCACGATGCGCGAAGATGCGCTTATAAAAAGCATGAACGGGCTTGTGCCGTTCGAGGAGGTGAATACGCTCGGAGGAGCATATGACAGCGTCGAGGAAGAGGAAGAAAAAGAAGATACACAAGAGGATGGAAAGAAAGGAGAGAAAGAAGCAGCAAGGGAGTAATGTGCTCATGCGGCAATCACGTTTACAATAATCCGTAGTACACTATATCTATCTATGGCAGGCGCATACGATACACAACTTACGGAATTGATTGAAACAACCCTAAAGCAGGGTGCGTCCGATCTTCATTTGAACACGGGGTATCATCCAACGATCCGCGTGAATGGTCTCTTACTTCCCTTGGTCACAAAAAATGAACTCACTGATGCGGATACACGTGGACTCATGGAGATATTACTTTCACCTGAGAACAAAGAAACCTTTTTGCGCGAGAAAGAGATTGATTTTTCATACAGTTATAACAATGATACAGTCCGTTTTCGCGGGAATTGCTCGTTCGCCCGTGGTTTTGTTGCGATTGCATTGCGTCTCATCCCGAAGCAGATTCGGACGATTGAAGAGTTGAACCTGCCGAGCGTGCTCGCCGACTTTGCTCGCCGACAGCAAGGGTTCTTCCTTGTTGTGGGACCTGTGGGGCACGGGAAATCAACGACGCTTGCTGCGATGATTGATGTCGTGAACTCTGAACGACCAGATCATATCGTGACAATCGAAGACCCGATCGAATATATCTTTGAGCCGAAGAAATCAATGATCAATCAAAGAGAGGTGCGTATTGATACGATTGATTTCCATAAAGCACTTAATCAGCTCTTCCGACAAGATGTTGACGTTGTCATGATTGGTGAGATGCGTGGGCCCGAAACGATCGCGACAGCGGTTACTGCTGCTGAAACAGGACACCTGGTACTCTCGACCTTGCACACGAACAATGCGTCCCAGACGATCGACCGCATCATTGACTCGTTCCAGCCGGAGAGCCAGGCGCAGGTACGGGTGCAGTTGGCCGGGTCGCTTCTCGGTATTTTCTCGCAACGCTTGATACAGAAGGTCTCGGGTGGCATGGTCCCCGCGTATGAGCTTTTGATAAACACGAAGGCGGTCGCAAACCTCATCCGCGAAGCACGCACGCACGAGATCGACAGCGTCATCGAGACCGGGTCTGACTACGGCATGGTTGACATGAACCGCTCTCTTGCTGAGTTGGTGCGCCGCGGAGACATCACCGTTGAGGATGCACGTATGCACTCACTCAATCCAACGATTCTTGAGAAATTGTTGTAATCATATGTGGATCGCATACTTTGGACTCGCGCTTGTTGTCATCACCGCACTTATTCTCATAAGCCAATGATCTATGTTGTTCTCGTATAACGCGCTTGACCAAAAAGGAGCAGAAACAAAAGGATCAATCGATGCTTTGAGCGAGGATGTTGCAGTCCGCTCGCTCCAACAGCGGGGTCTCATCATCGTTTCGATCGAAAGTGCGGAAAAAAAGAGCCTCTTTGGCAAGATATCTTTTTTCGAACGGATCTCTAACAAAGAGGTTGTCATTCTTTCGCGACAGATTGCGACACTGTTTGAAGCACAGGTTTCTGCGCTTCGCGTGTTTCGATTGCTTGGTGAAGAAACAGAGAATATTGCGCTTCGTCGTGCGCTTTCTGAAATCGCAAACGACCTCCAGGGCGGGAGCGCAATCTCAAAAGCACTTGAGAAGCACCCGAAAGCGTTCTCTTCGTTCTATGTAAACATGGTGCGTGCCGGTGAAGAGTCAGGAAAACTCGACCAAACATTCCTCTATCTTGCCGATTATCTCGACCGCTCCTATGAGATCACATCCAAAGCGCGAAATGCTCTCATTTATCCTGCATTTGTCATTGGCGTCTTTGTAATCGTGATGATACTCATGTTGACGACCGTCATTCCAAAACTCTCGACGATCCTTTCGGAGAGCGGGCAGGATGTACCCGCATACACAGGAGCAGTCATCGCACTCAGTGAATTCTTGGTGTCATATGGAATATTCGTTCTTATCGCGCTTGCGGTTGCCATGTTCTTCCTTTGGCAATATACGCGGACAAAAGATGGGCAAGCATCAATCGCTCGTTTGAAACTCGCATTTCCCTATGTCGGGTCCCTGTTCCGCAAACTCTACCTTGCACGAATCGCGGACAACATGAACACAATGCTCACGTCGGGCATACCGATGGTCCGCGCTCTTGAAATCAGTTCAACCGTTGTGGGGAATCAGGTATATGAAGACATCCTCGTAAAAGGAGTCGAGGCAGTCCGTGGTGGGTCATCGGTTGCCGATGCTCTCTCGGGAACGCACGATATCCCGAACGTCATGGTGCAGATGATACGAATCGGAGAGGAGACAGGGGAATTGGGCGAGATTTTGAAGACGCTTGCACGTTTCTATCAAAGAGAAGTGACGAATGCTGTTGATACGCTCGTCGACCTTATTGAGCCCGCAATGATTGTTCTTTTGGGTCTTGGTGTGGGAACCTTGCTGGCATCTGTTTTGATCCCGATCTACAACATTTCATCAGGGTTCTAAGTGTTTTTCTTCGTATTTATAACATACGGAGCGAATCCTCTTTTTGAAATGACTTGCGGAGGCGGACGCGCCGAGCATGAGGGAAAATCGTGCATCGATTTTACCCGTGCATTTCAAAAAGAGGAGGCGCGGAGAGTTGTCCACAGGGCGGTTTTCAGGCCCAAAAAGGCATTTATAATGGATACGTTACTCTTTTTAGTAAGTAACGAGTTTATTAAATTATTCATCTCTATGAAGTCAAAAAAAGGTTTTACACTCATTGAGCTTCTCGTGGTGATTGCGATCATCGGGATTCTCTCGTCGGTCGTTCTTGCATCCTTGAACAGCGCCCGCCGAAAGTCACGTGACGCACGCCGTCTTGCTGATCTTCAGCAGATTAAGCTCGCATCGGAGCTCTACTTCGATCAAAACCGCCAGTACCCTGCATCAACATCACTCTTGGCACCGACGTTCATCGCGTCAGTTCCGATTGATCCGTTGAATGCCTCGTACGCATATTCAGCAAGCGGTACGACAAGCTACTGTTTGGGAACGACACTTGAAGATCCTGCGTCTATCGGTACATCTTCCTCGAACAGCGTTTGTGACGCAGCGAACGGAGGCACAGAGAACTACTGGGTCGCACCGTAATCGCGAGCATCCTGTAAGCGAAAAAGAAACACTCCGCCTCTGCGGAGTGTTTCTTTTTTTTATTCACCTCTCCCAAAATGAGCCCACAGGATACGGTATACTAGGGTATGTCTCTCTGGATTCTTTTCGCTTTCATCTTTGGTGCGGTTGTCGGTAGTTTCTTGAATGTTCTTGTGCTTCGTTACAACACAGGACGCATGTTCCGCGGCCGTTCTGCATGCGGTGTGTGTGGTCGCATACTCTCACCGATCGATCTTTTCCCTATCTTGAGTTTCCTTTTTCTTGGCGGAAAGTGTCGCTATTGCGAAACAAAAATCTCACCGCAGTATCCTTTGGTTGAGTTTGCAACAGCAATTGCGTTTGCTCTTGTTGTGTGGAAGGGAAGTATGTTTGGAGATCTTGCGGTTTTATTTATTCTTTTTGGTTGGGTGATTTCCGCGCTTTTAATCGCAATCGCAACATACGACATCCTTCATAAAATAATCCCCGATGGTCTCGTGTATACATTTGATGTTGTTGTGTTTGTGTGGGTTTTTATTCTGGCAGGGTTGTCTGTGGACCCGCTTATGCTCGGTATCATCATTGTGAATGGAGTTGTTGTCGCGCTTCCTTTCGCGCTTCTTTGGTTACTTTCGCGTGGACGATGGATGGGGCTTGGCGATGCTAAGCTCGCGCTCGGAATCGGATTTTTATTCGGCATTTCTGGCGGCTTTACCGCGCTTATCCTTGCGGTGTGGGCAGGAGCAATTGTGAGCATTGCCCTTCTCGCTATTGGAAAACTTTCAGGAAAGCACGGTTTGACTCTTAAAAGCGAGATTCCGTTTGGGCCATTTCTGGTACTCGCAACGCTTTTTGTGTTTCTCTCGGGAATCGATTTATTTTCTCTTCTGACATTGTAGTATGAAACACCCACCACATAGTGCTCATTTCCAAAAAGGATTTACCCGTACACTAAGTTTTTCGTCGGTGCAAACGGTGCGGAAATACATCTCTCAATTTTTCTGTTGGATAGTAGAAAGATTTGCTGTATCAAAATCAAACCTTGCACCACATACAGCAACGAAAAACTTAGTGTCAGGGTTTACTCTTGTTGAAATGGTGGTGACGGTTGCGATCTTCGCCCTTATCTCGACGGTTGTGATCGTTCGGAACGCAAAATTCGATGACGAAGTCCTTTTGAATAATCTCGCATACGACATTGCTCTTTCGGTCAGGCAGGCACAACAGTACGGTATTAACGTCCGCGTGTCTCAAGGGATATCTGACAGGCCATACGGAATATATTTTGAGGACGAGAGCACGACGTATGTTCTTTTCATCGATTCTGACAATGATCTTTTTTATGACGCACCCCAAGAGACGCTTCAGACATTTACGATTGGACGAGGTGCGTCGGTTGGGGATCTTTGTGACGATGAGGCGGACAATTGTGGCCTCGATGATCTCACCATCGTTTTCAGGCGGCCTGAACCGGATGCAATCATCGACGGCGGAGCGATAGCGCGAGGGCGTATCGAAATACAATCGGTAAGGACCACCGGACAGAGATGGATCCTTGTCGAATCAACGGGGCAGATTGCGATTGAGAGACCGGAGGAGGAATAAACTCCAAATACCAAAATCCAAGCTCCAAACAAACTCCAATGACCAAAATAAAAAAACAAAAGAAAAACCAAATATTTGGATTTTGGAATTTGAAATTTGGAGTTTCCACCAATATGAAGCAAGGCTTCACGTTGGTCGAGATGATTGTTGCGATATTCATCTTTTCTGTTGTCATGGTGATTGCGACAGGGTCTCTTGTCTCTATTCTTGAAGCGAACAGAAAGGCACAGGCGGTCAAATCGGTCATGAATAACCTCACGTTCTCTCTCGAGAGCATGACGCGCACTATCCGTGTCGGGACTGACTATGATTGCTCGGTCTCAAACTGTGCGATAAACGGGTCGCCTTCCATGATGTTTGTTGATACCAACGGCCGTGAAATCGAATACAATTTCAACGAAAACGAACATCGCATCGAGCGTTCGATTGATGGCGGTCCGTTCCATCCCTTGACGGCTCCCGAAGTGACCATTTCATCTCTTACGTTCTATGTCGATGGGGTGGGATCAAACGATGACCAGCAACCGCGGGTTCTTATTGTGGTGAAGGGAATTGCCGGAACAACGAAAGCGCAAACAAATTTTAATCTCCAGACGCTTGTAAGCCAAAGGACGCTTGATCGCTAAGGTGCGGTAAATTTCAAATACCAAGCATCAAAATCCAAACAAACTCCAATGATTAAAAAAACAAAACAAAAGAAAAATCAAATCTTTGGACTTTGGATTTTGGACTTTGGACTTTCCGCGCCATCTGCGCGGCGTGGTTTTACGTTCGTTGAAACACTTGTTGCAATTTCGATACTTCTCCTGGCTGTCGCAGGACCTCTGACGCTTGGTTCGCAAGGACTGAATGCGTCCCGTGTTGCACGTGACCAAGTGATAGCGACATTTTTGGGTCAAGAAGCGATTGAGTACGCGAGGAACATACGGGACACAAATGCGCTTCAGGGTGAAGTGTGGCTCGAAGGGCTTGATGCGTGTACGGGAGCATGTACCGTCGATGTTCCTCAGAATACGATTGCAATGTGCACGGGAACGTGTCCGGCGCTTCGGTTTGACGAAGAAGTTGGCCTCTATGGATACGAAAGTGATTGGTTGCCGACGAAGTTTACCCGAAGTGTCACTATCACCGAAACGGTTGCGGGTCGTGAAGCACACATAATCGTGGCAACCTCATGGAACGACGGAAAACTTACCCGAAGCGTTACGGTGAATGAATATCTTTTTAACTGGGAGTAACGACCGCACTACGGTAAATTCCAAATACCAAGTACTAAAATCCAAATAAACTCCAATGATTAAAACAACTAAACAAAAGAAAAACAGAATCTCTGAATTCTTTGGAATTTGGACTTTGGAATTTGGAGTTTCCGCGCTACGTACGCAGCGTGGCTTCACCCTCTTCTACGCCGTTCTTGTCGCATCGCTCCTTTTGGCGATCGGCATCGCAATTTTCAACATCACGTTCAAAGAACTTGTTCTCTCTTCGGGGTCTCGTGAATCAACAAACGCGTTCTATGCGGCGGACAGTGGAATCGAATGTGCATTTTATTGGGATTTGAATTACAGCGGTCTTTCATCGCCCGCATTTGGATTCTTCGGGGATTCGCTTGCGAGCGGACTCCAAGGATATTGGCGGTTTGAAGACGATACTGGAGCAACCGTTGCGCGCGACTCGAGCGGAAAGGGAAACGACGGTGTGCTTCAGGGTGTCGACGCAGCGATGGCGTGGGTAAGCGGTCAAGTGGGCGGGGCGCTCCACCTTGATGGGGTGAATGACTACGTGGAAGTATCGGACCAAGACAGCATTTCGCTTACGGGGGATCTCACTATCGCCGTATGGGTGAAAGTAGATGATTTTGCGAATTTCAACGGTATTGTCGGTAAGACAAGGAACAACATCCCTAATCCATATGACTTTTATCTTTCGCAAACAAGCGGCATGCCACAATTTTTCATGGGTAACGGAACAGGTTTTGCGGTTGTGTCAGGAACATCTGCCCCAACGCTTGGTGTTTGGCAGCACCTCGTCGTTGTTAAGTCAGGTATTACAGTGACACACTATCGAAACGGTTCAACAAACGGATCGGGCCCGCTTGTGACTACTATTGCTGACGGTGGTCGGACACTGCGTATTGGGTCTCGTGATGATGGAGTAACGCGCATGAAGGGGGCAGTGGACGATTTGCGCATTTATAATCGCGCCCTCTCGCCGACTGAAGTCAGCAAGCTATCTCAACAATTACCCAATCCACAATTTACGAACCCCATTTCTCAAAGTAGCGGAGCAGTATGTCTTGGTGCTGACATCACCGACCCGGCAACAGGATGGGATTCGACATCTGGATGGAATGTGGTGACGGGAGGAAATGCCGCAACGACGACATTTGACATCGCGCTTCCTGATGGAAGATGTTCAACGGTAACTGTTGCTAAGAATTCTGACGAAACGACTGTTATCTCGCGCGGATACAATACCTGCTCTCTCACCGATCCTCGACGAGTTGAGCGCGCAA
>JBBTUJ010000006.1:0-1114 GCA_038063815.1 Patescibacteria group bacterium | reverse complement strand
TGTACTGGTTCATATGATACCCTACACCCAGGTCATTAAGAAAAGACATGAAAGGCAGATATGCTGGTTGTCGTATGACAATCTACACCGCAATCTTGCCGGGAGCGGCTTCAATCGCCCGCTCGGGGTTCCTGGCGGGTAATTTGAGCGAACGGGCAAAACAAAGGTTGAAAATTTTAGATTGGCATAAGGCTCACGAAAACAATATCAGTTTGACCGCCCGACATTTCGGATTAACCAGAGAAACCATGATCGGATGGCGCGACCGTTTAGCCAAGGAAGGGCCACGAGGGTTGGAGGATCGTTCTCATCGGCCCCATCATCTGCGCCAGTCAACCATCTCTTGGGATGTCGCCTTTGAAGTCATAAAACTGAGAAAACAATATCCGGCGTGGTCAAAATACAAGATTCAAGCTCTTTTACCGGACCATTTGAAAACATCTACAAGCACTGTCGGCAGAATCCTGAAGCGCCGAGGCTTGATTGACAAGAAAATCTCAATAAAAAGAAGCAAGTCCGCAAAGAGCCCAAGGGCAAGGTTTCCTCATGGAATGAAGATTTCGAACCCAGGAGACATGATTCAGATGGATACAAAATATATTATGCTCACTGGGGGCAAAAAGCATTATCAATTCACCGCCGTCGATGTCTTGAGCAAAAGAAGAGTGTTGCGCGTCTACCAGACGCAATCATCAAAGAATGGGGCCCTGTTTCTTCTCGAGTGCGTGAAGGCTACGCCCTTTGTGATACGCGCGGTGCAAACCGACAACGGAGCGCCTTTCCAGAAACACTTTGACGCCTTATGCAAAGCGAAAGGAATTCCACATTACTATATCTATCCGAGAACTCCCAAGCAAAATACCTATGTGGAGATATCGCATGGGGCAGACCAAAGAGAATTTTACGAACAAGGAAACGTCCGCGAGGATATTGACGTTATGCGGAAGAAAATAGCTGAGTGGGAAGATACATGGAACAATGTGCGACCCCATCAAGCATTGAATTATCTGACCCCCAATCAGTATCTCGAGAAATGGCAGACCAGTCGACTGCCGACAAAAGATGTTGTTACATTGCAAGCCTAGAGTGTCGGATATCTATCTGAACCTGGACA
>JBBTUJ010000005.1:100165-102691 GCA_038063815.1 Patescibacteria group bacterium | reverse complement strand
TGGGGAAGCACACGGGTACGCAAATGTACCAATGGATCTTACGGTAGATCCGTGGGTAGCTGATATCCCAGCAGGGAGCCGTGGACCAGACATGGCTCTTATGGCAAAACGGTACGGTGAGCATCACCTATCCGGAGCACCTGGACCTCACTCAACTGATTACCCGAACTATTTTACAATGGGCGGATGCCAACCGACAGGACGTGAGGTTTATGATGCATACTATGCAATGGATACGAAGGGAGCAAAGAATGCAGGAAAGAAAAACTGTCCGACATGTCTTGCCACGTGGGCTGTGGTCGGGGTGCGTTGGGCGGGATGCGATTTGGGACGCACCGACTGGCCCTTTGTCTGTCCTCCGGGCGTATATAAAGGGAACGGTCGTCGTTGATTCCAATCACAGTCCCCGAGGGGCCACGCAACTGTGAATAATTTTGACGGCATAATCACAAACAGCCCCGACATATCGTCGGGGCTGTTTTAGTTTCAAGTAACTCCTCTTTACATTGCTGTCGGAGCAGCCACTTTGCAGTCCTTGCATCGGCATCCGAACAACGAGATCACGCCTGCGATACCAACGAGAACGTAGATGAGCGCTTCAAGCCACATCCAGTTTCCGAAGATGAGGTTCAAAACGTTCCAATTGCCTCCGAAGAAGTATCCAAGACCGGTCAAACCCCAGTTAAGCGCACCAATGATTATAAGAATCCATGCGAGTTTTCCGTGCCCACACTTCCCTTCTTTGTTCATCATCATATAATTTTTTTAATTTGAATAATGGTTCTATTGTAGCAACTCAACCCAAATTACAAGACGGTTGTCAGAAAATGACAGGAAGAGTAGTATGCGTCTCAGGGTTGCACAATCTACGGAGGGGCTATGCAAAAACCAATCGAACGTGCGGAAGAAATGCGTTCCTGGGGGTTGGCGCTCCTCGAACTTGCATTTCTCCTGCGGTACCCAGCACGCAGGTCGCCTCACCGAATGTCGCGAGCCCGGTGTCTCGCCGGACTCACCGACGCACTTCGTGCGCTAGAGGCAATGAGTACGGCAGAACGACTCACTGCTTCCTTCGGTGGTTTTTTCGAAGAAGCACACATTCCGAATTCACGTATGCGCGCGGTGTGGAAGGCGTGTGGTCAGGGAAGGTTCGTTTCGCACTCATGTTTCCGTGCGGTTCGCCAAGACCTCCTCCGGCTCATTCGATTAGGGTCGAACACGCGGCTTGTCGATGAGCGGTGTCGGGTGGCGCTCCTCACGCTGCTCTCTCGTCTCATTGAGAGCG
Organism: Patescibacteria group bacterium; assembly: GCA_038063815.1. Lineage (GTDB taxonomy): Bacteria > Patescibacteriota > Minisyncoccia > Phycocordibacterales > EsbW-18 > EsbW-18. The sequence continues at coordinate 101,406 of JBBTUJ010000005.1, read as the reverse complement.
CGGCACCGGGAACGCTGCGAGGGGTTTTCTTTGAGGAGTGGGAAACCTTCGCAAGGTTTTGATGGTCAAGGAAAGGTCGGCGCCCCGCATGTCACGGGGCGTCGCTTCTTTTTGATACTATACATAGATGCGCATTACCTCTTGGAACGTGAATGGTCTCCGCTCCCTCTACCTTCAGGGATATTGGAAGTGGTTTGGTGAGAACGCGCCGGACATTTTGTGTTTGCAGGAAATAAAATCGGAAGTGGCGCAACTTGCGCCCGATGTCCAAAAGATCGAAGGATATTTTTCATATTTTAATTCGTCACGAGCACGGAAAGGATATAGTGGTGTTGCGATTTACACAAAAAAAGAGCCAAAAGAAGTGAAATACGATGTCTTGCCGGCCGAATTCAACGAAGAAGGACGTCTTATCGAAGCAACATTTGACGACTTTGTCCTCCTGAATGTCTACTTCCCCAATGGTGGCAGGAGTCCGGAGCGTCTTGACTACAAATTGCGATATTACGATGCATTCTTGGAGTATGTGACGGGTCTCAAAAACGAAGGGAAAACCATTATTTTTTGTGGAGATGTGAATGTTGCCCATGAAGAGATTGATCTTGCGTGTCCTCGTGAAAATCAGGACCACACAGGATTCCTTCCCGAGGAGCGGGCGTGGGTAGATGAGGTTGTAAACGCCGGATTCGTTGACATTTTCAGACATCTGTATCCAAACAAGGTTTTGTATACATATTGGGACCAGATTACCCGTGCTCGGGATAGGAACATCGGCTGGCGGCTTGATTACTTCTTTGCTACCTCAGATCTCCTTTCTCGCGTTACAGATTGTCGTATTTTGAACGATGTCTACGGGTCAGACCACTGTCCTGTAGAGATGGAAATCAGTGCTTAGGCCCACGAGGTTGTCCACAATGTCCTTTACAGATGTCCTTGATGTCCTTTACAATTCTCTCCAGAAGGAAACAGCGAGAGCACCAACCTTTCTCAGACATACCCCCTGAGTAGGTGTAAACCCCAATCTCCTTGTACTCTCTGCAGCACATGCCACCCATGGGTCGGCAAACGTTTCCGAAAAATTGTTCACTAAGGTGTCAGAACATCTTTCGGGTGTAGAAACCCCGAAGTAGGGACGATACCAGGGAGCCAAAGATCCCGTAAGCCATGCCAAGTGGCAGGCAAGTCCGCTTCTGGCGGACCAGTCGAAACCGCTCTGTTTGCTTTTGCTACATTCTTCACCG
>JBBTUJ010000005.1:0-100065 GCA_038063815.1 Patescibacteria group bacterium | reverse complement strand
GCTTCTGGCGGACCAGTCGAAACCGCTCTGTTTGCTTTTGCTACATTCTTCACCGTAAAAGTAAACGAAATGGGCGGTTTTGGCATTTTACCCGCGCACTAACTTTGCTGTTACTTTTTGTTGCGAACTCCACTTCTTATGCGATTTGCTTCTCACTCAAAGAGTGAGATTCCTATGTACAATGGTGAAAAAGTAGCAACGACAGTAAAGTTAGTGCCTGGGTTTACTCCACAAAATGTTTTGATCTGATTTTTTTGATTTCCTCCGCTTCAACTCCCTCTTTTGTTTCTTTTGCTTTTTCTGCAAGTGCTTCAAGTTCTTTATGAGGAAGTGCCGCAAGTTCTTTCGCTCTTTTTTCTAAATACTCTGGAGTGTTTTGTGTGGGATCGTCGAGGACATCTTCCAAAAGCGTATGAAGGATGTATCCAATGCGCGGTCCCGGATTCTCATTCAACATTTTCATTACATCTTCACCCTTCACTGCGAGCATTGAGACAGAAATTGGGTCACGGAGCACTTCATCAATCATTGATTTATATTTTCGTAGGCGATACGGCTGTTCTTTCGGGCGGCCTGTGCCGATTCGATCACACACACGGAGCAAAAGCAGGTCTTCAACGTTCTCGGGACCCACATTCCGTATCAAACGGCGCACGGCGGAGTGCGTGATTTGTTCCGTATCTGAGAAAAACATGTGCCAGCGGATGAGCTTCGCGACTTTTTCGATAACGTCGTTTCCGTATCGAAGCGCTTGCAATCTTTTTACAGCGATTCGCATCCCAACCATGTCGTGCCCGTGGAATGTCCAATCATCTTTCTTGTCATCAAAGATGCGCGTTGGTGGTTTTCCAACATCGTGAAAAAGAGCAGCGAGCCGAACGGGGAGTGTTGCATTCTTGTCTGCCGATGCCTGAAGTGTGCGCACTAAATGCTCGAACACAGGAAACGCGTGTGCCTGGTTCTGCTTCACGTTCACTCCCTCCTCGATCTCGGGGAAGATGTGGAGGAGTAACCCCAATTCATAAAGCAATTCAAGGCCCTTTCGGGGATGCTCCGACATGAGGAGTTTCGAGAATTCATCGCGCACACGCTCTGCTGCGATTTGTGCAATCGTTTCTGCACGTTTTTGCATCGCTTCAGATGTCTTTGGTTCGATGTCGAAATCAAGTTCTGCCGCAAGACGTGCTCCACGCATGATACGCAGTGCGTCTTCAGAAAAACGATCCCCTGGCTCTCCGACGGCGCGCAGGATCTTTTCTTTGATATCTTTGTGCCCGTCGTAGGGGTCAGTCAACGTTTCCGAAAGAGCATCATATGCTATCGCGTTTACCGTAAAGTCGCGGCGCGCGAGATCTTCGTCAAGCGTTGCACCAAAACTCACTGAATCGGGATGTCTCTTGTCGCTGTACTTCCCTTCTTTCCGATACGGTGTCACCTCAACAACAGCAAGCGACGCGTCTGGTGCGTTTTCTACGACAACACCGACGGTACCATACTCGTTTTCATAAAATGTTTTCGGAAATATGCGGATGATATCTTCCGGTTTCGCGTTCGTCGTTACATCCCAGTCCTTCGGGCTTTTGTGCATGAGAATATCCCGCACGCAACCCCCTACAAGATGCGCCTCGAATCCTTCGTGTTGCAAAAGCGCAACAACAGCAACGATTTCTTTTGGAATGTCTTCCATAGAGTAATAGTAACACCTGCCTCCCACTACATGGCTTGATCAAATGGAGATTTACCAAAGTGTGCTCCCGGAGGGATTCGAACCCCCAACAACAGATTCGAAGTCTGTCGTGATATCCATTTCACCACGGGAGCAGCTCTGTGTCTGTGCGGGCAGGGGGAATCGAACCCCCATTATCTGATTGGCAACCAGATGTTCTACCACTAAACTATGCCCGCGTTTTCTCGAGCGAACCAAGTAGGCGGAGCCATGTTAGCATTTTTCTTTTGAGGAGTACACTTGAAATTCCCACATAACATACCCCATGCGATACTCGTCTTGTTTTGTGTCTTCCTGTTATAAAAATACTTTTATTGAATTGGATTTCAGCAAGCCCGGCTCGCTCTTTCCAAAACTTTTTACACGTCTCTTCGTTAAGGTCGGGATATAAAAGCAACCACGCCTTTATTTTTTCCTTTTGTACCGCACAAATCTCTTGTAAAAACTTTACAAAGAGACGGATAATGTCTGGATCGATATTCCCGACACGAATACTGTATTTGGATATCTTGTCCCCTTCTCCCCAATAGATTGCAAGTCCTGTGCAGAAAAGCCAGTTTTTCATTAACATTGGAAATTCATAAGACGCCAGGTCTTCGGCCCGGGCGTATTCCGCTTCCCTCTTTTCTTGCCTAGTCTTATGGGAAACGAGTAGCCTTTCTTTACTCTCGGCCCTGTTCTTTGCTGTAAGTTCAGCTTTTATGCTCTCAAGGGATGGTTCGTTTTTAAACCAAAGCGATAAGGTGCTCTTTGCAACCCCTAATCTGTTTGAGATTTCTCCCAAACTTAACTTCTCCCTTCTAAGTGAAAACGCTTCTTTTTTCTTGATGTGCATTAAGAGTATTATATAACATCTAGATGAAGGTTTTATAAAGTATTCACGGGCGCCTAATCCTGAGTTGCCGAACATCTGATCTTACGCTCATGCGCCAACACAACACGCCCTAACGCTTCACACGCACCGCAGTAATGTCTTTTATAAAGTGTGTGTCCTTTATTGCTTTAGCGGCGCTTTATCCGGCCTTTTTATTATGGGGATAAAAACGGGGACATGTGTAAAGGACATCCAAAAGGACACAAAAAACCCTTATTCTGTAACAAAACGTTTCACGTGAAACACAGCCCTTTTTGTTACACGTGTAACATTTTTTCATGAAATTTAAGACAAAAAAGAGAAAAATTGGCGATCTAGGAGAAGACCTCGCGTGTCTGTTTCTTGTGAAACATGGAATGAGAATTATTGATAGAAACTATCTTAAGCCGTGGGGTGAGATTGATGTCGTTGCTCGAAGCTCAAGAGGGGTTCATTTTGTAGAGGTCAAGGCGGTTTCACGTGTAACAGGGAATAACGTTTCACGTGAAACAATTAACCCAGAAGAACATGTTACACGTGAAAAGAAAGAACGACTTTCACGTGCAATTCAGACGTATTTGGCAGATCGACACATTTCACATGAAACATCTTTTCAGGTTGACGTTATAACGGTGAAAATAGATACAATACAAAAAACTGCCCTTGTCGAGGTTTTTGAGAAGATAATGTAAAAAGGGGAGAATCTACGGCGACTCTCACCTTGCCACTCTCCCCGTACTAAAAACTACCGATGTCCTTGTGGCATCGGTAGTTTTTACTATGCGGGATGGGAGAATCGAACTCCCAATCTCAGTTTGGAAAACTGACGTTATACCATTTAACTAATCCCGCTTACGAGACGGCTTGCCTGCCTTTGGCGGGCAAGCAAGCCCGCTAACGAGTAGGTTAGCGTTCACATAGTAGCCGCAAAACGTCATGCTCGCAACGAAAAAAGAATCCCCATACGCCATAGACATCAGTCCTTGTTTTTCGATAATAGTGGATAAGGTGCGTACAGCCCTCTGGTCGATGGTTTGCGCATGAGACATATTCAAGCGAACTAAATAACTAACAAACTAATAAACTAAAAATATATGGGTCTTAAAAAATGGGCACGACTGCTCGGTATCGTTCTCTTGGTTATCGGTATTCTTGGATTTATTCCGGGAATTACAACAACAGACGGTTACCTTCTCGGTATCTTCCATGTTGACGGGCTTCACAACATCATCCACATCATCACTGGTTTGATCGGATTGATTGTTTCGGCAAAGAGCGAGCGCGCACAGCGATTGTTCTTCCAGATTTTCGGATGGATCTATCTTGTTGTAACGATTCTCGGATTTTTGGGAAGCGGCATGGTCTTGGGTTTGTTCGTCGCTAATGTGGCTGACAATATCCTTCACCTTGTAATCGCAGTTCTCTCGCTGTGGCTTGGTTACAGTGGGCGAAAAGCGGCGATGATGAGTGCACCACAGATGTAGCGCGCCGCTCGCGTACTATTTTTTGAAATGCACGGATAATTTTCTGCTGAAAATTTCCTCGTGCTCGTGTCAGTCACACTCGCAAGGCATTTCAAAAAGCACGCTTGCTCTAGTGTAAATACAACAAAAATCTCCGCGAAGGCGGGGATTTTTGCGTACTTCGTGATATAGTTTTCACGCGTCGCGGGTTTGCCCGCCGAAGTAGAGACAAGGGCGGGCTGTAGTATACCGGTAGTACGCATCCATGGGGTGGATGTAGACCGGGTTCAATTCCCGGCAGCCCGAAAGATACTTTGTTGTATATTAGTAACACATCGGGGCGTAGTATACCGGTAGTACGTCTGGTTTGGGACCAGATAGACCGAGTTCGATTCTCGGCGCCCCGACAACAATATTTGATACAGTATTCATATGACACCCGAAGCTCTGCGACAATCTCGTCTTGAAATAGAACACCGTAATCCTCTCCAGGTGGAAATCATGAAGCGTATGCTTGGAGATCGAATATCGAATCAGCAAGCGCAACTTGCGTGGGCTCTTGAAAATGGAAAACGCATTAGCGACATCATTGATAATTCCGGCGGGCAAGAGTTACGAGACATTGCACGAGCGGGAAGGTATGCCGAAGCGGCTGACCGAGTAATTTGGGGCATGGTTCATTAATAAAAACAAAAACCGCCGTAGAGGCGGTTTTTGCTCTGTTGTCCGAAAAGGATTAGGACGACTTCACTGCGTCTTTAAGTGCCTTTGCTGCGCTGAACTTCGGAACTTTCGTTGCTGCGACGTTCACCATCTCGCCCGTGCGTGGGTTTCGTGCGGTGCGTGCTGCGCGTGCGCGAACCTTCCACATACCAAGTCCTGCGATTGCAACTTCACCTCCGCCCTTGAGTGTTCCTGTAATCGAATCGATGAGCGTATCCATGATGCGCTCTGCGTCTGCCTTTGTGACGCCGTGGCGCTCTGCAATTCGCTCAACAAGTGCTGCTTTGTTCATATGATTATATTTTTAGTAAGTAATGTAACGATTGTATTGTATGCTTTTCGACCGAATATGCAAAAAGTATAGCAACAGGGCCATTTTTTCCGCAACAGGGGAGTTTGTCTTGTGTGGATACGTCAACCTTTGACAAAGCACAATGTTTCTGGTAAAGTTTTTACGGATTCGCTCGTACATCGTCAACTACTGGCCGGAGGGCCCACACTATGATTTCGCAAGAGGTGCGGGTGGCGACGGGTTCAATCGTCCGTCACTGCCGAAGTGGGAAGAACGCCCCGTTCCATCTAGGGCGTGTCGTCAACCGTTGGCACGAGGATGGGGAGGAGGGGTGCGTGGTTCATGCCATGCACGTGGCGAGGATTCCACTTTTTGGGGTCATCTCCTTCCGTATCTTTGTCGTCGCCGAGGAGGACCTCGAGGTTCTCGTCGGCCCTCGTAAGGTCGCCTAGTCACCTCGCCCGCCGACTGTCTCGCGGCAGTGGGCAGAACGGAGAAAAATCATGAAGAAAACATTCGGTAACTTAGAGTTCGAGTGGCGACCCGAAGGGGCCACACGGAGTCAAAAGGAGCGTGGGCACTGGTTCGCTCCGATTGCCGGTCACACCGGAAGTGAATTCCGGGTTTATGAACCAGTCAGCGGTGGCAAGGCGTGTTGGACCGTCGAAGACGGAGTCGCCATGCAGGACTGGCAGCTCTCGTCGAATGACCAGGTAGGCAGGTTGGTGAACGAGCGTCTCGTGCACTACCGCGCCCGCGCTTGGCGCGTACCTGCCAGCTGAGGACTGGCAAAACTCCTTGCGGAGAGCCGATTCCGCAAAACCGCGCTCCCCTCGGGAAGCGCGGTTTCAACATTTTTATAAAGATTTTAAATTGACTACCTCGCAAACTCAATCACTCGCTGCTCGCGGATGACGTTCACCTTGATTTCACCAGGATATTTGAGTTCCGCCTCAACTTTGTTTGCGATGTCGCGCGCAAGTGTTCGCGCTTCAAGATCTGAAACCGTTTCCGGCTTCACAAAGATGCGAATTTCGCGACCAGCTTGGATGGCATATGCTTTTTCAACACCACTGAACGATGTCGCGATGTTCTCAAGGTCTGCGAGACGCTTCAAGTAATTTTCAACCGTGTCGCGGCGAGCACCCGGACGTGATCCTGAAACCGCGTCAGCAACTTGGACGATGATGGATTCAACTGTTTCGTACGGGTATTCTTCGTGGTGTGCCTGCATCGCCTTGACGATTGCTTCATCAGCACCGAATTTCTGCAAAATACGGCGTCCAATCTCAACGTGTGTTCCTTGAATCTCGTGGTCAACCGCTTTTCCAATGTCGTGCACAAGTGCTCCCGCTTTTGCGATCGCAACATCAGCTCCCAATTCTTCAGCGAGCATTCCTGCGATGTGTGCCATTTCAACAGAGTGTTGAAGAACGTTTTGTCCATAACTCGTGCGGAAGTGGAGACGTCCCAAGATAGAGATAACGCGCGGATCGAGATTGAACACGCCCGCGTCGTATGCCGCCTGCTCACCCTTTTCTTTGATGATGTTATTTATTTCCTGACGTGATTTTTCTGCTTCTTCTTCGATGCGTGCCGGTTGGATTCGCCCGTCTTTTATGAGGCGCTCAAGTGCGAGTTTTGCAACAGCGCGTCGCACAGGATCAAACGATGAGAGGATAATCGAACCCGGCGTATCGTCAATGACGACCTCAACGCCCGTTGCGCGTTCGAATGCTTTGATGTTTCGTCCCTCTTTTCCGATAATCTTTCCTTTGACATCCTCTGATGGCAGATCAACGGACGATGACATGACGTCAGACGAGACGTTATTTCCGAGACGGTGAATTGTCGTGACGAGGATGTCCTGTGCTTTCTTTTCGAGTTGCTCCCGACCGTTCATGTCGAGTTTCCGCATTCGGACAACCAAATCCTCCTCGTGCTTCTTCTCGATATCCTTCAAAAGTTCTTGCCGCGCTTCTTCTTCCGTGAGACGCGCAACACCTTCAAGCGCTTCTTCGCGCTTTTGTTTGAGTTCTTCCGTCGCTTGTCGTTCGGTCTCGATCTCAGCGACGTTTTTCTTCAAGTCCTCGGCAGCTTGGTCGATATCCTGCTGGCGTTTGTCGAGGAGTTCTTCTTTTTTAATGAGACGTTCTTCTGTTTTCTTTCCCTTCTCTTCGCGTTCGCGGGTTTCGTTCCGTGATTCTTCCAAGAGTTCCTTGGTTTTTTTCTCTGCATTCTCAATAATCTTGTTTCCTTCTTCCTGCGCTTCGAGGAGCTTTCGTTTTATTTCAAGCTCCACCGATCCGCGCTTTCCGAGTGAGACAAGATAGCGGAGAAAGTATCCGAGTCCGATGCCCACGACGCCCGCAAGTCCGAGAAGGACAAATACGAGTTTAAGTGACATGACGTTTCAGTGATGCTTCTTTTTCTATAGAGTCCGTTTCCTTCGCAGAAAAACCCCGCCTCCATGCGGTTCTTTTTGTGCGTGATATGACAAGTAAGGGTTCAAAGAAATCAAAGCAATCATATTTATATGCTAATGCGTTCATCATACTCTTCGCGCATTTTTCCGCAAGACGAAAGGGCAGGACAGGGCTTGACAAACGCAGTTGAGTTTGCTATAATGGTGGTGTAAAGGTTAGCAAGCGTTGTTCTTTTCATCAACCCATATTCACCAACACCGACCTTAGGGTCGGAGAAGGGTACACCATGAAGCGCTTGATTCTGCTGTTCGCTCTGCTGGTCGTCGCTGTCGTGCCGATGGCGACCGCCGCCACCTGCAGCAGCACCCTCGAGGTGTTGCCAGTCGGAGTCGGTACGGATCAGATGATGATCACCCCCGACTACTTCTGCAAGTCGGACGCCGGGAAGTTCTCGGCGTTCGGATTCCTCGAATACTCGGGGGAACGCGGTGGTTGGTTCACCAACAACAGCGGAACGTGGCATACCACGAAGTACGTGGGGCTCCGCGCTGAGGTTGGGTTGGACGACGCGGGGGGTCTCCTCTTCGGCGTTCGGCCCTGTGATCTCTCTGCCCGTACCCGGCTTCGTGTACCTCAAGGCCATGCCGCAGTTCGTCTTCGGCGTGCCGGAGCGGACGCGGGAAGTGAACCTCGTCTGGAAGTCCGGGAGCCTCGTGGTCTTCGGGGGCGAGATTTGGACCGAAGGGTTCATCCGCTTCTGGCGCGATGCTGGAAACAGCTACGGGCAACCGCAGCTGTGGTACAAGCATGGCGACTCCTCGTGGGACTTCGGCATCGAAGTTGAGGTTGCCGGGAGTGAGCGCACGGTTCGGGGCGGCGTCCGCAAGCACTTCGAGGTGGGTGGGTGACAACAACGGCCGGTCAGGGATTTTCTCCTGACCGGCCGTCACTCGTTTCTAAAATCAATTTTTTACTTTTTCTTCCCTCCTTTATTCATCAAAATGTCGTCGATAACTCCGTATTTCTTTGCTTCATCGGCGGACATATAGAAGTTTCGCTCGATATCTTTTTGAACACGCTCGTTTGATTGACCAGTATTTTTTGCGATGATTTCAGTCAGATTCTTTTTCATCTTCAGTATGTGTTCTGCCGTGATGGCGATGTCCGTTGCCTGACCCTCGATGCCTCCCATCCATGGTTGGTGCATCATGACTTCGGCGTTTGGAAGCGCAAAACGTTTTCCTTTTGCCCCCGAGGAAAGTACCCACGCACCACCCGACGCCGCAAGACCAACACACACGGTCGCGACATCTGGCTTGATGTGATTCATCGTGTCGATGATTGCCAGGGTCGATGTGACAGAGCCACCGGGGGAGTTTATGTAAAACCAAATATCTTTGTCGGTGTCTTGTGATTCAAGGTGAAGAAGTTGGGCAATGACGATATTTGCTGAATGGTCGTTAATCTCGCCGCCCAGGAAGATGATGCGGTCTTTGAGGAGGCGGGAGTAAATGTCGTACGCCCGTTCGCCGGACTGGGACTTTTCGATGACTGTAGGGATAAGCATGGGGAGAGTGTAACAGAAAAAATTTCCCTTTTCAATTTTTGTTTTAAAAAACAACACGGGCGTCCGTGAGGACGCCCGGTAATACGGGAAGGTCAGGCGTTGTCGCGCCCGATAGGACGAATGACGGTGTGCAAATCAACGAAGAACTGCACCGCCACATCTCCAACGGGTCGTCCTGAGCGGTGCGCCGCCCACTTCTTGAGATCCTGGCCGATGTTCAACATTCGGCGAGCGAACTCACTGGACGATGCGGTAGAGGGCTCTTTTCCGCTTTTCGCTAGCGGCTTGACGACTTTGGGGGCGTAGCCCCGAAGCACGTCCATTGCTGCTCGGCAAGCGGAGTTTTGAACTGTCCGCCCTACCGCTTCCCACGCGAGACCATCGAGCACGTGAGCTAGGTCTCGCGCGAGCATTTGGTACAGTTGGCGCTCTTGCGGTTCGAGCGCCACCTCGGCCAGAGTAAGCGCCGACATCATGCGCAGCAGGTTGCTTGGAAGCACAACCTGCTGACTGAACTGTTGTAACTGCCCCACGTGTACCCCCTCTCTGTTGGTCTAGAGACGAGAGTATTCTTCTGACCGCCTTTCGTCAATCTTTCTCTCTTGTTCTGACCGGACACCGAGTGTCCGGTCAGATACTTTATCCGTCTTTTATCTGCTGTTCTTAAAATTACTTATACTCATGACTGAACACCGAGTGTCCGGTCAAGTAAAAATATGCGTAAGACAAAGTTTTTTCCCGGCGAACGGTATCACATTTTTGCACGAGGCAACGCAAAGCAGACCCTCTTTTTTGATGTAAACGACCGGGCGCGTTTATTGTTTCTCATACTTTATTTTCAGTCCTCGGAATCAATATCAAACATCTCTCGTTCGGTGCGGGCATTTAATCTACACAAGATGTTCAACGTGTCTTCAAAAATGGTTCAGTCGGTTGTGCAGAACCGAAATGTTTCTCTTGCCGCTTTTACACTTATGCCAAACCATTTTCATTTAATTCTAGAGGAAGTTACAGAAGGAGGTATTTCAAAATATATGCATAAGGTTCTTATGGCGTATGCCAAATATTTTAATGAAAAGTACGCAAAAAGCGGACATGTGTTTCAGGGACCATATCGGGCAGTACACATTGTTTCAAATAAACAATTACTCCATGTTTCAGCGTATGTGCATCTTAATCAATCTGAACTTTCGGATTCACCCGAATATGCATATGGTTATGATTGGTCAAGCTGCCAAGATTATGTCGGAGAAAACCGCTGGGGGGATCTTCTTGATCAGAAAATTATTCTCGAGCAGTTTTCGACAAAGGAGGCATATGCACATTTTCTAAAAACCAGTGGTGTCAAAGGTAAGCTGAAACTTTCTGACTAAACACCGAGTGTCCGGTCAAATTGACCGGACACTCGGTGTTGGGTAAATGGCGGGGTTTTGCTAGACGTTTTGTTTTTCTAAAAATCCTAGAACCTTCTCGTTCGCCAGGATTGTTGTTATATAGAGTGTTGCAGAATGGCGATCGGCGTCTTTGTGATGTGAGAGAAGATGGTCAACTTCTTTTTTCACTTCTTCATCTGTTGGGAGCAATTTTTCTGTCTTTGCGACCTCATTTAAAACAAGTTGGATCTTTGCACGCTTCTCCGCATCGGGCCGCATTTCTTTCTTGAGTCCCTCTTCCGTTTTTCCTGTTTTTGAAAGATAGTCATCCACGGAGATTTTCATCCGCTCGAGATCCATTTTAAGTTGGGCAAAAAGTTTATTTGCTTCGGCATCGATCAAGATGTCAGGGAGTAGAACTTTTGTTTCAGAAACAAGGGCCTCGAGGAGGGCCGCCCGTTTTGCCTCTGCGGCAACTCGCTTTTTATCGATACCCATCCCTTCCTTCGCTTTTCCGCGAAGTGTTTGTGCGTCAGGAAAATCACCCAGTGTTTTGGCGGTTTCGTCTGTGATAACAGGAGCCGGAGCATCTGCGGGTGCGTTCTCGGCACGTGCTTTTTCTTTAAGAATGTTTACGAGGAATGCATCAACCTCTTCGTCTGTGACAACGGGCTCTGTCTCCGGATGTTTCTTCACAACATCAACCGCGATCTTTTTATAATCGGGAAGTTTGAGTTCGGGCATCACTGCGGTCGTTATCTTAAAGCCGAGAGGATTTCCTGCGGCAAGTTTTGTGATCGTGATCGCGGGGTGTCCGATTGCATCAACATTTTCGAGGACGAGAAGGTTGGGGTAGTGTTCGCGGAGCGCGCGTTCTGCCATTTCAGAAAGGAGCGCGTATTCGCCGACGTGGGAAAGTAAAATCTGTTCAGGAATGTGGCCCTGCCTGAATCCGTCCAGTTTTGTTTCTTCACCCAGCGTTTTCAGGGCTGCCTCGCGATGTTTTGTGAGTTCTTCGTGTGGGATTTCTCCCTCGATTGTGACGGTCGAATTATCGTGACGCGTCACGTTTCTTTTTGGTGTCGGTTTTTGGTCGGGGGCTGTGTTCATAGGAACAAGAGCGCCCCGTCCCGTTAACGGGACGGGGCGAGCGTGTCATTTATTGAAGTTCTGCGTTGACGTCACTCATTTCTGCGTCGATCGAGTCGTAGTTCTGTGCAGAAAGATCGCGGTCGATGTTGTCCGCGTCATCCGATGTTGTCACCGGTGCAGTTCCGTTTGCTGTCGCGTCAAAGAGATCTGGCTCTTCACCCGTCCACGAGAGACGGTTGAAGAAATAGAATGCTCCGACAAGAAGCACGATGATGACGATAATAATACCAACAGCGGGACCTTGGCCCTTAGGTCCTGGGAGACCAGTGTCGTTCATCGGTGTTTCCATAGTAGTGGTAGAAAGTGGTTACTATAAAGATAAATTAATTTTCGTTCTGTCCCGTATCATTTTTACGAATTTCTTTGATTGACGCAACTGCTGCACGGAGTTCTGCGTGTGCTTCTTGTATGTGTGTTTTTGCTTCGCCAAACAAAGTGCGGACAGGGGCGAAGGCCTCCTTTGGCGTCTCAGAATCAAGCGCCGCTTCAACGGCTGCAGGTATTTTTTCAACTGCTTCTGATGCTTCTGCGATGTGTTCCCGAGCTGCGTCTAGGTGTGTCCATGCATCGGTCAGTGTCTCGCCCGTCTCATCTTCTATTGTTTCGATACGCGCTTCGATTCTGTCAGCAATGTTGTTCAAGAACTCGATCGCGTTATCGAATCGTGCGCCCATCGTGCGAACCCACCCGTCGATACGCTCCGCGCGTATCTTCTCGAGTTTGCCGCGGAATTCTTCGCGCTTCTCTGTCCAGAACGCTTTTCGTTCCTCCTGATTTTCTTTCCACATCTCGCGTCGTTCTGTGACGCCCTCTCTCATCATCTCACGTCGTGTTTTTTCTGTGTCAGTGTTTGCGTCTTCTGCAAAAGTTGCTCGGGCAGGAATAAAGACAAGCGCAAGCGTCAATACAAGAAGAGAAATAAGTGAAAGTTTTTTCATATGTCGTATGGGGTTATGTCTTTCGTAAGCGTGCTCATAGTATACCCAGGCACTCACTTTTATACAAAGTGAGTGCCTGGGCGTACCAAAACACCGCCCCGTTTTCTAGAAAACGGGGCGGTGCAAGGTGCGGGGCTATTTTTTCGGGAATTTTTCTTGGTAGAGTGCAAGGCCTTCCTCGATTGTCTTGCGGGCTTCTGCGACGCCCTTAAATCCGGTGACCTCAACGACTTTGTCTTGAAGTTTTTTGTATGTTGAATAGAAGTGCTCGATTTCCTTCACGGTGTGTTTGTTGATGTCTCCCAAGTCCTTCGTGTGTTCCCAGCGGGGGTCGTCAACAGGAACGGCGATAATCTTGTCGTCCCCTTCGCCGCTGTCGATCATGTTCATAAGCGCAACGGGTCGTACCTTCACCAGAATGCCGGGAGACAGTGGGTATGTTGTTAGAACAATTACGTCGAGAGGATCTTTGTCGTGCCAGTAGGATTGTGGAATGAATCCATAGTCAAAAGGAAAGTCCTGTGCGGTGTGCGCGACGCGATCAAGCGCGATCAGCCCTGTTTCCTTGTCGATCTCGTACTTGTTCTTCGAGCCCTTGTTGATCTCGATGATGACGTTTACTTCATCGGGAACTTTTTTTCCTGCTGATACTTCGTGCCAAAGATTCATACAAATGGATGCCCGTTTGGGCTTAGTAAATAAGGATTAATGAGAACTTTATAATAATTTTATCTCTTGTGTGCTATGCGGGATCCTCATGCTTGTCCGCCGAAGCCTCGGCGGAGGCGGGTTTGGGTGTTTCACTCTCCTCGGTTGCTGGTTTCTCCTCGTCTACTTTTGTTTCATCGGGTGTTTCTACCGAAACTTCTTGTGAAACACTTTCTACAACTGGTGTCTCTTCTGCAGGTTTTTCTTTAACGGGAATATCGGTTGTTTCAGGAGTAACGGTCTCGCCTTCCTCCAAGATTTTTCCTCCTGCCCCCTGAATGTCGATGCGCCAGCCGGTCAGCTTCGCTGCGAGACGAACATTTTGTCCGCCGCGCCCGATGGCGAGCGACTGCTGATCCTCTGTCACTTTGACAACCGCCTGACGGCTTTCTTCGTCAACGATCTCAACGGAAAGTACTTTTGCAGGAGAGAGCGCGTCTTCGATGAAGTGCTCGGGATTTTCTGACCACTCAATGACGTCAATCTTCTCACCGCCGAGTTCGCTCATGACGGTTGAAACGCGAACACCACGCTGACCAACGAGTGCTCCCACAGGGTCGATGTGCTGGTCTTCAGAAAAGACAGCAATCTTTGAGCGGGAACCCGGCTCGCGAGCGATTGATTTAATCAGAACATTTCCTTGTGCGACTTCGGGCGACTCTCCTTCAAACAGGCGGACGAGGAGGTTCGGGTGTGAGCGGGACAGTCGGAGAAATACTCCGCGCGGTGTTTCTTCAACGCGGAAAAGATATGCGCGGATGCGCTCGCCGGCACGATATCGTTCGCCAGGAATCTGTTCGTCGTATGCAAGGATGCCCGTTGCGCGTCCGAGGTCAACAAAAATATTTCCGCGCTCAATGCGCTGCACCGTTCCTGAAACAATCTCGCCTTCGCGTGCACCAAATTCTTTTGAGAGGTGTTCTTTCTCTGCTTCGCGGATCTTTTGGATGATGATTTGCTTTGCTGTCTGTGCGGCGATGCGACCGAAGTCGTCATGCATATCAAGAGGGAATGCAATCTCTTCGTCGAGCGCCACACCTTTTTTCATTTTTCGCGCATCAGGAAGAAGGATGTGCTTCTCTGTGTTGAAGATCGGGAGTTTTATTTCTTCCTCGCCTCCTTCCGTTGTTGGGGCGGGCATCTCCTCCGTTTCTTCGTCGCCATCTTCTTTGAAGCGCACCGTTGTTTCATCGACAACCGTTTTCACCTGTTCGAATTCGGCGGTGCCGGTATTGATATCAAAGCGCGTGCGGATCACCTGGTCGCGTTTTCCGTACTCTTTTTTGTACGCAGTTGCGAGAGCGTGCTCAATCGCTTCGATAGTTTTTTCTTTTGAGATGCCGCGCTCGTTCTCAAGTTCACCGAGGACCGCGGTCAATGTTTTTAAATCAAATGGCATATGTATTTTTAACTAAAATCGCTGCCTTCCTTTCGGACAGCAGCAACAATCGTTCTTGTATTAATGTGTGAGAGAAGTATAGCCCTACTGTCTCCGTATGTCAAGAAGTTCTGATGGGCGCTTTTTAAAATAGAAAGTGAGCGAAGCGTTATCAACACACGGATTGTTCTGCCATGGGGAAATCGTTATCATGAGCGCATAGAAATAACTCTTTTTATATGGACTCCATTCAAGACATTCGATACACACCACCGTCACAGCAGCCACCGCGACCGACACCTCCACCCCCCGAGCAGAAAAAGTCGCACGGTCTTTTGTGGTCGCTTATTATTCTTGTGATTCTTGTTCTTGTTGGCTACTGGCTCTTAACGATGGACAAGGGCATACTCACCGATGGTGCGGGAAATCCGCTTTCTGTTGCGCCTGAAGGACAAGTGGTGGAAGAATTTCCGAGTGATTTATTGATCGATCCTTCGCCCACAATTACAGGCAGTTACACGATCTATTACCGCGATCGAGGAGAGACAATGCCGTATGTTGAGTACACATCGGACGAGACATATGAAGAAAACATCATCGCATTCCGCGCGATGCTTCTGGATGACGGATGGACGATTACCAAAGAAGGGGACCCCGCGCTTGAAGTATCGAATATCTACGCGATCCGAGGAGAGAATGACAGCGAGACGGTGAACGTTACGTTCTCGCACATGGCGGACGGTAAAACAAAAGTTCAGATCTCATACACGGAGACGAAATAGTGTTTGCCGGCCATGAATAACGGTTTAAAAACAGTGCTTGGAGCGGCCATTTGTGTGGCCGCTCTCGCGTTTCTCGTTGCCTCTCAGGGAGGTGCTCGTACGCTTTCGTTTGGTGCAATCCTGCCCCTTTCAGGCGCGAACGAGCGTGTCGGTAAAGCAGAAGAGGCCGGACTCTCAATCGCGGAAGAAAAACTCGAGATGTTTTTTGAAGAAGGTAATCTCCGCGTTCTTGTACGTGACTCAGAAATTTCTCCCGATGTTGGTGCATCTGTGGCGAAGGATCTTGTCGAAAAAGAAAACATCAACGCACTTTTCTCATCGATGAGTGTTGTGACGGCGGGTGTTTCAGAAGTTGCGCGGGAAAACGAAGTCCCGATGTTCTACGATTCATGTAACTGTGGATTCGCACAAGCAAATCCATACGCGCTCCAACTATTTCTTGATCCACGGAAAGAGTGTAAACAGGTCGCCGAGGATTTTTATCTCAAGGCGTCGGTCTCTGCTATTGGACGCGAGTACCCCCTTACCGCTGCATATGTGGGACAAGAAGTTCCGTACGCTAACTTTTGTATCGATGCGGTGAAAGAAACGGAATTCTCCGTTCTTGTTGAAAAAGATGTCGAAGGGATAGCACGGCCTTATGAAGCCCTTTTTACCTCATGGAAAGCGCAGGGCGTTTCGTTTATTGTTTCAATTCCTCCGTCTGCATACATCGTAGAAATCCTTGAGGCAAACGAAACATCTGGTGCACAAATTCCGTTTTACTGCGCGGCTTCACAATGTTTGACAGACGATATCGTGTCGCAAGTTTCTCCCGAAGCGCTCAAGAATGTCACAGCGTTTGATTTTCAAATCCGCGAAGAATTTATAGAAGAGATTCAGTTGAAGATTGGTAAAAAAATATTATCACGCGACGAGATTGTTGGAGCGGCGGTCGCACATGACGCTCTTGTGTACGCCGCAACGGCCGCGTCGCGATGCGGAGAGGCGAGTGTCGCGTGCATACAAAAGAACGCAACGCATCCGCTCATTCCTCTCGCGATTGTTTCAGAAGGTTTTGACGAAGGAAGGATTTTGAAATATACGACAGCGTATACGACCCCTAAATAAAAGATAAAAAGAAACTTGACTCAAAAACACCGAGGTATACACTTGTATCTACAAGTGGCCTCGGCCTCACCCCCGTAAGGGGGAGAACAAGAAAAGCCCCCAATTAATAAAGATTGAGGGCTTTTCTTAAATCCACGAATACATCTTTCTCCAGAAACCCAATCTTTTCGACAAGTCGTCGGGTATCAATGACACGTATTTGGGAGACAAGCGCAGATGCTTCTATGTCTTGAACTTTACCGATCGGTACGCGTAAGCGATGCCTGCGGGTTGAAGTGGTTAACGGCAGAACGAGACAGGTGGTGGGGCCAAAGGAACGGATAATAACAACTGGACGCAGAAACACTCTGCCGCTACCGTTTTGCTCAGAACCGATATTGATGCCCAGACGACACCACCATATTTCACGGACAGTGTAGAGGCGTGGTTTTTCTCCGTCGATCTTCTTTTTCAATTCGTTCCATCCATCAAAATCTTTTTGCATCGAAAGAACTCTATCAATAACAAGATGTAGTTTTGATAAAGAATTACAGAGAAAACCATTTACTTTCAGTGTTTTATATGCTATAGGTTAAACAACCTATATGAGAGGCCTAAAAACACACAAAAATCGGCTCAACGGGGCGATATTTTGGGGAAGGGTCTGTCCACATATCCACACCCTTGACACCGCTATTTTTGAATAGGTGGGGGCTTTATCATATGGGTAGGAAGTTCTTTGAGAGGAAAACTACAAATATATAGAAGTTGGCAATAGGGAGTTGGTGAAGAGTAAGAAAGAGAGCCCGATATTCGGAAATTCTTTCTTGCTCTCCATCAACCGTCGTGCAAGCGACATTTTCGCCAAGGAGGCGAGCCATGAAGCGATTCATCAGCATCACCACGGTGCTCATTGCCGTGATGGCGTTCGCCACCTCGGCGAGTGCGCAGAAGTATCTTGGGGTCGCCGTCGGCGACTTCGAGAGCGGCTTCCTGCCGATCGGCACGGAATTCGCGACCTCGACCAAGTCCATCGTAATCGGCGACCGTTCGCGGTCGTACGATCTGACTCTCGAAACCTTCTCTGCTCGCACGGGCACGCCCGTGTGGTCTGGGTGGGTGAGAGATCACTATTCCCAGGAACTTCTGGGACAGGCGGTGTTTGCAACGGTCGACGGCGAAGCCGTCGGATTCGTTGCAACACCTGAGGCGATCATCAACATTTCTGCGGGCACGGTGTGGACCACCAACCCCAATGAAATGGGATGCGCGACGAGTGATCTGGCTTCCTCGTTCGTTTCGCCGGCCCTCAAGGGGGCTGTCGAGAAGGCGAAGAAGGCTGGGCCGGTGACGGTTCGTCTGGCGCTACCGCGCAACGCGGCTGCGCCGGCGAGTACGCAAGGTCTATTCGTTTACCAGCCGTTCGTCAAGGCGGCCGGAGCGATGCTGACCGACATCTTTGCGCAGGCGGGGCTACCTCGCCTGACCGTCGAAGTCGTCGGAACCAACAAGGTTGTGCAGTATGACCCGAAAAATTCCAAGAAGCGTGGGTCCAGCTGGGTCACCGCCAAGAATTTCGGGTCGTTACGGAACGCGCTCAAGGCCGACGTCATGTTGGTCATGGTTGACCAGACAGGCATTTCTGGAGCCGCCGGGTTCGCCAACGTTTTTGATGGAAGTTCGGAGCATGTCTTTGGTGTTGTCGAAGCGCGCTTCGGTATCCTGGCAATGCTTCACGAGTTTGAGCATCTGCTGGGAATGCAGCACAGTATGGCGTTTCTTTCCTGCGGAGAGACGCTTTCGTCGCAGTTCGTGACAATCGAGTGGAGCAACGACGGGACGTCACCGGCGCTGAAGCCTGGTTGCCAGCCGCTTCTTCTCGCCACACCGTCGACGCGTCTTGCGACGATCATCATCGACGGTGGCGTGTATCCCTTGGGTGACAAAACGCACGACACCATTTCCGTCGTCGATAGCAATGTTGACGCGGTTGTCAACTTCCGCAAGTAGTTTTTCCTCAAGTACCGAGGATGGACCCTTCCAGTCCATCGCTCGTTTCGCCCGGCGGTCCGCTTCCCCAGCGCCCGCCGGCTTTTCGTTATGTGCATAACTTCTCCACTATCTATTTTTTAGCACTGTATACTTGAAGAAAGGTACAAATTTTATCTCTATTTAATATCTATATGCGCTATCTCCGCACCTCTCTCCTCATTCTCTCTCTCGTTGTTTCTTCCGCTGTTTTTCTTTCCAACGTTGCCACTGTGGATGCTGCGGCCGGAGCTGCTGTTGTTACTCTCAACACCCCCACGACAAGTGGAAGTTCTGTAACTATAACGGGAGGCACGGTGAGTGGTCTTCAGCAGTGCGGAGGCCAGACCTGTACAAGAATCGGTATTATCTGTAACTGCTGTGTCATTCCGCCAAGAGAGTGCACCGGGGCCTCATATAGTTCTTGTCTTGTACAAGAAGTAAAATACTCGATTACCGGTCCGGCAAATCGATCGGGGCCCGCGACTGTTAAATCGACGGCCACGTCTCCTTCTGGTTGTACAACGCAGTGCACACCGCGAGATGCAGGTACTTCGTGTCAGGAAACAAAAAGTTTTTCTATAAACCAAACGAACCTGCCGGCGGGGGATTACACCGTAGTTGTGACATCAAACGACTGCGCAGGACAAAACACAAGCTCTGCAAACTTTAAAATCGCTCCGCCGCTCACCTGTGCACTTCATCACACGACGCCATCTCCTCGAATTACGGGGCAGACAGTGCGGTTTGATGCGGCGGGAGGTGGAGGAACAGGAACATACAAATGGACAGCACCAGAGAATGATGGAACGGGGAATGGGTGGCAAAATACAACTCTCTATGTTTCGTATGCTACGGCGGGAACAAAGACAGTTACCGTAAAAAGTGGAAGTGAGTCAAAGAACTGTACCGTGCGAGTAGATCCTAAGGTCAATGTTTCTCCAGTGGGTGCACACATATCAAACAATAACTCAAACTGTACAGTGAGTGGTTGGGCGTACGATTCTGACACACCAACAACACCAGTTTTGGTACAAGCGCTTGTTGGTGGCGTGGTGAAAGGGTCTGGTTCCGCAAATCAAGGGCCTGCAAACAGTAGTTGTGGTGGAAGAAGCTGTAACTTTTCAATTCCTATTAGCGGAATTACACTTGGGCAGACATATTCTGTAACGGTTCGAGCATTTGATACCGGAGGAGGAGTCACGGTTAACCTTACAGGAACTCCAAAAAATATTACATGTCCTGCTCCACCACCTCCACCACCAACCTGCTCAGTTATAAATCAAACAGTACAGACAGCGAACCTTACTGCCGCTCAAGGAACAGGAACATACACATGGAATTGCGGCACTGGCGGAACGCTCACATCTAGCGCAGGAACAGGAGCGACATGCACGTACTCAACAAGCGGAAGTAGAACGGTAACGGTAATGAGTGGAACGCTGAGTACAATGCAGAGCGGGACATGCCCTGTTTCCATAAACATACCGACCCTTTCTTGCTCCGCATCGCCAAATCCGGTGGCCAAGAACGCCACAGCAACATTCACCGCAGCGGGAGGAACAGGAACATACGCATGGAAGACCACCCCTACTGGCACGACGGTTGGAACGGGCTCAACATATCAACGATCATATTCGTCATCAGGAACACAACAGACGATGTACTTGAGTGACAGTGCGGGAACGACGGCATCGTGCAGTGTCAGTGTGTCCGGAGGAACCACCCCCACCTCTATCTCTACGGACATCAAAGCAAACGGATCGGACGGTCCCATCTCTATCACATCTGGAACCGCGCCCTCTCTCTTGTGGTCAACAACAGGATCATCCTGTACGGGATGGGCTTCTCCAGCGGACTCTCTGTGGAACGGCTCAATCCCGCCCACCTCTGGAAATAGAACGGTTTCCCCTATTACTTCCGCGCGAACATATTCCCTGAGTTGTTCCAATAGTGCGGGGACCACGATGCAGGATTCGGTAACAGTTAATGTCACACCGATTGCTTCTGGAACAGTTGTGGTGCAGTCAAACATTCCTGCGACATGGACACTCACAGGTCCTGCGGGTGGAGGTGGAGTACAAGCGACTCCTTCGACACGACACGACTACACCACACAACCACCCGGCTTATACACGCTTGTCATGAACAATGTGGCGGGATACGGAGCACCAGGGGTGAGCCCTATCGGAGCGCAAACACTTGCGGGAAACGGAACACTTGTCTTCAATGCAACATATTCTGCGACAACAGTTGATCTTAAGGCGAATGGAAGTGATGCGCCTCCAGCAATCGTGACAGGAACAGGAACAGCCCTTTCGTGGACAACAGCAAACATACTGACGGGATCGTGTAGTGCATCAAACGGGTGGTCAGGAAACAAGGCGGACGCGGGAAATGAAACATCAACACCCTTAAGTTCTCTGACGACATTCCGCCTTACGTGCACGGCGGCTGGCGGCGGATCAGTGTTCGATACTGTTTCCGTTGATGTGCGAACGGCACGTTGTGGTGATGGTGTAGACAACGACAGTGATGGTTTGATTGATTCTGCTGACCCTGGATGTGGCGACGATGACGACGACGATGATGACGATGATTCTACTGACGATGATGAATCGAATTCATTCACGCAATGCAATGACAGAATTGACAACGATAACGATGGTCTCATTGACTATCCGAATGATCCCGCATGTCCTTCCGCTCTTGGAACAACCGAGATTGAGAATGTCATCGGACAGTGCAACGACGGCCTTGATAACGATGGTGATGGTTTGACCGACACGGCGGACGACGGTTGTGTTAATCCGAACGATCCTCGTGAGACGCCTGAGCCGGATATCAGAGAGATTTAAACAAGTTATAAATCACACAATCAACTGTTCCACATATGACAAATCCATTTGAAAAGCCGTACACACGTGAGGGATATGATGCTCAGCAAGCGAAAGTAGAAGAGGCACGAAGAGCCGCAGCCGAACAACCCGGGCATACAACGGAATATGTTCGTGGAGCAGGGGGTGAATCCGAATTTGCTCCATCCGGAAGTTTTACTGAGTCCTCGTATGAGCGGTCAAGCGCGGAAAAGAAACTTGAAAAACAAGAGGGGAAGTTGGCGAAGATGAAAGACAAGGCACACGGAGAAGCACTGGGATTTGAGGAACAACATAGAGCGCTACAACAAGCGGTAAAAAATGCGGAAGAGGCCCTTCGTGATTTTGAAAAAACAAAACTCGGGCAAGGAAACTAGAAAACACCTATTTTAAATGAGAAAACCCAATCCTTCTGCGATTGCAGAAGGATTGGGTTTTCGTCTTGACGTAAGCTCGCGTTTTGAGTAAGATGCTTCTCGTAAGGTCGAAGAAAATAGGCAGTGGGAGAAAACCACAGAAGTCCTATTGAGACACTGTTTTGGCTCATATCCACGCACTAACATCTGTTAGCACGGGACAAGTGCCGAACTCTCTCACGCGGCCTCAGGCCGCTTTATTAATTCAAAATCTACAACCAACAACTCACCACCAACAACCCACGACAGAATTGCTTAGGCGAATCTAGTTGTTTGTTGTCGGTCGTATGTTGTTGGTTATTACCATGGCAGTCAACAAACAAAAGAAAGGAGAGATTCTTAAAGATCTCAAGGAACTCTTCGGTCGTATCAAGACCGCGACGTTCGTGAACTTTCACGGACTCTCGGTAAAAGATACGAGCGCACTCCGTCGTGGGCTTCGCGAGGACAACGTTCGTCTTTTTGTCGCGAAGAAAACGCTCATCAAGAAAGCGCTTGGTGAAGCGGCGATTCCCGGTGATATTCCGATGCTCGACGGCGAGATCGCGATTGCGTATCCGCACACGGAAGATGCTGACATCACTGCATCTGCGCGCGGTGTGTACGCATTCCAAAAGAAGTTTGATGGACGCCTCTCGATTGTGGGAGGAATCTTCGAACGGATGTTTCGTGGAAAGGAAGGAATGCTTGAGATCGCAACGATTCCATCTATGAAGACACTTCGCGGCATGTTCGTGAATGTCATCAACTCCCCGATTCAAGGATTGGTTGTGGCACTGAGCGCTATCGCAGAGGCTAAAGAATCGAAATAATCGATTCTCGCCCAAGTGAAGAAAGGAAATTAATATTCATTTTATTTAAAAACGTATGGAAGAAACACAAGTACAGGCAGCTCCGACAGAAGATGCAGTTGTCGAAGTCCCTGCAAAATTCAAAAAGTTGGTTGAAGAGGTTGAGAACATGAGCGTCATTGAACTCAATGAACTCGTGAAAGTTCTCGAGAAGAAATTCGGTGTCTCGGCTGTTGCTGCGGCGGCAGCTCCGGCAGCGGGTGCTGCGGCTGGCGCGGAAGAGAAGAGCGAATACACTGTTGAACTCACAGCAGTAGGGGAGAACAAGATTGCTGTCATCAAAGCGGTGAAAGATGTCGCGGGACTTGGTCTCAAGGAAGCGAAGGACTTGGTTGACGGCGCGCCCGGCGTTGTCAAAGAAGGAGTCAAGAAAGCAGACGCAGAAGAGATGAAAAAGAAACTTGAGGCGGCGGGTGCGAAAGTAACTCTCAAATAAGGAACGCTCAGAACTAAGAATGAATCCACCCCGTTTCGGCAGTTGCCGAAACGGGGTGGATTTCTTTGTATGAAATGTTGAAGGCCCCTATCGCTCGCGCGAAGGGGCCAGGGGGTGTCGGATACTTTCAGAGATCCGGCGTATCTGTGTTCCGCGCCGTTTATTTAGCGCGACGCGGGGGAGGTCGTGCGCGCCGTGGCATGTGCTGCCTCCTGAAATTAATATATCTTATTCACCAAAACTCGTCAAGAGTAATCCACAGGATGTCATGTAACACGAAAGATGTATCATGTACCATGTAACACGAATCGTGAATCCTGAATCGCCTGCCTGCGGCAGGCAGGTGAATCAAAACAACAACCAAACTAAGACCAATCACTAACCACTCACTACCTAACTCCCAACTCCTATTTCTATGGATCGTCTATCGAAACTATTCGGCGGAAACGCTCTTGTACGAATTGCGCGTCTCTTCTTGCTTCACCCATCAACTGGATTTAAGACACAAGACGTACGTGACCGAGCGGACCTTTCGGCAAGCCAATCACGAAACGCACTTGCAACACTTTCTGGCGCGGGAGTTATCAAACGCCGTGGTTCAAAATTAGTTCTCGATGAAAGGTCACCACTTCTCTCCGCACTCCGCGACCTCTTGGTGGGGAACATGGTTCAAGATGCTAATCTCTTGCGCCGTCTTGAACGCGCAGGGACGATCAAACTTCTCATTGCGGCAGGGACATTCACGGGAAACACAGATTCACCAACAGACCTTCTCATCGTGGGAGATCGGATGAATCCGAAATCGCTTGAAAAAATCATTGGAGCGCTTGAGGCGGATGTTGGAACCGAGGTTCGCTACGCCGCCTTCACAACAAAGGAATTTTCATACCGCATGGGTGTCAATGACAAACTCATCCGGGATCTCCTCGACTACCCACACGTAAAACTGGTCAATAAAATACTTTAGGTTCTACCCTTTCCTCGCTTAAGACAAAAGCGAGGCCATATTTCCTTTTAATCTAGGGATTTCCTTGTATTTAACACAAGAGCGAAAGTTCTTATTTGAAAAGACCCGCGCAGGGTGGTCGACCCGAGCGTGAGCAATTTTGCAGCAGCAAAATATGCGTGCTTTTCAAGTAAAAACTTGAGCGGCCCCTTATCCACACACTACCCAAGCCCCCCTTCCTATGGTGCTATCATCTGGGGCGTACAGTCGTAATTAAAAAAGGGCCCCGCAAGGTCAAGTGGGGCTCGAACGGTGCTCTGCACCGCGACTTTTATTAAGTAAGGTTCTCATACTATTCGATACATGGTTATTCAAACCACCGGAGCAGTCCTCGCCAACTCCCTTCAGAACTTGTGGATCGGCGTCCTAAACTTCCTCCCGCAACTCATCATTGCGATTATTATCTTCGTTGTCGGTTGGATCATTGCATCCCTCTTGGCACGTGCTGTTGAGCAAATCGTTCGCGCGATTAAGCTCGATAACGCGCTTCGTGGTGCAGGTATGGAATCAGC
This sequence comes from Patescibacteria group bacterium, assembly GCA_038063815.1. Taxonomy (GTDB): domain Bacteria; phylum Patescibacteriota; class Minisyncoccia; order Phycocordibacterales; family EsbW-18; genus EsbW-18. The sequence goes on along the minus strand of JBBTUJ010000005.1, from coordinate 75,470 downwards.
GCTCGCACGCGCAGGATTCGTCCTCAATTCTGGACGCTTCTTGGGCGGCCTCGTGAAGTGGTTCATCATCATCGTTTTCTTGGTCGCGGCACTCGACGTGCTTCGCCTTGATCAGGTGACACTGTTCCTCCGCCAAGTCGTTCTCGGATACTTGCCACAGGTCATCGTCGCGGTTCTCATCATGCTCGTTGCAGTGGTAATCGCAGAAGCGATGCGAAAAGTTGTTGTTGGTTCTGCAAAAGCAGCACACATCAAGTCGGCAGGATTCTTGGGAGCTTTGACGAAGTGGGCGATCTGGATCTTCGCTTTGCTCGCGGCACTCTTGCAGCTCGGCATCGCGGTGACATTCCTCCAGACACTCTTCACCGGAGTTGTTGTAGCACTCTCACTCGCGTTCGGATTGGCATTTGGTCTTGGAGGCCAGAATGCAGCTGCGCGATACCTTGAGCACGTGCAGGCAGAAATGAAGGAGAAAGAATAAACAAGTCAAAAGTCCTGAGTCATCAGGAAAATATATAACACCACCGCGATTGAAAGATCGCGGTGGTGTTGTGTCAAACCTTCCGACATGTCGGAAGGTTTGACTTTGTCTTGTTGCGAGCGTACTTTTTGTTTAGATTTGAACACAAACGTCTCAACAACCGCCTGAAGAGGCGAGGAGTGCCACGAGCGTCATGACGACACCTACAGCGTTGGTTCAGGCATGGGACACGTATCTGTTTCAAACGGGTCTCCTAGGGGAAATCATCGTCGGGGATGTCGGCGATGACACCGCCTTCTTCGTCCACCAGCTGATGGAGCTGGGCGAAGGCCCCTACTCAGCCGGCGAAGTGGTACAGATATTCGACACGCGAGGAATCGGAGGTGGCAAGGAGGCGTTTCGGCAACTCATTGATCGTCGGCTACTCGAGCCCATCGTCGACGGCCGCAGATTCCAGTGGTCGGCGAAAGTGTGTGGCGTGGCCCGGAACAAGCACCCGATGCCGGTCGGATGGATGCCCGGACAAGACCCCAACCAGTTGCTGGGGTTTGCTTGCTGGTAACACCCCGACTGCTGAGGTTGGAGACAGGGGCGAGAATCTGGTCCGGTGCGCACGCGCGCCGGGCTTCGCTTTTTCTAAACCAAACGAAGACCAACAACCATAACCTCTCACTTCAAACTTCTAACTCCTATTACTTTATACACATTTTCTCCACACCATATGCACATCTCGAGGACGCTCATTTGATCCCGTTAGAGTTTTATTTTTGCAAAAAGTCCCTATGAATAACACTTTTGTGCGCCTTCCAGTGGTGTATCCACATAATTTCGAAAGAAAAACTCTAACGGGATTGACGAAATACGTTCGCTGGTATAGTATTATTTCACCAATCATGCACGAGTGTGCATTTTTTGTTCGGGGGTACTAAAACCCGCCTGAGGCGGGCAAGCAAAATCAAATTACTAAGGCATTTTTCATTATCTAAATTTACACATATGGCAGCAGAAACATTTGATCGCAGCAAGCCGCACGTCAACGTTGGGACCATCGGACACGTCGACCACGGCAAGACGACTTTGACCGCGAGCATCCTCCACGTTCTTGATATGAACAAGGACAAGGGATATGGCGCGCGTGTTGAAGCGATCGACAAAATCGACTCAGCGCCTGAAGAAAAAGCACGTGGTATCACCATCGCGCTTCACCACTCTGAATATTGGACACCAAATCGCCACTACGCGCACATCGACGCTCCGGGTCACGCGGACTATATCAAGAACATGATTACCGGTGCCGCACAAATGGACGGCGCGGTTCTCGTTGTTGCGGCAACTGACGGTGTGATGCCACAGACCCGCGAACACATTCTCCTTGCAAAACAAGTCGGTGTTCCGAAGGTTATCATTTTCCTCAACAAGTGCGACATGGTGCCTGACAAGGACCTCATTGACCTCGTTGAAGAAGAGGTGCGCGAACTTCTCGTGAAGCACGGATTCGATAAAGACGCACCGATCATCCGCGGTTCAGGTTTGAAGGCCCTTGAAGCAAAATCAATGGACGACGAGTGGGCACAGAAGACGCTCGAGCTTGTGAACACGCTTGATTCATATATCCCAACACCTGTTCGTGAGATTGAAAAGCCATTCCTCATGCCCGTTGAAGACATCTTCTCGATTGAAGGACGTGGAACTGTTGTGACTGGCCGCATCGAGCGCGGAATGGTCAAGGTTGGTGCTGACGTCGAAGTTGTCGGACTTGCTCCAACACAAAAGACAACAGTGACGGGAATCGAAATGTTCAACAAGCAACTCCAAGAAGGACAAGCGGGAGACAACGCAGGAATCTTGCTCCGTGGTTTGAAGAAAGAAGACGTAACGCGCGGACAAGTGCTTGCTGCTCCAGGATCAGTGACACCTCACACGGACTTTGATGCAGAGGTCTACATTCTCTCGAAGGACGAAGGAGGTCGCCACACACCATTCATCACCGGATACAAGCCACAATTCTATGTTCGAACGACTGACGTGACAGGTGAAGTAACACTCCCTGAAGGAACACAGATGGTCATGCCGGGCGACACCGTGAAGTTCAAGGTGAAACTCGTTGCTCCGGTTGCGCTTGAAGAACAACAGCGCTTCGCAATCCGCGAAGGTGGAAAGACCGTCGGTGCAGGAGTTGTAACGAAAATCGAAAAGTAAACGCGGACACACGCAGACCGAACCAGAGACAAATGCGGAAAACCCAGGATTTCTTCCGCGTCATGTCCGCATAAGTCCGCGGTCGCCTGATTAAAAAATGGTTGCACCCTCAAAACAAAAAAATAAAGAAGAAAAGGCCCGTCCAGCACCGCGCTCTCGCAAGAAGGCGACGGTGGAGGACGCACCGCACAAATTGCGCATCCGCGTTCGGGCATACGAACACAAACTTCTCGATAATTCGGTGAAACAAATCATTGATACGGCGCTTCGTTATGATGCCGAAATCTTGGGACCTATCCCACTTCCAACAGAGCGAACGACGTACACGGTCAATCGTTCCTCATTCATTGACAAAAACTCTCGTGAGCAATTCGAAATGCGCGTTCACAAACGGGTTCTCGATATCATGAATCCGTCGCCGAAAGTTATTGAATCACTTACATCGCTTTCATTGCCGTCCGGCGTGAATATCGAAGTAAAGATGATGTAAACAAAAAACCCGCTCCGGCGGGTTTTTTGTTTGGAACGAAAGAACCGCCGCAGAGCGCGCGGTGGCTCTAACGACGGTGACACGAACAATCGATGAACGAATTTCAGGCGATCTTTCTGGGTTGTGTAAAAACTTCTTCGCGCAAACCTCCGGACGAATCCGTCAGTCCGTAGGTGCGCAAGGCCTTACGGGCGACATGGCGCAAAACAAACTCAAGCGTCAGTGCCCCCGCGTTTCCAAGGTCAAATTCGGAGAGGAGACAGACCTCCTTCTCCGACAGGGAAAAGGACAAACGCTCGACGATCTGCTCGCCACGCTTGACCCTTCCTGCAAAATTCGCCCTCCCGACCCTCGACACGAAGCGAGGGCCGCCATTGCCAAGAATAATGGCAACGTGCAACAACTCGAATCGTTCGTATCGCACAAGTGGCTCCTTTGTGGTTGTCCCTGCGAGACAGTACCCGTCTTGAGGGGTTCTTGCAAGTTTTTAAATACCCTACTCCCTAATTCTGCAGAATTAGGGAAGAGGAAGGGTTGATAATTTTTTAATAAAAATCTAGTTAGATTTTTTGGTATGGAAAAGCGGGCCCGTGCGTTTGCCGGTGCCCGCCTCGACGCATTGCGCGTCTGGGGATGAAACAAAATCAGGAAGAGAAGAACTGTTTGGGTTCAGGGGGCGGGAGGCACTTCGGGTGCTGGCCGCGGCGTGAACATGTTGATGTCGAACTGGAGTGCCGCACGTTTCTCGATCGCACCTCGAGCAACCCGTAAGGAGTCCTCGGCCGCAGCGTCTTTCGCGGCCGCCTCACTCCGAAGTGCCTCGGCGGACTGTCGCTGCAAGAGCGCAGTACTCTCCCACCGAGCTTGTTCGTTACTCAGCCGCTCCATCTCGCGACTGATGTCCTCGAGGACCACGATGCGGAATCCAAACAACTCCACCAGGTTGTTGAGGTGGAGATGCAAACGTCGACGCGTTATCTGGATACCGCCGTCAACCATTCGCTTCAGCCACCCGCGGTATTCCGCGAGACCCCACGTGCGAACGACGGGCGCGACGGGCGCCGGTGCGGGTTGGGGAAGCGGATCGTGGGTCCACGTGCCGCCGAGGGACTCGGTGGTGTTGCCGTCGTTACCGCACGCAAGGAGGGTAAACACCTCCACGTTCGGCTTCCTGCCCGGTATCGTGTAGACCGCGCGGTAGGCACGGTCCTCGTCTCTGCCCGAGCAGATACCGACACGACTCTGACCGTCGTTGTAGTTGAAACGCCAACGACCGAGAAGACGGACGCGTTCGGGGTTCCCGACGCGGTCTCCCTTGAATCGTCGACCGGCCAGGTTGTCGACGTACGAAGCAACCTGTTCGGGTGTGAGGTGTTCGATGCCGCGGGTGGCCATTGGCGGTCCGAGCGTCGCTGGATGTTTCATCTGTTCGCGTCGTTGACGGTTCCAGAGGAACAGAACGACAAGCGCAAACAAGACGAGCAGTCCAGCCAGGATCCATCGCACTAGAACGGAGAGTGTCGGGCGGTTCGCGGCGATGGGTGTCGCTGGCGGCTCGGCATCCTTGGTGACGAGGATTTCTGACGTCGCAGTGCCGACGGTGAATCCTGACTCGGCGAGGTTGCAGAGGTAGTCACCGCGGTAGAGCATCACACGGATGTCGTCGGCGGTGTAATCCTTCCGTCGGTTCTCCAGACGGAGATGCCGGTTTTGCTCGACGAGCTTCGGCCATCCTGTCCGCCATGCTTCCCCCTGTTTGGACCAGAGGGTATCGCCGAGTCGGACCATGTATGGATGTGTTCCGTCGGGGCAGTGGAAGATCGTTCCGTCCGTACTTCCTTGCTCCGGGTGAGCGTTGAGGGGTGCCGTCATACTGAAGACAGCGGCGAGGACCAGCACGATGCTGGCCAGAGTGAGGTTGCGTCGCATGGGGGACTCCTTCCCAGTAAAGCGTGCAGCCCTCTCCTCAGGTGGGTCGCGTGACCCTTTTTATCTTCCTGATTGTGGAGAGCGTCTGGAACGTATTTTATCAGTTTTTACAGGTATGTCAAGTTCTTCTTTTGTGCTCTTGCAAAAAATAAATACCAAGATATACTCTCTTTGTTCACCCGCCTGAGGCGGGCAAGTATGGCGCCATGTTCACTCTAACCAGTGAACCTCTGGACACTCCTTCGGCCCCAGGCCGGACATTGTGTCCGGCCTGGGGCCTTCAGCATTCATGAAATTTCTCGTAGGAACAAAACAAAATATGACGCAGGTGTGGAGCGACGATGGTCATGCCGAACCCGCAACCCTCCTTGCAGTTTTGCCGGGGAAGATTACGCAATTGAAAACTCTTGAGAAAGACGGATACGTCGCTGTGCAAGCGGGATTCGGCGAGAAGAAAGAAAAGAAAGTGAACAAGGCACAAAAAGCAAAAGGGTTGTTTGCACACTACAAAGAATTCAGGTCTGAAACAAACGAAGCACCTACTGTAAATGTTGGTGATGAGATAAAAGCAGAATCGTTCGCGCCAGGCGACACGGTAACCGTCACAGGAATTTCAAAAGGACGCGGTTTCCAAGGTGTCGTGAAGCGGCACGGGTTCCACGGAGGACGACGCACACACGGTCAGAAGCACTCTGAGCGCGAGCCAGGTTCTATCGGAGGTGCAGGACGCGCGGGTGGACGTGTTGTGAAAGGAATGCGCATGGGAGGACGTATGGGAAGCGATCGTGTGACGGTGAAGAATCTTCGCGTGCTTCAAGTTGATGCAGAGAACGGATACATTTTGGTATCAGGTGCAGTTCCCGGACGACGCGGAACTTTGATTGAAATCATTGGACAATAACCATATGGAGAAAAAGCCAATAAAAAAGAATACGGTTAAAAAAACAACTGCACCGAAAAAGGTGGCAGTGAAGAAAAACTTGGAGGTCCGACCTCCAATTGGCGGGCGGACCTCCAAATCGGCAAAGGCAATTTCAGCACCTATCTACGCTGTTTCCGGAAAGAGCGCGGGAACGATCTCACTTCCGGAGCGTGTCTTCGGTGCTGCGTGGAAGTCAGGTCTCGTACACCAAGTCGTTCTCGGAATGCAGGCAAATGCACGCGGAGGCAAGGGACGAGCACACACGAAGGGTCGTGGTGAAGTGCGGGGTGGTGGTAGAAAACCATGGCGCCAGAAGGGAACAGGACGCGCACGTCACGGATCAATCCGCTCACCGATTTGGAAAGGTGGAGGTATCACGCACGGACCTCGCAACGACAAGAACTACGACAAGCGGATTCCAAAAGGTATGCGTGTTGCCGCACTCTACTCAGCGCTTTCACGAAAACTCAAAGACGGCGAGATTCTCTTTGTTGAGAAATTCGCATTCACTCTACCCAAAACAAAAGAAGCAAAAGGCATTATGACGGATCTTGCGGGTGTTTCAGGATTTGAAAAACTCACAACAAAGAACACGAACGCAGCGCTCATCCTTCTCTCAGGCAACAATGTTGCCGCAAAGAAGAGTTTCCAGAACATCGGAAGCATCTCTGTTGAAGAGGTTCGAAACGTGAACGTTGTTGACGTGCTCGCAAGTACCTACCTCATAATCGAAAATCCAGAAGAGGCAGTAAAGACACTTGAAGAAAAAGTAAAAAGTTCATCAGGTCCGTCAAGTTCATAAAGTTCATACGCAATCTATTTCTAACTTGATAAACCTTATAACCTTCAACTTTATAACTCACTGATATGCTTTTTAAACGAAAAGAATCAAAAGACAGTGCAAAAGCGAAAACATCGATGTTTGTTCGTCGTGCGAAACAAGATGAAAACCGCGAGGCAGCGCACGATGCAAAATCCGCTGATGTTGCACGTACACCAGGTGATGGGGAGAATGCACAGGCAAAAACGATTTCCGCAGGACACGGAACAGGAAAAACAAACGCGAATATCCTTCGTCGTCCGCGTATCACCGAGAAAGCCACGATGCACACGGGAAACAACGTGTATACATTTGATGTATTGCCGGCTGCGGGAAAACGTCAGATTGCGAATGCGATTAAGGATGTCTACAATGTCACACCCGTTTCGATTCGTGTCGTGACGATTCCTGCAAAACGTCGGGTGAATCGTCGTGGTATCGCCGGAGTACAACAGGGCGGCAAGAAAGCATACGTGCAGTTGAAAAAAGGAGAAACCATAGAATTAGTTTAATAGTTTATTAGTTACGCTACGCTTTAGTTCAAAACCAATAAACTAAAAAACTTACAAACTGTCATGAAGCACCACAAACCAACATCAGCAGGCCGAAGAGGAATGTCTACCGTGACGTATCGCGGTGTTTTGACCTCGACGTCTGGAAAGCCGCACAAGGCACTCACCAAAGGATTTTCTCCTGCGGTCGGTCGTAACTCACGCGGACGTTTGACGACGCGCTCAACAGGTGGAGGGCACAAGCGCCGATTCCGTGATGTTGATTTCATGTATAACAAAAAAGATATTCCTGCGCGCGTTGAAGCGATCGAATATGATCCGAACCGCACGGGATTCATTGCACTTCTTTTGTATAAAGATGGCGAGCGCCGCTACATTCTCGCTCCGCAATCGCTCAAAGTTGGCGCAACAGTTCTTACATCCGAGAGTGCTCCCGTAACTCCGGGCAACCGATTGCCCCTCGCAAAGATTGTTGTTGGTACATTCGTCTACAACATCGAACTCAAATCAAATGGCGGTGCAAAATTGAGCCGCTCGGCAGGAAACTATGCGGAAGTCGTTGCGCACGACGGGGGGTACACACTTCTCAAAATGCCGTCAACAGAAATCCGAAGAGTTCCTGAAGGCGCATGGGCATCAATTGGTGAGGTCTCAAATCCTGAATTTCGTTTGCAGGTTCTTGGAAAAGCGGGACGCTCACGTTGGATGGGAATCCGTCCGAAGGTGCGTGGTACTGCGATGAACCCAGTTGATCACCCACACGGTGGTGGTGAAGGACGACAAGGACGTGGACACCGACGCGCACGAACACGACACGGAAAGAACACAGGAAAGGGACACAAGACGCGCCGCCACAACAAATACTCAGACCACCTCATTTCAGAGAGGCGACGTGTTGGAAAGAAACGGAACCAGTAAAAATAAATTGAAAGAGACCACCCCCGCCGAAAGGCGGGGGTGGTTTTGTGAATGAGAAAAGGCGCCGCGTACTACTTGCGGCGCCTTCGGGGGGTGGGGGGTAGTGCGAGGGGGGGTGTTACGTGAGAGCGACGAGGGCAGCGATTGAGACGACCAGTGTCCCCGACGCTCCCTTGAGCGGTCGGACGCAGGCAGTTCCTCTGCGGTGGCTGAGGCTCAGAATTCGAACCTCGGTCGGTTTGCCATGCCGCTGCATGACGGCGTGACTCTTTTCGCAAAGGCATGGCTGGTCGGTTTCGTTCCGCTCCGCATCCTTCATGTGCTTCTCCTGCGAACCCTTCCGCTCCATGCGGAAAAGGTGATTCCAAACTACAAAAAACAAAGAACTGTGCCCAACAAAAACTATACCTCGTTTTGCACACCTCCACAAGGTTTTACAGACATTACATCGGTACGTGCAACACTCGGTGTCCGGTCAGTTTGACCGGACACCGAGTGTTTAGTCAGGATGTTGTGGTAGGGGTTTACATTTCCTTATTTTTTGCTACGATACTTTGCGAGCCACTGGGGCTCTTTTTGTTCAACATCCATGACCCGATCCCTCAAGAAAGGACCATATTTGAACGCGAAACTCATGAAGAAGGTTGCTGCCGGAAAAGCCGGTGGTGCGACCATCAAAACATGGGCTCGCGCGAGTATCATTGCGCCTGAAATGGTCGGATATACATTTGGTGTACACAACGGGAAGAGTTTTCTCGATGTGTTTGTAACCGAAGAAATGGTTGGACACCGTCTTGGTGAATTTTCACCAACAAAGACATTCCGCCGACACGGAGGACAGATGCAAAAGGCACTCGACCAAGCGAAGAAGGACGCAGAGATCGCAGCAGCGAAGGGGGCGAAGGCCGCAGCGGATACTGCAGCAGCACCGGCAGCCAAAAAGTAAAAAGTTTATCAGGTTTATAAAGTTATAAAGTCAAAATCTCTTCAATCTCAAATTCCTATACGAACTTGATGAACTTTATAACTTTCGAACTTTATAACTACCATGCGCGCGTACCTTAAAAACTACAGACAATCGCCGAGAAAGGTGCGTCTTGTCGCCGATCTCATCAAAGGAAAGTCGGTTACCCGAGCGCTTCTTCTTTTGGATACAACACCGAAGCGTGCAACGGGCGCGCTCAAAAAATTGGTGGAGTCAGCAATCGCAAATGCAAAAAGCAAAGATGGTATCGGTGTTGAGTCGCTCATCATCAAAGAAATCCGGGTTGATAAGGGTCTCACGATGCGTCGCTCGATTCCTCGAGCACAAGGACGGGCAACACGGATTGACAAGCACGCAAGCAATATCATCCTTGTTCTCGCACAAGAAAATCCAAAATCCAAAATTCAAAAACCAAAAAAATCCAAGACCAAACCAGCCGCTAACGCCTAACTTCAAACCCTCTCACTTCTATTATTTATGACACACCACGTTCATCCATTTGCACACCGCCTCGGAATTTTGCGCGATTGGCAGTCGCGTTGGTTCGCGCGTAATGGTGACTATCAGGCATTCCTCAAAACGGACGTTCTCGTGCGCGGCTTTCTCCACAAACTCATGCGCGAGATGCACGTTGGTGGCATCGAGATGGAACGACACGGAAACCAATTGAAGATTCTCGTCAAAACATCACGCCCCGGTCTTATCATCGGAAAGAGCGGAGAGGGTATCTCACGTATCCGGAAGTTGCTTGAAGCATTCATTCTCGACAATAAACTTGCTGGTGCAGAAACGGTCAAATTTGATGTTGAAGAAATCAAGTCCCCTGAATCAAATGCGGCGATTGTTGCGCTCATGGTTCGTGAAGGTATCGAGAAACGTCTCCCATTCCGCCGCGTCCTCAAACAAACAGCAGAGAAAGTGATGGCAAACAGGGATGTTGAAGGAGTGCGTATCCACCTTGCAGGACGATTGGGCGGTGCTGACATGGCACGCAGGGAACAGATCAAACGAGGTCGTATTCCGCTTCAGACATTCCGCGCAGACATTGATTACGCGCATGATGAGGCGCACATTCCGCAGGGACAAATCGGTATCCGTGTATGGATCTACCGCGGAGAGATCTTTGCACAAGAAGCAGAAAAAGCGGCAGCCGCAAAACGATAGATTTTTTCATACTTTGAACGTATATGTTGTTTCCTAAAAAAGTAAAATACAGAAAGTGGCAGACAGGACGGCGCAATCCTTTGCGTGTTGGTCTTGCTGGGCGTGGCGTCAAACTCTCTTTCGGTGCGTATGGTTTGAAAGCGATGGCCCCTGGTCGCATCACCAGTAACCAGATTGAAGCATCTCGCCGTGTGATGCGTCGCGCACTTGGAAAGAACGGAACAATCTGGACGCGGATTTTTCCTGACCGACCGGTGACGGCAAAAGGATCGGAAGTCGGCATGGGTAAAGGAAAAGGGGCACCTGTTGGTTTTGTGGCACCGATTCAAGCAGGACGAATGCTTTTTGAAGTTGACGGAGTTGACGAGGTGCTTGCGCGAGAGGTGTTGCGCAAGGGTGGAGCAAAGATGCCCGTCATTACAAAGATTGTTTCGCGCACACACTAAAATAAAAGTTCATAAAGTTTATCAAGTTATAAAGTTCATAAAGAAAAAAACCTTGCATTTACTTTATAAACCTTATAACCTGCAACTTTCCACTCCACATGGCATCCATGACCGATATACAAAAGAAAAATGACAAAGAACTCTTCTCTCTCGTTGATGAGACACGAGAGGCGATTCGCCGTGAACGATTCGTTGTTGCAGGGAGTAAGGGAAGAGATGTGAAGAAAGTACGTGAGAACCGCAAGGATATCGCCCGTGCATTAACAGCCATGTCGGCGCGACGGAACGCATAATGCATATGGAAAACACAGTTAAAAAAACAAAAACGCTCTCAGGTGTCGTCGTATCAAACAAGATGAAAGACACGGTTGTTGTCATTGTTGAGCGGTACGTGAAGCACCCGAAGTACGGAAAGTACATGCAGACACGAAAGCGATACAAGGCGCACAATCCTGGGAACACGCTTGCAGTCGGAGACAAGGTAACAATCGTCGAAACGCGCCCGATCTCAAAAGATAAGCACTTTAAAGTAGTTGCATAGTTATGATCCAACCTCGTTCCATCGTGAATATTGCTGACAACTCAGGTGCGACATTGGGTCGTGTGTTCAAGGTATTGGGCGGATCACGTAAACGCTACGCTTCAATCGGGGACAAGGTGGTGATCTCGATTCAGCTCGCACAACCCCGCAAAGCGGTCAAGAAAAAGGAGGTCGTCCACGCTGTTGTGGTTCGTCAAACGAAAGCATTCCGTCGCAAGGATGGATCATACGTTCGTTTTGATGAGAACGCGGTTGTTCTCGTTGATAAAGTAAAGCCCGAACCAAAGGCAAACCGTATCTTCGGTCCCATCCCACGCGAACTCGGTGAGCGTGGATATCAGAAGATCATTTCTCTTGCGCCTGAAGTTGTATAAGAATAAAATCCAAAATCCAACTACCAAATACCAAACACTAACTAAACTCCAAACAATGATACCCTAGATTGGAATTTGGATTTTGGAACTTGGAACTTAAAAACATGCACGTCAAAAAAGGAGACAAAATAACAGTTATTGCGGGGAAGGATAAAGGTGCGACAGGCACGATTCTCCAAGCATTTCCCAAGAGAGACATGGTTTTGATCGAGGGTGTAAACGTTGTGAAGCGTCATCAGAAAGCGCGAAAGGGAACAAAGAAGGGGCAGATCTTAGATAAGTCGATGCCGATTCACGTTTCAAATGTAAAGAAAACAAACTAAGCAACTAATGAACTAACGAACTGGTATGAGCACCCTTTCAATAAAAGAAAAACAGAAAAAAGCATTCAGCACGATCGCTGAAGCACTTTCCGTCAAGAACACAATGGCACTTCCACATGTCACAAAAGTGGTCGTGTCTGTCGGTGTTGGATCGGTGAAGGACAAGAAAAAGATCGAAGTTATCGAGGACCGACTTGCGAAGATCACGGGACAGAAACCCGCACCGCGCGCGGCAAAGAAATCGATCGCATCGTTCAAGCTTCGTGAGGGAACAGTAATCGGATACCAAGTGACCCTCCGTGGTGTGCGTATGCACGATTTTCTCGATCGCCTGATCAATATCGCGCTTCCTCGAAGCCGCGACTTTCGTGGCATTGCGCGTGAATCGATCGATCCGATGGGAAATATCACAATTGGTATCAAGGAGCACAGCATTTTCCCCGAAACGGCAGACGAGGAACTGAAAGACGTATTCAGTTTGGCAGTGACAATCGTCACAACGGCAAAGAATCGCGAACAGGCAGAAAAATATCTTGAATACATGGGCATCCCTTTCAAAAAGGAATCCGAACCGAAGAAAAAGAAAGGAAAGAAAAACAAAGAGTCATAAGAACGTGAAAGTCCGCTCCGCAAGGGAGCGGACTTTCGTTTTTGACAGAGGGGTCGTTTTTTGCTAGGATAGCTGGGCTTTCGTTTCGAGAGCTTGCCCCGCTTTGCGGGGGACTTATCCGCCTTTAGATACCAGCCGGTCCCGCTCAGCGTGATCCATGGGTATCAAGAAAGGCAGGTGTTTTATTGTGACTGTCGTCGCAAAACAGACAACCAACGACCTACAACCAACTATTCATGGCACGCACAGCCCTCAAAGCGCGAGACCGAAAACGGCACACGCTCATAGCAAAGAACCGCGAAAAGCGCACGGCGCTCAAGGTTGCACATGACCATGAGGGACTTCAAGCGCTCAAGAAGAACGCATCGCCGGTGCGTTCAAAAAACCGTTGTTTTAAATGCGGTCGCTCTCGTGGATTCATGCGGGACTTCGGTCTCTGCCGTATCTGTTTTCGAGAGCTCGCAAACAAAGGAATGATTCCTGGCGTTAAAAAAGCATCATGGTAACCGATCCAATCGCAAATTTCATAACTGCTATCAAGAATGCCGCACAGGGAGGTAAGGGTGTCGTGCGTACTCCGTACTCTCAGATTAAACAGTCGATCGCGGAGGTTTTACAAAAAGAAGGATTTCTTTCTGATGTTTCAAAAAAGGGAAAGAAAGGAGGGCGCCCCTCTCTCGAAGTTACTGTTGCAACGGATGACATGGGGTCACGTGTTCATGACGTAAAGCGCGTTTCAAAACCGTCACGGCGCGTGTACTACGCAGTAAAAGATATCGTTCCTGTTCGTCGCGGATACGGACGCGTCATTCTCTCGACACCAAAAGGTGTTTTGACGGGAGATGCTGCACGAAAAGAAAAAGTCGGTGGCGAAGCCCTTTTCGAAATCTGGTAGACCGATAACGCTCACCACAAGTAATTCTATGTCCCGTATTGGAAAACAAAACATCAAGATACCTGAGAAAACAACCGTCACCGTTAACGGTCCGTTGGTAACTGTTAAAGGACCTCTCGGAGAACTCTCACGAAGCTTCAAGTCGGACATCTTGATCGCTGTTGAGAACGGTGAAGTCACTTTGAAACCCGCACACGAGGAAACCGACCTCTCGCCGTTGTGGGGAACATATGGCTCGCACATCGCGAACATGGTGAAGGGTGTAAACGCGGCGTACCAAAAGAAACTCATCGTTGAAGGAGTTGGATTCCGCGCAGAAGCGTCGGCGAATAAACTCACGATGCAACTCGGATTTTCACACCCTGTCGTTATGGAGATTCCCGCCGGCATCACACTCACCGTTGAAAAAGGCACGATTACACTTTCCGGAATTGATAAGGAACTCGTCGGACAATTTGCAGCACGTATCCGCGATCAGAAGCCACCGGAACCATACAAGGGAAAAGGAATCCGCTACGATACCGAAGTTATTCGTCGCAAGGAAGGTAAGCGCGCAGCATAACGAACCATATGACGATCGTTCAAACAAAAAAAGAAAAGAGAGTACGACGACAAGCACGCATCCGCGCGAAGATTTCGGGCACCGAAGCGCGTCCACGTCTCTCGGTATTTCGTTCCAACAAAGAGGTGTACGCACAGATGATCGACGATACGAAAGGTATCACTGTTGCCGCGGCATCATCAAAAGGCATGAAAGGAAAGATGACCGAGAAGGCGGAGAAGGTTGGGAAAGCGATTGCTCTTGCGGGAAAAGAGAAGAAGATCACAACGGTCGTGTTCGATCGTGGAGGATTTTCATACGGAGGACTTGTGAAACGTCTTGCTGATTCAGCTCGTGCAGAAGGACTTGTATTTTAATTATATGAATGACACACCACACACAGACCCTGTAACTCCAGCACCAACACCTGCTCCTGTTTCAGCGCCGCAAGAAGCAAGACCAACGACTGCGGTCGGTGGAGACCACTCACGCGATGGGGGCGGACGCGGAGGAAAAGAATTTTCAAAAAACCCGCGCCGTTCTCGTGGACGCGGCCGACCGGAGCGCGTCAAAGCGGAATTTGATCAGCGTATCCTTGGTATCCGCCGTGTGACGCGTGTTGTTGCCGGAGGACGCCGCTTCAGTTTCAGTGTCACTCTCGTCGCGGGAAACCGCCGTGGAGTGGTTGGTGTTGGTACAGGCAAGGCGGGCGACACGGCCCTTGCGGTTGATAAAGCATACCGAAACGCGGTCAAACACAAGATCCAGATTCCTCTTACGAAGACAAACTCGATTCCACACGAAGTTCGTGCGAAATACTCAAGTGGTTCGGTTCTTATTTACCCAGCACCAGGACGAGGTATTGTTGCAGGAGGAGCAGTGCGTGACGTTCTTGAGTTGGGAGGGTTGCGTGACATTGGTGCAAAAATCCTTTCACCGTCGAAGAATAAACTCAACAACGCACAAGCGGCTCTGAAGGCACTCCAGCAACTTTTGCAACACTCTCGACGTGTTTCTCGAACAAAAAATAGCGTATAACGAATTGTAACTTTCCATATGCAACTTCACACATTAAAACCAACAACACCTCGCACATTCAAAAAGCGTGTCGGACGCGGAGGAAAGCGTGGTAAAACATCCGGCAAAGGTCACAAGGGACAAAAAGCGCGCGCGGGACACCGCATGCGACCGGAATCGCGTGACATCATCAAGAAGCTCCCGAAACGCCGTGGATATGGTAAGCATCGTGCAGACAGCATCAATGATGGCACTATTCGCCCAGTCGTTGTTTCAATAGGCGCAATCGAAAAGGCATTTGCCGCAGGAGAGACCGTTTCTCCAAAAACACTCGCAGAAAAGGGCATCATCAAGATGCGACGGGGTATCCCGCCCCAGGTCAAGATATTGGGAGGGGGAACGCTTTCGAAGAAACTCTCGTTTGAGAACGTGACGATGTCTGCAAGCGTGAAGAAAGTGGTAGAGTAAACCTATGAACGAGTTCACACAAAAACTAAAGATGCTCTTCGCGGATCCGCAATTGCGTCGGCGTGTTCTTTTTATTCTCGGAGCACTTTTCATCATGCGTGTTCTCTCCGCGATTCCTGTTCCTGGCATTAACACGCTTGCACTTGACCAATTCTTTGGCTCGAACCAATTCTTCGGGTTGCTTAACCTCTTTTCTGGAGGTGGACTCTCGGGACTCTCGATCATCATGCTCGGTGTTGGACCGTACATCACCGCATCGATCATCATGCAACTTTTGACGATTCTTTCGCCGAAACTGAAGGCGATGTACCACGAAGAAGGAGAGGCGGGACGCAAAAAGATCTCGCAGTACTCACGTCTTTTGACGCTTCCTTTGGCAGCGCTTCAGGCATTTGGATTCATCGTTCTCTTCCAGAAAAACGGCATCATTCCTGAACTCTCCTCATTTGATCTCATCACAAACATTACGGTTATCGTCGCGGGGTCATTCCTTTTGACATGGATCGGAGAACTTATTTCGGAATTCGGATTCGGGAACGGCGTTTCAGTCATCATCTTTGCAGGTATCGTTGCTGGCTTGCCGTCGACACTTCAACAGCTCAAATTCACATTCACACCTGAGCAGATCCCTCTCTATATTATTTTTCTCGTCATCTCGCTTCTTGTTGTCTTGGGTGTTGTCATCATTACCGAATCCGAGCGTCCAATTCCGATCACGTATGCACGACAAATCCGCGGCAACAAGGTGTACGGTGGCGTTTCGACATACCTTCCGCTTCGTTTGAACCAGGCGGGCGTGATGCCAATCATTTTCGCGCTCTCGATCCTTCTCTTCCCGCAGATGATCGGTAATTTTCTTGCGGCGGCAAGCAACCCCATCGCACAGAAGGCATCTGTATTTCTCTTGTCATTGGTGACGAATGGGTGGGTATACGGGATCGCATATTTTGCTCTCGTCTTTCTTTTCACATACTTCTACACCGCGGTCACGTTTGACCCGGATGCGATCTCAAAGAACCTTCAGCGCGGCGGTGCCTTCATTCCAGGTGTTCGTCCGGGGCAATCAACATCCGCATATATCGCTTCAATCCTGACCCGTCTTACGATGTTCGGTGCCCTCTTCCTCGGTATCATTGCCGTCCTTCCTCTCATCATGCAGTCGGTGACCGGTATCACGTCCCTTGCGATTGGTGGTACGGGACTCCTCATCGTTGTCTCGGTTGTGATTGATCTCATCAAGAAAGTGGATGCACAACTCTCTCTTCGCGAGTATTAGCGCGCCTTAAAAAGCCGATCTGCTGCGTTACTCGTTCCGGTCCTCACTCGCGCCTTGCATCTCATGCTTTTTAAAGCGTGCTCGGGTATACTCTTTGTTATGAACGCACCTATAATCGTCTTTTTGGGGAAACCCGGGTCAGGAAAGGGAACTCAGGCAGAGATGTTTTCTAAAAAAACGGGTTTTTCTCTTTTTAAAACAAGCGGCGGACTTCGGTCTTTTGCTGCGGAGAATAAACACGTCGGCGAAAAGATTTTGAAGATAATGGATCACGGCCACCTGCTTCCGGCATGGCTCATCATGCATTTGTGGCTCGACGAGATATTCTCTCACCCTCTGTCGCAAGGTCTCATCATCGATGGTGCTGTGCGCCAGTTAAAAGAAGCCGAATTATTCCACGGCGTTCTTGAGTGGATTGAGCGTCCGTATAAGGTGTTTTCACTGGAGGTAAGCGATGGAGAGATGAAAGATCGTATCGAAAAGAGAGCGGGCAAGGAGAATAGGACAGATGATACGGACGAGACGCTTTTGGAACGGATGGAAGAATACAAAAAACATACGGAGAAGTCACTTGAGTTTTTCAACGACAAGGGACATCTCGTACAGATTAATGGTGAAGGTTCGATCGAGAAGATCCACGAAGAAATCATGAAGAAATTTGAAGAATTGTTTCCTTCGACTCTCCATGAGTAAGATAAAAACACCAGAAGAGATTGAGATTCTCCGTGAAGGGGGGCGACGTTTGGCGGCTGTTGTGCGAAAAATCGAGGATGCAGTCGCGCCCGGAGTTCATCCGCGTGAATTAGATGTTCTCGCGCATCGTCTTATCACCGAAGGTGGCGACGTCCCAGCATTTTTGAATTACAAACCGGCGGGCGCAAAACATCCGTATCCCGCAACTCTCTGCGTGTCAGTAAACGACGAAGCGGTTCACGGGGTTCCCGAAGAACATACCGAGGTCATCAAGGAAGGAGATATTGTTTCGCTTGATACCGGTTTGACACACAAGGGTCTTATAACAGACATGTGCGTGACCATTTCCGTTGGCGCTCTTGATGAACGGGGGACTCGGCTTATTGCAGAGGCGGAAAAAGCGCGTGATGCAGGTATTGCCGCGGCGCGTGGCGGTGCACACCTCGGAGATATCGGGGAAGCGATTGAATCATCCCTCAAGGGTACGGAATTCTCCGTTGTGCCTGATTTGGGAGGACATGGTGTTGGACATAGCGTACACGAGGCACCGCATATTTTTCACTTCGGGAGAAAGGGAACAGGAGCTGAACTCATTCCTGGAATGGTCATTACAATCGAACCAACTGTTTCCGAAGGCGGAACAGAAATAGTTCTTGCGGACGACGGATACACGTATCGTACGAAAGACGGCTCTCGCACAGCCCAGTTCGAGCACACGATTCTTATCACGAGCGGTGCCCCCGAGATTTTGACAGAGGGTGTATAATTTTTTGTATGAGTCCTGAAGATGTTAATCAATTTCCACCACCAAACGTTCCGGGAGGGGACGATAGTGAGCATCGCGCAGAAACACCTTTGGAAGGAGTTGACGCTGACGTGAAGCCGCTTTCGCTCGAACAACAACAAGATCTCAGAGATGCGATCGATGCTGCCCAAGCGGTCGAGGTAGAACAGCCAACGCTCACGTCCGAACAGACAACGTTTACCGAAGCACTCTTGGAGGCAGTGCGTCATGTTGAAAAGAGTAGGCAAGAAAAACCCACTGAACCCCTCGTCGAAAGTGAACTTGAAGTGTATGGAAGCGATGCGCCTGCGTCGATTGATCGTCAAAGAACATCGCGCAAGAGGAGTACGCGTGATAGTGAACGAAGAGAAAGCCAGCGCCGAAGACCGGGCGGAAGGGAAGATGTGGCACTTCCACCACCCACACTTCCCGAAAGGCCTGCAGAAAAACCTCGTAAAAAAGAAAAATCTGAACAAGAAACACGAGGAGAAAGCAAGAAGGCGAATTCTTCGCAGAAACACCCTGTTCGTGATAACGCCGAAAGGAGGGAGAAGCAGAGGTTAATAGACCTTGCCCACCATTTTAAATACGAGACCGATGCGATTATCGCTGACCCATCTGTTGCGGAGAGGTATGCTCTCAACATGCTCGAAAAACTTGAGATGGATACAACGCGTACCAAAAAGGCACGAGCTGAAATACGCGGGTACATACGGAGTATTCCAGAACTTGCACGTGTTTTTGCAGATGACCAAAGCACCGTGGAGCAAAGAAGAGAGTCCGCCGCAAAGTTACGAAGGATTGTTGAAATGATGCCCGTCTCGCCTGTTGCTATGGTGCAATCGGGAGGTAAGGAATCTCTTGATGCGCAAAGCATACGGGTTCGTTCTGGGATGGAGTCATTGGTTACTGACGCGGCGACTGTTGAGTCGCGGGCTAAACGATTTCAGAACAAAAATGTTCAACCGCCAAGCACTGAGACCCCGAAGCCCGTCATTGGTCTGGAAGCTCCACAAAAACAACCGCGGGTTCGTAAAAAAGAAACAGCACCAACCACGCCACTGACGCAAAAAGTCGAGAGGGTCGTTGAGGAAATGGTAAAAAGGGAAAACGCTGTACTCACGCCGAGTGAGATACAATTAGAAATTAAGTCATTACTAAGCGGACTTGCCACGGTGGACACCCTTTTGGTGAATGGACACAGTAATACGATAGACCTGACGGCAAAGCTACGACACAATCTTGCGGGCGCATTCGGTCTTTCCGCGAGGATTCAGGGTGGTGGGCGTGGGCTGTCGGTAGCGGGTTATGATATTGACGCATCTTTTCTTAAAAGAGCTGTTATTAAGCCGGCCCTTGAGTCAGCCCTTCCATCTTTAATTCCAAAAATCCGACAGCATCTTCAAGGAAAATACCCAGAACAAATTGATGACGTGACAATTAAAAACGGGAATCTCGAGATTTCTTTCAAGGGAGAAAAGAAATCAAGGACTGTCATTGTGGAGGTACCCGTTATTGATACGGAATCAACAAAAACACCATCACAGGCGCCACAAAGAGGTGAAGCAAAAAAAGTCACCCCTTTATCGGAAACACCTCCACACCAACCAACCACAGGGTTACCTGAAAATAATTCGGTTCTGCCAACACGAGAGGTTCCTCCGCCTATCGTTTCGACAGAAACAGCACCAACCACGCCACCAGTTGTGATGACGAGCGAAACTGTTCCAGAAGAACCACCGGAAGTGCCCAAAAAAACAGAACGAACAACACGGAAACGAAATCCATCGGTGGGCACACCTCTTAGTGCTGCCGGCAGAATTGACACGCCTAGGCATCGAGGTACACTAGATACGAATTCATATACTATTAAAAATACACACCCCATGAGTCCAGAAAATCCATTTAGAATGTATGCAGAACAGAAAGATGCAGGAAGCGCACGTCGTGAAGAGGTTGACGCAAGGCCGACCCTTGCCGATATCCTTGCAAAAGAGGCGGAACAATTTGGTCAGATGCTCGACTCATTTGGAGATCCTGAGGTGGCGGCACTTGGTGAAAGGATGCTTTCACGCACTCTCGAACCAGATGACATGACACAGCTCGCACAACACCGAGAGGAGTATCTTCAGCGAAAAGAAAGCGGAGAAAAACTGAACGAAGCACTGAGCGACGATGAGATTACTGAACTCGCACTATACTCCGAAGAGCTTGAAGATTTGCGATCTGTTGTTGGCCTCCCCGCGCTTCGAAAGATTATACGAGCAGGAGTCATTGATAAGGCGATTGCATCTCCGGACGAGTTTCAGGAGCTTGCGAGCAGGCATGATGAGCTTGTCCAGATTGAGGAAAGTGCTGCGCCCGTAAATGAGTCCATACAAAAAATGTGTGCGAAATATGGCCTCTCGTCACCTGCCGCCGTTGTAGAAGCAATGGGCAATACCGATCCTGCTGAGCGAGAGAAAGCCCTTCGTACAGCATTTTCTTCGGAAATGGGATGGTTTAAAAAAACCGTAACGCTTTTTGGAAGACGTAGTGCGGCGGAAGCGACATCCGCACACGCCGACACGTTTGAAGGACTGCGAACTGAGCGAGCGCGTATCATGCAAGAGAATGGATCATTCATCGCGACGCTTGTCTCTGATGACCCACGTATGCGCGAAGCGCTCACGACAGCGCTCTATAAAGAGAAGGTTGTTGGCGGTGAGAAAGTAAAAAGAGTATCTCTCGCGGAGCTCTCCGACGCTGTTCCCGACGAAGAGGGTGTTCAGGAGGAATGGGAGACATACAAAAAATCAGTCAAATGGGACAAAATGCCTGCTGGTAAGCAACGAAATACGGCACGGTCTGCGTTTGAGGCGGACTACAAGAAAAAGCACAATTTTCCTCAAACAGGAGGATTCTGGGCTTCTATCATCGGCCTCTTGTGCAAAGACTTTTTTGGTCCAAAAAACTTAAAGTAGGATAATTTCTCCAACAATCATGAACCCTGATACAACAAAGTTATTTGAGGATTTTAGAAAGATCCTCCGCGAAGGAGACGAAGAAAAAGCGAAGATGTTTCTACGAGAACACTTCTCCTCTTTTCCTGAGGATATGCAGAAAAAAATAGTAATGGCCGCTTTTGCGGAAGGAATGGAGAACAAGTTGGAAGCCCAAAAGGACCTCCTCGCGTTCAAAAAGGCGCTCGCAGAAGAGTAGGTCTCACGCGCTTCATTTAAAAAAGAGGCAGCTATCATTCGAAGGAATGATAGAATAAGGGCACATGGAACGATTCAGCGTTACGCCTGAAGCAAAATTCAAAACACCTGACGAGGAGGCAACTTTTTTGCGAGAGCGTCTACGGGAACTTGAGAAAGGAATGACATCTGCGGAAGCGAGCGGGCCCGAAGCGGCAGCCGAGAATCTTGTTGCAGCATATACAAAACACCACCCGGAACATGTCCTTGAAAAAGGTCATGCGATGCTTAAACCCGAAATTGACGCGATTGTACTTGATCTTCAGCCCGAGGAACACGATGAACAGATAAGCGAACTTCTCTCGATTATGCGCGAGAGAGGTGTCAGGAACGCGCTCTCTGTTCTCTCAAAACTCGACAACCCACACCTTGCGGACGATTTTCACCGATTTCTTGCTGAATATCTGAAAGAGGGCTACGCGGCAGATGGTGTTTCGCAAAAGTCCGAGATGTGGAAAGCGCTTCACATGACGCTTTTCGAGGTCTCTCTTCCTATTGGAGCGCGCGAGAAAGAAGACCGAAGGCCGCTTAAAGAACTTCTCTCGTCAATGGAACAACTCTACGCCGGACTCTCTTCTGTTGCGGCACAGGCCTCGAGGTCTGCATACTTTACGCTTGAACTTGCCGTAGAAGCGAGTCACGAGCACGCAACGCTTTTTTGTGCGGTACCGGTCGAAAAACGAGAACTCTTTGAAAAACAACTTCTCTCGATTTTTCCTCAGGCACGTCTTGTTGAAACAAAGAACGACTACAACGTCTTTGTTCCTGACGGTTCTGTTGCGGCTTCCTTCGCAACGCTTCTTCGCCCCGCCGCTTTTCCCCTGAAGACATTTGAGACACTCGATTATGATCCTTTGAATATCACACTCTCCGCTTTTGCAAAACTCTCACGGGTAGGAGAAGGGGCGGCGCTTCAAATCGTCGTCAAACCCGCAGGCGATTCATATACGGAGAAATACAAACGCGTCATCACACGTCTCCAAAAAGGCGAGAAACTCAAAAAGGCGCTTGCGGACGAGTCGGTCGTGAAAGACATCGCCAAAGGGTTCAAAGAGTTTTTTGTGTCGAAAAAGAAGGACGAGAAAGAAAAAGAAAAAGAGCAGAAAGTCATTGACGACGTTGCACTTGAATCGATTAAACAAAAAATTTCACACCCCGTTCTTGAAACGAATATCCGCCTCCTTGCTTCCTCGGGTGGTGAATCACGAAGTGAAGTAATCCTTTCTGATCTGGAGGCAACATTTAATCAGTTTGAAGAGGGAAAGGGAAATAAATTCAAATTTGTACGTGTCTCCTCGCGAGGTCTTAAGGAGTTCATTCGCGACTTCACCTATCGATACTTCAAGAGTGATCTCGTACTCCCTCTCAACATCAGGGAACTTGCAACGGTATTTCACTTTCCTGCAACGGGAGTCGAATCGTCCCGAGAGCTTAAGCGTTCAAAGGCCGGAAGCGCGCCCGCCCCTGTGGATCTTCCGCATGAGGGGGTTTTGCTTGGTATCAATCGATACAGGAATGCAGAGACACAGATATTCTTTACGCCGGAGGATCGCATGCGGCACTTGTACGTGATTGGTCAGACGGGAACAGGAAAGACGACGTTACTCAAGAACATGATTGTCCAAGATATCGCGAATGGCGACGGGGTTTGCATGATTGATCCGCACGGGAACGACGTTTTTGATATCCTCTCGGCCGTGCCGGATGAGAGGCGAAATGATGTCATTTATTTTGACCCTTCGCAGGTTGACCGTCCGATGGGGCTCAATATGCTCGAGTATGACCCAGCACATCCGGAGCAGAAGACGTTCGTGGTGAACGAGCTCTTTTCTATCTTCCAAAAACTCTACGGAAAAGTTCCCGAATCGATGGGCCCAATGTTTGAGCAGTATTTCCGGAATGCGACGATGCTTGTCATCGAGGACCCAGAAACAGGAAACACATTGTTTGACGTGTCGCGTGTGATGTCTGACAAAACATATCGCGAGCTCAAGCTCTCTCGCTGCAAGAACCCGATTATTGTCCAATTCTGGCGTGATGTCGCGGAAAAAGCGGGAGGAGAAGCATCTCTCGCGAACATTGTGCCCTACATAACATCGAAATTCGATGTCTTCCTCGCGAATGACATCATGCGTCCGATCGTTGTTCAAAAAACGTCCGCATTCGACTTCCGTCGTATCATGGACGAACGGAAGATTCTTCTGGTGAATCTCTCGAAGGGCCGCTTGGGTGACATCAATGCGAATCTTTTGGGTCTCATCATTGTCGGGAAGATTTTGATGGCATCACTCTCGCGTGTTGATGCGGAAGCTGGAGAACGGCCTGACTTCTTCCTCTACATCGACGAGTTTCAGAATGTCACGACGGATTCAATCGCAACGATTCTCTCTGAGGCACGGAAATACCGCCTGTCTCTGACGGTCGCTCACCAGTTCATCAAACAACTTGATGAAAAAATACGTGATGCGGTCTTTGGGAACGTGGGCTCAATTGCAGCGTTCCGTGTCGGAAGTGATGACGCGGAGTACCTTGAGAAACAATTCACACCGGTGTTCACGGCATCTGATCTCATGAACGTCGACAACAGGAATGCCTTTTTGCGCCTTCTTTCAAACGGTCGCCCGGAACGTCCCTTTAATGTTGAGACGGTATCACCGCCGAAGTTCGATCGTGCTCGCGCGGAAATACTCGCCCGGGAATCATTTGAGCGCCATGGACGTCCTCGGGCTGAGGTGGAGCGAGAAATTGGGGAAAAATACCATCTCTAAACGGAAGGTGTGCTATAGTGTTTTTTCTATGAAATATACAAAAGAATTTCCCATGCAGGGAACAAGGGTAGAAGGCGTGACCAAAGTGTTTGATCTTTCAACGCCGGAAGGTCGTAAAGAATATTTTGAAGCGAAAGCGGGCGCGGAAATCCGTGCGCTCAAGGACTTTTTCAAAGACAACACATTCATTGCATACCTTCTTGCAAAAAAGAGTGCGGGGAAGGGAACGTACACAAAAATGATGGCCGAGATCTTCGGAAACGATCTCATCGAACACATCTCTGTTGGGGATACCGTACGTGCTGCGCACGAAGCGGCAACAAAAGATAAAGAAGCGTTTACAGAATCACTTCGATCTCTCTATCGCGGATACATTTCTCTAGAAGATGCGGTTGATGCACTTATTGGCAAAAGCCAAACAAAACTTCTTCCGACAGAATTCATCCTCGCGTTGGTGAAACAAAAAATCAGCGCACTGCCAAAGAAGACACTTTTTCTCGATGGTTTTCCGCGCGATCTCGATCAAATCTCATACGCGCTCTTTTTCAGAGACCTCGTGGACTACCGACAAGACCCAGACATCTTTATTGCGATTGACGTGCCGACAGCAGTCATCGATGAGCGCATGAAGTTCCGCGTTATCTGTCCTGTCTGCCAAACGCCGCGTAATACGAAGCTCTTTCCGACGAAGAATGTCGAACGTGATGCAGTAACAGAGACATTTCACCTTCTCTGTGACGATCATGGGGTGCGTATGGGTCCAAAAGAAGGAGATGCGGAAGGAATTGCACCCATTAAAGATCGTTTGGTGCGTGATGGAGAACTTATCGACAAGCTTCTCTCGCTTCACGGTATTCCGAAGGTGTTGGTACGCAACGCGGTCCCTGTCGGAGACGTGAAAAAATATTTTGACGACTACGAGATTACTCCTATGTACACATACGAATGGGACGGATTGAAGGCGGTCACCAAAGAGTCCCCTTGGACCATTCTTGACGATGAAGGAGATGAGGTGCACAGCTTACTGGCACCACCCGCGGTTGTGACACTCCTGAAGCAACTTCCAAAAGCGCTTGGTATTTAAGAATACTTTGGCGGGAGAGTTTTTTTGGTAGCAAAATCTCTTTTACAGAGAGTCAAATCCGTATTCCGTCGCGATATCCCCCTTGCGTCCTTTTCACGGAGAGGCGTACCATGTTCGTAGGGGTTATTTTGGATATAATCTAGATCAAATAAATTTTTAAGGGAGTCCGAATTGTTTTAAACCGTGCGCTTCGGCTCACGTACTGAGGACACCCACCTAGTTTACGCTAGGGTCACGTCTGAAATAACCCCCAACAAAGAATCTCCGCTCAAGCGGGGATTTTTTGTTTCTGATAAAATGTCTACCATCATGCCGATGCGATTTGGAACCACGCTCCTTGCCCTTTTTCTTGTTGTCGGGCTTGTTTTTATAGTGCAGGAAGTAATGCTCAAGTATTCTTTAGACCTGACCTGTCCCTGGTGTTTCGCCCCGTTGCATTTTCTTAGTGGTTTTGCGCTTGGCGGATGTGCCGCGTGGGGATATTTTCGGTTCGAGACATTTTTTGGAAAGTTTCCATACTTTTTTCAAATTGTACTTGCGGTATTGATAACCGGTATCGGGTGGGAGATATTCGAGTATGCAACAGGGATGTTTGCGGGGCAGAAAAATATTGTCGCAGATACAGTGGTTGATCTGGCAATGGACATGACAGGGGCATGGTGCGCGGCGTATCTGATGAGAGGTATCTTTACACACAGAAAAACTTCACCTCTTGTATGAGCACTTCTCCCAAACTTACATTTTACGGCGGCGTTGGCTCGGTGACGGGCGCAAACTTTCTTTTGGAGGGCGGCGGGAAGAAGATTCTCGTTGACTGCGGACTTTTCCAGGGAAGACGTGTGTGTGATGAGAAAAACTACGAGGATTTTCCGTACGAACCTAAAGATATCGACGCGCTTATTGTCACGCACACACATATCGACCACATCGGCCGTATTCCAAAGCTCGTGAGGGATGGTTTCAAGGGAGTGATCTATTCGACGCCTCAGACAAAAGAACTCGCAGAGATTCTTCTCGTTGACGCCGCACATCTTCTCGCTGGCGAGGCGGCTGCATGCGGAACCACGCCACCATACGAGCCGGCCGACGTTGCAGCGGCGTTCCCTCTCTGGAAAGGGGTGCCGTACTATGAGCCGTTCTCAATAGGTGATTTCTCGATAACGCTCAAAGACGCAGGACACGTCCTTGGGTCGGCCCTTGTTCTCGCGACGCATCCCACCGCAGGGACAATCGTTTTCAGTGGTGATTTGGGGAATTCGCCATCACTCCTTCTTCGCGATACGGACATCGTCGATAGCGCGTCATACCTCGTTATTGAGAGCGTCTATGGTGATAGGCGGCACGAAACGGGAGAAGATCGGACCGCGCGTCTCGAGAGTGTTATCAATGAAGTCGCGGCGCGTAAAGGAACGCTTCTCATTCCGGCATTTTCTGTTGAACGTTCACAGCTTGTGCTGTATGAACTCCACGCGCTTCTCAAGGCGGGACGTATCCCGCGGATACCTGTATATCTCGACTCGCCCTTGGCGATCAAAGCAACGCACATCTATGAACACTCATCTGACATTTTCAATAAGACAGCACAAGAAACAATCGCACGGGGAGAAAAACTGTTCTCGTTCCCAGAATTGACCCTTATCTCGGAAAAAGAAAAGTCGGACGTGCTTGCAAAGGTTCCCGGGCCGAAGATCATCATCGCGGGATCAGGAATGTCTCACGGAGGACGGGTGGTGAGTCATGAGAAACACTATTTGAGTGATCCGAAAAATGCGCTTCTGATTGTCGGGTACCAGTCACCGGGGTCCTTGGGACGACAGCTGGAGGATGGGGCAAAGAGCGTCACGATTGGAAGAGAAAAAATTCAAGTTCGAGCACAGATAGAAAAGATACACGGATTCTCTGGACATCGCGATGTTGACGGGCTCTTGGCGTTCGTTACGGCGACAGGCCACACGCTCAAAAAGGTATTTGTCACAATGGGAGAGCCGCGCGCGTCACAATTTTTTGTGCAACGTTTGCGTGATTATCTCGGAGTAGATGCCGTATATCCCGAACTCGGGCAGACGTTCGACCTCGAATAGTTCATCAGGTTCGCCGTGTTATAAAGTTCATCAAGTTACTTGTAACGTTATAACTTTCAACTTGATAAACTTGCGTAATCGCGTCATACTTGCTGTAAATGACATACGATCCGCATAAACATCGCCAGATAAAGATCTGTGTTTCAGGCGCTGCCGAAACATCGAAGTGTGGTCCGCGCGCATTTGAGGTCGCGAAAGAAACGGGGCGTGAAATCGCACGACAAGGTGCCACAATCGTGACGGGTGCGACAACAGGATTTCCTCTGTGGGCGGCAATCGGTGCTGTTGAGGCGGGTGGACAATCGATCGGTATCTCTCCAGCGGCATCTGAACGCGAACACATCGAAGCGTATCGTCTCCCGGTTGATTACATGGACCTGATTGTCTATACCGGATTCGGATACTCAGGACGCGATTTGATTTTGACGCGCTCGGGAGACGCGGTCATCTTCGGATGTGGACGCATTGGTACTATTCATGAATTTACAATCGCATTTGAAGACAACAAGCCAATCGGTGTTCTTGAGGGCGAGTGGGTTATGGACGAAACGATTCGCACGATTCTTGACCGAAGCAACCGCTCGCACAATAAAGTAATTTTTGATACCAACCCGAAGAATCTTGTTGCGCGCGTTATCGAACTCGCGAAAAAAGACAAACTTGAGAACAAAATGACGTACAGCTATCGCTTAGACGAAAGCGACTTGCCAGCAGCGGACGTACGAGGATAAAGAATATATCGAGTGGTATGATTGGCCCATGGCCTCATACATCGAAAACAGAAAAGCACGACGCGACTATACCATCCTTGAAACGCTTGAGGCGGGTATCGTTCTTGCGGGATATGAGGTGAAGGCGCTCCGGACCGGCAAAGGGTCACTCGAGGGCGCGCATGCGGTAGCACGTGGCGGCGAGGTATTTCTCGTTGGGATGTCAATCGCGCCGTATCAGCCGAAAAACACCCCAATTGACTACGAACCGGATCGCGCGCGGAAACTCCTCCTCAACAAAAAAGAGATGCTCCATATCGCCGAAACGGAAGGGCAGAAGGGATTGACAATTGTGCCATTATCGGTGTATAATAAAGGACGGTTCGTGAAGGTTTCTTTGGGAATCATGCGCGGAAAGAAAAAGTACGATAAGCGCGAGGACCTCAAGAAGCGAGAGAGCGACCGCGACATCGAGCGTTCATTGAAAAGAGAATAAGGACCAGTCGTTTGCCCTAAGGTAGCAAACAAAAGTTCATAAGGTTCGTAAAGTTATAAAGTATTTGAATTTACTTTACAAACTTGATGAACATTATGACTTGATAAACTGTTGCTGTTTTAGGGGGGATGACTGGCCTCGACAAAGAGAATAAGTGGCTGTGCGCGATACAGAAGCCCGAGACCTTCTTTAAAATCTCGGAACACACAACTGGCAACACTTCTGTTGTTAGTCCGTTCTACACTGCCGCAGACTTTCAGTTTGCGTACAAAGTAGCCTAACGGCATCCGGCATGCCCATGTCTCATACGCATGCTCGGGTGTAACCTTATGGGACTTCGGATATCCGGACGCTTCGACGGATGTCTTACATCAACCGAAGATCGGCGTATGAATATTTTGCTCGCTTTTGAGTTCACTCGCTTAAACACCAAAACGTCCTACGTATCGTAGATGCGCTTTCATTTCCTTTTTGCACGGCGGTTCGATTCCGCCCATCTCCACAACAAAAACCCCGCCAAGTTTATTAGGTCTAGCTTTTAGCAGATTATGAACCCAGAATCAGTTTGTAGAAAATGTAGTGCGATATTCGCTACAGGTCTCCTTACAGTTGTTTATGGTGCAAATTTTGTACCCTCTGAATTGTGTGAAGATTGTGCAGAACACAATAGTCACCCTCACTTGCATACTGAAATGAGAAGTTTTGAATTGACAGATACAGTTTCTTCGACGGTTTCTTCAGTATCTGGAACAGTTTCTATTAGATATTAATTGAGGAACTTCCCAAGTCTGTATTAAGCAAAACCTGCCCCCAAGGCGGGTTTTGCTTTTGAGAGTTTCCGTGTTGTCTTTTTACCCTTTATTTGCTACACTCGTTTTCGTACCCGGCTAATTTTTTGTCACTTTGGGTAAATACAGCAAAGAAACCACCGTACGCGTTCGGATAAATGAACGCATCACCGCTCCCGAATTGCGGGTTATTGGTGCGGAAGGAGAGAATCTGGGTGTTCTCTCTCGGGAAGCGGCCCTCACTGCCGCGAAGGATGTGGGGCTCGATTTGATTGAGATCTCACCCACCGCCCGTCCGCCCGTCGCGAAGATAATGGAGTACGGGAAGTATCTCTACGCTGAAAAGAAGAAGCAACGCGAGCAGAAAGTAAAATCGCATTCAACGGAGACAAAGAGTTTGCAGATGCGTATCGGTACGAGCGAACACAGCTTGGGTATCAAAGCGAAACAAGCATCCGAGTGGCTTTCCGAAGGACATCGGGTCAAATTCGAACTTTTTCTTCAAGGACGCGCAAAGTATCTCGACAAGAAGTTTCTTGAAGAGCGCATGCAGAGATTTTTAAAACTTCTCACTGTTGATTACAAAGTTGCTGAGCCACCGACAAAAAGTGCGAAGGGAATGGCGCTTGTTATAGAAAAGGGAAAATGACCAACGACCAACAACCTACGACCAACAACAAAACCAAGCAAAACTAAAACCAATCACCAACATCTCACGGCCAATCCCCAACTCCTATTCCTATGAAAACGAATAAATCATACACAAAACGATTGCGAGTAACGAAAAACGGTAAAATCCTCTCACGAAAACCGGGGGGTAACCACTATAACGCGAAAGAATCGCGTGGAACACAACTTGCACGCAAACGAAATCAGATTTACACGATGACGAAGAAAAATCGAGCACGTTTCCTTCCAGGGAAGTAACCGACAACCTACGACCAACAACCGACAACGAGACCAAACCAATACTAATCACTAACACCTAATTTCTAACCGCCAACTCCTATGACGAGAGTAAAACGAGGAACAACATCAATGAAGCGCCGCCGGAATGTTCTCCGGCAGACAAAAGGTTTCCGCAACAAGCGCGGTTCAAAAGAGCGCGAGGCACGTGAGGCACTCGTAAAGGCGGGCTCGCACGCATTTGCACAC
Organism: Patescibacteria group bacterium; assembly: GCA_038063815.1. Lineage (GTDB taxonomy): Bacteria > Patescibacteriota > Minisyncoccia > Phycocordibacterales > EsbW-18 > EsbW-18. The sequence continues at coordinate 44,761 of JBBTUJ010000005.1, read as the reverse complement.
CGCAAGGATAAGAAGAACGATTTCCGCCACCTCTGGACGGTTCGCATGACAGCGGGGCTCAAGAAGCACGATCTCTCGTACAGCAAGTTCATGGGAATGATGAAAAAGAAGGGAATCCTGCTTAACCGCAAAATGATTGCCCTCTTGGCAGAAGAACACCCGGCTGTTTTTGACCGTCTCGTCAAAGAAGTCAGCAAGTAAAAAATAACCAAGTTCCAAACTCCAAAATCCAAACACTACCCAACGATCGAAATCCCAATGTTTGGAATTTGATAACTGGATATTGGATTTTTTCGCGAAGCGAACTATATGCCATCCGCACAGGGTAAAAAACCACCCGTTCCACGCGGGAAGAAAAAAGAACAACCGCCACAAAGACGGTCTCTTTTTACGAACGGGCTTTTTGCGATACTCATTTTTCTCCTCCTCTCGTCTGTCTACAGTTTTTTTGCGAATCGTGAGGATACAGAGAACATGATTGCGATCTCTGACCTTGCAGCAGAGGTTGCAACAGGAACCATCTCCGCGATTGTTGTTGAAGGCGATACGCTTACCATCACAAAGAAGGACGGAACAACGCAGACATCTCACAAAGAAACAGGCGTTTCTCTTGTCGAAACATTTTCATCATACGGCGTTTCTCCAGAAGCACTTTCTGGTGTTGCAATCACGGTTCAGGGCGCATCCGGGTTTTGGTTCTGGGTTTTGAACTTGGCACCACTGCTTCTTCCACTTCTCTTCATCGGTGTTTTCGTCTGGCTTCTCACACGACAGGTGAAAGGCGCGGGTATGCAGGCATTCTCGTTTGGACAGTCAAAGGCGCGATTCTTTGATCCCAAAGATAAGAAAAAGGTGACATTTGCTGACGTTGCGGGAGTGAAGGAAGCGAAAGAGGAACTCCTCGAAATTGTTGATTTCCTCAAAAATCCGAAAAAATTTATCCAGATGGGCGCACAGATTCCGAAAGGCGTTCTTCTCATGGGTGCGCCAGGAACGGGGAAGACATTGCTTGCGCGTGCCGTTGCGGGAGAAGCAGGCGTGCCGTTCTTCTCAATCTCCGGTTCTGAATTTGTCGAGATGTTTGTCGGCGTCGGAGCGTCACGCGTGCGCGATTTGTTTCAGACCGTGAAGCGCGCCGCGCCTGCGATTATCTTCATTGACGAAATTGACGCTGTTGGGCGCGTGCGCGGTACAGGTGTTGGTGGTGGAAACGATGAGCGCGAGCAGACACTTAATCAGATATTGGTTGAAATGGATGGGTTCGAGCAGAACGAAGCTGTGATTGTCATGGCAGCGACGAACCGCCCCGACGTTCTTGACCCCGCACTCCTTCGTCCGGGACGATTCGACAGACGTGTTCGCATAGACCTTCCTGACCGTGCAGGTCGTGAAGAAATTTTGAAAATCCACGGACGAGGAAAGCCCTTGGCAGAAGATGTTGTTTTGAAGACGATTGCAGAACGCACACCGGGGTTCTCGGGTGCTGATCTCCAGTCGCTCATGAACGAGGCAGCAATCCTTGCGGCACGAGAAAATCGCACGCAGGTCTCACAATTCGATCTCGTCCGCTCGATTGAAAAAGTACTTCTCGGACCGGAGCGGAAGAGTCACATTTTGACTGATGAAGAAAAGAAGATAACCGCATATCACGAAGCGGGGCATGCACTTGTTGCGTCTGTTCTGACACACGCCGATCCGGTGCACAAGGTTTCCATAATCGCTCGCGGGCATGCTGGCGGGTACACACTCGCACTTCCTCTTGAGGAGCGCCGTCTCTTTTCACGAAAAGCATTTCTTGATCGCCTTGCGATGACGCTCGGTGGATACGCGGCGGAGATGCTTATATTCAAAGACATCACGACAGGACCATCAAATGATCTCCAAGTCGCCGCGGCTCTTGCGCGCGACATGGTCGCGCGCTACGGAATGTCGGAGAAAGTCGGACCGTGGGCGCTGACAGGGGATAATGATCACTTGCCGCACGGTGTATTTCTTGGAGAAGGAAAAGAATATTCAGAAAAAAGTGCCGCACTCATAGACGATGAGGTGTCAGAGCTTGTTTCAAAAGCGCGAGAACGAGCCGAGGAGGTTTTGAAGAAACACCGTCCCGTTCTTGATGTTATCGTCACAGTCCTTCTTGAAAAAGAAACGATAGAAGAAACAGAATTTGCCGCCATCCTCCGCGCGCATGGTATTATTGTGAAAAGAGATGCGAAAAAAGTGTAGTGTTTTAATCATATACAACAAAAACCATGGGATTCTTTTCAGAAGTGTTTGGCGGACAACTTCCTCGTGACGAAAAAGGAGAAGAAATTAAGCGGCTCGCAATGGAAGAAGTCAGACGACTTGAGCAAAGAGGGTTTGGAACAAATGAGCGCGTTGAGCATAAGGCGGTACCGCCAGGATTTGAACCAGCAAAACCAAACGCACGCCCCTCTGCGACTACTCAAAAGAGCCCGCGTTTAAAGTGGGGCGAAGAAACCGTATAGTTTTCTAAAACTTGCTTTTTGGGCAGGAGTATGTTAGTATTCAAATACTAATTGTTCTATAGATTTCTGATAGATACGGATCTCTCAATGTTCTATACAGCAATTGAGATTATTACGTATCGGTACCGGTCCTTTTGACCGGACAGAGATTTATGTACACACGCACTCATACCGGCCCCAGAGCCGGTTCTCGCTCTCGAGGCGCTTCCACCTTCCGTGGTGGACGGCCCCAGAGACACACAGCACACCCTTCCCACGGAGGACGCCGCTTTGGCGCACCCCGAGGGGGCGCACGCCGACAACGAGGAGAACACATCGATATCTCCCGCTTTATCCACACGCCCCTTGAGACAATCCACACAGAAACAAAAGAGACAGCACGGCCATTCTCACAACTCGACCTTTCGCGTCCCATGCTCGATCTTCTCGCAAAAGAAGGATACGAGAATGCGATGCCAATACAGTTTGAAGCGATTCCGTATATTCTTGACGGCCGTGATCTTATTGGTAAAGCGAACACGGGAACAGGAAAAACCGCAGCGTTTCTGATTCCACTTATTGAAAAGATCACCAAAGAACCGCGTGAACATGCTCTTATTCTTGCTCCGACTCGCGAACTTGCGATGCAAATCGAAAGCGAATTCAAGAAATTCTCCGCGGGACGTCACATGTATGCCGCGGTATGTGTTGGTGGTATGCCGATTGGACGACAGCTCGCTGACCTTCGCCGCGCACCGGCATTTGTTATCGGAACTGTCGGACGTATCAAGGACTTGACCGAGCGCGGTTCACTTCCGCTCTCCGCATTCTCATACGTCGTGCTTGACGAAGTGGATCAGATGCTCGACATGGGATTCGTTGATGACATCAAAAGAATCATGGCTGCCGTTCCGCCGAAGCGTCAGACGCTCTTTTTCTCCGCAACGATGCCACCGAAGATTCGCGAACTTACAAAGAGCTTTCTTACTGACCCGATCGCTGTTGAGATCGCGGCGCCACACCGAACAGTAAATATTAAACAGGACATCGTTCGTGTCTCTGACCACACAAAGAAATTTGAAGAGCTCGAACGGCTTTTAGGGCGCAAGGAACTCGAAAAAGTTCTCATCTTCAGCGAAACGAAGCGTGATGTTGAACGGCTTGCAAAAGAATTGGTACGCAAAGGGTTTACCGCCGAATCGATTCACGGTGACAAACGTCAGCGTGAACGCACACACTCTTTGACGCTTTTCCGCGACGGAAAGGTGAAGATTCTCGTTGCGACGGATGTTGCTGCGCGTGGTCTTGATATCAAAGACATCTCACACGTCATCAATTACACCATTCCGCAGACACACGATGATTATGTGCACCGCATCGGCCGCACCGGCCGCGCAGGAAAGGGAGGAGCCGCAATTACATTTGTCGAATAAGGACTATTCAATATTCACGATCTCTTCAAGCGCGAGGAGCGCAGAGATATTGTGCTGGACGTAGTCGATACGGATTGTGTAGTCATCAAGCGTTTCGTGGAATCCACCGAGAGCGCGTCCGCTTGCGTTTAACGCATGAATTTTTTGGGATGTCATCTGGGTACGGAGTTGAAACTCGACTCCCTTCTCCATTGCGTTTTTTGCGACTCCTGCGTAGATAGGGTCACCTGCGCGGTTTAAAAGATAATACGCGGCCCCTAATCCTTCGCTTCGCGTTGCGGTTGGGGTTGAGCGGGGAGGGTTGTAATAGCCGCCGTTCCATACGGCCTCTTCGCCTACTTTGTCGCGGTGTTGTAAGGAGACAATTGCTTCCACGAGCCGTTTTGTGTGATCAGCATAGATTTGGTTTGGCGTGTCCGCGTAGAGTTCGTTTAAGGCATAGAGCAGCCAGTGATCATGGGGCAGGTCGTCTGTTGGAACTTTTGCATCACGTACCAAGATAATCCACTCCGCTCCTTTGTGTGCGACATTGAGCCACTCTTTGTTGTCGGAGAGCCCTGAGAGACGCGCAAGTCCAAACATCGCTTCTCCGGGGTAGTACTCGGAGACAAATTCTGAATCGGGTACACCGTCCTTGTCCATTTTGTAGAAAAGAAACTTTCCGTTTTTTGCTTGGATCGCTTGAGCAAATCGCGCAAGACCTTCCGCGAGTTCCAAATCATCTCGTGAAGAGGTGACTTCCATATATTTTGCAAGCGCAAGGATTGCGAGTCCGTTTCCGCCGAGTTTTATCTCGTTTTCTTCAAGGATACAGAGCGCATCTTTATACACAGGGCAGGGAATAGCTGATTCGCGAAGATACGTGAGCGCCCTTTCGGCTGCAGTGAGATATTTTGTGTCCCGTGTTACTTCATAGAGTTCAAGAAGAGAATATGTCGTGCCGGCGTGTCGGAGGAGGTTATATGAATCATCTTCCTTGTTCGAGATAGGGTCATACTCATATACGAATGAGCCGTCTTCATGCATCTGCCGCACGAGGTAGTCACCCCCGGCGCGCGCCGCTTTGAGATACGTTGAATCGTCTGTTCTGCCCCATACAAAAACAATGGCGAGTATAAGGATACCGACGCCGAGCAATGTATATGGGATATATTTGTTTTTCATGTCGGCCCGGCAGGACTCGAACCTGCAACCAATCGAATATAAGTCGACCGCTCTACCATTGAGCTACGGGCCGCCGTATATATCTTTTACACGCTTTAGCCCCATTTGTACATCGCTCCTAATAAAAAAATAAAGTGGATACAGATAAAGAATAGCGGTTTGATACAATTACAAGTATGGATAATAAGTCATTCAACTGTGCTTTTATAGACAGCCAAAACGTGTATCTAGGCATTAAAAATCAGGGATGGAAGCTCGATTTTGCAAAATTTAGAAAATACTTAAGAGAAAAGTATAAAGTGACAAAAGCGTATCTCTTTGTGGGATACGTTGAAGGAAAGCAGCAGATGTACAAAGAACTTCAAGAAAATGGGTATATTGTGATTTTCAAGCCAACCCTTGTCTATAGAGATGGTTCAACCAAGGGTAATTGTGACGCCGAGCTTGTTCTCCATGCAATGATTGAGTATCCGAATTATGAAAAAGCCGTGATTGTTTCAGGCGACGGTGATTTCTATTGTTTAGCAGAATATCTGAAAGGAAATAAAAAACTTGAAGCGGTTCTTGTGCCCGACCAAAGGAAGTATTCAGCCCTTTTGAAAAAAATAAATGACGAGAATGAGAAATACCTTGTTTTTCTTGAAGAAGCAAAAAACAAAATCGAATACACCCATATAAAGAAAAAGGCCCCGTGAGGACGGAACCTCGCAGGAGCTTTTTCGTGGTGATGAGTAGATGATAGCAAATCCTGTTGACGTTTGTCAAGTATGTAAAAGGGACGGAATGTCACGGGTTAAGCCATTGTGATATTCTTGCGGGATGAATGCAACTGAAAGAAAGAAATCAACGGTAAAAACGAGCCGCATCTTCAAGGTCTTTTTCGATGAGTCCAAAAAGTACCCGTGGCGCCTTTTCGTCATTTTTGTCTGTCTTATCGGTACAAGCGTCGTGAGCGCGCTCGCGCCGCTCTACTACAAGGACTTTTTTGACGCATTGGCTGGGGAAGTTGTTGCTCGCACCGCTTTCACCGCGCTTGTTTTGGGACTCGTTCTTAAAGGTGTGGGGTGGGCTTTATGGCGTCCGATCACCCTCATCTCCAACTGGATCCAGGCACGGGTTGAGGCCGATCTGTCCAATGCTGCTTTTGCGAACATCCTCCAACATTCATACGAATTCTTCACGAACTCATTTGTCGGATCACTGACCCGCAAGGTCAGCAGGTTCGCTGCGGCGTACGAAACGATATTTGATCAATTCGCATATTCACTCATACCGCTTCTTGTGACGACGACTACCATGCTTGTGGTCATTTTCTCGCGCTCAAAAGAGATCGGCTTTGCGTTGCTCATCTGGTGCGGGATTTTGATTTATCTTAATTATCTGGTGATCCAATGGAAACAGAAATATGAGGAAGAGCGTGCAGCAGCTGATACAAAAGTCGGAGCAACCGCTTCTGATGCGTTTACCAACAACACGACAATCAAGTTGTTTTCGGCAGTCCACCACGAGAAGAGTCTCTTTGGCCAAGCCATCGAATCTCTCCGCAGAATCCGTCTGTTCACCTGGAATATCAACGAGGCTATGCGGGCCGTACAAGGATTTCTGACGCTCGTGATTGAGGTCGTGGTAATGTTCGGTTCATATCAGCTGTATCAAAAAGGCCTTCTCACTCTCGGTGATTTCGTCTTGTTTCAAGCGTACATTCTCACGCTCGCGAACTCCCTTTGGGGTTTTGGATGGGTACTTAAAGCTCTGTATCAGGCATTCGCCGATGCAAAAGAGATGGTCGAGATACTCGACAAGCCCTTCGGTGTGCAGGATGTTCCGGGGGCAGGAATGCTCAGGGTGACGAAAGGTAAGATCGAGTTTACTGACGTCTCATTCAATTTTAACGAAACGCGCAAAGTGCTCGATGGTTTCTCGCTTTCTATCAACCCGGGTGAGAAGGTCGCGTTCATTGGTCCTTCAGGAGCAGGGAAGACGACCGTCACGAAGCTTCTCTTCCGGTTCCATGACGTGACCGAGGGCACGATCTTCATTGATGGGCAGGATATTTCGAAAGTCACGCAGGATAGTCTGCGTAACGCGATCGCGTTGGTGCCGCAAGAGCCGATCCTCTTCCATCGCTCGCTCAAAGACAACATCCGCTACGGACGACTTGATGCGACCGACGAGGAGGTAATCGAGGCGGCGAAGAAAGCACGCTGTCACGAATTCATTGCAGCGCTTCCCGATGGCTACGACACCATGGTCGGCGAGCGTGGCATCAAGCTCTCGGGCGGTGAGCGCCAACGTGTCGCCATCGCTCGCGCGATCCTCAAGGACGCGCCGATCCTCGTGCTCGACGAAGCCACATCGAGTTTGGACTCCGAATCGGAGCATCTTATTCAAGACGCGCTTCGCACACTCATGGAAGGAAAGACAGTCATTGTCATTGCGCACCGACTCTCAACAATCATCAAGATGGACCGTATCATTGTCATCGAAGACGGCAACATTCGCGCGATGGGAACGCACAACGAACTTCTCGCCAAAGACGAGCTCTACAAAAAGCTGTGGTCTATTCAGGCGGGAGGGTTCTTGAAGGAGGAGGAGTAGAGAGGTGGTCGCCTCACTCTCAAAGTCTTCCTTTTCAGCTAGCTTGTCTTATTTTCGGGGGGGGGATAGCATGGGGGTATTAAAATTGATCTACCAATACTATGGGAATGGAAGGACCCAAGGCATACGTGCCGTCAAAGGATGCAAAGGAAGGGAAAACTATGGAAGTGATAACAGAGGGAGAAGAAAACGGAGATAAAATAAAAACTACACATAGCTTTAATAGAGAAACAGGAAGTCTTGTAGGAACAAAAAAAGAAGTATTATTTGGAAAAGGGGTTTCTATAAAGCAACTCGTTTTTGATACTCCAGAAGCTGCTGCAAAATGGCAGGAGGAGCAAGAAAAACAAAGCAAATTAGATGAGTTGGAAAGAAAGCATCGAGAAGAGACAGAAGGGGTACCAACTCTTCCGTCATCGAAAACGCCGTCGGAAACAATCAACTAGTTTTACTCAAAATGCACCTCGCCACGCTCGGTGAGGGCGGATTGTAAAAGAGGAAATCCTGAGAGTTCCGGGTCGCGCGAAACGAGCGCCTTCGCCTCGTTTCGCGCTGCTTCAACCATTTTGATATTTTGAAGCGCTTCCATGCCGACATCGGAAACACCCCACTGTTTGTGGCCGACAAGACCACCCGCGCCGCGGAGTGCGAGGTCGTGCTCGGCGAGCTCGAACCCGTTGGCGGCCTCGGCAAGCACTTTGAGACGGTCGAGCGTTGATTGCGATTTCGATTCAGTAAAGAGATAGCAGTGCGCTTGGTGCGTGCTTCGCAAGACGCGCCCGCGGATTTGGTGAAGTTGCGAAAGGCCAAAGCGCTCGGCACCCTCGATAATAATGATAGTTGCATTGGGAACATTGACACCCACCTCAACCACAGACGTTGCTACGAGAATGTTGATTGCCCCCGACACAAAGTCGGCCATCACGCTTTCTTTTTTGCTCGAAAGCATCTTGCCATGGAGCGATGCAATACGGAATTCCGGGAACACGTCGCGCGAAAGGTGCTTAGTTTCTTCCTCAACCGATTTTGCCTGAAGTGCCATTTCGTCGTTTTCATCGGGCGCGTCAATACGTGGGCAAATAATGTACGCTTGTCTGCCACTCTGTACTTCGGTACGGATGTGTTCATACACCGCCTTTCGCTCGCGTGGTGTGGCGATTTTTGTAACAATCGGTTTGCGCCCGGGAGGCATCACATCGAGCAGGGTGAGATCGAGGTCGCCATATATAGTGAGCGCGAGTGTGCGAGGGATCGGTGTTGCAGTCATCGAAAGCAAGTGAGGAATCTTTTCGTCTTTGCGCGCCAAGGTCATGCGCTGTTTTGTTCCAAACCTGTGCTGTTCATCAATGATCACATACGCCAGATGTTTAAACTCCACCGTTTTTTGAATGAGTGCGTGTGTGCCAATGAGGATAGGTATCTCACCATTTGCCACCCATTTCAAAAGTTGTGCGCGTGAGATGTCGGTCCATGAATTGGGATTGACTTTGGACGGGAACTTTTTGCATCCCGATGAAGTGATGAGTGCCACATTGATCGGCAATCCGCGATAGAGCTCGATAAACGATTCAAAATGCTGCGTTGCCAATATTTCAGTAGGGGCCATGAGCGCCACCTGAAGGTTGCCGAAATCTTGCTTACCCTCGACACGACCAGCTTGTTTTTGTAAGTCGGATTTTTTGGGAAGCGCAGGACCTGTCGATACCATCTTTGGCGGACGCGTCGTAACCACAGCGAAACTGGTAGCAGCGGCAACGAATGTTTTACCCGAACCAACATCACCCTCAAGAAGTCGTGACATTGCGCGAGTACCGGCAAAATCATTAAAGATATCGGTGAGCGCTTTTGATTGGGCACTTGTCGGTGTAAAGGGAAACTTTGCAAGAAACTCGTTGATGCTTTCTTGCGACGGTCGGATATCCCATGTGGGGAGCGAGTCGGTGAAGTGTCGCTCTTGTTGCTTTTTGAGTTGAATAAAAAAGATTTCTTGAAACGCAAACCGTTTGCGTGCGGCACGTGCGTCGGTCTCGTTTTTTGGGGCATGCATCCACACAAGCGCCGTACCGAGCGCCGGAAGATTATATTTTTTTAAGATGTCTTTTGGAATTGGATCGTGTGCGGTGTTCACAACATCGTCTGCAAGTATCTTTTGAATGGTGTAGAAGAACCATCGTGACGTGACACCGCGACTCTCGGGGTACACAGGAAGAAGTGGTATATCCGAGTTCGGGGTTGTATTAAAAAGATTATTTCTATTTGGAGGTCCGACCTCCAAATTCCTGGAGGTCGGACCTCCAAACCCCCCTGTTTTTACGCGTGTAATTTCTGGATTAATCATCGAGCGCTTACCGTCCTTCTCTTTTATTTTTCCTGTGACAACAACGGCTGATCCTTCGGGAAACATTTTTGAGATGTATGGCTGGTGGAGCCACAAAAGATGCAAGCTTCCTGACGCATCTTTGAGTGTTGCTTCGGTCATAGGAATACGGCTTTTCCATGCCTTGCGTGCTTTTGTTTTTGAAATAACTCCCACAACAGAAGCCATGTCACCCGGAGCAGTTGTTTGAATAACACCATCGCCCGTTGATGAGACGTATCGAGCGGGGAAGTGATAGAGCACATCTGACACACTCGTGAGATGCAGTTTTTTGAGCGCCTTCTTCTGTGCCTCGGTAAGGCGAAGTATTTTTATAAGCGGGTCGTTGAGCTGCATGGGGGTATTGTAGCGCATAGTGAAAAGGGCGAGATAAAGGCGTTTGCAAGGGATTCACTGAAACTTGACACAATCCTTTCTATGAATATAATGGAGGTCCATTCAACTAGTCACCCCATTTCGGCCGTGACTGGCTGAGGTGGGGTTTTTGATGGACTTTGACAATTCATCCAGCACTTAACTTTGCTCTAAAGAATTTTTGAGCCGTTGTTTAAGTCGTCGTTTCGCTTGACCGTGAAACTTTATTTGATGTTCACGGTCACGAGCATCTTTCTCTGCGCGAAACGCCTCGTAATATACGAGTTGCCACTCTGAGCCCTGTGTGGCAAGAGAACGACCTGCATTGTGGTCAAAAATTCTTTGTCGCAAATTAGTTGTTGCACCAAAGTAGAGTGCGCCGCTTTTATTCTGTATAAGGTAGAGATACACCATTGTTTCTCACCATGACAGAGCAAAGTTAAGTGCTGGATAAAATAAGTAGAGAGTACAAGATTTTCCAGCACTCGAATAAGTGTTGGGAGTACTCGTCTATTCCTAAACAAGTAAAGTATCTAAGTCCGGCACGCATGAGCTACGTGCTGGAAAAAAAGAACAAAGAACGATATACATGTGTTGTTTCTTTTGTTCCGTTCAGAAAAATCACAAAGCAATTTGTGATTCTTATGTAGAGTTTGATCCTAGCTCAGGATGAACGCTGGCGGCGTGGTTAAGGCATGCAAGTCAAGGGGGCCCGCAAGGGCAACCGGCAAACGGGGTAGTAACGGGTGGGAACGTACCTAGAAGTCAGGAATAACTCATCGAAAGATGGGCTAATACCTGATGGTCCCGCTCACTAACTTTGTAATGGTCTTCAAATCGGAGTAAACCCGCACACTAACTTTGGCATTACGCCGAAGGCAGTTGTGTGGAAGGTTTATTATCGTTATTCCCGAATAGTTATCACAGATAATGTGACAATGATCTCGGCGTACTGAAGACAATGCCAAAGTTAGTGTGCGGGTAAAGATTTATCGCTTCTAGAACGGCCTGCCTCGTATCAGCTAGTTGGTAAGGTAATGGCTTACCAAGGCTATGACGCGTAGGGGAGGTGAGAGCCTGACCCCCACCACTGGAACTGAGACACTGTCCAGACACCTACGGGTGGCTGCAGTCAAGAACCTTCCGCAATGCACGAAAGTGTGACGGAGCGACGCCGCGTGATTGATGAAGTCCTTCGGGACGTAAAGATCTTTTATCGGGGAAGAAATTTTGACGGTACCCGATGAATAAGGGGCTGCTAATCTCGTGCCAGCAGCAGCGGTAATACGAGAGCCCCGAGCGTTATCCGGAATTATTGGGCGTAAAGGGTGTGTAGGCGGTTGTATTAGTCCTGTGTCAAATCTTCTGGCCTAACCAGAAATCCGCATGGGAAACGGTACAACTACGAGAGTATGAGGGGTGTACGGAACTCACGGTGTAGGGGTGAAATCCGTTGATATCGTGGGGAACGCCAAAAGCGAAGGCAGTACACTAGCATATATCTGACGCTGAAACACGAAAGCCAGGGGAGCGAATGGGATTAGATACCCCAGTAGTCCTGGCCCTAAACGATGATCACTAGCTTTTCGGAGTATCGACCCTCTGAGAGGCGAAGCTAACGCGTTAAGTGATCCGCCTGGGTAGTACGACCGCAAGGTTAAAACTCAAAGGAATAGACGGGGGCTCGCACAAGCGGTGGATCATGTGGTTTAATTCGATGCTAAACGAAGAACCTCACCGAGGCTAGACATCCAGACGAATCGTAGAGGAAACTTTACGAGCCTTCGGGCGGCTGGACAGGTGATGCATGGCTGTCGTCAGTTCGTGGCTTGAGCTGTTCCCTTAAGTGGGGTAACGAACGCAACCCCTATCGTCTGTTATAAGTGTCAGACGAGACCGCCCAGCACAAAGCGCGTGAAGCGCTTCAAGTAGAAAGTAAAAAGTTCATCAAGTTCGTAAAGTGAATACAAAAAATACTTTATAAACTTTATAACTTTACAAACTTTTAACTTGAAGCGTACATCGTACGCTTCGTGCTGGGAGGAAGGCGGGGATGACGCCAAGTCAGCATGTCCCTCTGATGCCTCGGGCTACACACGTGATACAATGGGTGGTACAACAGGTCGCGACGGAGTAATCCCGAGCCAATCCTTAGAAAGCCATCCTCAGTTCGGATTGAGGTCTGCAACTCGACCTCATGAAGTTGGAATCGCTAGTAATCGCGGGTCAGCATACCACGGTGAATACGTTCTCGAGCCTTGTACTCACCGCCCGCCAAGTCAAAGGAGCCGGGAATGCCCGAAGCACATGGTTCTCATGTTCTAAGGCAAGTTCGGTGACTAGGGTTAAGGCGTAACAAGGCACGGGTAGCGGAAGCTGCTCGTGGATTTTGTCCAATGACAAATCGTCGAGTGTTCAGTTTTTGAATACTTGATCAAGGCGGTCGATATCATGTACCTCAATTGAGTACGTGATGGATTATGATTGAATATCCTTAAAGCAATCGGACAAGCCGGGAAAGACCGGTATGAACGGAACAAAAGAAAAGACACATGTATGGTCATCCGCGAGGATGGCAAAGCGCAAAAACGGCCCTAACTAAGGCCGTTTTTGCTTACCCACAGGGTATTGACTTTTACAAACGTGCTGGTATAATGCTTCTCAGGAGGTGGCCAATGATCAGCAGTTTTGTCATCAGATTTTCAGTCCCCGGAGTGTCGGTGTTCATCCACGCTCTGGGAAACTTGTCGGCGCCGCTCCATGGGGCGACGCCGACGATGAGCGCTGGTCAGGCGCTCGTGATGTGCGCCACGGCGCTCATCTACATCCTGGCCGTCGTTCTCCTCAGCGCGATTCTGCGCTGGGGGAACGAGCAGCACCGCCGCCTACACCAGTTGTAGGTGGCGGTTTCACATTTCATTGAGTACACATAGGTTTTTTGGTATAGTGCCTCTTGCTTGCGTGGGTATGCATATATACGTTTTCGCGTGTATGAATACATACAAGCGCGGCATTCGGACCACATGGTGTAGAGGGCTCGAGCTCACATCATCTCGGTGTCGAGCAAAAATGAAAGCGAGCTTTCCTTTTTGCTCTTACCTCGATGACTCCGCTCTCGCACGAAAGACATCATGTGTCATCCTCACTTGCGCGTGTAGCTCAGCTGGTTAGAGCACGTCACTGATAATGACGAGGCCGTAGGTTCGAGTCCTACCACGCGCACCAGTTATATCTCGGTCAGTTTTGGGCGCGTGGCGGTCCCGCACTAACATTGGCATTGTGCGAAAGCACGCGTAGAATGCCAACGTTAGTGACGGGATAAAAATTGGTAGATTTACCCAGCACTAAACTGCCGCGGTGGCGAAATTGGTAGACGCGCTACGTTCAGGTCGTAGTTCTCGTAAGGGAATGGGAGTTCGAGTCTCCCCCGCGGCACAGAGTTTAGTGCTGGGCGCGCTAGCTTCAGGAGCGTATGGAGCAATCCTTGAGGGTCCGAGTCCCTCCGCGCCCACAACAGCATGAAATCGTTTTTTCAAAAACTTCGCGATAGAAAGTCGACGCCGCAGACGCTCATTACTGTTTGTGTCTCGCGAAGCAATATTCTCCACAACCTCTCTCTTTTCAAAAAGAAAGCTGGGTCGTGGAGGGTCGCGCCCGTTCTCAAATCAAACGCCTACGGGCACGGGCTTCTCACTGTGGCTCGGATTCTTCAGGACAACAAGGACATCCCTTTTTTCGCTATTGATTCATACTTCGAAGCGCGTGTTTTGAGAACGGAGGGCATCACAATGCCTCTTCTGGTGCTCGGACACACGCTGACAAAAACGATCCTTGAGAATTCTTTTAAAGATGTTGCGTTTGCCGTTGCAACACTTTCACAACTTAAAGAACTTACACAGCAAAAGAAAAAAACGCCGCCGCTTCATATAAAAATCGATACAGGAATGCATCGGCAGGGAATTATGCCCGATGAGATTTCTGAAACAATACATCTTTTGACAGCAAATCCACAAATCCGTATTGAGGGCGTTTGTTCGCACCTTTCCGACGCCGACGGTACTGATCCAACATTCACTCGAAAGCAAATCGAGACATGGAATGGAATCGTCAAAATATGGAAAGAAAAGATTCCTGACACACGCTGGTACCATCTCGCTCTGACGGCGGCAACTAAATACATTCAGGAAATCGATGCAAATCTCCTTCGTCTCGGTATGGGACTTTACGGTATTGATCCTGCAAATGAAGTGCAGGATCTCAAGCCCGCGCTTTCTCTTCGTACATCTATTACTGCCCTCCGGACAATTTCTGCCGGAGAATCGGTCGGGTATAACAACACGTGGACCGCAACTCGCGAAACAAAGGTAGCAACAATCCCCGCCGGATACTTTGAAGGAATCAGCCGTCAACTCTCAAACAAGGGTGTTATACGCGTTAATGATCGCGAGTGCCCAATTGTCGGCCGCGTTTCGATGAACATGACGACGGTTGATGTGACGGATATTCCCAACGTGAAAGAGGGAGATTCTGCGGAAGTCATAAGTGCCGATCCAAAGGCGGGGAATAGCGCCTCAAAGATAGCAGTTGCGTCCGGAACAATTCCGTACGAAATCCTTGTACATATACCAGCACACCTAAAACGAGTTACTGAGAAGTGATTGTTCGTTCCGCGTCTTTCAAATCTTCGGGCGTGTTCACGGGCATCCAATCAGGCATATCAATAATACGAACAGGATATGTTTCTTTTGAACCAAGAAGTGTGTGAGGAATGCCATACTCACCATTCTTGAGTTGTTTTGGGGGAAGTGCAAAAAAGTCGACGTCAAGAATGTATGCTCCTGTTGCAATGAATACGCCTGCCGTTTCTTCGGTAGTGGTTTGGGGGCGCATGTTTTCAAGATAACCATCCGTGTTTTTTTCAATTGCGTGATAGCCGTGACTTTTTCGATGTGTGACACCAAAAGCGCGTGGATGTTCGAGGAGACGCGAGAGATCTTTTTGTGAGTGTATATCGTCCCCGTTTATCACAAGGAATGGAGATGAAACAAGCGTGGCGGCACTGACCAAGGCACCGAGCGTTCCTGACATTTCGCCTTGCGAGATGCACACAATGTCTGATGCACGAGGATGATTTTTACAGTACGCGTGTATTTGTTCTTCTTTATATTTTGTGACGACAATTATCTCGGTGATTGTTGCAGGAAGTGACTCAAAAATCCTCTCAAGCACCGGTTTTCCAAGTATTGAGATAAGTGACTTCGGGGTTTCATCCGTGAGTGAAGCAAGTCGTGTTCCTTTTCCTGCGGCGAGAATAACAGCGTGCATAGTTTGTATACAGTATCGTAAAAACGAAAGACGCGCACCCTTCCTCGAGGGATGCGCGCTGTTGTGTCGGCCGGCGGACCGATGTCAGATGAACAGTTGTGGGCGGACGGGTACCTGGTCGGCGAGGATAGCTTCGTAGACCGGCTTCAGAAGACCTCGACGAATGTTGTCATAGATGACTAACATCCGCATGTATCCTCGAAGCAGCTTTCCTTGCTGGTACAACTCGAGCGCTCTCTCGAAGGTTACGAACTTCCACTCCACCACCTCGTCATTGGGTTCGGTGGGGAGTTTCCCATCGTACTTATCGCAACGGTAAAGAGCGACGATGCCGGAAATTGGTATGGTTTGCCCACCTCGGACGACTTTTTGCACGAGGAGCGCAATCAGTTGCAGGTCTTCCTGGGCGACGATGAGTCCTGTTTCCTCGAGGGTCTCGTCCATCCCCGCGTGTACAGGTAACTCAGCCCGTTCGACGCCTCCGCCGGGAAGCATCCAACGACCGTATGAACCCAATTCAAGCAAGAACGTCTCGTCGGGGCCTTCGATGACGACATTGGCCCCGTTGACCTTTACGTGCTCCGTCATGGAAGCACCCCCTTTCCGCGGTCACTCTACGCTTCTTTATGGTTCGAGTAAAGCGTTTCGGTTTGACGGGCATACTTGTTTTTAACGAACACACTCGTACACTACTCTCATGCAGGAAGCGAAATTATCTGTCGTTGCGACACCTATTGGAAATCTCGAAGACGTAACGCTTCGGGCACTCCGCATTCTCAAGGAGGCGGATGTTATTTTCTGTGAGGACATGCGCGTGACGGGGCGGCTCCTTGATCGCTATGAGATAACAACGCGGATGACACCTCTCAATGCGCGAACCGAGCGAGTGAAATTGGGTTCGATCATCGGAGCGCTTTCAGAAGGGAAGAAGGTTGCTTTGGTGACGGATGCAGGAACACCGGGAATATCTGATCCGGGCTCACTTGTTATTGGACACGTACGCGAAAAACTTCCCGATGTTTTAATTGAGGCGATTCCCGGACCGTCCGCTCTTGCTGCCGCGCTCTCGATTGCCGGGGTCTCCACACACGAATTTGTTTTTCTCGGATTTTTACCACACAAAAAGGGACGTCAAACACTTTTTAAAGAAATCGCAGAAACAGAACGCGCGGTCGTATTCTACGAATCACCACACCGCATTTTGAAAACACTTGCCTCTCTTGTTGGAGTATTGCCGGATGAACGTATGGTTGTCATTGCGCGCGAACTCACAAAAATCTTTGAAGAGGTGGTACGGGGAAGCGCAAAAGAAGTACAGGAATATTTTGAAACACAAAAAGATAAACAGCGCGGGGAATTTGTGATTATCGTTGCACATCAATAGAAAACGACCTCCTGGAATGGACACAGGTAGGTCGTAATCCCTTTGTGGGAGTTTTTCGCTACGGGTTGGGGTTCGGCTGGTGACGGTTTGTTGTTGGAAATGGGAGCGCATCCGGCCACTGCTCCGGCGGAAGCGTGGCGAGTCGCCACGCTTCCCGCAATGCATCTGAAGACGTGGACCTGTCGAGTCCGTGTCGCAGGCGCATCTGCTCGGTTACGACCGAGCGGAGAGTGACCTTCACTTCTATTTCTGTCCGCACCTACTCTCCTTTCACTTTCAGCCCGGTGTCGTGTCCGTTTTGCGGCCGAGGACCGCGCCTCAGATGCGGCACGTACTCTTTGTAGACCTTGTCCCCAACCTCCATTGCCGCGATCTCTTCTTCCACCGCTTCGTTCCCATAGAAACGGCCAAGAAATTCAACCAACTCCCTCTCGTTCATGAGGTCGAGGTAGTGGTCGATGAAATCGCACAGGGGCGGAATCGCCGCTCTTTCTTGCTCCGCATCGAGCACTCGCTTTTTTGGATTTCTTTCCACCACGCCCCCTTCCCATAGTGTGCTGTCTGGAAGTGAGTGTATCAGAGTGTGTTCTTGCACCAAAACGTTCATTCAAAACCTTGTCCGGCGGGGTATACCCCAGCACTATTTTTTAAAAAAGTGAGCAGCTGGGGTATACTTGCCCATACATCTATGCAAAAAGTTTTGTCCCCGCGACGCATTGTTTTTATAGTCCTCCTTATTCTCGTCGGGGTACTTCTTTTTGCCGCACCACGACTCTTTTCGTCAACGTACATGAATGGTGATTTGGTGGGCCGAGGCGAGACACTCAAAACACCACCACCGAAGCCCGATGTCATCCATCTTGAGACACCCGAACCCTTGAAGGCGATTTATATGACGCAGTGTGTTGTCGGAACGCCGTCGTTCCGTGAAAAACTCGTCAAACTTATTGATGAGACGGAACTCAACGCTGTCATTATTGATATCAAGGATTTCTCGGGAAGGATTGCATTTACAACTGACAACGAAATTCTTGCAAATGCTGTTTCAGATACGTGCGGCGCCTATGACATGAAAGAGTTCATCAAAACGCTCCATGAAAAAAATATTTACGTCATCGGACGTATCACCGTGTTTCAGGACCCTCATTACAGCAAACTTCACCCCGAACTCGCGGTGAAAAAAGCAAGTGACGGGAGCACGTGGAAAGATAATAAAGGACTCTCGTTCATCGACGTCGGTGCGGAACCGTTCTGGGACTATATCATCGAACTTTCTGAAGAATCGTATGTGCTCGGATTTGATGAGCTCAACTTTGACTACGTCCGCTACCCATCAGATGGTCCGATGAAAGATATCGCGTTCACGTGGAGCGAAGGAAAAAACAAAGAAGAGCGGCTCGAGGATTTCTTTGCATACCTGTATGACCACCTCTCGAAACCAACCCGTGGATTCGATACGGCGCCCAAACTCTCCGTTGACCTCTTCGGGTATACAACAACGAACACGGACGATCTTGGTATCGGGCAAGTGCTTGAACGCGCGCTCCCGTATTTCCATTACGTGATGCCGATGGTGTATCCCTCGCACTACAATGATGGTTTTATCGGTATTGCGGATCCGGCAGCGCATCCGTACGAGGTTATCGAATATTCAATGAGGGAGGCCGCGCGGCGCGCGCGTGTTGTTGCGGCAAGCGTTGTGTCTCCCGCGACGACGACTGACATTATCTTTTTGAAAGCGCAGGCAGAGAAAGGACACGGGGATATCAAAGAATCACAACTTCGCCCATGGATTCAGGACTTCGATCTCGGAGCGACATACACGCCGGAGATGGTCCGTGCGGAGATACAGGCGACATACGATGTTGGGCTCACGAGTTGGGCTCTGTGGGATGCGGGGAATACCTATACAAGAGGGGCGCTTTTGAATGAATAATATTTTCTAGACAGAGTGTTTCTCGAAGAGTACCATCCCTTTCAGCGAGCAGTACAAACCTACGGGAGGAACAGAAACGATGGTCACCTTAGGACAAGTTGAGAAGACCCAGGGAGGCAAGTGGTTTCCCTGGAATGAAGAGGCGAAGTCGCGGGTGCTGGGCGCGATCAGCGTCCAGCTTCAGACCAACGGATTTGCCCGAGTCGAACTCGGTCCGTACCTAACGGTCGGTCAGGTCTACGAGATCACCGGGTTCGTCCGGACGGCCGGATGGTCGGCCGCTGTCGTTGTCCAAGAGGGAGGATGGACGAGCGTCAGGGTGTGGAATCCTAGCGCGACGGTTACATCCCGTGCGGACGACTGAACGGTCGTTCGCGTTTCTCTCGGTGGTCGCCGTTCGCGAGAACGGCGGCCTTTCGTTTTTGCTCCGCTGTTTTATACTGTAGAAAGCATTCACAAGGTACATCTCTTTTTGCATGAGTTCTTTTGATCCAAACAGAATCACATATATCGGCGAGACCGACCACCGGAATAAACTCGTCAAATTTGGCATTAAAGCCAAGGACCGGACGCGTCACGTCTACGTCATCGGAAAGACCGGAACCGGTAAGTCAACTCTGCTTGAGAACATGGCGGTGCAGGATATCCAGAACGGCGAAGGATTCGCCTTCATTGATCCGCACGGCAAGACCGCTGACCTTCTTCTTGACTACATTCCCGAGCATCGTATCAATGATGTCGTGTATTTTGCACCGTTTGATCTTGCAAATCCGGTTTCATTCAACGTGATGGAAGATATTGGTCCGGACAAACGTCACCTTGTTGCGGCGGGTCTCATGTCTGCATTTAAGAAAATCTGGGTTGATGCGTGGTCAGCCCGCATGGAATATATTTTGAACAATACGATTCTGGCGCTTCTCGAGTACCCAGGCGCAACGCTTTTGGGAATCAACCGGATGCTCGTTGACAGGGAATTTCGCGCCGCTGTGGTCGCGTCGGTGACTGACCCTGGTGTGAAGTCATTTTGGGAAGATGAGTTTGCACGATATACCGATAAATTCGCAGCCGAAGCGACTCCTGCAATCCAGAACAAAGTTGGACAATTCACTGCGAATCCTGTCATTCGGAATATCGTCGGCCAGTCGAAATCGTCTTTTAACATTCGCGAGATCATGGATCAGCGCAAGATCCTCATCATTAACCTTTCGAAAGGGCAGGTGGGTGAAGATAGCGCGAATCTCTTGGGCTCGATGCTCATCACAAAGATTTACCTTGCCGCGATGTCACGCGCCGACTTGCGTGAGGATGAACTCAATAAACTGCCGAACTTTTATCTCTACGTCGATGAATTCCAATCATTTGCGAACGAGTCCTTTGCGGACATCCTCTCGGAGGCGCGAAAATATAAATTGAATCTCACGATGGCGCATCAGTACATCGAGCAGATGTCTGACGAAGTGCGTGCCGCCGTCTTCGGCAACGTCGGAACGATGATTACATTCCGTGTTGGTGCGACGGACGCCGAGTATCTCGAAAAAGAATTCGCACCGCTCTTCACCGCAGAAGATCTCGTGAATCTCGGGTTTGCGCAGGTATACCTCAAACTTATGATTGATGGTATGTCGTCTGCTCCTTTTTCCGCGCGAACACTGGGACCTATCGCGTCACCAGCTGTTTCGTACCGCGATGTCGCCATCGCTCGTTCACGTGAGCAATTTGCCCGAGCACGACGTCCCGTTGAAGAAGATATCATTACGTGGCACGAAAAGGTGTTTGGTAGAGAGGAAAGAGAAGGAGGCGGCGGACGCTCTGAGACGCGTTCTGCTCCGCCGCCTCGCCGGGAGGGTAGTTCTTCGGGAGATCGTGGTGGTCAACGAGGTGGAGGTAGTTTTCGAGGAGAACAACGTGGCGGCAGGCCACCGGAGAGAAAAGAGGAGTCCGGAATTCCCCGCAGTGAGCAAAGAAGCCCTGTAAAACCTCCGGAGGGAAGAGAACCCCGTCAAGAAGAAGGAAAACAAAAAGGTTTCTCTAATCGTGAAGATCGGGTTCGGCAAGCTGTTTCTCTTTCGCGCCTTAAAGAAGAAGAGCGTGCGCGCCAAAAGAAAGAAAAAGGACCGTCAGAAGAGCGGTTGAAAGATTTACGCGACGCGTTGGCGGCAGTCCTTCAGCAACCTGTTGCCCCGGATGAGGGTATAACCCCTGTTCCGCGAGAACCCGTGCAACAAACTCCTTCATCACGACCAGCTCCTCAAGTCCAACCACAACAACAACCACAACAATCCCAGCCACCGAAGCAGGAAGTAAAACAAACACCGCCACCTCCGCCAGTCCAGAATCCTTCACCGAAACCTGCCCAGAGTGCCCCCGTGCCCCCTGCGCCAAATCTTTCTCAACAGAAACAAGCACTTCCTGAAGTTCCTGAACACGTTTTGAAAAAGTTGTTTGACCGGGAAAAGAAGTAAGTATTCTTTAACGCCTCTTTATCTTGCATGAGATAGAGTTTTCGCATGAAACGGAAGCTTTTTCTTTTTGTTTTGTTTGTGGCGCTCGCACCAACGCAAACATTTGCAGCCCTTTTTATAAACGAAGTTGCTTGGATGGGAACTGTAACGTCAGCAACAGATGAATGGATTGAGATCGTGAACGATGGCGCAGATCTCGTTTCACTCACTGGGTGGAAACTTATCGCAGAGGATGGAAGTCCGTCAATAGCGCTTTCTGGTTCGATATCCGCTAGTGGCTATTATTTACTTGAACGGACAGACGATGAAAGTGTTT
This sequence comes from Patescibacteria group bacterium, assembly GCA_038063815.1. Lineage (GTDB taxonomy): Bacteria > Patescibacteriota > Minisyncoccia > Phycocordibacterales > EsbW-18 > EsbW-18. The sequence continues at coordinate 22,944 of JBBTUJ010000005.1, read as the reverse complement.
CTGGAATTCCTGCAGACAAGATATATACGGGCGATTTGGGAAATACGGGCGAGACATTGAAGATTCTCGATAAAGATGGTGTTGTCGTCGATACGGCCTCAGGCGGCGCGAACTGGGAGAATCTCGGCGGAAACAACACAACAAAACACACAGCTCAACGTCAGGCCGATGGGACGTGGATAACAGGCGTTCCGACACCAAAGGCGATTAACAGCACGGAGGATACCGGGGGAGAAGTTGCGGGAACATCTACTTCTTCCTCGAGCTCCTCGAGCACAACTGCCAAGAAAACAATAACGGGTGGATATAAGCAGGTCGTTTTTGCCTATGCAGGTGAAGACCGTCTTGTGACGGTTGGGGCACAGGCGTTGTTTGAGGGGTATGGCGTGAGCGATAAAAACATACGAATCTCCGCGGCGAACTACGCATGGTCATTTGGAGATGGTGGAAAGGGAAAAGGAAAAGAAGAAGCGCACACGTATCGAAAACCTGGCACGTATACGGTTGTTCTCAATGTCTCTGGAGACAATCAAAGGGCGAAGGATAAGCTCATGGTGACGGCGGTTCCAGCAGAAGTCCGCTTAAGCGACATTGATTGGGGAAACGGCGGATACATCGAGGTCGCGAACGGCGCGGAAACGGAACTCGACCTTTCACGCTGGCAGATACACATTGAGTACGAGAAAGGAAGCAAATCACGAGACACATTCACGTTTCCTGATGATACTCTGATCGCACCTCGAAGTGCAGTGAAGTTTCCTGAAGAAGTAACCGAACTTTTGCCACAAAAAGAGGACCGCGTAGAACTTCTCTATCCCGGTGGCAAAAAAGCCGCCACATACGAACCAAACGCCGTAGTAGAAAATAAGGTGCTTGGGTATGTTGAAGAAGTTGTTCCGACAGCGTCTCATACAGAAAGCGTGTTGCCGTATATTCTTGCCGGAACGCTTATTGTAAGTACCCTTGCTCTTCTTGGTTTTTTGACAACGCAGAGAACAAGAAAAGATGTCGGTTCAGGTACAGGCCTTCCGCCAGCACACGCGTTCACGATTATTGAGGTGACAGAAGCGTCTTCATGAAGCAAAACAACTGCATGGTATGATGCCTTGATGGCAACCAAGCGCATCCTCATCTTTTCTCTCATGTACCATCCCTACGAGAGTGGGGCGGAGATGGCCGTGCGATTCATCACGGACCAGATCTCAAAGGAGGAGATAGAATTTGACCTCATCGCTCTTCGCGCGGACGCGAACCTTCCACGTATTGAGAGGGTTGGGAATGTGACGATTCACCGTATCGGCCCGTCAAAAAAAGGGATTACATTCGAAGATCTTTCCCGCTTCCCGTGGTATCTCGTGAAGGTTCTGTATGTGCCACTCGCCGTTTTGAAGGCGTGCTCCCTTTCGCGGGGGAAACCCTACAATGCATACTGGTCTCTTATGACAAATATGGGATTTCCCGTGGTTTTGTTGCGGAAATTTTTTCGGGATATGACTCCGTATATTTTGACACTCCAAGATGGTGACACGACGGAATACATCACGAAACGCCGCCGCATCCGTCTTTTTTCCGGACTCTTGAAACGCATTTTTACTGAAGCAACGGTCGTACAGGCAATTTCAAAATATCTCGCACAGTTTGCAAAAGACATGGGATACCCCGGAGAGCCGGTTGTTATTCCGAATGGAGTTGAGTTTGAAAGATTTGCAAGTACAAAGCATACAAAAGAAACAAACAAACTTATCTATGCCCTCAATAAGAAACCGAACGAAGTATATCTCGTGACAACATCACGCCTTGTTGAGAAGAATGCACTTGGAGATGTTATTGCAGCACTTTCAAAATTGCCGGAGCGCGTGAAATTTTTAGTTTTAGGCGCGGGTCCTCTTGGGGAGCGATTGTGGAAGGAAGTCGTGTCCAAAGGACTTCAAAAACGCGTGCGGTTCTGCGGCCAAGTAGACACAGACCTCGTTCCCGCATACCTCCAAGTATCAGACATCTTCGTCCGTCCAGCACTCTCCGAAGGAATGGGTTCGAGTTTTCTTGAGGCAATGGCAGCCGGAATTCCAATTGTCGCAACGCGCGTCGGTGGCATTCCCGATTTTTTGATAGACCCCGAAAGCCCGCTGGGGAAGGTAGCGCCGACGGGATTGTTTTGTGAAGTAAAAAACCCCGAATCGATTGCAAGTGCCGTCGTGCGGCTCATGGAGAATGATGTACTCCGCAAGAAGATTGTAAAAAATGCGCGCGAGATGGTTCGAGTAAAATACGGATGGGACACTGTCGCGCGCGATATGCGTGAAAAAGTTTTTGTGAAAGTTATTTGACATAACCTTCCCCATTACGTATTATCTTGTCTAGACAAGCCCCGACATTGATCGGGGGGAAAGGTTTGGTGCAACGGTGCGCGCAACGCTCGATCACGTGGGTCAGATCCTCGGATCACTCCCTCGGATCCTGGATGTGGCCATTGCGAATGGTCTCACCGAGGATTCCGAGAGGGGAAGGAAGATTGCGGGGTGGTTCTTTCTCAACTGGTGCAAAGACAAGAGGGGGGAACTCTGGATGCCCTTCAAGATGCGCCTAGGATACGTTCCACCAACCTCTCCCTCGGTCGACTACTGTGTGGAGAAGGTTTTGCGCATCATCCAGGACAATCTTCGGTCAAGCGCGGAGAGCCGCAATCCGGAACGCAACGAGTGGGGCGGGGGGATTCGTGCGGCTAAGAACCTCGTGATGGCATTCTCGGGTCTCCCCGAGGACGCCGATGAAGCGGTTGTTCTTGTCGCGGCAGTCAATGCTGGTCTCATGACGCTCGACGAGGCCCGTGAGATCGCTGCGTTGAGCGGCAACCAGAAGTTCGCACCTCTCCTCCGGATGTGCATCGCCTAACCACGGCCTAAGTGAGCTCGGGTCAGCAGATCTTTGGGGAGAATTGAGCCGGGCGCGCAGTTGGCGTCCGGCTTTCCCTTTTTCACTCACTTATGCAACCATGAAAAGCATGCGTATCCTTATTGCGACAGGAATCTATCCCCCAAAGACCGGGGGAACGGGACATTACGCATCACAACTTAAAGCAGCCCTTGAATCTCTTGGGCATACTGTTTTTGTGCGGACATACACGATTGAGCACCATCTTCCGACGGGAATCCGCCACGCTGTCTATTTTTTAAAATCTATCTTGGGATTCATACGTGCGGATATAACGATTACACTTGACACGTTTAGCGTCGGTCTTCCGGTGGCGCTTCTTAGAAAGATATTTGGTGGGCACGTCATCCTTCGAACGGGAGGTGATTTTTTATGGGAGCAGTATGTGGAGCGGACAGGAGAAAAAATACTCTTTTCAGAATTTTATAGCGCAGAACGAAATTTTACACAAAAAGAAAAAATGGTTTTTACACTGACGCGATGGGCATTGAAACAAATGGACAAAATCGTATTTAATACGACATATCAGCGTGATATCTGGGTTCCTGTATATATCGTCGATTCAACAAAGGTTTCAGTCATTGAGAACAATTATGAGCCGGTGTCTGTCGTAGAAACACCATCTCCCGATGCAGAGAAAAATTTTGTATGCATAGTCCGAGATCTTAAGTGGAAAAATACGGACACATTAGAGCGCGCATTCAAAAAAGCACAAGAGAAATTCCCGCGCATATCGCTCACGCTTCGGTTTAATCGTCCACACGATGAAGTTATCGAAGCACTCAAAAATTGTTATGCTGCGGTTCTCGTGTCTCTCGGAGATATAGGACCGAACTTTATTCTTGAAGCTCTCTCATTTGGAAAACCAGTCATTTTAACTCGTGAAAATGGTATAACAAATCGTATTGGGAACGCGGCATTTTTGGTAGACCCTCTTAATGAAGACGAAATAGCGAACGCATTTCTGACGCTTGCTGACGAAACCCACTATCGTGAGTATGCCCTCCGTGTCCGCGCACTTTCATTCATCCACTCGTACAAAGATATCGCACACGAATTTCTTGCCCTATGCCCTCATTAGAAAAACAACCCGTAGTAATGCTCTCGACCGACGCCTCTGTCGGTGACGCAACAAGTGACACGGCACGTCGTATGCAGGTGTACACAGAACTCTACGCGTCGGTGCACGTGATACTCTCAGCGCCGACACCGCTTCGTGAAGTGCGAGAAGTTCTCCCGCGGGTTTTTGTGCATCCTGTCCCGTACCGATCAAAACTTCTCGGTCTTTTAAGGGTATCCACAACACTTGGGCGTGTTGTAAGGAAAATCCGCCCCGGGAGCATCATCACACAAGACCCATTTCTTTTTGGTCTGGTAGGACTCTTGGTGGGAAAACATTTTCACATACCCATGGTTGCTGGTGTTTTTGGTACAGACATACACAACGTCTTTATTCGAACGGAATCACTCAAACATAGATTCTATACGCTTCTTGCACCGCATGTTCTCAAGAGGGCGGATGCGATCCAGACAGATGGTCCTGAAACCGTGGAGCGTCTTAAAGAAGAATATGGTAAGAAAGTTTTTTTCAAACCGATGATGCCAACGGATCTCGATGCTTTGCAGACGTTGTCCAGGAATCTCTCGGAATCTCCGTTCAGGATTTTGTTTATGGGAAGGTTCGTTTTGCAGAAGAATATTCCTCTTCTGCTCGAAATCATTGATACAACAAAACGTGCGACGGGGAACGGTGTGCGGTTTACTATTGTCGGCAAGGGTAGAGAGCGTGCGTGGTTTGAACAACAGGTACACCGACGCGGTCTTGATGGTGTGTGCGATATGCGCGGTGTTGTGTCGCGTCACGATATTGTAGGACTCTTTTCTTCGCATCATGTACTTCTCTTGCCATCCCGCTATGAAGGATTCCCCCGCGTATTCATGGAAGCGGCTGTTGCTGGTATGCCTGTTATTGCTGCAGAGGTTGGTGGAATCAAGGGCCTCGTTATGGATGAAAAAACAGGGTACGTGCTTTCTCAGGAAGCAAAATCTGAAGCGTATGCAGAAAAAATCACACACCTCTCTTCACACAGGGATGTTCTTGAAGGGTTTTCACGGAATATCAAAGAGGCGTTCCAAAAAGAGTATGGAGGAAAGACCGTTCTTGATTATCAGCGTCCGCTGGTTGAATTCGTCAGTTCCCGAAGATGAAACTTCTTATCCTTACACAAAAAGTTGATAGCGCAGATGACAATCTCGGATTTTTTCACCGATGGATTGAAGAGTTTGCACAAAAGTGCGAGTCGGTAGTCGTCATCTGTTTGTATGAAGGCGTGCACGCGCTTCCAAAGAATGTTCATGTCCTTTCTCTCGGAAAAGAAAAGGGCCCCTCGCACTTCAAATACCTGCGTCGGTTCTATGCATATATATGGCGGGAAAGAAAAAACTATGACGCGGTTTTTGTACACATGAACCCAATCTATGTGGTTTTAGGTGGTGTTGTGTGGCGCGCACTCAAGAAACGTATCGGTCTTTGGTATACCCACGGATCGGTCAGCGCCTCACTTCGCCTCGCCACCATTCTTGCTCACGATATTTTTACATCGACCACAGAGAGCTTTCGTATTCAATCGAACAAAACGCACATTGTCGGCCACGGCATCGATCTGGAACGATTCATTCCTTCTACCGAAATCCTCCCGCGCGATGTTCTCCGCGTAGTAACATTCGGTAGGATCTCTCGGGTAAAAGGATATGAGACACTCATCGACGCAATCCGTATTGTTACGGAGCGTGGAACTTCAATCATTCTTTCTATCATCGGCGGACCCGGAACGCCGGACCAGGTAGCATATGAAAAGAAACTTCACGATCGAGTGAAAGAACTCGGTTTGTCAGAGAAAATAACATTTGTTGGGCCTGTCCCCCAAAAGGATATTCTCCCGTATCTTCATAAGGCACACGTGTTTGTGAGCGCTAGCACGACGGGCGCGCTTGATAAGGCTCCTCTTGAAGCGATGGCGGCAGGTCTTCCTGTCGTGACGTGTAATGAGGGAACGCTTTCAGTGAGCGTCGGTCGGCCCGGTGTCGTCGCATTTCCTCAAGGTGACGCCCAAACACTTGCAAATGCACTTCTACAAATGGCACAACGTAGCGATGGAGAGTTCCAATCCTTGCGTGTGTTGGTCCAAAAGATTGCATCGGAACATCGTCTCCAATCTCTCATAGAGCGGATGGTTGGTATTTTGAACGACGCGCATATATGAAGATATGTTTTTTTGGGATTTATGATCCCACCTACCCCAGGAACCGCATCCTCAAGCGTGCATTTGAGTTAAGCGGGCACACAGTTGTCGAATGCAGAACAAACAAAAAGGGAGTAGGAAAATACAGAGACCTCATTCGGAAGCACGCTCAGATTCGTGGCAGGTACGACATCATGTTCGTTGCGTTTCCGGGACAGCAGGCACTCATACTAGCGCGACTTATATCGTCAAAGAAGATTATTTTTGATCCGTTTTTCTCTTTACACATGACGCTTGTTGATGACCGACAGAAATACTCACGTGTAGGTCTGCACGCGGCATACTACTATCTCCTCGATCTTCTCTCATGTCACCTTGCGCACGCATATCTTTTTGACACATTCGCCCACCGCGACTTTTTTGTGAACAAATTCGGGTGTGACCCAGAACGGAGTCATCGCATTCTTGTCGGATCCGATCCGTCGGTTTTTTATCCGGATGCAAATGATTCCTCGTCGCCACACCCTTTCACGGTCCACTTTCACGGAACGAACATTCCGCTTCATGGTGTTCCTACCGTACTTGCTGCGGGGAAGATGCTTTCAGCACAGGGGATACAGATCTCAGTTGTTGGCACAAGCATAAAGCGGATGTATGAGAAGGAATATCCAGAGGTATCTTTTCATGATGATGTTCTGTACGAAGATCTTCGTGAATATATCAATCGAGCGGATGTATCGATCGGTATTGCCGGGACGACTCACAAAATACATCTCGTTATTCCCAACAAAGTGTATGAGGCGTGGGCATGTCGGAAGCCTGTTGTTACCGCACGTACTGAGGCGATAGAAGAGATTGCACAGGATGGGCAGAACGTTCTTCTCTGTATTCCAGGAGATTCGAATGACCTTGCGCGTGCGGTACTTTCTCTCCGCGACGACTCAGGTCTTGCAAAGCGGATTGGTGGTGGTGGATACGAACTTTTTATGTCACGCGGGACTCCCGAGAAGATCGCGGAAGACCTGAAGCGCGTTATCGAGCGTGTGATATCGTAGAGGACACATGAAAGCGACAGGGGAACAAGTTATTATCGGAGAATCATCCGAACGGACGGAAGCAGAGCACCAAGCACGGTACGCTTTCGCGACCGCGTTTGTCAAAGGAAAGCGGGTCCTTGATATTGCATGTGGTACAGGGTACGGAGCCCCGACGTGCATTGTCGCAGGGGCTACTTCGTATACCGGTGTCGACGTTTCGCACGAATCCATTCTCTACGCGCAAACACATTTTGCGCAGGCCGGTGTCGAATTTATCGAAGCATCTGCGGGTGATACTCTTTTTCCCGACGCATCCTTTGATATCATCTGCTCATTCGAAACGATAGAACATCTCGAAGAGGAGGTGCGGCGCGCATATCTTGCGAACCTCTCTCGCTGGCTCGCGCCGGACGGGCTCGTCATCATTTCGACACCGAACAAAAAAGTGACATCCCCATTCAGTATCCACCCACTCAATCAATTCCATGTTCTCGAGTATCGATACGACGAACTTATCGCTGAACTCTCTCCGTATCTTATCGTTGAGAAAATGTTTGGCCAGCGACTCGTTTCTCGCTGGCTTACGAATTATTTCGTGCGACGTGCAGTGCGTCTTTGCGAGATCGTGATGCGTCGTCGGTTCGGTATCTATGACACTCCCACAGGGTCGGAAGTCGTGCCCTATGACAGTCGTGTGTTTGAGCCAAGGTTTTTTGTTCTTCTGTCCCGTCCGAAAAAGCAATCCTAGAAAACAACTATACTATCTTGTATGCGTGAAATCTCCGGTGATATACCTCTTTCCCGTCCTCAACAGGTTCGCTACCTTTTTCACAACCTTGCTCGTGGTATGACGGGTCTTTTTGCCCGCGTTCCTAAAAAACGCTTTCATCCCCCACCTCAAGAGAGGGGAGAATCTTCCTTCTTTCGAATATATATCGACACTTTTTTTCTGTATGAAGTGCCAAAGATTTTTCCGAAACGAGTGGTTCGTATTCTTGATATTGGATGTGGAAGTGGATACGTTCGAACACTTCTTACATCAAGGGGGTACTCGGGGGAATATACCGGCATAGATGTTGTTCATGAAGAACGATTTGCACGATTTGACACGCCTCTTTTTATCACTACGTTCATAGAAAAGGGAATCGAGAGGTTTTCTCCAGAACAAACATTTGATTTCGTCATCTCGAATACCTCTCTTGAGCATATACCCGATGATGCAAACGCAGTTCGTATTGCGCATGCATCCCGGGCTCCAGAGGGAATCGAGGTGCACGTCGTGCCGTCATTTTGGTGTCTTTTTTTGTATGTGTGGCACGGGTACCGGCAGTACACCCCACGGCGGATCAAGAGACTCTTTGCCGGATCACACTATGCCGTGTATCCTCTGGGAGGCATCGCGTCATTTCTCGCACATTTCTTTTTGATAACTATCCCCGAGCGGACAACGGGAAAAATTATCTTCCGCAATCGTCCATGGTACCCGCGCGTGGTCGCGTGGTGCATGCAAGCAGATCGATTCGCGCCGTTGTGTCCGATGGGGTATGCGATTGTTGTTTATGAGCCCCATTCCTAAAAACAACTCAAATAAGAGGATTGCTGTCGTCGGCGGCGGCATATTTGGTCTTACGGCGGCGCTCTGGCTTGATGCGGCTGGATTCGCAGTCGATGTCTACGAGTCTCGAGAGGATATTCTCCTCGGAGCTTCTGGGGCGAATCAACTGCGATCTCACCGTGGCTATCACTATCCCCGGAGTTCTGAGACGATTATATCGTGTAACCAATCAACGCCGCGTTTTGAAGAAGCCTTCTCCTCGGCCATAGTCAAAGACGCAAAACGTTTCTATGCGATTCCAACGGAAGGATCACGGGTGCGTCCCGAAGAGTATTTGCGGATTCTCGACGAACACCAGCTTCCATACACAGTCTCAGAATGTGTCCTACTCGATCCGTCAAAAATATCTCTTGTAATCGAGGTTAAGGAACATGCGATTGATATTCATGCTCTGAAAAGAGAGTTCAAACAGCGTTTAGATGCGAGCAGAGTGAGAATGATATTCAACACCACCGCAACTGAACAGACCACACAAGCATACGACACGGTGATTGTTGCTGCATATGGGCACCTCAACGAGTTCTTCGGTGAGAATTCCGAGCATCAGAAGGTATATCAATATGAGCTCTGCGAAAAACCTCTTGTTCGGCTTCCCGAGGAATTTAAAGATATCAGCCTTGTTATCATTGACGGTCCGTTTTTTTGCCTTGATCCGTACGGCACGACGGGGCTCCATTTGCTCGGTAGCGTTGAACATGCAATTCATCACCGTGAGACCAGTAAAGGTATGCACACCCCGACGCATCTTGCTGATTTTTTGCACCGTGGGCTTATTTCAGTGCCGTCTCATAGCAACATAGAAGCCTTCCTCGGTCTTATCCGTGAGTTCATCCCGTCCCTTGGAGACGTTGAACATATCGGATCTTTTTACACCATTCGTTCAGTTCTTCCATTCAAGGATCATACTGATGAACGTCCGACAATCGTCCAAAAGATCAACGACCGTATCGTTACGGTTTTCTCGGGAAAGATCGGAACCTGCATTGACGTCGCAGAGGAGATTGTTCGGATTGTTCGAGATGGTGGCTCGAGCACGGGTTAAGCCGATGGCGGCATGACTTCCTCAAAGAAACGAGCAACTTCCATATCGTGAACTCCGTCAGAGCGAGACCAGTATGTGTCCTCGGCGACACGTTCGAGGAAGTGCGAGCATTCTTGCTCGAGCGGTTGCGATGCGATGACCTTCTCCGTGATGTCATGAAGCGATCCATCGGATGCTTTGTACAAGGCATCATTTTCCCATACATAGGTTTCAGAATCGGTCATCACGACGACGGATTTCGTCGGTATTCCGGGGAACACACGGTTGATTGTGAAGAGTGCTGATCCGGCAGTTCCGAATGAAGACCCTATCTGGGCAATATCGTCCTTACCGATGATATCGGCCCGAAAGAAGATGTGGCTTCCCCGAAGCTCGCCCACGAGATCAGCGAAAAGCGCCACATCGTGGCAGATGAGATTGAGGATGCCGGATTCTCGGAAGCTCCCGAGCTTCTGCCATGAGAAGATGATGCGTTGCGGGGGTGTATCTTTTATCAACTCTCGCAGGTGCTTGTACACGGGATGATAGAGGAATGTGTAGCCAGTAAAGAGTACCCGGTTATGCTTCTGGGCGAGTCCGATGAGCTCGCGTACGCTCGTCTGGTCGAGTGCGGCGGGTTTTTCTACAAAAACATGTTTTCCGTGGTTGAGCGCCAAGCGGGCCATCTCGAAGTGTGTTTCGATTGGTGTCGCGATCACAACTGCTTGGATGCTTGTATCCTCTAAAAGAGCCTCGGTACTTGAGTAGTGGGTAACAGAGGGGAATTCTTTTTTGAAGATCTCGACTCTCTCCGCATTTCCTTTCGCAGTGAATCCTCGCAGATTTGCCTGTGCATCGAATCGTGAGGCAAGTTTCATTCCCCACGGGCCGATTCCAATAAGGCCAACTGAGACGGTGTTTTCTCTACTCTCTCTCTTGTGGGTAGACATTATTCTAAGAGTACCATTGTGTTCATCATTTCTGAAGGATATAGTCAATTTCATGAGAAAAGAAAAGATTCGGGTCGTATTTGCGCTTCCAAGCTTTGTTGTGGGCGGAACAGAACGACAATTGCTGAAGCAGATGAGGGTGTATGACTATGAGATGTTCGATGTCTCCCTCTTCACCTTTTTTGAATACCCTGACAAAAAAACCCTTTATCATCAGCTCCCACCCGAAGTGAAAGTAGTGCGATTGACCTTTACCTCCAATCTGGACTTTGCCATGTGGAGGAAATTGTTCGCGTCTCTACGTAGGGCGAAACCTCACGTCGTGGTGTCGAGTGCCTTTTGGGCGAATACAATATTCCGCCTTTTAAAGCCATTTTTTGGCTACACGAGCATCACTCGGGAACATAACACATATATTGAGAAGAATTTTTTTCAAAAAGTGATTGATCATGTACTTTCCTACATGTCATACCGAATTATTGCCATATCTGCAGTGGTTGCAGAATTTGCAAGTAAACAAGCTTGTATCCCTTTGTCAAAATTTCTTGTGATTTTGAACGGGGTTGATGTCGATGAGATTGAGCACTTTAGGGTGGGGTCTGAAGAGGTGGTGGCGCGTCTTCGAGCAGAGCTTGGTTTAACGAAAGAGAAAAAAATAGTTCTTAACGTGGGTCGGCTTAAACCTCAAAAAAATCAGGCGCTTCTCATTGAAGGTTTTCTTACATTCCACAAAGAAAATCCGGAGTACGTTTTGGTTATCTTGGGAGATGGGATAGAGCGATCGAATCTCGAGCGGCTACTCTCTCTTCGGGGCGGTCTTCCTTTTGTAAAGTTATTAGGACACCGTGACGATGCGTATGCTTTTTATGCTGCGGCGGACATCTTTGTGCTCTCGTCGCGGCATGAAGGTGGACCTAATGCTGTGCTTGAAGCAATCGCATTCGGTCTCCCTGTTCTCTCGACGAGGATTGCCGGTGTTAACGAGTATATACGCGAGGGGATCAACGGTTTCTTCATTGAACATACTCCAGAAAGTGTTGCTACCACGCTCGCGCATGTTGCTCACTTGTCTGTAGAGAAAAGAAATAGCGTTGCACAAGAAGCACAAAAGACAGCAAAGGGGTTCAGTATTGAAAAGGTGGCGGAGAAATACATGAACGTATTAGAAGAAGCTGCGGAAAACATATGATGCTCAGCATTGTCATAGCAACATACAATAGATCTCACACGCTTCAGGCATGTCTTGCGAGCGTTCTTTCACAAACAGATATGGGTTTTGAAATCATTGTCGTTGATGATGGTTCGACGGATGGGACGAAGGATATCCTTGCCGGATTCACGGACTCACGTCTGCGGACTGTTCAATTGCCGGAGAATAAGGGCGCATCATTTGCGCGCAATCAAGGAATCAAAGAAGCAAAAGGGGAGTACGTCCTTGTGTGGGACAGTGATGACACTCTCTACCCCAACGCGCTCGCTTTTCTTCGCTTGCTCGTGGAAGCGCACCCCGATGCCATTGTTGTTTCAGTGCCCGCGCGGATGATGCGCGGGGACAAGGAGGTCCCGTTTCCTGTACGCACGAGCGGGTACGTCTCACTTCAACAAACTCTCTGCAAATATCTCGGGAATAACGAGAAGGTTCGTCTTGCGCGAAAGGATGCGTATCTAAAAGCGCCGTATGTATCACGCAATGTCGATTTCATCGTTGCTGCACGTCTTGCTGCGCAGGGTCAGTGGTTCCATTCTCAGGAACCGCTGGGGGATGTGTTTCTTGATACGCCGGGCTCACTCACGCAGGGACGGAAAAAATTCGATTATGCACGCTCGGCGAATCGTGCCCCACACCTCGATGCGTTTCTTGTCGATTTTGGTCACATTCTCAAAAAAGAATGTAAGGCACGCTACGTACAGATTGTGTATGGAACATCGATCGCGTGTGCGTGTGCTGGCATGAAAGCAAAAGCACGCATGTATGCGTGCGAAGTGTGGAAGCACGCGCCGCTTTCACCTCGCTCGTATGCAGCGCTTCTATTTTCTGTTCTTTTCCCAGGTCGTTCTCACTGAGCCGTTTCGTTTGTTGCCGAGGATACGGACAATCGTGAGGCCGTAGCCATAGGGGAGCGTGACTATTTCGTGTCGATACCCGATGAGCGCGAGCCGTGTTGCGAATTTGAGACGGAATGCCGGGTGTTCGGTGTCGTGGACGAGAAGAAGCCCATTCTGTTTTATGTGCGGGAGTATTTTTCGAAGGTCTTTCAGAACGACACGCCACTCATGCGATCCGTCATGGAGGATCACGTCAAATGTCATCTTTTCGATCGTGTGCAATGTATTCCGAGTATCTCCCTGCACGTATGTCCATGCATTTGCGAACTCTGTTCGAAGACTCTCCGGATTGCCGGTGCCCTTGAGGTCACGCATATCGAATGTCATGAGCTTCCCTCCGGTCTCTTTGAGCGCGGCAAGTATCGTCTGCGTCGAGAATCCGGCACCAACCTCAAGCACACTCTTCGCTTCTATACCAAGGATAATCGAATAGAGCGTCAGATAGTGACGACTGAATCCTGAGGACGATCCGTGATGGGCATCGACGATGCGAGATATGTCTGGCTGCATATATCGGTCGAGTGTATCATATACATCTGTCACGCTCATATTTGTATGGACCGTACGAATCATTGGTATAGAGATCATCGGGCGCTTCTCCTCGCTCTTCTTCTCGCGTGCGTTGTTGCGACGTGCGTCATGGTTCCTCGGGTAGATGATCTGCGATTGAATCAAGATTTTCCGCTCTACGATGCCGCAGCACACCATATCCTTGATGGAGATTTTGTTCTGCACGAGTTCGGTCGGAACGCTCCGGGTTGGCCCTTGTACCTCGCGTTCATCTACCTAACGATCGGGTCAAGCGGAACAGCGCTCGCAATCTCGCAGATACTGCTCCACATCGTGTTCGTACTTCTTATCTATGCGATCGCAAAAGAAGTGGCAAGTGGTAGGATCCCTTGGATTGTGGCGCTTCTTGCAGCGGTGTGGCCATCGTTCCTCTTTCAGATACGGCACGGAAGTTCGGCTCTCTTGTATGCCGTTGTATTTACGGCCGCGGTCTTCTTTTTTATCCGGGCACTCAAAGAAGAAAGTGTCTGGCGAGCACTCGTCTGCGGCATCCTTCTCGGTCTCGGCGCGCTTACTGATGTTATCGCCCTTTTCTTGCCTATTGTGTTCGCCCTGTGGGCTCTCGTCGATGGTGTTCGTGAAAAAGAAAAGCGGGAGAGAATAGGAAAACGTGTGGTGATTGTTGCGATCATGTGCTCCGCTGTCGCTCTCGTTATCCTGCCGTGGACATACAGGAATATATTCCTGTACGAAGATTTTTCAGTTGCGCCTGTTATCGCAAAAGGTGAGCAGAACTATCTTAGGCCCGAGAGCATACGGAAGACAACGCGCTCGCTTTTTGCTATCGGTGAGCCGATGTTCCGGGAAGGTTTTGTGAGGGTGTTCTCATTTCCTGTCGGGCTTCACACGCTCGATAGTGGCGCGACATTCTCGTACAAAGAACGTGGTGTTGAGATTCTAAGAGGACAGCAGGGGATTGCAGATTTCTCACCAAAAGAACGAAATATTTTTATTGTTAAGATTCTGCTCACCATACTACACCTTGCGGTTTTGGTTGGAGCGCTTGTGACATGTATCCGGCTACGGATTCGCGGGTTCTCTCTCCTTGTATTCCTTCTGACGGTATACATCTTCGTTGCGATCATCTCAACAGCAACACTCTCAAGTTTCGATTCGATATCGCTTGCGAATGGTTTTTTGGTACCCATCACTCCACTCCTCCTCATTCTCGCAATCACTGGCTACGTGTCGCGTATCAGGGCGCAAGGAGGATTTAGCGTACACGACATTCTCTGAAAAGATGATGTCCTTGGTACATAAAAAGAGAAGGCCGACCAGCAACGCTGGGCGGCCCTCCGTCGCGCGAAGTGGCGACGAGTTTTCAGGATGAACTGTCCTTCCGTGTTCCGCCAGGAAGCGGATGCTGCAGAACGAATGGGGGAAACTGCCCCATCGAGTGCTCGTACCTGATCGCGGGAGCGCTCGGACTGAACGGGATGCCAAAACGAGCGCGAACATTTCGCTCGATGGCATTGCGTGCGGCGACGAGCTCGTTTGCCGACAGGGCGTCAGTGAAGACGTACGCGGTGTATCCTCCGTCGGGGTCGCCTTTGTAGTAGTCAGCGACCGTGGCGTAGTCGACCTCGATTTGGTGAAGTTGATCACCATTCTTCTCGTACGTGTAGGTCCAAACTCCGGGAAGCGTCGCATGACGTACTGCGTGATCGTAGTAGGGTGTCCCGGGATAACACGTGATGATGCTGACATCGAAATCGTCTGGTGCCACTTCGACAAGCCATTGCTCTGTGTCCGCGACCGTTTCCGGCGTTTCGCCGGGATGTCCGATTGACATCAGCGCCTTCACCTTGAGATTGTGTCGGCGCGCAATCTCAACGCAACGAGTGTTTTCGTCGCGCGTTGACCGCTTGTTGATGTTCTCCAGGATTCGCGGAGAGCCCGACTCGAACCCGGTCAAAATCCACCGGAATCCGGCTCGGTGCATTGCCGATGCCTGCTCGTCGGTGAAGAGTTGGGACTTGATGAACCCACGCAGCTTCCAGGACGCACCGAGGCGCTCCTGTGCCTCACTGATCTGGTGCATGAGGTCAAGCATCCCTCTGTTCACGTTGAGTTCATCGTCGTACATCATGAACGCATTGCACCCGTACGTTGTGTAGAGGTGCACCATCTCTTCGACGATGTTCTCTGAAGTCCGCATTCGAATGCGGCGAAGCATGGCGGATTCCCTTCCGCCACAGAAACCGCACGCGAATGGACATCCCAACTGCGCGATCATGGAAAGGGCTGGAACGCCCTCGATCGCGTAGTGGTAACTCCCGACGTCAACGAGGTGACGTGCGGGGAACGGAAGTGATGTGAGGCGCTCATTGGTGAGGAAAAGCGGTGACGCAGGATCATCGGCGTCGATGAGTTGCGGCGCATCTTCTGCCAGTGCGAGGAAGACGGCATCTTCTCCGTCACCTGCAACAAGCACGTCGAATGACTCGACGAGTTGTCGCATTGCCGGCACGGCCCGTCCTCCGAGAATTCCGTGCGTCTGTTCACGTTTGTAGGCGGCGTTCGTCAGTGTGATGTGTGGCCCGCCGAGCATGATTCGCGCGTCTTTACGCACAGACCGGATGGCTTTGGTTATGACCATCGTTGCCGGCAGTTGTGGCGTCGTTGCCGTTAGACCAAAGACAGTCGCAGTTGTTGCGGCTGCATGGTCTCTGGCGGCCTCTTCGAAGTTGTTTATGCCGGACAGGTCGAGGACCTCAACTGGAACACCGCGGGCCTCAAGCACCGCGGCGACCTTGAGGATGCCGAGTGTCATGAACACTCGCTCATCGGTGAGGAACACCGACGGTGGAATGATAAGGCACACGCTGTTCACGGGGGTCTCCTTGGGGGTAAATGGCTCGTGGTATTGGTTAGGACAGTTCTGCCAAAGGGCGTCCGCGCGGAGTATAGCATGTCATATTTTGGCGTACTACGGTCTTTCTTTTTGATCCGGGTGGCCACAAACCTCTTTGTTTTTGTTAATACGGGCGTGTACACGATGCTTGTATATCCCGTGCTATAGTGGTTTTCATGCAAAAAAATGAACAGGAACCAATCCATTTCGTGACATCTGTCTATGGGAAGAAGTACGGGGGAATGCTTTTGGTTTTATTGTACTCAATCTCAAAGTCAAATCCGATGGCGCGGGCAACTATCTTCTGGGATGATGTGACACCGAGGACGCGCCTTTTGGAAAAAGCATTTCCGCAATTCGAGTTCGTCGACACGGGGACTTCGATCAAGGGCGATTTCATCGAACGTATCGCAAACCGCCCCAAGTTTTGGACCGAGGCGATTCGTCAGCATATCGGAGAAAACTTTGTTTTTCTTGATGTGGACATGCTTGTCAGAAAAGATCTTAGGCACTTCTTTGAGATACCATTCGACGTTGCGTTCACCCATAAGCCCGGTGAAGTATACCCACTCAATGGTGGTGTCTACCTCATGCGTGCATCAGAAGCCGCTGCCGCGTTTCTCGAGGAGTTGAACGAACGAACGATTCATATCACCAACATCCCCGAGCTTCGAGAACAATCGACAACACGTGCCTACCCCTATGGCGCTCCAGAGCAAATGGCGTATTGGGAGATGATTGCGTACGACCCCTCGAAGGCCGATTACACAATTTCGACGAAAGGACATCCGATTAGAGTCCACGCGTTCCCATGCTCGCTTCTCAATGAGACAAATTCAAAACCAATTACTGACGAAATGCATGTTATCCATTACAAGAGTATCTGGCATGACATCTTACTCAAGGGTTCTGATTTCAACCGCCGTCGCACGAAACAGGATTCGTGGGAAATGTATCAACTCTATCTACATACCGCTCAAGACGCGTTGAGGCTTGTTACGGCGGTTGACCCAACAATCAATTCTATCCGCGATATGGGTATTGTCATACCAATGTATATGCGTGGCGACTTTAGTGAAAACGCTTTTGTCTATCGGGTTTTCCACCTTATCTCAAACATACAAGCGTACTGCCGTTCCGTTCTTGTTCGTGGGTATCAGTATCTTGGACTTCATAAGCGACCCCGATCGTAGTTTTGTGGTGCGTGCTATAATCGCCCCCGTATGATTGGACTTCTCAAACAACTCGTCCTTCGGTATCAATACCGAGGTAATATGGCGCGAGGCATGATCATCAATCGCGCATTGGATTTTTGGAAACATACCCATGTCAAAGGGGACTATTTTGAGTTCGGTGTTTTTCAAGGAGCGGTTACGCAATATATATTTCGTGCCGCACGACTTCGTCGTATGTCTCCTTTTCATATCTATGCATTTGATTCATTCAAAGGATTTGGTCGTCCCACAGGCAAAGATGATACGACGGGGATTCTCGTCGAGGGTGGTCGAGCATGCAGTGAAGAAGATTTCATGAGGGGGATGCGTGCCGTTGGTGCAAAAGATAACGGTGTGACAACTATTCCCGGCTTTTTTGAAGAAACTCTTGTCGGGGCTAAGCGAGATGAGACGATACACAAGATCGGTTCTACCAAAGCGGCAATCGTCTATGTTGATTGCGATTTGTATGAGCCGACACGCGACGTTCTTGATTTTATAACCCCCTATCTCGTCAATGGTTCAGTTCTTATTTTTGATGATTGGTTTTTGTTCAAAGGGGATCCACGTCAAGGAGAGAGGTGTGCGTTTGAAGAGTGGGCACAAAAGAATCCTCAATTTACTTTCACCCAATTCTACAAGTTTGGTTGGCACGGCGAATCGTTCATTGTGAACATGCAGGCCTAATGTGTTATGAGCGATCTTTTAAGGTCTGTTTCAATCGATGTGGGGAACAGGGTGCGCGCTCTTCATCTCGAGCATGTGGATCGCGGCATCTTACCAAGTGAGATGACTGCCGTGTGCGGAATCATCGAACATCTTGGCGTGAACCGTATCATTGAAAGTGGTCGTTGGCTTGGTTATTCGACACAGATGCTTGCTGCATATTTTGCCGACGCACCGATTAGGATCGAATCGATCGAATACTATCGAACCGATGTCGGGGCGTTATGTGAAGAGCGTCTTAGACCATATACAAACGTCCGTCTGTACTATGGTGATGCCATGAAGCTCCTCCCGGGCCTACTCGAAGGTGGCTCAGAACCGACGGCGCTTCTTATCGATGGTCCAAAGGGGGCAAAGGCCGTTGGTCTCATAAAAAAGATTTTTGAGAGATATGAAAACGTTGCCGTAGTTTTTCTCCATGATTCGTACGAAGGTTCTGAAGCGCGTATCGCGATACGCGAGATGGGGCTTGATGCCGAATATACTGACGATACACAATTTGTTACACGGTTCGCCTTTCTTGACGAGGGGATAGCACTTGGCTCGATTCACCCCGATAAATATTCAGGAACAATCAAAACGCTTCCAATAAAAAGTTACGGTCCAACGCTTGCTATTCTTACGTCCGCTCAGACGAACCACGGCGTGCTACGAAGAGGGGTGTTCGCCCGTCTGCTCGCGCGGTGTGTGTTTGCGTATGGAATTTTTGAAGCAGAGATTCGGAAGCTTGTGTACCAAATCAAGAAGAAGATGAAGTCGGGGCTTCTGTAGAGAGTCGATCTGGATCTTTGGGTTCGGAGATTTGGTGAACGAAATATATGACGAGTACTAAACGGAATATTTCGTTAATGAAGGTTGAGGTAAGGACACCCCAAATACCATAGAGAGGTGTGAGGATGAGAAGCGTTATGATGCGCAGGGGCGCCCCGACGAAGTTCAAAATGTAGAGCGCTTTTTGTTGTTGGTGCGCGATGAGTGTTTGTTGATATAGAACGCTTGGAGAAAAAAGCAAAATAAGTGCAAACACTTGGGAGTATGCGATGGATTCTATGTAATCAGGGAAGAGTAATTTGAATATAAATGGAGCGGCGAGGATATACACTCCGGCAACGAGGGCCATCACAATAAAAAGCCCAAAAGCTTTTGTGAAGATATTTTTCTGTATATGCTCAATACGATGTTGACTGAAACGCGGGAGGACCAGTGTGCTTATAATCTTCTGTCCTTGTCGCAAGTGTTGCGGAATCGCAAGTGCGAAAGAATACACTGCAAGCGATGAGGCTCCGAGATAGTGAAAAGTGAGGATACGATCAAGTTGGGAAGTAATCATTCCCAAAAACCCCATCACGCTTAAATGGAGAGAGTTTGGAAGTAGTGTCGGGTCTTCGGGATGCGTGAGAGGTTTATATACCGTGAGAGTCCTTCGATACAGGAGGAAAGACATCATTGCGGTAATGAAGAAATATACTCCCAACAAAACAAAAGCGGAGTCGGTGAAAAGAAGCGCGATGATAATTCCCGCAGCGGAGGTTATATCGTAGAAGATGCCGTACTTCGTCCGACGTGAAAAATCTTTCTTTCCGACAAGAAATGCGCCGAATAATCCAGAGGTCTTGAGAAGGGGTGTTGCCACTGCGGCAATGATGAGTCCCCACCCGATAAGAGAGTTGTGGTGGAGAAAATAATACCCAGCGATTGCCAGAAGTGCCGCTGACGTACAAAAGGAGGAGAAGAATGTTATTTTGACACCTCGCGGGAACGAACTATCGAATCCTCGGGCGACCGATTGAGTAAGTGCTGTTTCAAGACCAGTGAGTGCGAATGCGCCAGCAATTCCGACAAGGGAGAGGGCATATCGGTAGACGCCGAATGTTTCTTTTGGAAAAAGGTTTGCGAAGGCAATCGAGAGTATAAACGCGGCACCCGACGACACTATCTGCCCGGCACCTAGAACCGATCCGCCACGCGCAAGGTACATCATGTCCATCTTTGTGTATTGCCCGCCCCAACGCACAATACGTACGATGCGGTTTTTGAGGAATTGCATGAGTGGTAGTGTACCGCGCAGCGTGAGTGCGTACAAAGCGGACGCGCCGACACTTGATTGAAGGCCACAAAACAGGATGCTATAGTACGTCTACTATGCTTTCAAAAATACTCCGATTCACGGTGCTTGGTGGCGTGTTCCTCTTGCCGTTTATTCCACTTCTCGTGACTGAGTCGATGTTTTTTCCGTTTATCTCGGGAAAGAATTTCACTTTTCGGATTATCGTTGAGATTATCCTTGCTGCATGGCTGGGCTTGATGCTCGTTGATCACGAGTATCGTCCAAAGCGCTCCTGGATTTTTATTGCCATGGCGGTGTTTACCATCATCGTCGCACTTGCGGATCTATTCGGTGTGAATCCCGTACGGAGTTTTTGGAGCAATTTTGAGCGTATGGAAGGGCTGGTTACCATCCTTCACCTCGCGGCGTATCTTTTTGTTGCGGGATCGGTTCTCAAGGGAGAAACAATGTGGAACAGGTTTTGGAATGTATCGATCCTGGGTAGTGTGATCACGTGCATCTATGCATTTGCACAGCTTGGTGGATCGCTTGCTATTCATCAAGGCGATGTGCGTGTTGATGCAACACTCGGGAACGCAACCTACCTCGCGGTGTATCTCCTTTTCAATATCTTTGCGACTCTCTGGCTTTTGTATCGACATCGTGCGAATAGGGTGTGGACAATTGCGTATCTCGTCGTTCTCGCGATGGAAGTCATCATCCTCTACTACACGGGGACGCGTGGTACGCTCTTGGGTCTCGTGGGAGGTCTCGGTCTTGCTGCTCTCATAACGCTTGTGGGAGGAAGGGCGCATCCGCGCGCACGACGTCTCGCGGGGATTGTCGTTCTTGTTCTTGTGCTGGGGAGCGGCGGATTCTTTTTGGCACGCAACACGTCGGTTGTCGAGGAAAGCCCCACGCTTTCGCGGTTCGCAAATATCTCGCTCAAGGATACGACAACGCAATCACGTCTTATACTGTGGGGCGGCATTGTTCTTCCTGCGTTCAAAGAGCGACCACTTCTCGGATGGGGTCAAGACAACTTCATCGTTGTGTTTGGTAAGTACTATGACCCGCGAATGCATGCGCAAGAGCCGTGGTTTGACCGAGCACACAACGTGTTCTTCGACTGGTTGGTTGCCGCGGGCATCCTTGGTTTTCTCGCGTATCTGTTTTTGTTCGGTGCTGGCCTCGGCCTTTTGTGGAGAGGGCGGTGGCCATTTCTTGAGAAGGCACTTCTCACGGGACTTTTTGCCGCATACTTCTTCCACAACATCTTTGTCTTTGACAACATCGCAAGCTATCTCTTTTTTGTAATCGTTCTTGCGTGGATTCATAGTGGATACATTTCTTCGCGTGAAGATGGAAAAGAAAAAATAAAAGAAACCTACACAGTGTCCACTGCCGGTGTGCGCGCTGGTGCGGCAAGCATTCTTGTTGTCGGTATCATCGCGAGCGTGTGGTGGAACGGTGTGTATATTGCACGTTCACAAACGCTTATCGAAGCTATCGTTGAAGATCAGATGCGGAATAATCCTGCGCAAGGACTTGCCAAATATGAAGACGTTCTTACGCGGGACCAGGGGCTCGGGATTGATGAAACGCGCGAACAATTAGTGCAGAGCGCAGTTCGAGCGTATGCGCGTGCTCCGGAAGATCCGACGACGGTGCGTCTTATCCTTCGGGCGAAAGAAGAACTTCTTGAAAGCGTTGAGCACGATCCTTTGAACACCCGTCCGCTTTTCTTTGTTGGATATTTGCTTTCGCGCACCGGTGCGGGGGACGAAGCGATTACCTATTTTGAAAAAGCGCTCGCGATAAATCCTGATCGACAAAACTTCTTGTATGAGATTGGTAATATCTACATGAGACGCTCTGATTTCACTGATGCGATAGAACCATTTGCACAAGCGTATGCAGCCGAAGAGACGAACGACAGAGCGTTTACATTTTACGCAGCAACTCTCATGCATGCGGGGAAGTTCGCGGAAGGAGAGGCCTTGCTGATGGATCGTTTCGGTACAACAACCATCGACAACGAGCTCCTGTTCCAGGCATACGACCGTGTCGGGAGAAATGACAAGATTGCTGCGATTCTCGAGCTCCGACTTCGTGAGATGGCACCCGAAGACAACCCAAGTACGCGCGTTTCGCTCGCACTTGTCTACCTGGCACTCCAAAGACCCGAAGATGCTATTCGAGAGATAGAACGCGCCGCAGCACTTTCTCCCGCATTTGCAGAACAAGGTACACAAATGATTGAAGCGATTCGTGCGGGGAAGAAGATCAAGGTCAAATAAATCTCGTTGGTGGCTTGCCCGCGCACTTACTTTCACATAAGGAATTTGTTGCAGGGTTTTTGTAATTTGTTGATTTGAATAGTGCAAGGCGCTCTGGGAAGGTGAAATATCTTTCCCGGCAACAATGTGAAGGTAAGTGCCGGGGCTTGCCCAGGCACTCACTTTTGTATAGCGAATTTTGTTGCAACATTTTTATGTCCAGCGGTCTTGGTATGGTTGTGGTCTAGCACGTATCTCTAAATAAGCGTTCGCGGCAACAATGCAAAAGTGAGTGCGGGGGCTTGCATTCTTCGGTGGACTATGATATACTCCTCTTTGTGAGTGCAGATGC
>JBBTUJ010000004.1:0-41123 GCA_038063815.1 Patescibacteria group bacterium | reverse complement strand
ATTTTATCCAAGAAAGAGGGCGGCTCGATGCCATCGAGCCGCCCTCTGGGTCTTCGAAATTACTTTTTCCGAGAACCGTTTCTCATAACCAACAACGTAGATACCAAGAGCAACATGCCGGAGAGAGCCCATGCCACAGGAATCCCTGCCTTCTCCGCAAGAATACCGCTCCCCAGAAGTCCAATCATGCCGCCTCCGTGATGGGCGATGGACTCGAACGAGATAATTGTCGCGCGCTCTTTTGAAGGAATGTTATCGTGCAGATATACATCCTTGAGCGGCTTGAACATCCCGCGCGCCACCTCATGAAAGAGGAATGCGATAAGCACAACAGGAAACACATTCCACGCGACACTTGCCGCAAGCCCAATCCCAACCATCGCTTGCGTGAAGATGAGCGCTCTTCTTTCATTTGGAATCTTCTTGAGCAGACGCGGCGCGAGCCATGCTCCTGTCATAAGCGATAGTCCTATCCCGGCCGACAAAAACCCGAACGAGCTGATTCCTCCGGTAAAGAATTGTGAGAAGTATGGCTGCCACTGCATGTTCGGCGCTTGAATGGCGACGAACTGAAGGGTTCCAATAACGAGAACGAATCTAATCGCTTTGTTTTTTGCTCCATACCGCACACTCACGAGGGTTACGGTCTTCATTGACCGAAGCCCCTCTTTGAACGAGAGCTTCTGTCGCACGAAGTAATCCTCTTTCATCCAGACCCAAGCAAGGATTCCGGTTGTAAAGAGAACGCCGCTCGCCACGAGCCACGGCAATGCGATCGAAACATCGGCGAGAAACGCGCCCGCAACTGCCCCGACAATCCCGACACCTTGCACAACTTGTTGCTCTCTCGCAAAGAGCTTTGTGAATGTGCCCTCGTAGCCGTGATGCTTGAGTGAATCCACCGCCCATGACTGGAAGGCACCACTTGCAAACGTGGCGCCCACCGCGCTGATTGCTTCAGCGAGAGCAAAGCCCCAGAACGACGTTGATGCGAAGTAGACCGCCATCCCCAATGCAAAAATGAAACACGAGGTGACGAACGACACCTTTCTCCCAAAGACATCAGCGAATGCCCCCGTGGGAATCTCGCAGATGAACAATGTGGTGAAATAGATGAAGTTGACCAGATTGACTTCAAAGAGGTTGAGCCCTTTTGAGATCAAAAAGGTTACGTACATCGCAGCAATGAAGCTAATGCCGAACTTCGACAACCCGACGAGTACGAGGTACTGCCGCATCGTTGACTTGATCATGGTTCTCTCCTCTCCGTTAGTGGGTTGCTATAGGAAATCGTTTGTTGAATGATGAGTTGTAAAAGAACAAAACACCCCGCCTGGTGGCGGGGTGTTTGAAAAACTCAATTAAGGAAAAGTTAAGTCCTCGGAACACACCGCCCATATGAGACAAACGGCGAAATGACGCCGGTATCTTTGAATGCACAAAGGCCTGCGCCTGTGCGCATGTAAAGCGTCTGCATATTCCACATGTAATGGGTTGTTTTCATGATGTGTTCTTTTCCCCGATTTCTGACCGAGGATCTTGCCGAGGCAAGGTAAAAAGAATTATAGCACCGATATTAAGGGTGTCAATAACCCTGTGGGGATTACGCATTCTCCCCCGCAACAAAACCAGTCGTCCAACAAAGTTGCAAACTGTATCCGCCTGAAGGCCTATCAATATTGAGAACATCCCCGACGAGATAGAGGCGCGGCACGACGCGGGATTCCATCGTTTTGAAATCAACCTCGTTGAGCGAAACCCCGCCAGCGGATATAACCGCCTTATTGGCCCCCAAGAGCCCCTTCACGTGGAGTGGAATGCTCTTCAGGAGTGTAGTGAGTTTTGTGCGCTCGGCACTGCGCACACTGTGGTTCGGCGTATCACCGTCAATTCCCGCAAGTGTGAGAATCGGCCCGACAAGCGCGGAAGGTATGAGAGAACTGAGCGCATTCTTTATCTTCTTATTCGATTCCGTCATGAGAAGCGTCTGAATCTTCTCGCGCATTCCCGCTGGGTCAAGTCTTGGAAAAAGATCAAGAAGTATCGTCACATCGCTGTGTTCCAAAAGTTCGCCGATTTCCCTACTCATATTAAGGACTGTCGGGCCACTCACGCCAAAATGCGTGAAGAGAATTCTCCCTCTGTGGACACTTTGTTTTTTGTCATCCGCAAGCACGGTGAGTTTGATATTGGGAAGTGTTACGCCACCCAGATTCTTTACCCAATCGTCCGAAAGCGCGAGTGGAACGAGTGCGAAGTTGTTCTCAATAATCGTATGGCCGAGTTTCGTGAGCCACTTAAAACCTTCTCCTGTTGAGCCGGTTTCTGGATGCGATGTACCGCCTGTTGCTACAACGCACGACTTGGCAACAATTTTCTCGCTGTTGGTAAGCGTCACAACGATATGTTTCGAGTCAACATCCTGCGCAATACCCGAAACACTCGCCCTCGTTCGTACCGACACATTCCCTCCCTTTATATATCGAACCAGTACGTCCCACACGGTTTGTGCTTTGTTTGATTTTGGAAACATTCTGCCATCGTTTTCTTCTTTGAGAGCAACATTTCGTTTTTCGAAGAACACAATTGAATCCTTTACGGAAAATTGCGAAAACGCCGAAAAAAGAAATTTACTGCTTTCCTTGTATCTTCCGAGCATTGTTCGTACATCGGGTGTGTTGTTTGTGATATTGCACCGGCCTCCGCCTGTGATAAGGAGTTTCTTACCGAGCTTGTCATTTTTCTCAAGTACAAGCACGGAACGACCCCTCTCGGCCGCGCGACCTGCCGCCATCATGCCCGCCGGCCCGCCCCCAACCACAACAACGTCCCATACATCTCTGGTGATTTTCTGTAGTGCCTCTTTTTTCATATTCTCTCCAAGTGTACGTGTTCTCGGATAAATCGACCACATGATGATACACCCAGCACTTACCTTTGCTTAAAAGGTAAGTGCTGGGTAAACTGCGAGGGTATGGTTCATCAACAAAAGAAGGGGTTCAAACAACCACCCCCAAAACCCTTGGGAACTGTTCCCACATTCCCCATGCGGATTAATAAGTATCTTGCGTTCAAGAGCTACTCAACGCGCCGCGGGGCGGATGAAATGATCGAGAAAAAACAGGTGTTCTTGAATGGGCGCCTCGCCCAACTTGGCGACAAGGTAAATGAGAAAGACGTTGTCGAAGTGCATTTCCGCGGCAAACGACCCACGTTCGTCTACTACGCATACAACAAAGCGCGCGGCATCGTTACGCACTCAGCACAACGCGGCGAAAAAGATATACAGCAGGTAGCGCCCCTTCGAGGCGTCTTCCCTGTTGGCCGATTGGACAAGGACTCACACGGTCTCATTATCCTCACAAATGACGGGCGAGTCACCGAACGACTTCTCGGGCCGCGTTTCGAACACGAAAAAGAGTATCTTGTGACAACAAAGAATCCGCTCCGAGGAAATTTCAAACAAAAAATGGAAGCGGGTGTGCAGATCGAGGATGAAAAAACAAAACCGTGTAAAGTGCAGATCATCAATGGAAACACATTCCGTGTGATTCTGACCGAAGGAAAAAAGCACCAGATAAGACGTATGTGCGTCGCTCTTTTTCAAGAAGTCGACGACCTCAAACGTCTTCGGGTGATGAATGTTGAACTGGGAACTCTTCCCGAAGGAGTACACCGAAAGATCGAGGGCGCGGAACTCAAAGAATTTCTACGCTCACTCGACCTCGTGTGACACTTTTTTCTTTTTCTCGAGATCGAGCACTTCGTCGATGCGAATTTGTTCGACGAACTCTGGCACGTGAGAGACAAGGATCATTGCTCCCTTGTATGCATCGAGTGCTTTTGCGATCTCCGGAATGTGGCGGAAGTTTATGTGATTCGTTGGTTCATCAAGAATGAGGAGGCCCGGCTTCTCGAATACGAGACGTGCAAACGCAACGAGTCCTTTCTGCCCTTCTGACAATGCCCCGATCTTTGTTTCTATGATATTTCCCGTGATAAGAAACCCTGCGGCAAGAGAGCGCATCCGCTCTTCTTCCTTTTTCTCCATAACCGCCATCAATGATTCTCTGACCGTTTCATCAAAATCAAGCGTTGAGAAATCCTGTCTGTAGTATCCAATCTTTACTCCATCCGCAATCGTTGTTCCTGGTGCCTCATTTTTTGCGATGAGTTCAAGTAACGTGCTCTTACCGATACCATTTGGCCCCTTGAGAAGGAGGTGTTCCCCTTTCCGAAGCGCCACATTCGCCTTTCGAGTAACGGGCTTGTGCGTCTTCGAATCAAGCGCATCAAATGATGTGATCGAGAGTACAACGCCGGTGAGATTCTCTTGCGCTGGAATGATGAACGGTCGGATTGTCTTGTCTTCCTTTCGTACGTCAACTTTTTCTTCTTCGAGTTCTTCCGCTTCCTCACGCATGCGCTTCGCGACAAGACGCATCTTTCCTCCCTTGTGTGCAAAGAAATTCGCTTTGTCTTTATTTTCCTGAATTTTCTTTGCGAGTTGATAGTTCTTGCGGTTTTCTTTCTCAACACGTATGGAAATCTCTTTTACAACGTCAAAATAGTTTCCTGAATACTGCTCCACTTTCTTTGTGTGACTGTCGAGATACAAAACGACGTCGGTAAATGCATTCAAAAAGTCCGCGTCGTGGGAAATGACAATAACTGTCTTTTTATAATTCACCAAAAATTGCGTGAGGTGTTCGATGCCCGCCGTATCAAGATTATTCGTCGGCTCGTCCAAAAGAAGAAGGTCCGGATTCTGAATCAGGGCGGATGCTAAAAGGAGTCGCGCCTGTTGGCCACCCGAGAATGTGCGAATTACCCTCTCGTGGAGTTTCTCGTGGCCCTTCAAGTTCACTACTTCGAGCACTTCGTCTATCTGTGGATCGATATCGTACACCTTTGCAGAAAAACGCCTCTCAAAAAATTCACGTACCGTGAGATCAAGTTCATCCCGCGGAATGACTTGCCGCGAGAGCGCGATGGTGAGCCCGTCGATGATGGTTATCTTTCCTGATTCGGGCGAAAGCCCACCCGCGATCAACTGAAATATCGTACTTTTACCGGATCCGTTCTGACCCATGAACGTGGTTTTCGTGCCGCGACGCACAGAAAAAGAGACCTCATCAAGAATAGGTTTCATCGCTCCGTATTCAAATGATACGTCCTCAAATGAGACGATTGTTTCGTTTTGTGCCATATATTCAAGCGAAGAAAAGAAAAGACCGCTCACCAAGTCCTCTGGAGCGGCTCTGTACTATACCACGCTATTTGTGATTTTTAAACCTTCATTCGTCTCTTTGTTTTTCTTTTTGCGGCAAGCGCGAGTTTCGCGCGCCTCGGCCACTTTTTAATCTCTGCTTCTCGTTTTGATGCCGTACTTCGGTTCAGATGTTTTTCTGTATAGATAATCTTCACCGCCTTTTTCGCGCGCGTGTATCGGCTTGCTGTTCCCTTCCTGTGCTCCGCA
Source organism: Patescibacteria group bacterium (assembly GCA_038063815.1). GTDB lineage: Bacteria > Patescibacteriota > Minisyncoccia > Phycocordibacterales > EsbW-18 > EsbW-18. The sequence continues at coordinate 35,644 of JBBTUJ010000004.1, read as the reverse complement.
AACCGCCGCTTCACATCGGTTGCAATGCCCGTATAGATTGACCCATCAGCGCAGGTGAGAAGATAAACGAAGTACATTAGGAAAGTTTCTCCAGCTCCTCCACCACCTCCGGAAGTTCCACAAACCCATCGTCCTCTGTAAAATGACCGGCATCGGGGACAACAACTATCTTTGACCCGAGTTCTTCAAACTTTTTCTTATTTGTTTCAAATGCATCGTAGGGGTCGTTGTCCGAAATAAGAAGGGTTGATTTTGGAAGCACCTGTTTCGCCTTTTCCAAATCAATCGGAATGGTGAGCCACGGATTTGCGATTTCCTGCACCTCGTCGCCTTCGAGATTTTTGAGATCAAACCATCCCGCGACAAATATTGCACCTCCGACAGGTGTATTAATTGTTTCAAGATATCGAAGTATCGTCTGACCTCCGATACTGTGTCCGACAAAATATGTATCTGCATCTGGAGTACCAACAACACTTGCAAGATGACTGACCCATTTTTCAATTACAGGAACTTCTGTATCAGGCATCGAAGGTACAACAACCTCATATCCAAGAGTTTCTAACTCCTTTTTGAGCCACGGCCGCCAATCGTCTTCAGGGCCTCCGGACCAACGATGCACGACGATTATTCGTTTCATAGTACTTATGAATGTCTCTTCACAAACTTTATCGTTTCACTAAATAACTTTTCCTCTGTACCTCGCTCGTCAAAACAGTGGGTGGCCTTTTTAATAATCATAAATTCCTTCGGCTGTTTTGCATACTTGTAATATTCTTTTCCAGGACGTATGAGAATTCCTTTCTCAGCACAGATAACTTTTATCGGCACAGAAACGTTTTTCACTAGATCTTTTGGACGTGTAAGCCTTTTCCAATCATCAAACATCCGCTTGCCAATAAGCATTTCTATTCCCCACGAGAGAATATAGACCTTGAGGTGCCGATCATATCGATAATCTACCTCATCACTTTTCTGAAGAGTGTGGGCGGAATCCCAGAGAATTATCCCCGCAACGTTATTACGGGCACGAGACAACAATATGCTGGGGCCACCTAAACTATGACCAACGAGAAAGATTTTCTTGTAACGAACATTGAAGCGGTTTACTACAGTATCAACATCCTTTGCATGAGTTGAAATTGTTGTGCAAGTTAGAGTTCGTCCGTTTTTTTCACCAGAATATAGGTCAAAACGAAATGTTGCGATAGCCTTTGATGGAAACAATTTCGCCGCATTAAAAAATAAGTGTTCATTTTTTGATCCCGTGAGTCCGTGCACAAACACAACAAGAGCCGCTGTGGGTTTCCGCGGTACATTTAACGTGCCGTAAATAATATGTCCATCCCCTGTTTTGATTTTGATTTCCTTTTCCATATTTTTTAAACTTCCGGCAAGAAATTGTTTCGGCTCCAGTTCCAGAGAACGGGATGCATTTCTACGGGCGATATCTCCATCCCTTCCAAGAGATCTTTCCAAATCCGAGCAACTTCTAGTGGAGATGTCTTTGGCTCGCTCATGCCCAATCTGAGAGAACACTGAAGGACGTGCGTATCCGGAATGATCGATATCTCCTGCATATTAGCAAATTTTGCGGCTGTGTACTGGGAAAGGATATAGAGCCAGTAATTCGACATTTTGGGCCCACTGATATACGGAAATTCCTTTTTCATGTCTTTCTGAATGATTTGATGGATACCGAGAACGTCCCACTTCCCCTTTTTGAGCAGCTCACGGGGATCATTTGAAAAATGCTCGCTGAATGCTTTTGATATGATCATCCAAATATCAGTGTGTTTATTCTTCTGAAGAGCAAGTTTGTGTTTCAGTAAATCTTTTTGGATGGTGTCTCGACTACGCGTAACTACTTCTTCAGGATAAAAAAGATACTTTGTTTCGGGATCATTATATGTTTTGAGTGCCGCAGCCCACATTGCAGTTGAGCTTCTCTGAAAGTTAATACAAGGTGGAAGAGTAAAATACAGATAGTTCTCTCTACTATCTTTAGCTAGTCCGGGATTTACTTCATGTTTTGATAGGACAGGAATCTTACCACTATGAAAAATCTTATGGAGACGGCGTACTTTCTCCAAAAGCTCTTTTTTATTTATACCCCTTTCCATATTTCCATCCAAATCCCCAGCGTACATTCCAAGGCATCCACGGGACACCGGTCACACGAACAGTGCGTTGCATTAAAGACCCTATACGAGGAACTTTTGCATTAACACATATACCCAAAGCAACATCTGCTTTTAACCTATCCCCAGCACTCCCCCCACACCAATAGGCACTGTCGTGCTCTGCACAACACTCAACCCAGGTACCGTTCGGCCATAAAGTGCAACCATCATAGTGAAATGGGAGTGGCGGTGTATTTGTACCCCTCTGCGCTTGGCATTCGATAAATGCTTGTTGAGTGAGGGCGGGTAAATCACCTGACACAAAACTCTGATCAACGATAAAAAGAAACGAAAGGAAAATGAGGCCTATAAAAATCTTTTTCATGCGCGCTATACAACTCCGATCATTCTCATTAATGGTTCGAGGCATTGCGGAAGCGAGAGCCAGCCGCTTTCGCTGTTGAGGTGCTCACCATTTGAGATAGCTAGCAATGTACCACCCAGTTCTTTTGAGAGGGTTTCTGCATTATCAAACGGCACGTAAGGATCGTTGTCGCCATGGATTATTAAAAAACTCTTAACCTTGGATTGAATACTGTTGTAGTCAAACGGCTTCTCAAAAAAGTTGTGTATTTTTGGATCTCCGCCTTTTTCACAACGACCCGAAATAAGCATCGCCCCGCGGACATTGGTAGGATGTGGCGCGGATTCTAGATAACGCAAAATCGTAGCTACGCCCAGGCTGTGGCCAACAAGATAGACTTCGTCGTCCCTATTCCCTTCAACATGCCTTTGGACTTCTGCAACCCATTCAGCACATATCGGCTCGTCTGGTTTCGGCATTGCAAGAGCGCACGCGTAGATGTCATGTTTTGCAAGCTCACCCATAAGCCACGGACGCCAGCCGCCATTGGGGCTTCCTTCAAATCCGTGAATAATGAGAACTTTTTTCATATTATTTTTTCTAAGACACATATACCCTCAAACTAATTTCCGTAACGTTTCAGTGACAAGGTCAGGACTGACCACGTGCTCTTGTTCGTACAACACATGCTGATTGGGGTACGTAACAACCTCAGGTCGTGTACTCATAAGGATAACCACAACATTCGAAGCTCCGACGGCCTGTGATCCGTGAGATAGGAAGGTGTCGAGCGTAATGCCTCCGGCGCACATTTGAGTAACTGTTATGTCCGCTCGCCTCCCGTATCTTCCATCAAGTTCCAAAAATGTATAGCGACTTTTGTTGTGGTCTTCAAATTCCCGCCAATACGTGTGCAACCAATCTTTCTTTGGAGTGCTCGTCTTTTTTTGAAGCCATATTACGGGTTTACCTTCATCGACCTCTTCAAGAATCTTCTTTGCGTCTTCTAGATCTTTTTGTTCTGGAGTAAAAGAAGGAACGTGATTTCGTGTGAGCGTAGTCCGGAGAGAATCCTCCGTCACCTCATACATATGATCAATGAGATGACGATAGGGCTTTGCATTGAGAGGGTCCCGCTCTTCTAAAAAATTAAGCAAATCAACAGACCTGTCCGTTGTAACAAAACTTTTTGAAGGGTGGATTTCATCGACACTGTCTAAACCTTGTACCAGATCAGGTACATGAGTGTAGACAATGAGTTTTTTGTCGGGAAATGTGCCCCTGAGCGTTTTAAGAACCGCCGTGCTTGCGACCGTATCCCCGAGCATTTTTGGAAGGCGGATATGTAAGTCCATACGCAATACCTAGTATACTTCCTCTACACAAGATTGTTTACCTTTCGTACTATCTCCATAATTTTCTCCTGCACCTCTCTTTTTGAACGAGCCCCATCGATAACGTGGTGTGCACATTGCCTCGCCACAACAGCATGTGGACGGTAATTCGCGATAATGATGTCACGAACGTACTCTTCCCGGGGAGTGCGTTTCATGCGACGCACCAGCTGAAGATCTTCCGGAAGATCAACATAGACCCGTAGGTCAAAGAGGTTGCGGATACGTTCATCGGCAAATAAAAGAAATCCCTCGATGAGCATCACGGGTGCGGGCTCAATCGTTCCCCACGAACGCGTGAGTGCAACCCGATCATAGTTGAGCGGCGCGTGTGTTGGTTTACCACTTTTGAGATCTAACAGATTTTTGTGGAGACGATCAAGATCTAAACTCTTCGGCGTATCCCAAAACGGCTCTCCGTTAATCTGTTCACATTCTTCTGGCTCTTTGAAGTAGTTATCAAATCGAACTCTCGCGATTGTCGGATATTGTTTTTCGATAGCACGAGCGAGCGTCGACTTCCCTGACCCGCTCGGGCCCGCAATACCGACGAAGAATGGAGTGGTGGTGGGCATCGGTGTAATGCCCAATAATAGCAGATGTTTTTATTCTTTATCGGTGAATACAACAACCCCCGAAATCGTACTTTAAAACATAGTGATCTGCCGGCTCAAACCTAAGGCCCGCTTACACAGATTTCTCAAACAAATAGAGATATTCACCGTGCCCTTCTTTGGTCATTTCTGCTTTAGGGACAAAACGAAGTGAAGCCGAATTGGTGCAAAAACGACGGCCTCCCTCCTCCGTGGGACCATCCTCGAAAACGTGCCCAACATGTCCAGCATCGCTCCGTATTTCGGTGCGCGTTGTCGAAAGCGACTTATCTTCATGCATCGTTACTGAATCGTCGTCGATCGTTCTCCAAAAACTTGGCCAGCCAGTTCCCGAGTCATATTTATGAGTACTCGAAAAGAGGGGTTTCCCTGTAACGACATCGACATAGATTCCGTCTGCTTTGTTATCCCAATATGCGTTATTGAATGGCGATTCGGTCCCGCTCTCGGCAACCACATGATACGCAAGCGGATCTAGGTTTTTGAGTAATTCCGCGATTTCTTCGTCGGTGTAATTGTAGCTATCTTTCTTTGACGCATCGTTTGTATCCATAGTATTTGTTTGTTCTGATTCTAAAAATTGTATAGCGGCATCTTTTGCCCATGTATCCTCTACGAACCCCGCCCTGCCTGATGCTTTTTTGTAGCGTTCGTAGTGGTCTTCCGCTTTTTTGTAATAATCCTGATGATATTCTTCTGCTGCAAAGAACGTGGTGAGTGGGACAATGACTGTTACAATTGGCGCATCAAAAAGATTGCTCCCTTCCAATCGAGTTTTTGAATCAATTGCTATCTCCTTTTGCTCATCGTTTTGGTAGAAAATTGCAGTCGTATACTGAAACCCATTGTCTGCAAATTGGCCTTCCGTGTTCGTTGGGTCAATATGCGACCAATAGATATCAAGCACTTCTTCGGTGGAGATTATTTGTGGATCATAGGTTATCTGCACCGCCTCTCGATGCTTCGTCGTTCCCTTCGCAACCATCAGATACGAAGCGCTGTCTTCGCTTCCACCAGCATATCCCGAAACCGCATCAATGATTCCTTCTTCTTCCTGGAAATACGCTTCTGTACACCAGAAACATCCCCCCGCCAAAGTAATGACTTCGTACGCGCCATCACCACGACTTTCTTCTGTCGACGCACCCGTCGGAGCAAATCGTTCGATGAATGTATTCTCCAGCTGTATTGTTGCGCCGTATCCTGAATCAAGAATGAATGTCTCAATCTTCTTATCGAATCCGGTCAGTATCGCGATTCCAACTAAAACGATGAGTACACCGAAGATCTGTTTTATCCGCCCCGTGGTGTTCATGCGAGCACTAAGTGCATTGACGATACTTTGTCCAAAATACGCAACAAGAAGGAGCGCGAGTGCTAAGCCAAGTGTAAAACCAATAAGATAGAGAAATCCGGTAAGGAACGTTGCGGGCAGTGCCGTTGCGATTATAAACAAATACGTCGGCGAGCAGGTCGTAAAGACCGGACCGAGTGCCAGCCCAATCAGCACGTCTCCTGTATAGTTTTTTTTCTGATACCCCGCCCCAACCGCTTTGTTGCCAATTAAGCTGATTTTGTTTACATACGGCACCTTTGCCCAAAGCAATGGAAACACAATCGCAAGACCAACCAAGATGATAATGACACCCGAAAACCAACTCCAAAATACCTGTGGAATATCAATAAGGAGCGTTGACGCCTTAAGAAGAAGCGTAAAAACAATAATGGAGACAGATAGCGAGCCGATAACCACAAGTGCTCGCCCTCCTATGTGGCGCCCACCTGTTTCGGACGCGCCTATTATCACCGGGAGGAGTGGCAATATACACGGCGCAAGAATCGTGAGTATGCCCGCCAAAATTGATATACCGAGGAAAATCATGCTAATTGATTTGCGATACCAAGCTACTTAGTGTTGGGCTACCGCTCCATTTCTTAATCATCGCGCCATCTGCATCCACTTGTACGAGCGTGTGCTGATACGTCACTCCGTATTTCTTCTTCAGCGCCGACTCCGTATCGTAATCAACCTTCAAGATGCTTACCTCGGGCGGTATCGCACTAAGATTTTTCTCAATATCGCTGTTCAATCCTCGGCATGATGGGCACCATGATGCGTGGAAGAACAGCACAACATCGCCCGTTTCGGCTCGCGCGAGTTTTTCGGGCGCGTATGCCTCATACGACCCTGCCTTCATCATTTTGTCGCTTTCATCCACCGTGTTGGTTTTGCCATCTTGTGTGATTGGGTCGTCCTTCATCATCTGGTCCTCGTCTTTCGCTTTTAAAGATGCGTCCATCATTCCATCATCGCCCTTGTTCACTGATGCATACATACCTCCAGCGATGAGTACCACGACAACGACTCCAATAATAATTCCTGTTGTTTTATTCATAAAAAATAATTAACTACTAATTCTATTTAGTTATAGATATAAGTGTAATAAAAACCAAAACAGATGTAAAGCACACTTTACATCTACTTAGTGGATAAATAGGGCATCCCTTAGAGGTTTTTGTCACTCCAAATACGGGTCAAAATTTTTACGATAATCATGGCAACCAGCGCTATCACCAGCCATGGGTCAACAGAGTGGGTATAGCCCTGAACAACAATCGCAAGCGTGAGCACTCCAGAGCCCGCAAGAAACGCATTTCTACCTGCCAAGGTGCGATGCAACCCTTCGCGTTCATCAGCCACCCTTTCTCGAAGTATAAAGCTTGCGAATATACCAAAAAGGCCAAGTGTGACAGCAAGCAAACAAATCACTACCACATCAGGCATCCAAAACTGAAAAGGATTGAGGAGTAAAATTGCAAGCGCAATCAAACACGCGGTCACCAGTGTTTCTAAAAGATTATTTCTCATAGGATATTTTGAATAGTTTTTCAACGGGCATTTTGAAAAACCCCGCTATCTTTAGGGCCAGTAAAATTGATGGCGTGTAGTTCCCCTTCTCCAAAGCAATGATGGTCTGCCGACTGACATTCACCTTGGACGCGAGTTCTTCTTGAGTCACGCCCATCTGTGTTCTATATTTGCTTACCTCATTTTTTATCTTCTCCTGCATATGTCTGATTATAGACGCTCACTAGAGAGTAGTAAAGCTGGCTTTACACGTCCAATATGAAGTAAAAAGGCCATTCTTCCGGACACTAAACTAGCGTGTTGGCTGCGTGGGACGATGTTAGAACCATCCTGATTACTGCACTAGGGTGTTATATTCAGCGATAACTTGTTCGTAGCCAACGTCTTTAACTATATCTATCGCTTGCGAGTATTCTTCCGGCAGGTCTCCCCCTGAAAAACTTGGCGGCATTTGACCAAAGAGATACTGATACGCTTTGGCAAGCATGGCAAAGATAATTATATGATTTTGAGTAAGAGGTGTTTCTTTAGAATATTTTTCCCGCACCATTGACCAGTAGGTATCGGCGTCATGCATCACAAAAATATGGAGCAATTCGTGGATCATGGTCTCTATAAAATTTTCATCTGATCTTGTCGTACCACCGCGGGCCATCGTCGGCATAAGAAACGGAGTCGACATTGGATTTAATCCTCCGCCGAATACAAAACATTCTAGTGCTCTTTTTGGCACACGACGCGATACTTCAACCAATTTCTGCATCACTTTATTATCTTGATTTGTTTCTTGCCAAACGTGCTCCCAATGTTGTATTACCTTCTTGACCTCTTCGAGTGATGGGTATGATCCCAGATTCTTTTCTTCAAAAAGTCGCCTTCTCCCGACATCCAGGGGATACGCATATATAAATGTGACAGTTGGAATATTCATGGACTTGATATTATTGGCCATTTGGGACAATGGTAAAGTAATTATAACCCATCAACAGTTCTTTCAATTTCTTCCCAAGAATCAACAATTTTAAAAGGCTCCCCTGTCTCTAATCTTTCCCTATTATGAAACCCGAATGTCTCGGCTATGGTTTTAATACCTACTTTATGCGCCTCCTTTATATCTCCTAAAGTATCGGTAACAAAAACCGTATTCTCTGATGTAACAACGCCGTTCTCTATTAACATTTTAAATTTCTCAACTTTAGATTCATGGGTTTCTTGCCCCAGTATCCGAACGAAGATATCTAATATCTGACTTTTCTCCAAGATTTCTTTTATAACGGGCTCGCTGGTACTCGAAATTATATAGAGAGAATATTTTTCCTTTAATCTTTTCAATGGTTCTATCGACTTTTCTAAATGGCTGGTAGTTACTCTTTTTCTATACTCATCAAAAAAGAGGTGTGAACTTTCTGGTTTAAACTTAATTCTTGGTTCTGCATAGACATTTCCATCATGATGCGCCAGAAAATCTTCATACGTCGCGGTCTCATCATGCTCGTGGCTGAGAAACCAATTAATATCATGGGTGTCTGCAATAACACCGTCAAAATCAAAAATGAGATTTTTCAACATGTAGATATGTCATCCAAGAACTTATGTATTTGCTGCGTGGGATGATGGTGGAATCCATATTTTAACATCAATGGTGGTTCTTGACGTTATCTATTATATCTTGTAAAGTTACATCAGAAGTCTAAAGTTCTGAATTGTTCCTCTCAAAGAAAGGGGGTCCGCGGTGCGCAAGATATCCGCTTTGATGGTCACAATTCTGATGATGTGGGCTGGCCTGCGTTACTGCTGGCTCACCATTGTTGGAAAAAATGACCCCGTCTTCGCTAGCTGGTTGGTGCTCACGGTTTCGGTAGGTATCGCATTCTGGACCTACTGGACCACAGATCACCACAGCCTCGTCGACAACATCGGTAACACCGTTGATCTGGTCGTGACCGCCCTCATCCTGGCCACCATCAGCATCTTCGGCAACAATGTACGATCGGGGTTTACCTGGTTCGAAATCAGCAATCTCGCAATCGCAGGAGTCGTGCTGATCTTCTGGTGGCGGAGCAAGAGCCCGTTCTTATCAAACCTCGCCATCCAGGCACTGATGGTGATCGGGTATCTGCCGCTCATTGCGCGCATGCTCACCGTGGATGAAAACCCGGAGCCATGGAGCTCTTGGATTCCCATATGGTTTGCATGTGTGTTTGCGATGGTTTCCGCTTACCTTCCCAAAAAGGATGGGGAGGGAGCAGTAAAACCGCGAACCTGGAAGGACACATTCCTTCCCAAGGTATACGCGACACGGGCGCTAGTGATCGTCACCGTACTCCTCCTGCTCATGCTTCGAGCAGAACTCGACTGAGCAGTCGTCTTTTTAGAACACCCCTCCCTCCCCGCCAAGCCCCGTGCTGTTGGCGGGGTTTGTGCGTATGGCTGCGTGGGATGATGGTGGAACTAATTAGCTTTTCAACCAATTTGTTGAAAATCGAATATAGTCTTGAAGAGCGTCTCCAAAAGATAAAATGAAGTCCTGGGGAGCCTGGACAAACCATTCTTGTAACTCTTGGGCAGAAATCCATTTGACTTGTTCAACTTCCTCGGCCTGAACTTTAAAAGCTGAAATTGGAACATCCATTTCAACAAAAAATATCCGCACAAAATATTTATGGGAGGTTTGGACGTACCGATGCGTGCTCTGTACAAGTTCGTCCTCAGTTAAAGATACACCCAGCTCTTCTTTGGTCTCCTTAAGAATATTGGAAACATAGGTTTCTCCTTCTTCTACTGTCCCTGCTACAGAAGGTCCCCATTTCCCTGGATCATGTTTTTTATCTAGAGCTCTTTGTGCAATTAGTAATTCACCGTTTGAGTTAAAAATCCAAAGCCCCGACACACGAATAATATCTTCGGAGGTTCTGTCTTTCTTGTCTACATACCTAAGAATTTCGTCTTGATTATTTACAACAACTACTTTCATATTTTGGCAGTTTGTTACGATGTTGGAACCCTGAATTAATTAGTTTCAGGTGTAGTTTTAACTTTTTGTCTCTCTACCTTGATACTACTTATTAACAATAAAGCTGTGTCAATAACAATAGTATTAAGGACATTTCTCAGTCTCTCTAAATCGGTTTCATAATCATATTTTTCCAAGATATACTCCTTCCCTTGAACATAGCCCAGAGCATCAACGTCTGATTCAGATAAGGTATATTCCAATTCATGACCGACCTTATTGCGTAATTTATTTAGTCGATTTACGTAATCGAAAGTGCGTTTTTCTAACAAATCATCTAAATTAAATGCTTTTTGAATCTTTTCATTAAAAGTAAAAGACTCCATGTCCTTAAGAGAGCAGGCTTCTCTTAAAATTAATATCTGGTTTATATAGTACTCACAGAGTAAGTGAGCTTTTATAATCAAAATATCTGAAGGCTTTTCATCCGACAAAAAGGTCTTTATCTTTTTGATTAAGTCTGCAATTTGAAAATTCTTATGCTTTGGTTTGTCTTGATTCGTCATATTTATTAGTCACTTATTGCCGGACTTGGACTCGAACCAAGATACCATCCTCCAGAGGGATGTGTCCTACCATTAGACGATCCGGCAGAAAAATAGCTAGCAATACCTAACTTACAATAAAAAACGCTAAAAATAAAGGGTTTCTGCGCAACCAAACAAAAAGACGTGATATCATATACATCATGGAAAACCGTTCGCCGTGGCTCTACCAATTCCGCCCCAATCGCTCCAACTAGCGTTTAAATAGGAACAGCGAAACAGAAGTCGCGAACAACAGCAAGATAAACGTCCCCCTACGGTATCCAGACGACAGTACCAACAAATGCTATTACAATACTAAACCTCTAACGGGATGAAGAAAAAGATATTTATATGGAGTTTGTACGATTTTGCGAACTCTCTTGTCTTCATAACGTTCCTCATCTATTTCTCGCGCTGGCTTGTCGTCAACAAAGGACTCTCTGATTGGTGGTACAACGCGACATTTATCTTTGGCTCAGTCGCGATTTTATTTTGTGCACCATTCTTTGGAAAGAGAGCTGACCGGTTTGGAAACGGTAAAAAGTATCTATCGCTTTCAACGTGGGGATGTTTTGTTTTCTACACTCTCGCGATTGGCAGTGCACTTCTCGCCTTCCCCGTTGGATGGTCGGCGCTCTTTTTTGGTATCGGAAACTTCTTCTACCAACTCTCGTTCGTCTTTTATAACCCGCTCCTTAGTAACATCTCCACAGAAACGAATCGAGGAAAGATCTCGGGTATCGGTTTTACGTCAAACTACATCGGTCAGATATGCGGAATGCTTATTTCTATTCCCATAATTTCGGGAACAATCGCATTCGGAGTAGACCCCATACTGGCAACACTCATTCCCTGCGCGATACTTTTTATCCTCGGCGCTTTGCCGCTTCTCGTGAGTAAAAGTATCTTCGTGCGTACGGACCAGCCACAACCGATAGAACACGTATCTCATCGAGAACTCTTGAAAATAATCTTTTCCAACAAGATTCTCCTTTATTTTTTTCTCGCATTCTTTTTGTTCAGCGATGCAGTCACCACCCTCGTTAACAACTACTCAATATTTACCGTAGAAGTATACAAAATACCCAACAATCAAATCAGTACTCTAGTACTCATCACCATTACATCCGCCGCACTAGGGGCTTGGATTTTTGGATGGCTTGCAGACAAGCTTCATGCAAAAAATGTTCTGGCAGGTATCCTCCTCTGTTGGATACCAGTTATCACCACTGTGTCTTTGGCATCAAGTCACACTCTTTTCTTTATAGGCACTATCGTCGTTGGACTTTTGATTGGTGGAACGTTTTCAGTTTCGAGGCAACTCCTCATCGCCCTTGTTCCTAAAAACCTCATGCACTACACCTTTGGAATTTACGCTATTTCAGAGCGCGCTGCGACAATCGCAGGACCGTTGGTGTGGAGTATTGCGCTTACCGCCGGCGGATACCGATGGGCAATGCTCTCGATGGCGGGGTTTCAAATACTTGCGGTAATTGCGATTATAAAGCTACTGAGATACAGTACAACATCACCACAAACAATCTCAGCATATGGAAACACCTAAAGAAAAAGAGGCCTTCTCTTTGGTAAAACGGGCAAAGAGCTTCGCACACGCGGGACGAGGATTGTGGATCTTTCTCACAACAACTCACAACGCGTGGATACATATCGTCATATTCTGCGTCGCGCTCTTTCTCGGCTTTTATTGCGGAATCACGCACACTGAGTGGATCCTCCTCATCTTTGTCGGAGGAATAGTGCTTGCCGCAGAAGCATTCAATACGGCAATCGAAATCGATATGGACCTAACATCGCCCGAATATCATCCGTATGCGCGCGACACCAAAGATGTTGCGGCAGGAGCTGTGCTCATAACGTCCATTACCGCCCTTATCGTCGGCCTGCTTATTTTCATTCCCTATTTCATCTAGGGGTGTATGTAAAAACAAACGGCCGAGGCGTTACCTCGGCCGCAAGGCAATCGCGACCAGGTTTTTGGCCGCGGCCGCCGGCGTCTGCTTCTCTAGACGCCATGTTGGGTACTCTTCATCCAACCACACGACCTGCGACTTCAGTAGCTGGATGATACTCCTATGAACCTCCTCTCTTGTAAAAAAACTCTGTTGACGCGCTCGGGGGACAAGACGAGCAAAAACATATCGAACACTCGCCCGTCCCCCGATCTGCCGTAGAGCTGTCACGATCGCACGCTGGCAGACCGGCAGATCTCTGAACGACGAGATGTCCATCGCGCTCTCCTTTCTTCGTCTACCAGTAGTATCCTCGTTGGACAGATTTTTATCAACCCCATACACAACACCGCACCCAATGTCGATGACCGGACACCGAGTGTCCGGTCATTAGAAGAGTGGGGTCTAAACCCTAAGATATCTCCGCACCGCAAGATAACTCGAGAGAGCACCGAGGACAATTCCCGCACCGAGGATGATGAGAAAGATCTGTCCAAAATTACCAAGATAGTACGAGAAGAGATTCATTGAGCCGAAGAATCGCTCTGTAAATGGTCCGATCCAAAGTGTCAGAGGGTAAAAGAGAGCAAGAACAATAATCGCCGCTGAAACGCCGTACATAACCCCCTCAACCACAAACGGTCCACGAACATAGCTGTTGTTCGCTCCCACAAGTCGCATGACCGAGATCTCTTCGCGCGCCGTGTAGATCGCAAGTCGGATTGTGTTAAACGTAATGATAAGCGAGAGAAGAATAAGGACGATGGAAAGCACGAATCCGAGCCGTTCTGCGGAATCAATAATTTCCGCGAGCTTCTCGATGACCGGTTTGTTATCAAAGTAGTTAATATTCTGGACGATGACACGATCCCCCGCTCCAAGTGCCGCCTCGCTCTCAAGGAATGTCGCGATTGATTCATACTGTGATGTCTCGCGCGCTTTCACGTTGAAGAATGCGCCCAGAGGGTTATCTTCGAGTTCCGCAAGAGCATTTTGTATCGTCTGATCGTCTTGGTGACGTTCCCTGAAGTTCAAGAGTGCTTGTTCGCGCGATACATATTCGACGAGTGCAACCTCCGGTAGAGTTTCGAGTTCTTCTTTCAATACCAAAATATCTTCTTCGGACGCATCCGTCATGAAATAGACGTTCACATCCACTTTTTCACGAAGTTGTACGAGAGAACTGTTGAGAACAGCGCTCGAAAAAAGCATCGCACCTAGGGTAAAAAGGGTCACGACCATGATGAGAACGGATGCGAGCGACACGAACCCGTTTCGCCAAAAATTCACGAATCCTGCTTCAAGTATTCTTTTGGTGTTTGTCCATAACATAGGAGTTGGAGATTGGGAGTGAGCAGTTAGTGATTGGTTTTAGTTTGGTTTCGTCGTCGGTTGTTGGTCGTAGGTTGTTGGTCGTTGGTCGTAGGTTGTTGGTTGTTGGTTTTTATATTGCGTACCGTCCTTCTTTATTGTCTCTGACGACACGTCCGTTTTCAAGTGTGATGACCCGCTTCTCAAGTGAATCAATCACCCCCTTATTGTGCGTTGTAAGGACAACCGTCGTTCCAAGATCATTAATCTTCTTCAAGATTTGCACAACTTCATACGTATTCAAAGGGTCAAGATTTCCTGTGGGTTCGTCCGCAACGAGAACATCTGGCTGGTTCACGATTGCACGCGCTATCGCAAGACGCTGTTTCTCACCCCCCGACATCTGCTGGGGAAATTTCCACGCCTTTCCTGCAAGCCCTACAAGCTCAAGTGCATACGGAACGTCACTTTCGATCTCGTCATCTGTTCGCCCCGCCGCCTCCATTGCAAATGCAATGTTTTCGAATGCTGTCTTTTGTGGGAGTAATCGAAAATCCTGGAAAATCATTCCGATTCGGCGGCGAAGCGCGCTCACTTCTTTACGTGAGAGCTCGTGAACATTCTGTGCTCCTAAGAATACTTTTCCTTCTGTTGGATGTTCCTCGGCAAGAAGGAGTTTCAAAAGAGTCGTCTTGCCCGCTCCCGAGTGGCCTACAATCGAAACAAATTCTCCCGACGCAACTGAAAAAGAGACGTTATAAAGCGCCACCGATGTGTCGGCGTATGTCTTCGATACGTCGTCAAATAAAATCATGTGTTGTGTTTCTTCTTGATCCATAGTGGTTATGTTTGGAGAAGCCGTTCCGCCTCAATGAACTCGTCAATAGCTCCGTCCATGAGCACTTTCTCCGTATCACGGACTTCAACATTCGTGCGATGATCTTTTACCAATTTATACGGATGGAGGACGTATGAGCGTATCTGATTTCCCCATTCCGCATCTGTTGTACTCGAAATGGTGAGCCCGCGTGCAATCTTTTTCTGATCCTCTTCCTCTTTATGATACAGTTTTGCGCGCAAAATTGAAAGTGCCACCGCGCGATTCTGTGCTTGACTTCGTTCTGTGTCAACATGAGCCGTGAGCCCTGTCGGAATATGGACAACACGCACCGCTGTTTCTCGTTTGTTAACATTTTGTCCTCCGGGACCACCCGAACGCGCGAATTGAAACTCGATTTCCGCCACCGGGATATCGTCCTCCTTCGTGTCTTCGAATTTTGGCAACACTTCAACCATTACAAATGAAGTGTGCCGTTGTTGTTTTGCATTGAAAGGCGAGATACGGACCAGTCGGTGCACGCCTGACTCATTCTTAAGTGTTCCGTATGCATTTTTGCCGTCTATCTCAAATGTGATATTCCTGACCCCGCCGTGATCATTCTCATTCTTGTGAAGAAGTGTTATAGGCCAGGCCTTGCCCTTCGCGTATGCCGTGTACATGCCGACCAGCATGTGAGCGAAGTCCTCTGCGTCGAGACCTCCCGCACCCGCAAAAATCGTCATAATCGCATTTCCAGCGTCATGAGAGCCGTGCCCCTCTGCTCGCTCTTTGAGATCTTGGTATTCCCTGACTATCTTTTGAGCAGAGTCCTTATTCGACCAAAAATCGGCGGCACCCATGGCCGCTTCGAGTTCTCGTATGCGCTCTTGCATCGTCTCGTTCACGAGTATCAGTATAACAAAACATTCTCCGTACAGTTTTTGAGCCACCTCCCAGGATCGAACTGGGGACCCCTACTTTACGAAAGTAGTGCTCTACCAACTGAGCTAAGGTGGCCTTTAATACCGGCGGATTATAACACAAAAACCCGCCATATGGCGGGTTTTTGCCTCGAAATAAGAATCTTTAGTCGAGTTCGTCCATTGCCTCGTCCGCCTTGTCTTCAGCGTCATTGGCAAGATCTTCTGCCCCATCCCAATCTTCATCATCAAACGCGTCCTGCGCGTCATCGAGAAGATCGTTTGCCTCGTCAATGAGACCCTCTGCATCGCCAGTGTCTTCGTCATTGTCCTCTGCTTCGTTAAAGGCATCCTGGGCATCATTGATCGTGTCCTCGGCGTCATCGAGCGCATCCTGCGCATCGTTTTCATCGTCATTATCATCGTCATCATCGTCATCATCGTCATCATCGTCATCATCATCGTCGTCATCGTCGTCGTCATCGTCGTCATCATCGTCATCGTCGTCATCTCCGTCACTATCACCATCTACCTCATCTCGCGCATCCTTTGCGAGTTCCTTTGCGTCATCAGCAAGGTCTTTTGCCTCACCATATTCACCATCGTCATAGGCGTCATTGGCTTCAGCGAGCTTTGTTTCCGCATCATCAATAAGGTCTTCAGCATCTCCAACATCGTCGCCATCGTCCTCTGCATCATCAAAGTCACTCTGTGCTTTTTCAATCTCCTTCTCGGCATTTTGAATGTGTGATGCCGCGCTTTCTTTTTGACCATTCGATGAAGAATCGTCATCACTATTGTCATCGTTACTTGAGTCACCCTTCAAAAGAGCAATCTGCTCTTTCAAGAGCTCGATGATTTTCATGAGAATGCTTTCGAGCGTTTGTTCAGCAGAAGAATTCGAGTTTGTTGCCGCATAGACACGGTTTGTGCTTGTAAGAGCGAATGCTCCGACAATAACCACAACGGCAACAACAGCGGCCGCTAATGCTTTGAGAAATTTTTCTTTCATAAATAATATAAAGTAGGTTATTACTTAATAATCGTCTAGTAATACAACTCGGCGCTTAGTACTGCAATAAGCGTCATGTATAGTATAACGAACGAACACGTTTTTACTTACAGAAATAAAAAGCAGGAGACAAAAACAACTATACGGCAACCACATCACATTCTCATTACTAACTGCCCACTTCTAACTTCCAAGTCCTATGACTCTGAGCCCGGGGCCGGGCATTTCACTCACTGACGTTCTCTGAGCACCCTCGGTGCTCAGCGCTTCGCTGCTCTCCGACACGGGGAAACTACAGTTTCCCCGACCCCTTTCGCGTTCAATCCCGGCCACAACCAAAATTCGGAGCCCGGGGCCGGGATTGAACCGGCGACCTCGTCCTTACCATGGACGCGCTCTACCAACTGAGCTACCCGGGCAGTAAACAGCGCGCCTTGAAGCGCGTTGTTTACTATACGTCAGAGAAAGTTTCAGTGCAAAACCCTAGAGTTTTGGTGTAGGTGTAATGAGAGGTGTGTTCGAAACTGGTTCAAGTTGTACACCCTTCTCGATTTCCTTATACATCCACGTCAGCGCAAGAAACGTCACGGGAATCGTCACAAGAAGCCCGACACCGACAAGAAGAAGTCCAACACCATTCACGAGCGCCAAGAGGAGGAAGAGGAGAAACATATTCCACCGGTGTCCTTTCGTTAACCGACGGCTTTCTTTGAGTGCTTCGATCGGCTTCATGTTCTTCTCCACGATCAAGAAGACGGAAAGGGAGAGCATGATCTGCACGATAATACCAGGCACGACAAGGAGCACGAGACCGATACAGACAAGGACGATGGTCACGACCATCGCAACGATGTAGTGCCAGAGCATATTCCACGATTCACCAAAAAGCATTTTAAATGAAATCGGGGACCCAGCGTACGCAGCAAGAGTGATTCGTGTAAGACCGAGATACAACCACCACTGTATTACTGTCGTAACAATTCCAAGCACTAATTCCACGAAAGAGTGTTCCTTGGGCATTACCTGCTGGAAGAGAAGGGAGACAATCGCAAGAAATGCTGCAATGCCTACAAAAATCCATGGATTTTTCTTAAACGTATTCCATCCAAATGTAAGCGCTTCTTTCTTTGAAAAAGTTGTCATAAGTAACTACATGGGCTAATACAAATCTGATATATGCTGTAAAGTATAATGCACAGTATGAAATTGACAAATAACACTCTTCCCCATCTGAAACGCGCCTACGAGGACAAAATTGTTGTAATCCTTCGCTACAGTTTGGCCATTATTTTTGTCTGGTTTGGGCTTCTCAAGATATTTGGATTTAACCCCGTCTTTGATCTCATCAATGCGGTCATGCCAACACTCGCAGTGCCGCCCGGTCTCATATTCCTCGGTGTTTTTGAAACAGCGATTGGTATCGGGCTTCTGGTAAACAAGGCACGCCCCATCGTGCACGTCCTTCTTCTTCTACATCTCGCCGGTACATTCCTTTCATTCATAATGGGGACAGAAATCGTCTTCCAGCCACACTTTCCCATCCTTTCGCTTGCCGGAGAATTCGTCATAAAAAATATGACACTCGCGATAGCTGGACTTGTCGTTCTTCTTCACGAATCGCACCGTGCCCGTACCGCACGCTTCGCGTAACACTCTTGGTTGTCAGATACCTTCCTTTTTTGTATCCTACGGATACCTGATGCCGGGGTAGCTCAGGTGGTTAGAGCATCTCACTCATAAAGAGAAGGTCGAGGGTTCGAGTCCCTCCCCCGGCACTAAAAGAGATTGATTTCGGAACGTTTTTTGCTATAATCGATTTCGTTCTGGAGTCGTAGCTCAACTGGTTAGAGCACTCCCCTGTCACGGGAGAGGTTGCGGGTTCGAGTCCCGTCGACTCCGCCAAGACAATTTAGTATCGGAGTGACCCGAGTACCCTCAATTTGCTTGAGCCAAAGGTGCTAGAATACGCTTACACAGCCTCGAGTCGTGGGTACTTAACCCGAGTACACCGCCAAGAAATTAATTATTAGACACTTTCTCCGTATACACATGAATCAGCCCCTTTATACCCGCGGTGTGACGAATGGCGTCATGATCCTCGGCATGCTTCTCCTTGCGGGTATTATCACTGTTGCTATCTTGCGCGATCGCATCGTTAACCAACCGTACCGTGAGATCTCTGTAACAGGACGCGGGGAAGTTTCGTACACTCCCGACATCGCGAAAATAATCCTTGGTGTTCACTCGGAAGGTTCTACGGCACAAGCAGCCCTTTTACCCTTAAACACAAAGATTGACGCGATACTCGCCGCGCTTCTTGCGCTCGGTGTACCTCAAGAAAATGTCTCGACACACAGTTTGAGTTTGTATCCGCAATATTACTATCCCGAAGGGAGCCCGAGCCAAGTGAGCGGATACACAGCAGACGAGCAGATTACCGTTGAAGTATCAATCGCAGAATCAAAGACGATGGTTCAGAGCGTAATCGAAGCCGCAAGCAAAAACGGCGCGAACCAGATCCTCGGCGTTACATTTGAACCTTCGAATATTGATGATTTGAAACAAGAGGCTTTGATCGAGGCGATTGGTGAAGCAAAAGGACGTGCGCAAGCGATTGCTGACGCGGCTGGAGTGCGTCTCAAGCGAGTGATTGGTTGGTGGGAAAATCCGATCTCTGTTCCCGGTCAACCAATCCCTTATTACGATAGTTATGGTTACGGTGGCGATATGGGCGACAGCATTGCTCCATCAGTCCCCACAGGGACATCAGAAGTCATCATCGAAGTGAACCTCAACTACTCGACGAAGTAACAGGGGGGGCAGAATTTCATAGACCTTCCATAACACCCGCGCTCAGGCATGGGTGTTATAATTTTGGTGGCCACAGCAAGAATGAACATGTATTCTCGATTCAAAAACGTCTTCCAGAATCTTTTGCACAAATGCGTTGTTTTTGCCATCAAAGAAGCGCGAGCTGCTATATTCGCCGGCTCTTTTTTTCTTGTTCTCTTCCTGTCAAATCACATCCCTCTCTTTGGTCTTGCACGATATGACTTTCTTTTTATGGCAGCGGTCGCAATCCAATGCGTTCTCTATTTCTCCGGCTTTGAAACAAAAGACGAGGTAAAGGTCATATTCTTGTTCCATATCATCGGCCTTGTACTTGAGCTGTATAAGACCAACCCCGCGATTGGTTCGTGGAGTTACCCCGAGGATGCATTCTTTAAGATCCTGACGGTGCCTTTATATAGCGGTTTTATGTACGCCGCGATAGGAAGTTACATCAGCCAAGCATGGAAAATACTAAAACTTGAACTAATCAACCCTCCTCGGTACTTTTGGAGCGTTCTCTTGTGTATAGCTATCTATGGCAACTTTTTTACAAATCACTTTTTGTACGATATTCGCTGGTTCCTTATATTTCTCGTATTCGTCCTATTTTGGAAAACAAAAATATCCTTTACAATCACCCGCGCGGTTCGTCGCATGTCATTAACGGTATCGTTTCTCTGTATCGCTTTTTTTATCTGGATCGCAGAAAATATATCAACCTATCTCGGCGCATGGCAGTATCCGGATCAGGTTCATGTGTGGAGGGTAGTATCAACTCAAAAAGTCACTTCGTGGTTCCTTATGGTCATAATCAGCTTCGTCATCGTCGCATTCTTGAAACACTTTAAAAAACAAAGAATGCGGTGATGCCCTTGTTGTAGAAAAAGGTTTTACTCATTCGCCAGTATGTATGCGCGTGTTCGAGGGCCGAAGTAACCGCTTGCAGGCGAGATACCGTGTGCAAGTTGATACTCGATGAGTGCGCGCTGTGTTATTGGACCAAAGTAGCCCGTTGCCCCCGCAGTAGAAAGTGCACGAGCGGCAGGGCCGGTATCTTTTGCAATAAGAAATCCTTGCAATGTTACAACCGCAGAACCCTGCGAATCGAGTGTGAGGTCGCCCGGCGTCGTAGCGCCTGCGGGTGTTATTACGGGAAGGTCTTCGAGCTCGTCTTCGACATCATTGGGGAGTTCGATACCCACAGCTTTTGCCTGCCACAATTCGCCCAAGTATGTTTCAACGATGAACTCAATGAAGTCATCTTCATCATCTACTTCTCGGATAACATTTTTCAAAAACTTTATTTTATCTTTGAGAGAAAGCTCGATAGAAATGCGCGGGTGTGGGTCCGTCGCACGTCGACCGTCACGAATCTCAAGGTGAAGGTGGTGTGCGCCCCCCGAAGCATTTCCTGTGTTGCCGACAAAACCAATGAGATCCCCCTCGTCAAGTTCGTCTCCCGTCTTGACCTCTATCTCATCGAGGTGCATGTATATGAAGGTCTCTCCCCCGGGGTTCGCTGTGTAAACATATTTGCCGGAACTTGCGCCACTGCCTGTACGCGTCACAACGGCATCAGTTGGAGAGATGATAGGTGCCCCCTTCGGTGCCATGATGTCGAGCCCTTCATGCTCTCGTGTTCCATCTCCGCGCGAGTCACCGAAATTCGGCGTGATCATTCGAAGCGTTACACCAAAAAGGATGGGTACCGGGAGATTCTTAACCGCGTCATCATCGAGATCGTTGATCTTATTACGAAGCGAACTTGAATAGCCCCCATAACGGCTTTGTGCATGGACAGAGAGAGGTATGAATATGCTTATTACGAACACTAAAAAAACAAGGAGAAGGTGTGGTCGGAGAGAAAGTTGCGTCATGCGGTCAGTATAACATTGTATGACCAGTATTATTTTGTAGCGGGCAAAGCAAGATAGAGCCACACAAAAAGCGCGGCGCTTGAAACGACCGGCTTTTTGATATCACTTTTATTGCCCGCTCTTTTTTGAAAATCCCGTGACCGCCTTTAAAATCTCAAGTGGAACCGTAAAGATAATAGTATTTGAAGCATCGGAGGAAACATCGTTAATGGACTGTAGTGTGCGCAAATGGAGCGCTCCCTCCGAGGCAGACAGTGTTGCGGCGGCCCGTGCGATATTCTCCGAGGCAGCCAGCTCTCCTTCAGAGGTAATGATGACGGCACGTTTTTCACGTTCCGCTTCGGCTTGTTTTGCGATGGTTCGTTCCATAGCTTCTGGTAAGCGGATGTCCTTCAACTCAACATTGTTGACCTGCAAACCCCACGCATCGGTTTCTTTATCAACGATTTCCTTAATGCGGTTTGCAATCGACTCGCGCCCACTCAAAAGCTCATCGAGCGTCACTTCTCCGACGATGTTACGCATGGTTGTTTGTGCGTACTGGGAAATCGCATAAAAGAAGTCCTCGACCTCGAGAATCGCCTTTTCGGCGGAAGACACCTTATAGTAGATGACCGCATTGACCGCGACTGATACGTTATCTTTCGTAATAGCATTCTGGTCCGGTACATCTACTGCTTTCACGCGCATATCCACTTTGCGATGCGACTGGAATACAGGAATCACGAGACGCCAGCCGGGCTCCATAATCCCGGTAAATCGGCCAAGAGTGAAGCGCAAGCCACGTTGGTATTGGTTAATCTGCTTGATACTGATTAAAAGAAGGAACAGCGCGATGCAAATGAGTAGTACGTATGACATATGAATCGATAATAGAAGGTTACATATGGGCTGTCAACGAGCGTTGGACAACCGGCCTACAATTCCTGCCCGCTCGCAAAAGCAAGAAAAAAGACGCACCTTACGGCACGTCTTTTTTCTACTTGTTGCGGGGGCAGGAATTGCACCTGCGACCTTCAGGTTATGCATACCACTACAGTTTTCACTGCACATTCGTTTTGTGGTCTGGACTATACCTTCCTCTCGAGGAGAGGCCTGCCATCTAGTCTCTACACCTTATCGCACAGAGCGATCTTGGCTCGGTATTATCTTGATCTTTTTTGATCGAGGACTTCACCGAATTTGACAGGATATCCATGTGAGATTGCTCTCACAGGAGCCCAAAATTGAGCCTGACGAGCTACTACTGCTCTACCCCGCTCTGTCAGAACAACAGTATACATCTCCAAAATCAATATATCAATCTCCAGACTTTCCTTTCTTTTATTGTTTTAGTTATACGAGCGACCGGCGGCTGATAACAGCCGCCGGAATCTCCCTAACAACGAACGTTGCTCGTGTCAACCGCGGAGACACATCTTCGCGATCCATCGCTCGAGCCGTTCCTCAGGGAGAAGAACGAGGAGGCGCTCGATACCACTTGTCACCTGTACAACAGACGGGTTGTGCCCCGAGGACAGCTCGAGAGAATGGTCCTCAGTGTGACTTGTGCCACCGAGACGCACCTGCCACGCCACGGGGTCGAACTGCGGCTGAACCACAAGTTCCACCCGCGAAAGACGCGTGGTACGCGACCCCTTGTTCAGAAAAAAATGGCAGCGGTACTCAGCCACCCTCCTTCGCAGGCGAAGCCATGTGAGTTCCTCGTAGGGAACAACACACAGACGAAATCTCCGCCCGGTGGGACGATGACGGACCGTGCGAGCCTCAAGTTGTTCGCGCCACGCGCGCGGAGCACAAACTCGAAGCACTTGTTGCTCAAGTGGTTTTTTCGTCATGGCCTCCCCTTCGCGAGAGATAGTTTGAGTTCTGAGAACTTCTACGCGTAGCGTAACATTCGTCTACAAGTGAATCAATCGCCCTTTGCGGGCACCTCAAGTGTCAGTGTCTCGAGCCCCGGTGACGAGCCCGCGATGCGCACGATATCTTTGTCGAGTTTCTTGAATTCATCCCCCGCAAAATTGTATTGATTGATCGCTGTACCAAGCGCATTTCCCAATTTTTTGTGATACTCCTCGTATCCTTTCAGGTGTTTCCCCAACTCCCCGACACGTTTGATGATGTCTTTTGCCTGCTCTTCGATCTTCATACCCTTCAAACCCTGAAGGACTGTCTGGAGATACGCAAGGAACGACGTGGGGGAAACAATGATAACCTTGTGCTTCCCCGCCGCCCGCTGGATCAAACTCTCGGTATCGTCCCCAACCAAACCAATCTTGTTCACTAAAAGATCGTAATAGATGGCTTCGTGTGGAATGAACATGAACGCAAAATCGGTTGTTCCCTGTGCGGGAAGAATATATTTTGATGTCTCAACGATGCGATTCTTGAGATCTGCAACAAAAACTTTCTCTAATCGATCTCTTTCTGGTCCGTTTTTCTCCTCGGCGAGGCGGTTGTAATTCTCAAGAGAAAATTTGGAGTCAATGGGAATGACCTTGTCTTTTACAAACACCGCGGCATCAACGATCGTTCCGTCCGCAAACGCATACTGCATCTTGTAACTGCCATCCGGAAGAACATTCTTCAAAAGCGTTTCAAGATAGTATTCGCCAAGAACTCCGCGCTGTTTTGGATTTTTGAGTATGTCCTGCAAACTCTGGAGTTGATCGGCAAACGAGACAACCTGCTTCCCTGTCTCTTTGACCTCGGTCAATTCTTTCGTGACCTCCTGGATGAGTTTTTGCGACTGGCCGAATTGTGTTGCAAGGGACTCGTGGACAACCTTCGTTGTTTCTCCCATCCTCTCTCCCATCGTCCGGAAGTGCTCGTTCATCTGCTGAAGCACGAGCGAAAGGCCTTCCTCGCCACCACCCCTCTTCCCCTTGCGAGTGAAAAAAAGAGCCGCAAAAACGCATGCGCCGACAAAGAGAGCCCCAATCAGGATTGCAACGCTTGTTTCCATATCGTCTAGTATACCTTTGCAGGGACCGAATCCCCAAACAGGGATTCGGTCCCTGCACTCCCCACATTCGCTCGTATGCTATGATATTCTTTGTTTCAACCTTATAAACTTTACGCTTTATAACTTTTAACTCTTATCATGACACTTGTAACAACGATCAAAGACCAGATAAAAGACGCGATGCGTGCAAAAGATGTCGTTCGCCTGAACGTTCTTCGTGGAATCTCGGCGGCATTTACGAATGAACTCATCGCAAAAAAGAGAAAGCCGGACGAAGAACTCGGAGATGAGGATGCTCTTGCGGTCATTGCGCGAGAAGGAAAAAAGAGAAAGGATTCAATCGAGCAATTCTCTGCTGCAGGACGGAATGACCTTGCCGAGAGTGAAACAGCAGAATTAAAGATTATTGATGAGTTTCTCCCCGCACAGATGGAGCGTGGCGAAGTTGAAAAGATCGTTAAGGAGAAAAAAGAAGCGCTCGGCATCACAGATAAAGCACAACAAGGAGCTTTGATGTCAGCCGTCATGAAAGATCTCAAGGGAAAAGCGGATGGAAAAATGGTGCAGGAAATCGTGAGCAAGCTTCTCTAGGTTGACCGGCTTCGCTAGCTTGTAGCAAATGCGGGGACACAGCCCATATATCGCGACTGCGATATATGGGCTGTGTTTTGTTCATCGTTCATTTAACAAGGTCTTCCGTCTGATGTGATACATGTCGGCTCAGGTCCGCGGGTTCGTTCTTCCACCCTGTTCACGAAGTGAAGGAATACAAAAGAAACAATGATGAGCGCCAGAAATGATAGAAGGTATGTACAAAATGTTTTGGTAAAGAGGCCGCGCATAGCATTAGTATACTCATCCAGAGAATAAACCTCCAGCCCATAACAAAAACCACCCTTTTGAGGGGGTGGTTTTTGTTTAGCCGAAGCTAACCTTGATAACTTCTTGCGAAGCTATGCGAGATTAGTTCGCTACGTCGTCGTTCGAAACGTAGACGTCATCGGTCTCGTAGTCGTCAAGACCAGTCGAGATGAAGGATTCGCTACCAGCTACACCATCGGCGTCAAAGCTGATGCCGTAGATTTGTGTTGTGTAGAAGCCCGCACCTGAGATAACGTTGTCGTTGTCAAACGTTACAAGAAGTGTGAATGTTCGTGTTGAACCTTCGCTAATCTTGTATCCGTAGCTGTTGTCGCCAGCGCTTGTACCGTCTGCCTGGAGTGTGTCAGAGACACTTGCACCAGTCGTTGCTGTACCTGTGCTGTCGAGAATCGCATATTCGACACCGTCAGTACCATCCGCACTTGTGTCAACAATTGCGCTGTTTTCAATCCAGAAGTCTGCGCCGAATGCCTCAAGAGTGAATTCGACTTCGAAGTTCGCTTGTGCTTCGTCGCCACCAACCGGTGATACTGCGCTTGTGTCAACCAATGTCGCGACGATACCAGTGCTGCGGACCGTGTGGGTCTCACCTTCGTAAGAACCCTTGAGACGCGCTGCTGGAATGTCTTCACCGTCGCTTACACCTTCAACGTCCCAGATGTCAACACCTGTTGACGATGCGTTAAGAACGATGTTGTCACCCTCGTCGAAGTTGCCAGTCAAGGCATTGAACTCAACTTGGACTTCAATATCGATTTCTTCGCCGTCATCAACGACAACATCGTCATCAGAAAGGTCAAAGACGACCGTTCCTGTTGCAGACGTGCTGTTGTTAACTGTGAAGTCATTGTAATCCTCACCATCGATGAGAAGCTGAATGTCATTCACGAGACCAGCGTATGTATCGCTGCCGTTTGCTGCTGCAATATCGAAGTAAAGTGTATCGAGCTCAAGATCACCATCTGCAGAAACCTGGAAAATACCAATTGTCTGCCAGTCAGATGTTTCTCCTGTCTCGACTTCAAAGACCGTCGGGTCAGGATCCTCATCTCCTTCGGTTACGCTGAGCTCGTTGTCTGCTCCTGCTACATCAATTTCAACTGTAACGTCATCCCCGCTTGAACCGGTGTACTGGTCGATACCAGCCTCATCGAGTGCGCGGATACCGCTCGCGTCGATCGAAACGAGCCATGTGTTTGCACCAGCTGTGCTTGAACCATCAACGCTGTCTGAAACGTTCATCGCAACGATGAATTCTGCTGTATCACCGTCGTTGATAACAACGTCAACACCGTTGAAACGGAAGCTCCATTCGTCGTTGGTAACTTCTTCGTCCCACACGTCTTCGTCATCGAGATCGTCAACCTCGGCAACCATTTCTCCGTCAAACCAGAGAGTTGCACCATCAAATGCTTTCCATGGGTCCTCTTCGCCGGTACCGCTGGTAACACTTGAGTTGAAGTTAACTTCGACACGCTGAACCTCTACATCAGAGCCGTCAACGTCGAATTCAAATTCAAGAACTTCTCCATCTTCCTGACCCTCTTCGAGCGTGGAATCTGTGCCCGACTTCGAATCAAAGTCAGAGAGATCTGCTTCTTCTCCGTCGCCAGAGTTGAAGTCATCGTCATCATCGTCATCGTCATCACCTGTGGTGTCGTCATCGTCATCACCTGTGGTGTCGTCATCGTCATCACCACCAGTCATGGTGCACATGCTGTTGTACTTTGCACGCGAAATCGCACCAAAGTATCCAGCTGGCGGCATAACGCCGTTTCCTGACTGCCATGCTGCAACTGCCGCTACGGTGATTGGACCGTAGAAACCAGTTGAGTTAACAGTAACCGGGAAGTGCCCTGTTGACTTCAAATGATTCTGAAGTTGCACAACGTCGTTTCCTGAAACTCCTTCGTAAAGATCGCGAGTAAACGTGAAGCATGCACTTCCACCTCCTTGCAATTGTGCAAGCTGTGAAAGCAATGCGTCGATCTGCAATTGGAGTTCTGCTGATGTTGCTGCCTTTACTCCTGATGGGAGGAAGAGCGCAACTGCAACGAGAAGACCTGCAAGACCAATAAGTCTTTTGCTCATATTCTGTTTGTAAATTTTTGATTTACTAATAACCCTACTAATAAAATTAATCACTAATCGGAAATGCTTCGAACGATCTCTCGTCCGCCTCATCACCGTCTAGTTTCGAGATACGAATACTGACACACAGTAATGCCGCTCTTTCGTGGAAGCGTTCGGGATTTCACTACCGGGGTATGGAGTTGTCAATGTGCTTCTCTGTTTCTTGCACTGCAATCATTCGCCTGCAAAGAACGCATACCAAATGCGTCGCTTGCATCACGAAATCATTATAGTGCTCTGCCCACTCCACTCAAAATCGCTTGTGGATAAATACTACAAGCCCTTTTTAAGAGAGGGTGATACCCCTACATTGGGATATCAAAATATAGCACGAGAAAGCCCTTCGTACAATCGTATAACCGTCTTTTCTGCTCTATATATGAAGACGAACAGGTAGGCGATTTATTACACGAAATAGACGGTCCATCGGCGCTCTCCTTTTCGCTTAAGGACACCTTCACGAACGAGGTCTCCAAGATCGCGCTGGAGCGTTTTTTCACTGCAATCCTGTATTGCTCCCGCAATGTCCTTTATCATAACGGACCCCTTCTCTCGGACAAGAGCCGTTATCTTTTCTTTTCTTGCCTTTCCTTCAAGACCGTTGCCGTTAGGTCGCACCCGAAGGATTATTTTTTTGACAGATTGCTTTGGTAAAACGGCTTGGTTTGAAAAACTCTGTCCTTGAGAATGTCCTTGAGAAAAATTGTACTTGTTCTCTGGGCGCCCAAGCAGAAGCGGGCGTTTGTATGAAAGGATTTTTTTGATCAACCCCCCCTTCCCATCCTCACGTTCAAGAATGCTTCTCATATCGGACATGAAAGCGTTCATTTGCAACACGATAATTTCTTCGTTCATCGTGGAAACGATACCTGAAATTGCTGAAACCCTAATCAAGGACACCGTCTCACGACATGATGTCTGAAGTGAAGCGAGCACATCTTCTTCTTTGTCGATTTTGAAAAGACGGAGCGCTCTTCCTGTGTCCGATACGAGAGAGATTGCTTTCCTTCGTAGATGCCATTTCAATGGTTCTTCGTCAGACATAAGACCGGTCACAAGATAGAGCGCAGTTGCAAGCTTCTGAGATACTTCCTCAAGGTCATAAGAAGTGGAGGGCATTTCTGAGAGAGAGGCCCCTTCTGTGTCTTTGAGAGATGTCTTTTTGTTTTCTGTATCGGACATACCACTTGTCCTTGAGTGATGAATATAAAAGACACACTACTCCTCCGAAATCTAAAAGACAAGGGTTAGAGAACGTATCGAGATGCACAAAATAGAGGCGCGCCATTGTCAAATCATTTTTTGTAACCCACCAAAGGACATCCGATGTCCGAAAAATCGGACATCGGATGTCTGTAGAGAGAGATGCAACTCTCTTCTCGTGATAAAATGAACACATGAAACGAAAGAAAAAGAAATCGAGAGATCGTGATGATGAAAAAAATGTTTCTTCTTCTCGGTTTGGGCTTTCTCGAGAAACAATGTACGCGATTTCAGCAGTTGTCTTTTTTGTCATCGGTATTTTCTTCGTTCTTGCTGCGTATGGATACGGCGGAATCGTAGGAAGCCGCGTGTACAACATACTTGGAAAACTTCTTGGCGTCGGCTACTACCTTCTGCCGACACTCATGATTCTTCTCGCGTACTCTTATTGGAATTCCGTCAAAGCAAATCTGGCACTTGTGAATATCTTGGGGTCAATTCTTTTCTGTGCAACAGGTCTTGGTCTTATCGAACTCTTCGCACCAAATCATGCAGGGCTTTTGGGGGGTTGGATTGCGCACCCGCTTGCGCGACTCTTTGACACACCCGGAGCAGGTGTCCTTCTTGGCGCGGTTTTCTGCATCTCTCTTTTGATACTCTTCAACACGCATCCCTTGGCAACACTTCGCGCATGGCAAGAAAAGCGTAGGGAACGCCTTGAGAACGAGGATAAAAACGTCGGCGCAAAAGAATTGACGGAGGATGAGGAGGAGCGAATCGACAACGCACTTCCCGCTGCGACCGCACCCGTATCCCAAAGTGCTGTAGCAAAAAATGTTACAGAAACATCTGAAGAACCGACAATAAAAGAAACTCTGTTCGGGAAGAAAAAGAAAGAGGGGTTTTCTCTCGCCGCATACACCGGCGAGTACACGCCACCTCCCCTCTCGATTTTCGCGAAGGATTCCGGAAAACCGGGCGTTGGCGACATCAAAGCGAATGCGAACATCATCAAGCGAACACTCCAAAATTTCGGCATCGATGTCGCGATGGATGAAATCGCGATTGGTCCCTCGGTCACGCGCTACGCGATGAAACCGGCGGAGGGTGTTCGCATCTCAAAAATTCTTGGACTGCAGAGAAATCTCGAGTTAGCGCTTGCCGCGCACCCTGTGCGCATCGAAGCTCCCATCCCGGGAAAAGCATTGGTGGGGATTGAGGTGCCGAATTCTGCAAAAACAAAATTGGGTCTCGGAACACTTCTCTCGTTCCCTGAATATCAGGAGTCGCGCGATCCTCTAACGCTTGCATTTGGACGCGACGTTGACGGGCAACCTCTCTTTGCGAACCTCGTGAAGATGCCGCATCTCCTTATCGCCGGCGCGACGGGCTCAGGAAAATCGGTTACCATCCACGCGCTCATCAACTCACTTCTCTTCAGGAATAGCCCCGAGATGCTCCGCTTCGTTCTCGTTGACCCAAAACGAGTTGAATTGACGCTTTACAACGGTATCCCGCACCTTTTGACACCCGTTATAACAGAGTCGAAGAAAGCGATACTCGCGCTCAAGTGGTTGATATCTGAAATGGAGAGGAGGTATAACGTCCTTGAACAAAGACGCGTTCGTGACATTACGTCATACCACGCGACGATTGTCTGCCCTGCGCGCGAAAAAGCAAAAGGTGGCGACATTGTAGAAGGTGAAGATGTGCCCGAGACGATGCCGTACATCATCCTCGTCATCGATGAGCTCGCGGACATCATGTCGATGTACCCGAGAGAACTTGAAGCGGGGATCGTGCGCTTGGCCCAGATGAGCCGCGCTGTCGGAATACACCTCATTCTCTCGACACAACGCCCGTCAGTAAACGTCATCACAGGACTCATCAAGGCGAACATCCCGGGACGCGTCGCGCTTCAGGTCTCCTCCCAGATCGATTCACGAACCATTCTTGATGCATCGGGTGCGGAAAAACTTCTCGGTGCAGGTGACATGCTCTTCATGTCGGGCGACATGGGAAAACCAAAACGTCTGCAATCAGCATACATCTCGGAAGACGAGGTAAAAAAAGTCACTGATTTCTTGCGTGAACACAAAAGCGATGACGAGGATCTTTCGATGACGATTGACCTCGATGCGGCAAAGGGTGGGAGTGGCGGAAGCGCATGGGGAGACGATGAAGACGAGATTGATGACGAGATGTTTGAAGAAGCTCGTGAGACGGTTGTTCACGCCGGAAAAGCGTCAACATCGTATCTGCAGAGAAAACTACGCATCGGATACTCACGTGCGGCACGCTTGATGGATGTTCTCGAAGAGCGCGGCATCATCGGACCCGCTGACGGATCAAAACCACGCGATGTTCTTGTCCCCCATCCCGACGGAGTTCCCGCTAGACCACCAGAGGAAGAAGTATGAGTCCCGTTAGAGATACAAGAGTTTGTATGAGCACACTCTCCGAAATAACCATGTCACGCAACCTATTGATATTTAGAAATAATCCTACGGAAACGCTCTGCGTTTCCTATCTCTAACGGGATGAGACCCGTTAGAAGCCGCGGTCGCGATACGTTAATTTTCTTCATGATAAAACAAACCTTATTACGTTTTGGCCAGCAACCGCGCGGAACAGAGACCGCGACCTGCTTCTAACGGGATGAGAATAACGCCACGAACGCTCTCCGGAACCGCCGCCCTCCTGGTGAGTATCGCCATCATCGGATATGTCCTCTTTGAAGCACGTGGGTATCTCCTCGGACCAAGGATTGAAGTGGTAACGCCGCGCAACGGCGACATCGTGACAGATTCCCTCATCTATATAGAAGGACGCGCAGAGCGCATCCTCGGGATGACAGTAAATGGACGCGTAATGTTCGTCAACGACCTCGGCGCGTTTAATGAGCCCGTGGCGCTCCTCTCCGGAAAGAATGTCATAACGATAACCGCGACCGATCGATTTGGAGAGGTGGAGATAGAGACAATCCTCATTTTTTACCGTCCTGAAACGTCATTTTCCATTTCAGGAGAAGCGTCCTCGAGCACCTCGACACCTGAAATGGCCACTACAACACCTTAAGGAAAATTTCATACGAGCGTGATAAAATGAGAGGTACCTTACTACAAAAAACTTAATAAGAATCTCATATGGCTCCCAAAAAACAGCAAAAAAATGACGCCCCGGTAACGCCTTCAGAAGAAAAGATGACGAAAAAGCCAGCGGACAAGGAAGAACCGGAAAACAGACGCTCCGCGGCGAACATCGAAGAGACGCTCCGACAAATTCAAACAAAATTTGGCGAGGATTCGATTATGAAACTTGGTGATCGACCGCGAGTTGATATCGCAGCCGTTTCAACAGGATCTCTTGGTTTGGATGCGGCGCTTGGCATCGGCGGACTTCCCCGCGGACGCGTTGTCGAGATTTACGGACCTGAATCATCGGGAAAAACAACGCTCGCACTCCACGTCGTTGCCGAAGCACAAAAAGCTGGCGGCATTTGCGCATTCGTTGACGCAGAGCACGCGATGGATCCGGAATACACAAAAAAACTTGGTGTGAAGATCGAGGAACTTCTCCTTTCACAGCCAGACACAGGAGAGCAGGCCCTTGAAATCGTTGAGTCCTTGGTGCGTACTGGCAAGATTGATGTTGTTGTCATTGACTCCGTTGCGGCACTTGTTCCAAAAGATGAGATCGAGGGAGAGATGGGACAGCAACACATGGGCAAACAAGCACGTTTGATGAGTCAGGCACTTCGAAAATTGACTGGTATTGTCGCGAAGAGTAAGACAATCGTCATCTTTATCAACCAGATTCGTATGAAAATTGGTGTTGTGTTCGGAAATCCTGAAACGACACCGGGAGGAAACGCTCTCAAATTCTATTCATCGGTTCGTCTCGATGTACGCCGCATCGCACAGATTAAAAAAGGTGAAGAGGTTGTCGGAGGACGTGTGCGTGTGAAAGTTGTGAAGAACAAAGTTGCGGCACCATTCAAACAAGCAGAATTCGATTTGGTATACAACGAAGGCATCTCACTTGAAGGAGAAATGCTCGCGCTTGGTGAAAAGTACGAACTTCTGGAGAAAAGCGGTGCATCATACAAATACGGGGGTGAAACAATCGGACGCGGATACGATGCGGCACGAACCTATCTGCGAGAGAATAAAGATGTAAAGAAAAAACTTCTCGCTGAGATTCGCGCAAAATTGAAGGCGGAATAGCGGACGCTCACTTTTGCGTTAAGACAAAATACGGGAACGAAAGAAGCCCACGATGAAGCGTTGTGGGCTTCCGTCGTGAGCTTGTGGCCGCCTCAGCGCGTCATCACGACGTTCCTTGGCGGAAAGGCTACCCGTTTGTGAGCGGCAACACCCCCTTCTTGCGCGACTCTACGCAAATCACGCAGAGTCCGACGAATCCCATGGCGGCGCAGCGCGCCGTCCACGAGAAAACGTCGGCCGGGTTGGCGTCGGGGTTGCCGACGCCGGGGATGAAGGGTGACACCGCGGCAACGAACACCACGGCGGTGGCGACAAACGTCGCCAACCGGCTTCGCGCGATTCGAACGAAGAATGACAGCTTCTGCATGTTTGGTCTCCTTGGTTAACCTTCGTGGTTAAAAAACACTTAAAGCAAATGTCCTTAAACCACGAAGCAACCTTTCTCAAAGAACCCTTTTGCTGAAGCATATTATATACCATATATGTTAAGAAGTCAAGATACCGACTCTTTCCTTCTGGTGCTAAAGTGAAGCTCTACAAATGGCTTTGATGAGCCGTTTTTTGTTAACGTATGCTTACATATAACGAAGTCCGACCGGGAAAGGTCATCATCATGAACGGCGAGCCGTATGATGTACTTGATTCGCATGTCTTCCACAAACAGCAACGAAAACCGGTCAACGCGACGAAGTTGAAAAATCTCATTACCGGGAAGGTAACTGAGTATTCTTTTCATGTGTCTGAAAAAGCAGAGGAGGCAGAGATTGATTCTGTGCCACTTATGTACATCTACAACGCAAAGGGGGAGTGGTGGTTCCACAAAACAGGAGATCCGGGAACGCGCATGACACTTCCAAGCGAACTTTTGGGAGATAACACACGTTTTCTTAAGGAAAAAACAGAAATCACGGGACTTTTTTTCAATGAACGACCGATCGGCATCCGTCTTCCCATCAAAATGACATTTAAAGTTGTTGAGGCACCGCCCAGCATGCGCGGCAACACATCCCAAGGCGGAAACAAATTGGTGAAGCTCGAAACGGGAGCAACTATCACGACCCCCCTCTTTGTCGAGGAAGGTGACATGATCGAAGTAAACACTGAAACAGGAGAATACGCATCCCGCGTATAACAAAACAGTCGCCTCAGGCGACTGTTTTGTTATTTCATGATGTAGGGAAGGAATCCCATGAAACGGGCGCGTTTGACGGCTGATGCAAGTTCGCGTTGGTGCTTGCCGCAAACACCCGTGTAACGGCGCGTCTTCAAGCGACCATAGGGATTGATGAACTGACGCAAAAGATCGGTATCTTTATAGTCGATGTGTGAAATCTGATGTTTTGTGAAAAAGCATTGCATAGGAATGGGGATTGGGAGTTAGCGGTGAGAAGTTAGTGATTAGTTTTAGTTTGGCTTACCCGCCCCTGGCGGGTTTGGTCGTTGGTTGTAGGTGGTCGGTTTAAAATGGAATATCTTCAGGATTAATGCCCTCGGACTCTGCGTCAGGATACTGGATTGCAGGACCTTCTTCTTTTGGTGATTCCTGTTTTGCTGGAGCACTGCCCGCGTCACGCGCTGGTCCGGCGCCAGTACCAGCACTTCGAGGACCGAATTGTACGCGCTCAGCAACGATCTCCGTGCGATATTTCTTCGTGCCGTCCTGTGCATCCCAGCTTCGTGTGACAATTCTTCCTTCAATCAAAGCCGAGGATCCTTTACGAAGGTATTGGGCTGTTGTTTCTGCCTGCTTTCCGAAGACAACGATATTGTGATACTCCGTCGACTCTTGGCGCTTCCCTTCACGATCATTCCACACGCGGTTCGTTGCCAAACTGAATGTCGTTACCGATGAGCCCGACGGGAGGGACTTCAATTCCGGATCGCGGGTCAAGTTGCCGAAGATGAGTGCTTTATTTAAATACATATAAAAATAGGAGTTAGAGGTTGGAGGTTAGGAGTTGGTCGTTGGAGTTAGTTTGGTTTTGGAAGAAAGGTAGCAAAAAGTAGATAAATTCTCGATAAAAACTATTCAACAACGAGTTTTGCGATCTCAGCGTCGACTTTTGCAACATCCATCTCTCCAACCGGTTTCTCTTCTTTACGACGAGGTGCCTCTCTTCGTGTTTCCGTCTGTGTGGCAGTGAATGTGTGTTTCTGCGGAGTAGCGGCTTCTTTAACTGTCTTCACCAAGAGAAAACGGATGACGGGATTCATCGTGTTCATCGTCTCTTTGATCGAGTGAGCCGCTTCTGGAGTTGCTTCAAATACAAACCATCCGAAGTAACCATTCGGGAACGTGTGGCGCTTGCGCTCGATATCCTTTTGAATCTCATACGCAAACGTCATCGAATGAGGCACCTCCTGACCGAGAATAACGGCTTTCTTTGATTCAAGAAGTGTACGAATTGCTTCAAATTCCTTAAGTGCACCCTCTTCGCCCCCCGAAGGGACAATATGAAAAGACACCTCGTAGACGCGCGATTCGTCGTCGTTCTCGTCGATGTCCGTTTTCATGTCTTCTGCCATAGGATTTAGAGATTAGCACGAGAAAAGCCCTATTGCAAAGGGTTTCCGAGGTTAAAGACCCTC
>JBBTUJ010000003.1:0-103694 GCA_038063815.1 Patescibacteria group bacterium | reverse complement strand
CCTAGGCATCCACCATACGCTCTTTAGGTCTCCTGTTAGGAAACCTGAAAACCGCCACTACGTATTTTCTCTTGCTTACAACAAAAGAAAAAACGACATCGCTCCTTCTGTACACCACTGCACAGCACTTGCAACGCTTTTTCATCCAGGCACTAACTTTGCTGTCGCTTTTTGTTGAAGACCACATTTCGTATTACCTCTTTGTGCAATGTTCTATAACACTCTGCGCGTTTGTAATAACGAAAAGCAGCAACAACAGCAAGGTTAGTGCCTGGATGTACATTTCCGTTCCTTTCGAAACGGAATACCTGCGTGCGACATGTCTTTCGACACATCACACACTTTTATCCGGACACTAACTTTACTGTCGCTTTTTTGTTGCAGGATAACCTCTCTGGTCAGTTGTTATCACAAGTGTACATATACTTTTTTCGCATGGATAACGAAAAGCAACAACAACAGCAAAGTTAGTGTCCGGATTTAATTCTCTACAGTATGAGGTTGTCAACGATCATCGGCCAACTAAGAAACAAAAAATCCGCCTTGGTGGCGGGTTCCGTAAGGTTTGCGCAAAGTGCGCACCCGTTAGGGCTACCGCCTATGTGGATTCCTTGTAAATACGTTCATAATTGGTAAAAGGAGTATATATCTGGAGCGGAAGCGTGTCAAGTGTTTTGCGTTTTATGGCTTCCTTTATGGGGAAAATATGTGAATAGCCGTTCTGCCTATATTTTATAGGCATAAAAGGCACAGCCGCACTCTGGGTGGTGCCCTTTAGAAAAACCGCTTCGCAATCGCGAAGCGGTTTTTCCATCTGAACGAGGTCTTTATTTTCAAGAAACTTGCGGAGACCGTTGAGGTCGAGCATGAGGGCGGCGTGAGTACACGACGACCCGTGTTCTTGAAAATAAAGAGCGAGTGTCTACCAGCGGTTTCCGCGGTCGAATCCTCCGTTGTCACGGCGAGGCGGTCGTTCCGCCATCGGTCGTGCGACGTTCACTGTGAGTGCGCGTCCATCGAAGTCCTTGCCGTGGAACATCTCAATCGCCTTTTGCGCATCTTCAGCGCTACTCATTTCGACGAAACCGAAGCCCTTTGACCGGCCGGTCATCTTGTCCTTGATAATAGTTGCTGATGCAACCGTGCCGGCTTGTGCAAAGTGGTCCGTGAGCGTTTGCTCAGTCGTACCGTAGCTCAAGTTTCCGACGTACAATTTGCTGTCCATACTTCCTTACTACTTGTTACGTTCTTCGAAACATCCCGAAAGGCGCCCGAGAGAACACTCTTAAAAACATTAATAGTATAGCACAAAGAAAATAAAAAGAAAGTGAAGCGGCTGTCTGACTGGACACCCGGTGTCCAGTCAGGACAAGAGAGAAAATATGAAAAGGTGACGGCCGGCGGCGTCGCGGAGATGGGCACATTGAAGCCCTCCCGTTGACGCCAGCCGGCCGGTTGCACACCTACGAAGTAAATGCTGCCGCGAGTGCCGCGAGCCGTTGGTCGAGCGCCTCGTCAACTCGACGCTTCTGAGCGATCTTGCCAACCGCATACGCAATCGTCGAGGGGTGCGTTACCCCAACGGCCTTCGCAATCTCGCTGAGCGAGAGGCGAAGAAGTTGACGTAACAGGTACGCCGCCTCGTGACGTGCCTTTGTCGCGGCTGCTCCACCTCCACCTCGCGCGATGACGTCGCGCTTCAGTTGATGCGTCATCGCAACCGCCGCAACGACATCCGCCGTCGTTACGTCATTGCGATAGAGAAAACCGGTGCGCGCGAGAATTTCTTCTACAATCTCTCGCGAGACCTGTCCGCGAAAAAGGGGTGGTTGTCAAACTGTACTTGCGCAACAAGACGTCGCACAACTGATTCAACCTGACGGAAGCCCGGAACGCGCGTCGCCATGTAGTCCGAGACGCTTGGCGGAAGTTCAACACCACGCTCGGCACACTTCTGCACAAGAAGAGCTGATCTCATTTCCTTATCGGGAGCGTGCACGGGAACACTTAACGCCCCAACAAGAAGGGCTGCGAGTCGGGACGGGAGTCCGAGCCGGACTGGCAAGTCACTTGCCGCAATCGCCACCCGACAGTCATGCTGTTGGTTCAGAAACTCGAGGGTCTGAGCAAGCTCTAGCCCCGACTTCTCTTTTCCAACGAACACCTCGACACCGTCGAGGATAAACATGCGCTGCTTCTGGTTGCGATACTTCTCGCGGAATTCGCTCATGCGCCCGAAGCGCATGCACGAAATTACTTCGTTGAGAAATCTCTCGGCACTCAGTACTTCGACGCCATCCTCCCCTCGCGCTCGCAGATGTTCCGCAATCGCATTGAGAAGATGTGTTTTTCCGACACCGGGTAGCCCGTACAGAACAATAGTCGACGGGCCTTCCCCTTCTGCAAACGTCCGAGAAACTTGGTGGGCGAAGTTGTTCGAACCACCAACCAAGAAATTCGCGAACGTCCGGTCCTCTTTCCACGGAAGAACCTGCTGTTCGGGCTTTGCTGGTGCCGGCCGCGCCGGCACCAGTGATGTCTCACTGAATAGCCGACGCATTGAGCCGTCCTTTCGTTGGTTTTACTTCGTAGATATGAATAACACGCTCCTGCTGGAGTCGCGTTAGTTAATTTTGAGTACTTCTGAACCAGTTGTATCACCCGAGTAGTGGCGGGTCAATCAAATATGAAATGCGTTGTATAAAAAAAGAGAGGGGACCGCAACCTGCACGGCATCCCCTCCCGACCGAGGCCCACACCTACCAAGAGGCCTCGGCGACGAGCTTCTCGAAGCCGGC
This sequence comes from Patescibacteria group bacterium, assembly GCA_038063815.1. Taxonomy (GTDB): domain Bacteria; phylum Patescibacteriota; class Minisyncoccia; order Phycocordibacterales; family EsbW-18; genus EsbW-18. Next base: position 100,896 of record JBBTUJ010000003.1, on the reverse strand, counting down.
GGCGTTACTTCTCGCAGCGACCCTTGCCCTGCGTCTTCTCGGCGGCCTTGGCACCCTGCTCCACCTGCAGCAATCGCATCGCCATCGTCCGGTGGTTCATCTTCTCGTTCTCCCGCGGCACTTGTGGTGCCCGCTGTCCATGACACGAATTCCGCGCCATGTTGCGCAGGGTTCGCCCTGCGCGCTGCTACGTGCGAGGAGGTGTCCCCACACGGTACTTCAGATTCCGATATTACTCCTCCCAAACTTCACTGCAAGAGGCATGTGTATAAAAACGGGAGGGCGCGGTGTGAACACGCGCCCTCAGGGCCGTCCTGGTCGGAGCCGCTTCGTTCAGCAAAAAGCACTGACGAGTATGCGGGTCTCTCTTGTCACGCCCCAAAAGAGGCGTTCTATACGGATGGCCATTCCGTAGTAAGCGAGTTATTTAGTTCGTCGGCATATGCGCCCGATTAAGGGCACGCCTCCATTTTTCGCCGTTTGGTGTGATGAGCGTTGTATCTCCGGGTTGCCCCAGAGACGGCTTCAACAAAAGGGGTTCCTCCACGACCCCTGTGTCCTTCGAAAATATAAACGATTTGGAAACATATAACAAGACACTCGTGTTTTTAGCACGAGTGGCTTTTCTGCAGAAAAAGAAATTGGGATTACTTCCTCGTCTCGATAACCGCCTTCGCAACGCTATCAGGAACGACAGCATAGTGATCAAATTCCATTGTTGAGTTTCCGCGACCCTCGGTCATCGAGCGGAGCGCAGTCGCGTATCCAAACATCTCAGAGAGCGGAACTTGCGCACGAACAACTTTGAGTTGTCCACGATCTTCCATGCCCTCAATCTGTCCGCGTTTTCCAGAGATGCTTCCTGTGATATCACCCATGAATTTTTCAGGTATCACCACTTCAATTTTCATGATCGGCTCAAGTAAGACCGGCCTTGCTTTTTGTGCTGCTTCTTGGAACGCCTGGCTTGCAGAGATCTTAAACGCAATTTCAGATGAGTCGACATCGTGGTATGAACCATCGTAGAGATCCACAGAAATATTAACCATCTTGTATCCGGCAACTGTACCGCGATCCATTGCTTCACGGATTCCTTTTTGAACCGCGGGAATGTACTCCTGCGGAATCGCACCTCCCTTGATCGAGTTGATGAATTCGAGTCCGCCTTCGCGCTTCGTGTTCCTCGGCAAATCTTCTTCATCCACCGTCATGTCCATCGGCTTCACGCGGATCTTCACGTGCCCGTACTGACCGCGACCTCCTGTTTGTTTGATATATTTATTTTCAACCTCCGCTTCGCCCAAGATTGTTTCGCGATATGCGACTTGCGGCTTGCCCACGTTCGCATCAACTGAAAATTCTCGGCGCATGCGCTCAACAAGGACTTCGAGGTGAAGTTCACCCATGCCGGAGATAATTGTCTCCATCGTTTCTGCGTCAGTTGAGACGCGGAATGTCGGGTCTTCATCGGCCAAGCGCTTCAATGCCATACCAAGTTTTTCTTGGTCTGCTTTTGTCTTCGGTTCAATACGGAGCGAGATAACTGGTTCGGGAATCTTGATCCTCTCAAGAACAATCGGACGAGATTCTTCACAGAGTGTATCTGATGTCCGCGTATTCTTGAGTCCAACAGCTGCCGCGATCTCACCCGCAAACACCTTCTTCACTTCTTCTCTCTCGTTCGCGTGGAGCCGCACGATACGTCCGATGCGCTCGCGCTCGTTTGTTGTTGAGTTATAGACATATGAACCCGCCTCAAGGATCCCCGAATACACGCGGAAGAATGTGAGCTGTCCGACGAACGGGTCTGTCTGCACCTTAAACGCAAGTGCAGCAAACGGCGCATCATCTTTCGGTTCGCAGATAACCTCTTCTCCGGTCTTAAGGTCAATGCCTTTTGCGGGAGGAACGTCGAGAGGTGACGGGAAGTAATCAACAACAGCGTCGAGAATCAACTGCACACCTTTGTTCTTGAGAGCTGATCCCGTGAACACAGGAACAATCTTGTTTGCGATGGTTGCAATACGGAGCGCTCGTTTCAATTCCGAAAGTTCGGGTTCTTTTCCTTCGAGGTACTGACTGAGGAGATTCTCATCTTCTCCAACGATTTTTTCGATAAGTGCGTGGCGATATTTCTCGACGTCGGCTTTGTAGTTCTCGGGAATTTCTTCGAGACGAAGCGTGTTCCCCATGTTTCCTTCGAAGTAGACCGCCTTGCGGGTCAAAAGATCGATGACACCTTCGTGTTTTTCTTCTTCTCCCATCGGGATCTGCATGCGAATGGCATTCGTAGTCAAACGATCAAGAATGGACGCAAATGAGCGCTCAAAAGATGCGCCTGTTCGGTCGAGTTTGTTGATGAAGCAGATGCGAGGCACTTTTCCTTCGTCCGCGTAGCGCCAGTTCGTTTCTGATTGTGGTTCAACGCCTGACACTCCATCAAAAACAACAACGGCACCATCGAGCACACGCAGTGAGCGCTTCACCTCAATCGTAAAGTCGATGTGGCCAGGAGTGTCGATAAGATTGAATCGGTGTTTGCGTTCAGCGTTTTCTGCCTCGTATGTGGGTGTCCAAAAACACGTTGTTGCAGCCGCGGTAATCGTAATGCCACGCTCGCGCTCTTGGTCCATCCAATCCATCACGGTGTCACCTTCGTGCACTTCACCGATCTTGTGGGAAACACCTGTATAAAAAAGAATACGCTCGGAGACCGTCGTCTTTCCGGCGTCAATGTGCGCGACAATTCCAAAATTCCGTACTTTCTCGAGGGGATAATCCCGTTCCATACAATATCGTCCTTACTTTTTCTGTGTTCGATTAAATGCGAAGTGTGCGAATGCTTTGTTCGCTTCCGCCATGCGGTGCATGTTCTCTCGCTTTTTCATTGCCTCTCCCTCACCTTTCTTTGCGGCCATCAATTCCTGTGCAAGGCGGTGTGCCATCGTTGCACCTTTCTTTCCGCGAGCGCCTTCAAGAATCCAGCGGAGCGCGAGTGCGAGTTGTCGTTCAGGACGAACAGGAAAAGGAACCTGGTAGTTTGCACCACCAACGCGGCGTGAGCGGACTTCCATCGCGGGCGCAACGTTGCGGATTGCTTCTTCAAGCGCTGCTGCAGGATCCGTCACTCCTTCTTTCTTCATTTCTTCGAATGCACCGTGAACGACTTTTCGTGCGGCATTTTTCTCTCCGCCCTTCATGACGTAGTTCACAAGTTTTGATGTCGTAACAGAATCGTAGACGCGGTCAGGCGTTACAGGATGCTTTTGTTTTTCTTTAAGAGGGCGACGCATAAACTGGTGTAGATTCCAAAATCCAAATTACAAATTCCAAACGAATTTAGATTTTGTAATTGTTTTGGTCATTGGAATTTGATTATTGTTTGGATTTTGGTTTTTGGAATTTGGATCTTACGACTTCTTTGGTCGTTTCGCTCCATAGTGACTACGGCTCTGCATGCGCTTTTCAACACCTTCAGCATCAAATGTTCCGCGAACAATCGTGTACCGCACACCGATATCTTTCACACGGCCACCGCGTATCAATACGACAGAGTGTTCCTGGAGTTTGTGTCCAATGCCCGGGATGTATGCTGTCACCTCTTGACCATTCGTGAGGCGAACACGCGCGATCTTTCGGATCGCAGAGTTCGGTTTCTTAGGAGTCGTTGTCTTAACTTGCGTGCAGACACCTCGCTTGAAGGGCGATGCGTAGAAAGAAGGTCGGTTTGCAAGGGTGTTGAACCCGCGGGTAAGGGCGGTCGTTTTGGTCTTCTGAATCGGCTTCTTTCGTGATTTGCGAACGAGTTGGTTGACTGTTGTCATTGTTTGAAAAAACCGCTCGAAAGCGGCACAGAGAGAATACTATAGAGAATGGGCTTCTGCAAGCCCCAGCACCCATATTTTGTATTGTTGCCGCGAAAGCATCTCACTATATATGCTTCTCTCACCAGCATCTTGAAAACCGCACAGAACGGGAAACCTGCAACAAAATTGCTATACAAAAATGGGTGCGTGGGCAAGCGTTCCCTGGCAACGCGCGGATCAGAACGAAAGCCCGGTAAACAAAGAAAAAAGGGCTAAAACGAGAGGGGAAATGAATTTCCACCCGACAAGAATGAAGACAATGACCAGTATAAATCCGTATTGCTCGAGCGCGTAGCGGATGTTTTGTTTTGATGGCGGCAAAAGCGCGAAAAGAATTTTCGAACCATCAAGTGGCGGGATTGGGACGAGGTTGAAAATCGCCAAACTTATATTGACCACGACGATGAGTTGAAATATCTCGATTAGACCGGACGGAATCGGTGCAAAACGAATGAGAAGACCGAAAATAAACGCGATTGCGATATTTGTAATTGGACCTGCCGCGGCAACCCACGCTTCACCCCACACGCCGTGTCGTAAGTTGTACGGATTGTACGGAACTGGCTTCGCCCACCCAAAAATAAATCCCCCGGAAAACCAAGTGACGAGAGGAAGAATGATCGAACCCACAGGATCAATGTGTGGAATGGGATTCAGTGTAAGCCGCCCCGCATACCGCGCCGTCGGGTCCCCCAACGCTTCCGCAGCGTATCCATGCGCCACTTCGTGGAGAATAATCGAGAGTATGAGAACGATGATGCCGAAAATGATTTCCATAGTTTTAAATTCCAAATACCAAAATCCAAATTCCAAACCCTTATGATGGCCCCGATTTGGCTATGATAGCACTAAAGATTTTTAGAATCTCCATTGCCTCGTCATACAGTTTTCGGGCATCGTTGATTGAATTGGTTTCTTTTGTATTTTTACCAACAAGTTCAAGCCAGTACGCCGATTCCTTTGCCTCTTTTCGACACACACGCATCCGGAAGAAAAAGTCCTTCTTGCTCAACGACTCGTTTGCTTCAATGTAATTTGCACCGACTGACCCCGATGAGCGAATTAACTGCCTACAATCCTCCATAGTTCCTATGGTTTTACGAAGGGTGGAAACAAATTTTCGAACCTGCAGAGCAAATTCTTTTGTTCGATCTCCAAGGTCGGCTGGCTTTTGTTTTATCTGGTTTGTTTGGATCATTGGAGTTTAAAGATTGTTTGGAATTTGGACTTTGGAACTTGATAATTTTTTTAGCCATGCTACTATGCAATTTCTAAAGTCTGGCTAAAATTTATGGCAAAAGAATGTGTTATCACAGGAAAATCATCGATCGGCGGAGGCCGATACAGCAATCGCACCCGTGCGACGCAGTTTAATCCTGGGGTAAAACGCGGAAAGGTGCGAAAGCACTCGAATCTCTTGAGCCGACGCATCTACGTCCCTGAACTCGGAAAATACATGATACTCACGGTCTCAAACCGCGGTATGAAAACGATCAAAAAGAACGGTGCCTACGCGGCGCTCAAAAAAGCAGGTGCGATAAAATAAATTTTAAAGAGCCCCCGCCACGGAATTCGTGGCGGGGGTTTTGCTATACTGCGCCTTATGGATAAAAACCTTGCAGATGTTTTTCGCCTCCTCAAAATACTCCACAAGTACGAGGCCGTTGAGCGAGCATACCCACTCCCATATCTACGCCGACTTGAAAATGACGCGGAGCACTCCTACACACTTGCAATGCTCGCGTGGTACATAATTGAGAAAGAGCACCTATCTCTAAATTACGAAAAAATCCTCAAATACTGCCTCGCCCATGACCTCGTCGAAGTATATGCCGGAGATACATGGACGGTCGGAAAGGTAAAACCGGGACACAGCGTTTCAACAAAGGAAAAACGTGAGAAAAAAGGACAGCAACGACTTCGCAAAGAACTGCCCTCATTCAAAGATCTCCATCGTTACATTGATGGATACAAAAAAAGAAAAGACCCTGAAAGCAGATTTGTGTATGCACTTGATAAGATTGTTCCTAGCCTAACCATCTCGTTACATGCCGACAAAGGAAAGAAAACACTTAGAAAATTAGGAATTACGTTTGAAATGTTACAAGAAAATAAAAAAGGTAAGGTAACCCTTCACCCAACAACAAACACTCTCTGGAAATCACTTGCAGAGCTTCTTGAAAAACGACACGAGACGCACAAGATCTTCCCGAATCTTACTCCTTCAAAAAAATCTTCCCATCGGAAGAAAAAACGATAGTCCCCTCCTCGTGCGTCCCGAGGATCGTTGTCGAGGCACGAGTAAGAGTGTCAATTACTTCCTTGTGTGGGTGGCCGTATGAATTATCTTTTCCTGCTGAAATAACTGCGTATTCCGGAGACACAGCGTGTACGAACACCTCACCGCTTGATGTCTTTGACCCATGATGTCCCGCCTTTAGAATATCGCTCTTGAGTTTTTCTCCATCGAGTATCACCAGGTATGACTCAACACTTTTTGGCGCATCTCCCGTAAGTATCACTTCGGTTTCGCCGTATACAAGTTGCACGATTACGGATGCATTGTTGGTTGGACCACCGTTCATATCTCTGTCAGGAAAAAGAATCCGGAGATACGAACCATCGCCAAAATCGATTACCTGTCCGCGATGTGCGGCAACATATTTTGCTTTTTCTTCCACAACGAGATCTTTGTAGTACGCATACGTCGCGCTCTCCGATGAAACATCCGGATCAAGAACGAGTGACACATCGTACGCACGTAGAACATTGGGCAATCCGCCGATGTGATCCTTGTCCGGATGCGTGTTTATGACAACATCAATCGTTCTGTCATAAAACGGCATGACCCGCGAAAGTTCTGAAAGCACATCTCGGTCGGGTCCTCCATCAATCAACACCTGCCAACCCGATGGACTCTCGATAAAAATCGCATCTCCCTGCCCCACGTCAAGAAATGCAACGGTGAGGACATCGTGTGTCTTGTGCCAAAAAATATATGCGATTAAAAATAGTGTTCCAACAAATATCCCGACCGCAAAAGGAAAGGTGACCTTTCTTATCCGAGAATACATCTGTGCATCTTACACACTCACGATAATATTTTTATAAAGACGGGTTTTTCTTTGATACTTGTTCTATTTGGTGCGGTGATATAGAGTGCGCCTAGAAGTTGTTACACATACATCAAATACAGGTCAAAAACGACCGAGATTCTATACTCATCGAACCCAACCCGACACCGGAGAAGGAGAGCTCCATGGGAACGAAGCCAGTCGAAGTCGAAGATGAGAGTGGTGCTCGATTCTTCTGCCCGGTGTATCGGAGGAGAATTGGAGCAAGAGAGTGCAGAGAATTCTCTATCGTTCCCGCGAACAACAAGGTCCATTGCTGGGAGAAGTTCGCGTGCGCGTGTGAGTGGAGATACTGCATCGCGTGCGTAACCCAGGGACTGGGGACGCTCAGTGATCCGGTGGTCAATGTGAACACCGGTCTTTGTGAATTCCACAGGAGGAACGGCAGGACTGCCCCACACCCCAAGAAGAGACACGCCGTACGGGTCGCACCAGGTTCCTCCACACAGGAGATCTTGGCCCGCATCAATCACCGTCGCGAAGAAGTAGAGACACGCCATCTTCCTCCCGGGGGGCACGTAGCACCGCCAACCGATCCTGTCCCGCAGGCACAACCGCCTACACCAACCACCGCTCCCGCGGTGACCAAGCAATCTCCATCTCCCGACCTCGTCCGCATCGGCGAGGTCCTCGAGGTCGATTGCTCGCTTGTAAGACCACTGAAGGGTCAGCCACGTGGGCACTTCGATCCCGACGACATGAGGAGCCTGCTTCGGTCGATTCGGTCCAAGGGACAGATTCAAGCTGTCCCTGCCATCAAACTTCCGAATGGAAGGTTCCAAATCAGCGATGGAGAACGGCGGTGGCGAACATGTATCACTCTCGGCAGAAAGCTGAGGATCGTGGTGGTGCCCCCACTCGCGAACGAGGAGGAGGAGATCGAGCGTTCGGGCATCTCGAACTTCAACCGATCTGATCACCCCCCTCTCGAGAAAGCCCGACTTTTTCATCGACTGCGGCACGGTCCTCTAAAGCGAACCGCTCAGCAGCTCGCACAGAGCTTCGGCGTAACCCAAGTAACTATCGATAACTATCTGATGCTGCTCAGGAAGTTGCACCCGGAAGTTATCGATCTCATGGATCCGTCGAAGCAGGAAGGTGAGTTGCTTGGCATGTCGGTCGCGCTTCAGTTGACCGCACTCTTCCCCAACCGAGAAAAACAAATCGAGATGGGAAGAACGATCGTGGAGAAGAAGATCAAGCATGCCGCTGCGGTTTTGCTGATCAAGAAGGCGGCGGACGCGCTCGGCATCAAGAGCGGTCGTGGCCGAGAATCAAGGCCAAGCGATTACACGAAAAGGCTTCGACGAGCGCTGGAAAACTTGCTTCTGGTAATCGAGGCGATGGAGAAGGTCGGCTCCAAACACTGGAAGCAGTCGCTCGCCTTCCAATCTCAGAGCAGTCGAGAGGAGCTGCTCGGACTCATGGAAAGAGCCCGCGACGAGCTCAATAACATCCTCTCTCACCCGACCTCGTCGCAGCAAAGCCGCAAGACCTGAAGTATTTGATTCTATGTTTCTTTGTATTCCTCCCCCGCCGCGTGAGAACGTGGCGGGGCTCTTGTATTTAAAAAACAAAACGGCGCGAGCGGTCGGACCCCGAAGGGACCAAAACCACCCGCGCCATCTCCGCGCCAACCTTTACATGTAGTCCTACCGCATGCCCTACGAGGCAGTGTGCCAGTTGGGGATGTAAAGAAACGGACCTCGATCTGGCCGGTCAACTGGTTCATCCCCACAAGAGAGTCGCTCGAGCCACTTTCGAGGAATCTCCGCGACAATGTAGGGGTCCTTCAGTGGGTTGTCGAGGAATGTTGCGAGGCGCCAGTACGCGGCAAGTGCGAGCGTGAACGCCCCGACGAAAAACAGGCCGGAGTACATACTCTCATACGGATAGAGCGCTGTGGCAGCGACAATCAAAAACGACAGGATACCCAGAAAAAAATGCGTGTCGGCGTGAATCCATTCCTGAAGCGCGAGTCGAAAACCAAATTCATCTCGCGTTCGGATGAACCGCCGAAACTCGTGCCGTTCTTTCTCGAGGCGGTTGACCAACAGACCGGCCAACACGCCGTGAAATCCCGTGAGACCACCGATGAGGCCCTGGTGCAACATCGAGCCGTCTATCGGCGGCAGATAAAAATGGAGCCGCCACAAGACGTACCACACTAACTCCGCGATCACCGTGGCAATGAGGGGGCCCAGAAGCCACCTCAAATACTCGGCGATTGTCCACGTGGGACGGTGAGGTTGCATAATCCCCCCTCTCTTATTGTGTGCTTGGTTGGAATCGGAAAACTCTCACACCTAACAATAATATGTCACATCTTAGTATTGTGGTCAAGTACTTCTTGCAAAACAAAAACTCCCCTTTCGGAGAGTTTTTGGTTCATCTGCGTTCATCTGTGTCTTTGATTACATGACATCCGCGTAAAAAGCGAAACGGACAGTATTTGTCGCAGGGTCTTTAACGGTGTGAGATGGCTCGATGCCTTGTGCCCACTTTGGTGTGACAACAACAGAAACAGGAGAATAGAAGTGCATCACTCCTGCAGGCAATGGTCGCAAGATCGGGTCCGCAAAGTATACGGCGCGCGCAATCGAGAGGGCGCTGTCCCACGCAGAGCTTGTGTCGCCATACCCAAGAGAAACGTTCACGTTGTACTGCTTATCGCGGGCATTCAATCCCGAGAACTGTCCGTACTGAAGAACAACCTCCTTGTATGTGTCAGGGTAAAGGGGTGACTCGACACGGTTCCGGATGACCCACGCAACGAGTGCCTGCTCTTCGGGCTTCTTCGTTTCCGAATAGAGCGCTCGGGCAAGCCAAAGAACCTCCTGGTCGATCGCTTCGTATCCTGACCCTGCTACTGCCGCTACGGCTGCATGATTGGTAAGTGATCCAATGTTCGTGGCAAACGCCATCAAAAGGACGAGAATAGGAATAAGCGTCTTTATGACAGTGATGAGACCACGTTCAGATATAAGATGTGACATATGTGAACCTTTTCCAACAAAAAAACCGGCCTCGCGGCACGGCACTTTCGAAAGAAAGGTGCCTTCATTATAACCGGGGGGTTTTTTGTCAATACGTGACCATATGAGAACTTTATCGTCAAGATGCCAATCAGTAGAGTGGCCTGGTTAGGCCACTTTTTTGGGTATGCTATACCCCTACACTCACTTTCTTGTCGTGGGGCTTTTTTCTGCCGACAAAACAGATTTTTGATACCTGGAGGTAGTTGGACCCTCAAACTTGGGCAAAATCCCACAAAAAAGCAACAAGAAAGTGAGTGCTGGGGTATACTAAAATAACCTATTAGCGTGTCTAACTATTTTTTTTCGTATGAACCCATACAAACCAAAAACATTCGACCTCCCTACCCCAGAAGACATCTCCGAGAAGACAATGGCTACCCACCTAAAGCTCTATGAGGGTTATGTGAAGCAGGTGAACGTTATTTTAGAGAAAACAGAGGAATACGCGAAGGATTCTGAGAAAAATACGTATGTTTTGGGCGAATTACAACGTCGTTTTGCTTTTGAATTCGACGGCATGCGGAATCATGAGTACTACTTTGGTGCTCTCGAGGTTAGTCCGGCACCCCTTCAGGAAGAAAATCCTCTCGCGAAAGCGATTTCTGACACATGGGGAAGTGTGGATGCATTCATGAGCCGGTTTAAGGCAATCGCACTCACCCGCGGCATCGGCTGGGCAATGCTTTCATATGACCACGAGACGGACCGACTTCTCACCCATTGGGTTGATGAACAGCACCTGGGTCATCTGACTGGAACCTGCCCTGTTTTGGCGCTTGATGTCTGGGAGCACGCATATATTCTCGATTATGCGCCTGCTGATAAAGCGAAGTACGTTGAGGCGTATCTCAAAAACCTCAACTGGAAGAAAATAGAAGAGAATTACACCCGTGCACTAACTTTGACCTCGCAGAAGGCCTCCTGATATACGCCCTAATAGTTGCCGTCTCGCCTGTCCTCGTGATTTAAGATTACTCTCACGATGTCGTGCATCGCCTTCTGCGGTGTAGGCCTCGTAATATATCAACGTGAAGGGACTGCGGCGTTTTGTTGAAAGCACTTTTCCGTTGTTATGCAACGAAGCCCTGGTCCGCAGATTGTTGGTTGAACCAATATACAACTCGCCGTCCCGTACGCTTTTTAGAACATAGACGTAAAACACAAGGTCAAAGTTAGTGCCTGGGTAAACCTCGCGAAATCATAAAACTGGATCGCCCCGCCCGGCAGGAATGCCGGGCGGGGCTTTTCGTTCTAGTACTTTTGCAAGCCACACGACACCAACATATAACATTGCACAAACAAGTGGCGTCACGAAAGTGATTTGAACAAAACTTCCGGGCAATCGCGAGAACACATCCGCAACCTTGATCACATACCACCCCACGAGAGTAACAGCGCCGCCGCTTACAACACCAAGAATCGGGACAACGAGCCCAAAGACTCCTGTGATGATACTTGTGATCATCAAAAAAGGAACAACAGGTAACGCAAGAATATTTGCAAGAAGCGAGTAGGGGCTCGTGCCTCCCGCATAGAATAAAATAAGAGGTAGGACAGCAATCTGTGTTCCAATTGTTGCTGAGAGAAGCTCGCTGCCGAAGAGTCGTGCTTGCCCACCTCCGGCGGGGCCTTTCGCAACAAACATTTTTTGAATCGGTGGTGCAACCGTGCACAAACCCCATGTCGCGGCAAACGAGAGTTGAAATGAAGGGTCGTGGAGAAGAAGGTTCGGATTCACAAGCGTCATACCCCACCCCGCGAGAAAAAGTGCTCGTGTGATGTCGTACCGACGCACAAGGGCCTCTCCGAGAAGGGCGACCAACGCCATGATGCCCGCGCGGACAGTTGCTGATGACGCGCCCGTCATCAGCACGAATCCGACAATCCCTAAAGAGGCGCATGTTCGTGAAACCCACGGAGGAGCGCGAGCAAATGTGCGCAGTATCGCTTTCGCAACAAGCGTTATGTTGTATCCGGACGCGACAAGTATGTGCGAGAGGCCGATCTTCCGGAATACTTCTTCAAGATCTTCCGAAATCGCGCCGTCAATTCCAAAAACAACTCCGGCGGCAAGCCCAGCGTATGGTTCTCCTACAGCGCGTGATAATCCTTCGACAAATGTACGACGCAACAAAAAGAGTCCTGCTTTTACAGACATCGGCTGCCTGCACCCCTCCCGACATCCGATGTCTGTAACCTTGGCGTACGAAAGCGTGTAAAAAATACCTTCCTTTTTGAGATATGCAGGGTAGTTGAACACTCTTCCTGTCTCTTCGTCTGCAAATGCCTCCGGACGTTCCAATGTCCCGAGAACACGAACATGCCCACCGTACGATAGGGGCGGATGTGGGGGAACAAATACGATAACGCGAGCAGAAACCGTCGTTGACGCATCGTTCAGGATGACCATGTCCGCATCAAGTACTATTTTCTGTGTCCGTGAACCGATTACTGGCTCTGTCGCGATCTTTCCATCAAGAAATATTGATTTTCCGACAAATGTTTCGAGGGATTGATCGGGCAAGGTGTTCGCAAAATACATTCGTGCGTATCCAAAAGATGAAGCGATGGTGATCGTTATAAGCAAGAAACCAACCGTGCAAAGATTATTTTTTCGGACAAACCCAACAAACAAAAAAACACCCCCGAGAATACCGAGCACAAAAAGGTAGAGAAGTGTTTGGGGCAATAACTCAAAAAGAGCAATCCCCGCCCAAAAACCTCCGACACAGACAATAACCACGCGACTCCGCATCAAAGGATTGTGCCGCGTGGGGAATCAAGTCGAGATAAACCCGTGCACTAACTTTGCTGTCGCTTTCTGTTGCAAAGTCACACCTTATTCAAAAAATCGGTTTCAGTGAGTAGCGTTAGGTCCTAACTTACAACCCCGAAAAGCGGCAACCACAGCAAAGTTAGTGCCTGGGTAAAGTTACCCTTCTTTTTTCACATCCAACCGATCAAGTTTGAGCCACCTGAAACCAAAGTAGACAACCAACGCAATGATAAGGAAGTCGATGAGAACGGCGATAAAATTTCCGAGTTTCACCGGACCCACCATGAGTGTAGCGAGTCCTGCTGTTCCAAACAAAAGGCCGATGAGCGGATTAATGACATCCGTTACCAAAGACGCGACGACTTTTGAAACAGCGCCCCCGACAACAAACCCTATCGCAAGCCCGACAACCCCCTGCTCACGTATGAATTGAATGAATCCACGCATAGTTATATAAGATTCCCCGTGTGGCTATCGATTGCTTTGTTTACGAGTGCATCTGCGGCAAAGTTTTCTTCCCGTGGAACGTGGGCAAATGTGACGTTCGGAAATTCTGCAACGCGTAAATTCCACACTTTTACGAATTGTAGTTGCAAGGGCTCGTCTTTAATTTGGTACTCGCCATTCAACTGCTTTACAACAAGTTCACTGTCCATTTTGACTTCAATCTTTGCATCCGCTCGCTTTTCTTTTGGAATAATCTTTTTAAGATCTCCGAGTGCGCGAATGAGTGACTCATATTCTGCCCAGTTGTTCGTTGTCTCTCCAACATGTGCCGCTCCTTCTTTTATCACCTTTCCCTTTTCATCAGATATGACAAAGCCGATTCCCGCAGGTCCGGGATTTCCTCTCGCTCCGCCGTCTGTATGTATGATAAATCGCATATTTATTTAAGAGTTCTGCCCCAAGATGCCATGTTCCAAAGACGTTCAAAGATATAGTACACAATCATGCTGAGCACAGCTGCGGTAAGTGTTATCTTCAGCGACTCACGGACCAATCCAGTAAACCAGTACACCGTTGCCCACGTAAGGAGGGTAGCAAGGATTCTCCATGATACCGTTTTTGCAACCGTCCGTGTTCTTGTTTCATTAAAAATCATACATCTCTAAGTGTAACAGAACCTTACGTAACCAGTTCGGTTTGTATAACGTCAACAATCCGCAGACGAATCGGTTGGCCGCGGGTGAACGTATCGCGCTCAAGTGTCGCGTGAAGGGTGATGGTATCCCCGGCAGAGATGTTCTTTACACTCTCGTCTGAAAAAAATTCGATTGCGTTGACCATCGTTCCGGCATCGCGTGCAAATGTGAGACGAACGTGTCCTTTTTCTTTTCCAAATGTTTCCGCTTTTGATACAGAAACATTTTCAAAAACGAATACTGGCTTCTCGTTCCCCATACCGCACGGTGAGAGACGTTGGATATCAGAGAATGTACCGGACGATATATCGTCGAGCGTTAGAATTGGTCCCGACACAACATCGTCACTTGTTTTGTCCGTTCCGTGGATTCGTTCGTATGCCTTTGATAGAGCATCTGGAAGAAGAGCGAGATTTGGAACGGTGATGGAGAACCCGCCTGACTTTTTGTGACCACCAAATTCAAGAAAAAGATCTTTCGCCTCATTCATGAGTGCCAAGACATCAACAGAGCCGTTCGAGCGACACGACCCCTTGATGACCTTCGCGTCACCCCTCCCCCACACGAACGCAGAACACGAGTAACTTTCGACAACATTCGTCGCGACAAGTCCGAGAAGCCCCGGACGCCAATGCGGATTTCCAACAACAATAACAGGGCCCTCTGCCCGATCTTTTAATTTTTGTTTTACTTCTTTCGCCATGACCGCTACCGCAACCTTTCGTTCCTTATTGATGTTCTCGAGGTGTGTCGCGAGTACTTCTGCGCGCGCCTCGCTTTTTGTCGAGAGGAGTTCAAACGCCGATTCGGGCTCGTCCATCCTTGATGCCGCGTTTATCCTTGGTGTGATCGAGAACACAACATCATCCTCTGTTATGTTCTTCTGGAAAAGACGCAGGTGCTGGCAGAGCGTTCGGATACCAATGCGTGGTGATTTGCGTAAAACGAGAAGGCCATAGTACGCGAGCGTTCTGTTCTCTCCCTGGAGGGGAACCATGTCGGAGAGTGTTGCAATCGCGACCATATCAAGAAGCCACTTTTCCCAGCCCTTTGAAATAGGAGTTGGGGGTTGGAAGTTAGAGGTTGGTGATTGGTTTTGGTTTAGTTTGTAAAAAATGGCTTGTGCGATTTTGAACGCAACACCCGCTCCGCAGAGATACTTATTCGGATATGTGTCACCTGCCTGATTCGGATTCACGATTGCAAAGGCCTCCGGCACGTCGTGGTTTGGAAGGTGATGATCCGTCACAATGACGTCAACGCCGCCGGCCTGAAGTATCTCGATATACTTCGCGTCCCCCATCCCGCAATCAAGTGTCACAAGAAGATTTGTTTTGTCTTCGATCGCACGCGCAACAACGCCGTCATTTAATCCGAATCCTTCCGTATTTCTGTGCGGAATGACAACAGAAAAATTAGTATGACCAAGTTTGAGAAGCGTATCGTGCATAACAACAGCGGCCGGAATACCGTCCGCATCAAAATCAGAAAAAAGAACGATTTTCTCTTTTTTCTCAATCGCCGAGAGGATTCGCGCCACCGCCTTTTCCATTCCCGTGAGTAAAAACGGGTCGTGGATATCGCGCTCGTAGTCGGGATTCAGAAAAATCTCTGTTTCTTCGGGCGTCTGTATCCCCCGCGCGATGAGAAGATCCTTTAAAAAATCAGAAATTTCAGGCATAGGTAGGCATACTATATACTAGGCCCATGGAGAAAACACTTTTCGAGAAAATCGCGGACCGAGAAATACCCGCAGACATCGTCTATGAAGACGAGTGGACACTTGCATTCCTTGATATCAAGCCCGTTAATCCGGGGCATACACTCGTTATCACGAAAAAGGCATATAAAAATCTTTTGGAGGTTCCGCCTCCCGATCTACACCACTTGATTGAGACCGCCCAAATTGTCGCAAGGGGAGTTAAAGACGCGATGAACGCTGACGGGGTAAATGTTTCTTTCAATAACGAAAAAGCGGCGGGACAACTTATTTTTCATGTCCACGCGCATATAATTCCCCGATTTGAAGAAGATGGATTCAAAGGGTGGAACCAGAGCGATTATAAAGAAGGAGAAAAAGCAGAGGTCGCAGAAAAAATCATCGCGCAAATGCAAAAATAGAGAGTCTATATTGGTAAACCGTAGCGTTCTAATTCTACGAGAAGTGCCTTACAGTATGCTGGCTTGGTTTTTATGAGCTGAACAAGCGCGTCTGTCGAAATTGATTCGACTATTGTCAAGAAGTCTTCTTTCGACATTTCACGAAAACGATTGAGTTGTTCACGAAAAACACTTTGTGAATGAGAAACATCCCCAAACTGTATTGACCGCAGGGTAATAAAAACATCAAATGCATGCGGAGTCATCTCAGTTCCAGGAATTTTAAACTCTAGATCTTTGGATTCAGCACTTATGGGTCTTGGTTCTAAAGAATTTTTGACTACTACTCTTGGTTGTGTCGGAGATTCCTCTTCTGGCGTTTCTTGACTTCCTTCGCTGCCGGAATTTTTCTTTTTATTTTTCCATTCTTCGAATCGTACAACTTCTCCCACATTTATTGATTATTTGCTAATGCTTCAATACCCGGCAATGTTCCATGCGCAAGAAAGTCAATCATGGCACCTCCTGCAGTTGAAACGAAGGTGAATTTGTCCATGATGTCGAGTTCTTGTATCGCCGCGATCGTATCTCCCCCGCCGATAATTGTCTTTGCTGTGCTCTCGGCCAGAATACTGGCAACGGCATGTGTTGATGTGTCGTATCCTTTTTCATAGTCCCCCAGAGGGCCGTTCCAGAGAACAAATGATGACGCGGCGACTCGTTCGCGGATATCTGAGATTGTTCGTGGTCCCGCATCGATAATGGAGTCAGTTGAGGAGACACGGTCGATCATGACGCTGTGAATGAGCGATTGTTCATCAACGATCCGCACATCGATTGGAAGAACGACATTCGGATATTCAGAGACCTGTTTTGCGAGCGGTAATGGTTTTTCCGTCGAAAGTGATTTTCCGATCGTGTATCCTCGTACCTCAAAAAGCGCATTTGCAGAAACACCGCCGACATATACCGTCTTCATGATGTGGGCGAGTGCTTCAACAAGAGGAAGTTTCGTCTCGGGCTTCGCGCCCCCAAGAATCGCAAGGGAGTCAGCGGGGGGAGAAAGTGCTTCGCGGAGTGCGGTATATTCTTTTTCGAATCGCAATCCCATATACGATGGGAGAAGTTTCGGTAGACCGACAATAGAGGCATGCGCACGGTGCGATGTGGTGAAGTCATCATTCACGTACACGTCCGCGAGAGACGCAAGGTCTTTTGTGAACTTCTCGTCATTCTTTTCCTCCCCTGGATACATACGGATATTCTCAAAAAGGACCACATCGCCATCTCTCATTTTTGCTATCGTCTCTTTTCCCTCTTCTGAGAGCGGGTCGGGAATGAAAGAGAGTGGAACGTGTGCTGTTAAAAATGCGTGCACAGGAGCAAGAGACATGTCGCTTCCTTTTGAGTGGTGAGACACGAGCATAATGCGTGCGCCCAATTCACGAAGCAATGAGATTGTTGGCAACTCATCAAACAATCGGGTCGCATCGACAACATTAGTACCCTCAACGGGGACATTTAATGCCGCGCGAACAAGAACGTGTTTCCCCTTTAGATCAAGTGCTTCCGTGAGAGATCGCAACATAGATATTTGTTATAAAGCGTCCGCGGCACGGATAATGTCACAAAATGCTTCCGCATCGACGCTTGCGTGTCCGACAAGAAATCCATCAACGGTGCCGTGTGCAACAAGCCCTTCAACATTCCCTGGCTCAACAGATCCGCCGTAGAGAATCGGAATCAAGAGACCAATTTTCCTTCCGTACAAACGAACAAGTATTTTTTTGATGAAAAGAACTGTTTCGTGAAGCATTTCGGGCGTCATCGCGTCCGCGGCACTTTTTCCGATTGCCCATATCGGCTCATACGCAATCACAATCTTCGACGCTTGTTTTTTTGAAACCGACGCACACGACTTTGTGATGTGTGCCTCAAGATATGAAAAATAATCTCCGTGGTGATCACGCACTTTCTCACCAACACAGATGATCGGGGTAATCCCCACCGAAAGTGCTGCGCGCGCTTTTGCAGAAATAATTTCATCCGTCTCTCCCAACGCGCGCCGTTCGGAATGACCCACAAGAACAAATCGGACCCCGAGAGATCGCAGTACATACGGAGACGTTTCTCCTGTTCGAGCGGGCGCACCATCCCAAAAAAGATCCTGCGCTCCTAAGAATATTTTTTCATGACTCCGCGAAGGCGCGACACTTCCGAGAAGGGCCATCGGAGGACACAGAACAACGGCACTTCGCTTTGTCCGCACTGCCATGCGCGAAACAGAAGCCCACAAGCGCTTCCCCTTGAGGGGGGTGTCAATATACATCTTCCAGTTTCCAACAATAAGATGTTTTCGTGATTTCATACGTTCTCTAGTATCCCACGAAGCACTGCCCTACTCCACCTCTTCCCATTTGAGGAAGGTGAATGCATCAGAAACCGTCGGAGTCAGTGGCGGCGGCGAGAGCGAGAGATCCTGATCATACGTGTTAATACGGTTTTGATATCCGGAGACAACAGTTGAACCGGATGTCCACTTCGTTCCTTCGCGTCCGTTTGAGACGATTGTGCCATTCACGTTAAGAAGCGTGCGGAGGTACGATGAGCCCTGCGAGGACGGGTAATAATTCCGTCCAAAGTACCCATTTTGTGCGATAAAGATACCGTTCAGGTTCATTGTCGCGGGAGATGCGAACGGAACGAGGACAGACCTATCCCCGATCACCGTTAAGCCGTCCGACCCGTCGTATGCACCATACGTGATATTGCCGTTCAGAATCACATCCGCAGGAACCGTGGGCGCGATAATCTCATCCGCTGCCACAAGAATCTTTTGCGTTATGACACCATCAATCCACGTCTTTGCTTCGACAAATATGATTGGGCACGCGGCGGGAACATTGAATGTCGTCTGGTTTGTCTGCGAAGTGATCGTGTGGTAATCCGTGTGCCATGTCGAACCGGTATCAACGTGTTGCGCTTGCACACCTGAAGTACCCGTCACTCTCCAACGCGTCACAGTACCATTTGCATTGAAACGAAGGTGGATACCACGCTGATCCGAGTTCGATGTCTCATTCACGTATACTCCTTGCGCTTGTGCAAGTGTTTTTATCTGTGCCAAATCAGTTGTGATACCCGTAAAATCGATTTGCGGCTGCGGATAATCCCACAGAGCACTTCCCGTGCCTCCTCCCCACACACCCGGGGTTGTTGAAGAAGGACTGCACCCAAAACTCGATGTGCAGAGCCACGATGAAACAGCGGAAGAAACAACAGAGTCGTTCGTTCCGTCCATACGAACACCTCCGTTGCCGTGATAGTTCCCTGTGATCTGACGATCCGACCCCGCCCACACATTGCTGTTAATGATATATGCATACTGCGCAACAGAGGGACGTGCGTATCTGGCATACACGGTGCGCTCGATCGTCGGATTGTCTTCGGTCCACCCCGTTGACGTAATCTCGACGATATTCGTCTGACCGCAGAACTGTTCCCGCGCCACAGTAAGTTCAAATGTTCCGATAACCCCCGTTTCGGGGTCCGAATAAGGAACTTGGTATGGTCCGGGGCCTCCCGTTCCGTTTGTGATGTCGTCCGGATAGTGGGCGAGGAACCACTTGTAGTAATCGAGGCCTGCTTCCGCAATCTGAAGCGCACGCTCACGTGTTTCTTTTATCTGTTGTGCCTTCGTCTGAAGGAATACGAATCCAACAAGCCCTCCAAGAATCATCAGAAACACTCCACCAAACACAATAACTAACATAACAATGTAGCCCCTGTCACGAATCGTGAGTCGTGAGTCGTGAATCACGTTTGGAGTTTCTGTTTTTTTGTTTTTTATCTTTTGATTCATGCTTCAAGGTTCAGGGTTCATGTCTACAAATTCACCTTTAAATTCCTGATCGTAGCCGAGGAGCGAAGAACAAATTCATTCGGGAGCGTCTCCGGATTCACGTTTACGATAAGATTGACTCGAACAAACGCAACATCCGAGATGTCCGAGTATGAGGAGACCTCCACACCATTCTCATCGAAATATTCAAAAATAGGAGTTCCCTGCTCGCCATTTCGGACGTTCTCAGAGAGGAGCTGTGCAGTCGTTGTTGCTTCAGTATATACCGCCGGTGTTCCCGTCGGATTCGTGACCCTTTTCATGAATGACGTTCCTGTGAGGAAGAACCGGACCAGCTCAGCATCGTCATCTCGGTCGAGATCTGTGTAGATGGCAATTGTTGTTGAGCCAAGCGTAACCAGTGGATATGCTCCCCCTTCCGAGTATGATGCCTCGCGGATATCGCGGACCATCTGTTCGACACCGCGCCGTGCATTCTCGACCGCTATCGCCTGCTCCATCGCAAAGCGGTTTCCTTTGTAGAGCATGAGGATTGAACCAACAACAGCACCCGTCACCAGGGTTAAGATCGCCGTTGTGGTAATCATTTCGATCAGGGTAAAACCGCGCTCGTGAATCGTGAATCGCGAATCGTGAATCACAACTGTTGCTTGCGTTCTTTTTTTGTTTTTTGATTCAAAATTCATGCTTCATGTGTTATGTCTTACGACGCATTCAAAACAACATTCACTGTTGTCTGCCCGGAAATCGAAACATTTAAAATGGTATAGGGATCGTGTCCCAGAGCAGAAACATCAAGCGTATACGTCGCAGCCGCTTGGAGATTCTCAAAAAATGACTGTCCGCATGCAGATGTCACTACCGTTGTATCGTACCCTGTTTTCGTAAGGTGAACCGACGCGTCGGGGAGAGGTATGCCTACGTCATCAAGAACAGACACAAGGAGTGTGTTCGTTGTTTGAGGAACGAGTATCACGTCAACAGTTTGTGCCGCTCCAGGCGCAAGGCCGAACGGAATAAACGGACACACGTGAAAAACCGAGAGGCCTGTCTCTGTCGCTCCGAGCGTAAGCGTATATGCGTCCCACTCTATGTCCAAAACATCGAAGACACCCTCTGCGTCTGTCGTGAGCGCGCTTTGATATTTGTATATAGGGAGGCCTCCGCCATCAGTACCAATTGTCTTTGCGCCACGAAGCATAAAGGCGACGCCCGGTTTTGGTATGGGCCCTTCGTCATAGATGATGCTCCACTCCGAGAGTGTGGGTGTTTCTGACGTATTCGACGTACGAAAATCACCACCAAGACGCAGACGTGCGTATGTGCTTGTTGCGAGAGAAGAAAGATCAATCGGAGAGGTCACAAATCCCGCCGCGTTCCCCGGAAGAACTGCATCAGGGACGGACGCGTATCCGGTACCTGTATCATATTCAACGCTCACCTCAACGGTTGTCGATGCGGGAGTCGAAGCGATAAATTCTGCCTGTTTCCATCCGAAAAGATACGTCGGCGCAACCGTCGTTGCGGTCAAAAGTCCCTGTGTCGTATACACTGCACCGTCAAAAAAGAGTGCCACGGTTCCTCCTCCGACAGAAAGACCGCTCTGACTTTCGACTTGTGAGATGTCAACGAATGGGTCCGTCCATGTCGCGGTGCGGATAGGATCAAACGACCGAACGAGGATTGACCCCAAAAGATCGATACGGAAAGTCGAAGACGTAATCGTGTCCTCAACAACTGTAAGATGCCCAGGATTGGGATTCGGATTCGTTGTCGTTGCAGTGTATGTCTTATCCGTTGAGTGACCTGCCTTTGTCACCGTAATCTGGTACCCAGTTGATGTCGGAGCACCTGGAAGATACGCGAGTCCTGATACTCCCGTGTATGTCATGAGGTCAATCCCCGGAGACACTGTCGTGTTCACGATATGAATGCTCGCGCCCGAAACAGGGATTGCCGCTGCGTCAACGACAGAGAGAGCAAGTGTTCCACCCCCTTCAACCGTTTCGATTCCCTTTGGAACAACGTTCGTGATCAAAGAGACCGTACGTATGACATTTTGAAACTGCCACGAGACATCCACTTTTGCAATCTTATAGTCAGCAGGAATGCCGTTTTCATCATCTCCTCCGATACCATCTGCTTCTGCATCAATAAACTGTACGAATGTCCGGCGCGTGTACGGGACATTGTTGAGTGTAACTGTTTCCACTTGCGGTATCGTTCCCGCAGGAATACCACCGACAACTGCAACATTGTTATACGACAAACTTCGTACGAACTCGATTTGTTCTGTTGCAAGAGCAATCGCTCCTGTTTTTGCTTTTCCAAGTCCCACCGAAAGAAGTGCGAGGCGGATGACCCCGAAGAGCCCGAGGAACACAAGGAGCATGAGCGCAGTTCCAACGACTGCGTCAATAAATGTTGCGCCTCTTTGTCTCGCGCGCCAATTCATATCCAGTTAGATTCCACTTGAGATCGAGTAAATCGGCATAATCATCGACACCGCGAAGAATCCGACAGCGGCGCCAATGATGACCATCAAAAACGGCTCGATAATAGTCGACATGTCTTTTGTTTTTTGTTCGACTTCCGATTCGAAAAAGAGCGCGATCTGCATGAGCATGGCAGGAAGCTTTCCTGTCTCTTCGCCGACCGCAACCATCTCGTTCACCATCGGCGGAAAGAGTTTCTCGTGGCGCGCAAAGACGGATGATATCTGCGAACCCTTTTGGATGTCCGCTTCTGCTTCGTCGAGCACTTCTTTGTAGTATGAGTTCTGGATGACGTCCTTTGTGATAGCGATTGATGAAACAACTTCAACACCTGATGAGAGAAGGGATGAGAACGTGCGTGCCATACGTGCCGAATTCGTCTCACGGATCAAGGATGCAATCACGGGCATTCGCATGATGAGGTACTCGAATCCGCGTTTTCCTCTCTGTGTCCGTCCGAGCGTGATCAACGCGACAATAAGAACAATGAGGCCTCCGATAACGAATACGGGATATGCCTTCAAAGCGTCCGAGAGGGTGATCACGAGTCGCGTCGCGGCAGGAAGTTTCACGTTGAGTTCGGTGAATGTCGCGGTCAACGTAGGAACAACGAAAATAAGCATGAGAATACCGATGATGATCATGACCGAGACGATGATCAATGGGTAGAGCATCGCACCACGGACTTTTCGTCTGAGTGAGTACGTCCGATCCATCTGATCAGCGACGATACGCAATGATTCGCCCAGTTTTCCCGATTCTTCTCCCGCGTGGACCATTGAGACGAAGAGGGATGAGAATGTTTCGGGAAATTGTTTCATTGCCTCTGAGAGCGCGGATCCGCGCTCAACGGCTGCCGCGAGCGAAGAGAGGGTGCGCTTGAACTTCTTTGATTTTGTTTCTCTCTCCATGACCGAGAGCCCGCGCGAGATTGTGAGGCCTGCATCAACCATCGCTGCCAAGTTCTTCGCAAATGTAATCTTTTCCGCGAGTTTGACGCCACCAAATGAGATATTGAGGTGCGACAGGACCGACGCCTTCGTGACTTCCCGCGCGTTCACCAATGTTTCACCGGATGTAGTAAGTTCTTTTGCAAGAGCGAACTCGGACTCTGCTTCGCGCGTTCCTTCGTGTGTTTGCCCTGTGCCGTCAATCGATTTGTATGCGAATTTCATCCCGTTAGAGATAGAAAATGCAAAGCATTTCCTTTGTTACAGTGCCTAAAGTGAACAGTTTCATAGTGTGGTTGATGTGCGAATTCGTCGGCATACAGATTATTTTATCTCTAACGGGATTCATGCTCATTTTTATTCCGAAACTACCCGCAACACTTCCTCGAGCGTCGTAGTCCCTTGCACTGCTTTGAAGACACCGTCTTCGAGCATCGTCATCATACCCTCTTGTTTTGCTTGCGCTTCGATCGCGTCTGACGTCGCGCTTTTGATGACCAATTCTTTGATTGGAGATGTCACCTTCATCACTTCGTGGATACCGATGCGACCCTTGTATCCATCTTCCGCATCAGGACCCGCTTTTGGACGATAAAATGGTACGTCCTTCCAATCTGCTTTTTCAGGAATCAGGTTTTCTCTTTTTAAAAATGAGAGCGTGCGATCCAAGTCCACGTTTTTTGCAAGAACCGTAAGTTCATCTTTATTCAAGTGATACTCTTCCTTGTCTTTGGTAAGTGTCCGCACAAGACGCTGTCCGATAATGACCTTGATCGTCGACACGAGGAGAAACGGTTCGACATCCATGTCGATCATGCGCGGGATAGCACCTGCGGCGGAGTTCGTGTGGAGTGTTGAGAGAACAAGGTGACCAGTGAGTGCAGCGTTCACAGCGAGAGACGCCGTTTCCGTGTCACGGATCTCTCCAACCATGATGATATCGGGGTCCTGACGAACGAGGGAGCGAAGCCCATTCCCGAATGTCATGCCAATCTCCGGTTTTACTTGCGTTTGGTTGACGCGCTGCATTTGGTACTCGATAGGATCTTCAACCGTTGAGATGTTCACGTCCGGCGTGTTCAAAATATCAAGCATCGTATAGAGCGTCGTCGTCTTTCCTGAACCTGTAGGACCTGTGGTCAAGATCATTCCGGTCGCCTGTTTCGTGGCCCAATGAAGGGCTTCCAGGGCTTCACCGTGAAAACCAAGTGACTCGAGTGTGAATCCGGATGCCCCTTCGCGCAAAATACGCATGACTGTTTTTTCTCCGTAATATGTCGGAAGTGTTGATACACGGAACGAAACTTTTTCTCCATCAAGGTCAATCTTGAAACGACCGTCCTGCGGAAGACGCTTCTCATCAAGTTTTAAACTCGCGAGCACTTTGATACGTGCACTGATGCCGGACGCGGCTTGCTTCGGAAGTGTCATTGCATCATGAAGAAGTCCATCGATGCGATACCGCACCAAAAGTTGCTTATCCATTGGTTCAATGTGAATGTCTGATGCATCCTGCACCACCGCATGTTTGATAAGCGTGTCAACGATACGAACGATTGGAAGATCTTCGGCAAGCTTCTTCAGATCTTCTCCCGATACCTCCTCTCCATCAGCGGGCGTATCAGAGACCGCGATCAATGCTTGTGCTTCAGCGCTTATGATGTCACCGAACTCCGCTTTCAAACTTTTCTGGTACTGAACGAGTGCGTGCTTAATCGATTCGGTGTCGGTCAAACGCGGAAGAATCGTGAGGCCTGTCTTTTTCTTGACGAAGTCGATTGCTTGGAGATCTTCGACGTCAAGCATGGCGACTTCAAGACCTTTCGACGTCTTGTTGTACGCGATGATGTTGTTATTTCGCGCAATGGGCTCCGGGATAAGAGAGAGAGTGTCCAGATCAACCTTTTGGTCTTTAAGATCAACAAAGGGAATGCCCAGGACATGTGCTTTTGCGCGTCGTGCGTCGTCTTCAGAGAGAACACCTTCGGAAACGACGATGTCCTCGAGAGACGTTTTTCGCTCTTTGGCAATTTTCTCGAGATCTTCGAGCTTGGCGTGGGTCGCAAGCTTGGTCTCGATCAGGAACTTTTTGAAATCATTTGTGTCAACGCGCATGAAATAACAAACAACGAACAATGAACGAAAACAATGAAACGTACCCTTAGTATACCCGCACACTAACT
This sequence comes from Patescibacteria group bacterium, assembly GCA_038063815.1. Lineage (GTDB taxonomy): Bacteria > Patescibacteriota > Minisyncoccia > Phycocordibacterales > EsbW-18 > EsbW-18. The sequence continues at coordinate 75,350 of JBBTUJ010000003.1, read as the reverse complement.
TTTGTATAGCGTTATTACGTTGTAGTTTAATAGCAAAATCGAAAAGTGTTCCCTTACTCCGTCTTAAGAAAAAGTGGTTCGTCTCCTGCTGCAACAATACAAAAGTTAGTGTGCGGGTGTAGCATTTTCAAAGGCAAAACCACCGCGAGCAGTGCTCGTGGTGGTTTTGTTCTTTCGGTCTTTGTGCGTTTTATCGTATCTCGTAGGTGATCGTCACCATTGAGGTAATTGTATTCTCACCGAGAGGAAGTTCGGGAACTGGCGCCGATTCTGCTTTGTCATATGCCTGCGCGCTCATTTCCACTCGTGCATAGGGGTACCAACCGCCAGCATTCTCAGAGAATGAGACGATGCGTACCAATCGAACATCGAGGTCATCCGCGAGTTCCTTTGCTTTTTGACGTGCATCTTCAATCGCTTTTTCACGCGCTTCACCTTGGAGTTTGCTTTCGTCGTCGATCGTGAACGTCGGGCCGTACATATCTGTGGCACCGAGCGCCCCTACACCATCAAGGATTTCTCCCGCCTCGTCAGCGGCACGAACCTTAACGGAAATACTCTGGCGAACCTCATATCCAACAAGCACTTGGTTGCCTGGATAGGGATAGGAGTACGAGATCGAATCCGGCATCGCAACACCCGCAGATCCACCAGCAGATGCATCATATGCCGGGAGTGGTCGTGGGTTGTTGTCATATTCGTAACGTGGGTTTGCGCTGTACGATGTCGTTCGGATATCTTTTTCTTCAATGTCGCTTTCTTTCAGGAACGCGATGATTGCATTCATCTTTGTTGCCGCTTCATCTTGCGCTTCTTTGACTGTTGTAGCTTCGGAAACAACAGAGAAGCTGAATTCCGCGATATCGGGAACAGCAAACACTTCACCTTCACCCGAAACGGTGATTACATTCGCGCTTGGATAATTGCCGCCAATGTAGCGGTACTCCTTAATAGTGGAGATCGCGAGGAGAGCAAGGTAGATAGCGCCTACGACAAAAAGCCATCCTGCATATTTAAACGCTCGTCCTGCCTCCGGATTGTCTGTAAAAGACATAGGTAGAAAAATTATGGGGTAATATGATTCCTCCTGAAGAGTATATCTGAAAACCTGGGTTCCCGAACCGAGCCGCGCGAGGGCGTCGGCGAGACATCGAGTCGGAGACCGAGCCATACCGGTGGTACGGTGAGGTCGAGACGAGCGTGTCGGAGCCAGCCATCGTGCAGCGTAGGCAGGGAAAGGTTTTTAGATATACTCTAATATCATGGAGATACCTATATGACGGACGAACCGCTTCCTTCTTACTGGACCTATACGGAGGATCGAACTCGCATTCTGCGCACGTTTAAAACGCTTGATTTTAAGAGCGCTTTTGAGACTGTTCAAAAGGTTGCGGTTGTGGCGGAAGAATGTGGCCATCACCCCGAGATACGTTTTGGTTGGGGGTTTGTTGAGGTCGTTACGTGGACACACAGCACAAACACGGTGACGGAAAAAGATATCGCTCTTGCCAAATCAATAAACGAACACGTTTGAGACGTAAAAACACCACCGGCCCCAGAAGGCCGGTGGTGTTTTCCGCGTCTGTCCGCGATATGTCTGTATGTCCGTACTTACTTCGTCGCAACGAGTTTCAAACTCAACTGCACCTCATCAGCAATTAAATTGTCACCCAAGTTGTCAAAGAATGTGTCCGATCCGTATCGGATATCCCATGTTGCACGATTCATTACAAGAGCCGCCTGCGCAACAAGTCGTGTTTCGCTTTCTGAGCGGATCGCTGCCGGGAATGAAATCGGTGCTGTCTTGTTCTTAATCGTAAGATCGCCTGTTACTTGTCCATTGACGACGCTCGTGAGAACAAATTTTGCATTCGGATATGTTTCGATTGCAAAAAAGTCCGTTGAACGAAGGTGGTTCTCGAGCTTGTCCATTCCAATTTTCGTATTTGATGTCTTGGTGACCACGAGAGAGTCCATGTCGATGAAAAATTCTCCTGAAACAACCACACCGTCGCTGACCTTAACGGTACCGCTCTTTATCGCGAATGTGCCGGTATCCTCATACCCAAGAACGAGGGGCTTCTTCCCTGTCCAAGTGATCAAACTCTCTTCTGTGTCGAGGGTATATGTACCGTTGGCCAGGACCGGTTGTGCTGTACCTCCAGTTCCACCCGTTGCTGTAGATCCACCAGTCGAACTGGTGGTCGTTGCCGGAGTCGTCGTTGCGTTCTCCGCGTCGTCCGCGTCATTTGAGCGGAAGATGAAAAGACCTCCGATGAGGATAATGACGATAACAAGCCCTATCCAAAGTGTTTTTGGAGTCATGTATGTAATTTTGATTCTACTAGTAAATACCCGCTAACCTCGTTAACGTCTTTGATTATAGCACTTTTATGACTTTGCCGAAATAAGGAGAGCGGCAGTTTTTCGAGCGTGAAGAGTAAAGAGGATGAGCATGATGAACACCGTCAAAGACATGACGGGGATGGTGATGTACCCCAGAGCCATGATCGGCTGTTCGATGCACGATGCCGTTGATGCAACGTCGCAGATAACCGGGATACTCTCAAACAACGGCAAAAGAATGTGGTAGAGAGCGATACCACCTCCAACAAAAGACAGTATTCGCGCTCCCGAGAGCATGCCTGTCTGTTTGCGATAGAGCGCAGACCCAAATAAAAATATCAAAGGGACCATAAATACCCTCTGCCACCAACAAAGCACGCAGGGAACAATTCCTACAATCGCCGAGTAGTACAGACTACCCAGTACTGCAGAGAGGACAAGGATGAACGAAAGTGCGAGGGCGTTTTTTCCAACCCACAGGGATACCTTTGTCTCACGCGTGAACAAAAGAATAAAAAGTACAACAGCGACGACCTGCAGAACGACGGTCCCCCAAATAATGAGGGTGTGGAGAAGTGGTAGAGGAAAAATGTCCATATGTTTCTTTTATAGCGAAAGGTTTCGAATAATGATGCCAATTCGAGTAATAATAACAAACCCGATACCCCACACCAGCGGAAGCCAGTACGGCACACCAAACAGTGATGCTTTTGCCCACACCTGCTGTGTACCCAAAAGTCGCAGGTCGACTTCAATAAAAAATCCTAGGAGAAGCCCCACACAAAAGAGTGCAACTTCTCCACGATGTGGGCTCGTCACAAGAATCACTATTGTAAAAAGTGCCGCAATAAGCGTGAGTACCTTTTCGCTTGTGTACCCTGCCGCCTGCACAACAAAGAAAACGATGAAACCAAGAAGGGGTGCGCCGATGCTGAGTAATAATTCAGATGACATACGAATGAGGATGCGGTCTTACACAAGCGCATTATACACTACGGATATGCGCATACTGACACAGCAAGAAGAGCCAACGACTCAGACATCGTGTGTACAAAGAAAGCAAAACCTTTGACGTTACAGTTCCTCGCGAATAAACTTTTTGATACGCCCACCCGGAACATCGAATGGTAACGACACGCCCTCTTCAAGCGTGCTCGAAGCAAGCAGGTGAAAGAGGCGCGTCCCTCGCACAACAGAATCCGAAAGTTCTTGAATGAGCGCCGCTGAAAAATCTGCTGTTTTTTCGTGTGTACCAAGCGGATCTTCTGCTCTTTTTATCGCAAGGATTTCCTTGAGAGCTTCGAATGCTGCTTCTTCATTAGATGCAATCCCTTCTTTTACCAGATACCCTTCAGATTCTTCGGTCATGTGTATGATTTAGATTTATAAGATCTTTTGCACTCGCTCAAGTATAAACGACTCATCAATATCAGTCCTACCAAATTTTTCTGCCTGCGCTTTCATGCGTGGAATGAGGAAGTCCGCGGTCTGCCACTCCACTTGTGTTTGTCCCTCCACATCAGATGTATCCCGAAGCGAGAGATCTTGCTGCACGAGGTCGCAGAGAAAGTAGAGTGTTGTTTTTTGGATTGGGACATCCTTGTGTGTGAAAGAACCCTGAATAGATCCGACGTAGTCACGGAGCGTTGCGGTTATACCGAACTCTTTTTGAAGACCGCGGTTAAGAGAGGTTTCAAGAGAGTCATTCGGCTGTATTGTTTCTCTCATGAGAAGGTAGAAGTCGTCGAGGCCTTCCTCTTTCCAGTATCCCTTTATATCTTTCGCATACAGGTGGTGACAACAAATCTCTTTTTTCTCGTTCACGACAACCGCCCCAACGGACACGTGCTGCGGATGTACAAAGTTCCCTTGAAAGTGGTTTTTCATAATAGCATTTACCTTCTTTGCGCCATGAAAAAAAGTGTTTCTGGAAGGTTACGCGGATTTTCGGCATCAACTGACTCTGATTCGTCTATCTCCTGTAAATCAAACAAGCGGAAGAAGGTATCTGAGAAATAATCCTTGAGCGTATGCGGAGGAAACTGAATCGTAACCTTTCCATTGAAAAGCTTTAGGGTGATGAGAGATTTGTCTGTCACCCCTTCGAGTGCAAACACATCGAATGTGGGATGATTTACAGTTTCCAACAAGATACCCCCGGGTTTCATAACGCGCGCAACTTCTCGATATGCGTCTTCAAACGTGGGGAGGTAGTGAAGCGAGAATCTCCCGAAAACAAAATCAAAAGAGCTGTCGGGGAATGGGATATCCGTGTATCCACCACTCTGTACCCTCGTTGTGTCGGCGATTTTTTCACGCGCAAGATCAAGCATCTTTTCAGAGGGATCGATACCGTAGACATCTGCGCCCTGCTCCTGACACCAAACCATATCATCCCCGCCCCCACACCCTATGTCCAGGATCTTTTTATCCCTTATGTCTACAAGGTGTTTCCTGATTTTTTCGCGAGGCCAATCAAGAGAGCCCGCGAAGAACTCTCGTTGCTGTCGGGTATATTCTTCTCCTATTGAATCGTATTGATTCACGTCTAGTGCTTAGTCAATTGAATCGAGTGCTTCGTCGACGAGATCTTCAATTTCGTTTGCAAGGTCTATTACCTCATCCCAATCTTCGGCATCAAATGCTTCCTCAGCGTCATCAAGAAGGTCGTTTGCCTCGTCGAGGAGATCTTCTGCGTTGCCGGTGTCTTCTCCATCATCTTCTGCTTCTGCGACTTCGTCCTCTGCGTCTTCAATCATTTGGTCCGCGTCATCGAGCGCTTCTTCTGCATCTGCTTCGTCCGCGCCATCACTGTTGCTATCACTGTCTATTTCGTCCTGCGCATCGTGTGCTCGTTCGCGGGCACCGTCCGCAAAGTCAATCGCTTCTTCATATTCTTCTTCGATGAATGCACGGAGTGCGTCAAAAAGTTCATCTTTTGCATCTTCTATGAAGTCCTCTGCATCACCTGTGTCCGCGTCATCATCTTCCGCGTCTTCAAAATCACTCTCTGCATCTTCGATTGCGTTCAGTGCCGCAAGAAGCCGCGTGCGAGCTGTTTTTTCTTCTGTGCTTTGTGTTGGCTCTGGGTCAGGTGTCGGGGTGAGAGTAGGAGTTGGTGTGGGCGATACAATCAAACGCTCGTAGAGACCGCGCGAGAGAGGTCCCCAGTTCCCTGTTGCAGGAGAGATGAGTTTTGCTACTTGCCAACGGCGTACTGCATCTTCTGTCTTCTCGCGGAACAAACTCGTTTCGTTCCCCGGAGATCCAACACCAGAGTCAGCGACGGTAAACCCTTCCGAGTTCAGGTATCGCTGGAGACATCGGATGTCTTCGCCCGTGTCGCCAAGACCGAGGTCGCGTGTAAATGAGCACGCTTCGGCTGCGCGTGCGTTTTGAGGGATAAAAAGTGCTCCGCCAAAGAGAAGGGCGACTGCGATGCTAAAAAAGAAAATGGTGCGACGTGAGTTCATATGGAAGATATTTTAGGTTCTAATTTCTTATAGAAAGTATACACGGACACCACCCCCACACAAACTCGTCGGACTAAGCAAATTCCTCAACGTATTACTTGTCATCATCAATATATTCTTCGTAATAGACAACAATAGAAGCCGCGTAGAATAACATCCAAAAAAGCAGTTCCTCTATAGGAAACGACACGCCGGCGAGAGAAACATATCCTATATATTCTCCACTTGGATATGTCCACCAAGAAAATGTTACTGCGAAGTATTCAGAAACGAGATAAATAAAAAAGAAATATGGCATGATCTTGACCATCCTTGAATACAAGGTCGGTTCTCTAAACCCAACAATCAGTGGAAACACAATTGCTGCCGGACCAGCTATCGCGTAAAGATACGAAACAGAAATGATTTCAGGGGCGATCTCTGTTAAAACAAAAAGGGTCATTACCACAAGGGTTGATGGGACGAGGGCCATTGCAAGCCTTCGGGGCACAAATTTGACCCTTCCTCTATGTGGACGGTCAAGAAAATGTTCGTATATAACAAGCGTAAGAAATGTCATGAGGACGTATCCAAGAATTGCGTCCAAAGAAGCCCCTCCAGGAAATCGGTAGGAAAACACAGTGTCAGCCACGTGCCACGCCCCATTAAATTCTGCCAAGGTCTCAAGGACGAGAGAAAAAACAAAACCGATAACAAACGTACCCATCGCAATGTACTCAAATGGTTTCTTTTTCCTGAAAGAAAGGTACACAACTACCGGCAGTACTATAAAAAGTCCCCATGACAAAAGCGGCCTTCCTAATAAGGTTCCCTGTGCTAACCACGCAAGCCCAAACCCAACAAGAGTCAAACAAAGAATGACAATAACATCGACACTTTTGTTTTTCTTAGAAAGAATTGTCACACCACAGTTTTATTACATCACTATATCAAACAATCGAGATGGCTGGTTCTACCCCGCAGCGGCGACAGCGGTGCTAATCATTGTATCTCAGAATAAGATTGGCTGCGTTTCCTTTTTTAGATAGACAGGCCTTTCTTTTATCACAATATCTTTGTTAAGTACCATCACAAGGGGACCGTGGTCGGAACCAAGAACTTCTCTTTGTGAAAAAACGTCTTGAACGAGGAGTTTGAGCGCCTCTGTTACAAAAAAGTAGTCAATCCTCCAACCAACATCGCGTTCTCGTAGGTCCGACATGTACGACCACCACGTGTAGGACTTTTTCTCGGGATACTTGTAACGGAAAGCATCTACGTATCCAAGATTGAGAAGTGTTGTAATCTGTTTTCTCTCCTCAGGTGTGAACATCGTATTGTTTTGATTCTGTTTCGGATAGCACAGGTCCATCTCCGTGTGCGCGATGTTGAAATCGCCCGTAAGAATAACTGGCTTGTTGGCAAGTGATCGAAAGAGCAGAAGGAGTTTGGAGTAAAGATCGAGTTTGTACGCCATGTTCTCTTTCATCCGTCCGCCGTTCGGTATATAGAAATTGAACAAAATAAAATCGTCAAACGTGAGTTTGATACAACGACCCTCTTCGTCAAAGCGATCGATGCCGAGGTGTATTTCTACTTCGACGGGTTTTATCTTCGTATAAATCGCAACTCCAGAGTGTCCTTTTTTGCTTCCCGAATTGAAATACGCGAAATAACCATCGATCTCACTAAATGTTGTATCGAGCTCTTTTGCGTCTGCTTTTATTTCTTGGAGGCAAACGATGTCGGGGTCTTCTTTTTTGAGCCACTCAAGAAATGTCGTCTTGAAGACAGAGCGGATGCCGTTTACGTTCCAAGAAACGATTTTCATTCTTGCAGTGTATGAAAATCGTGACTCTTCGTCTATCGCTTCGATCATCTATTGAAACTCAATCTCAAACGGATACATTCCCATCCCACAACTACCCTCGAGCGTGCCCAATTCTGGAATACCCAGATCAATATCGGTGACTCCAGAAGATGGCAGATTCTTGCTTATATCCATACTCGGAATACGAAGTGCTGACGAACAGTCGAACGTCCCGCTCGTAGAAAACCGCGCGATTGTCGGTATGCCCGCCTTCGCAATACTTTTCCGAGGAAGGTATCCACCCTTTGCTGTTATGTCTACAATCTGCACCCCATCAACAATTGTTGTGTTGTTGATGGGGGTATCGGTCACAACCTCTCGCCCTCCGCGAGTAAAGACCAAGGCGGCCCCAACTATTCCAAGAACAATGATTGTAGATGCTATCGTTTCTTTCATAGAACGATCAAATTAGAAATTAAAAATCGGTGGAATCAAACCAATGATAACAAGCCCGTTGATGAAGTTGAACAGCGCAAACATAATCACAATAAGTCCGGCTGACTTGAAAAAGATGCCTGCCTTTGAGCTGTTTTTAATACTGAATGAGCTAAAACTAATAAGCGCAAGGACTGGCAATGTGCCGAGCGCAAAGGCAAGCATCGTGAGTCCGCCTGCGAAAAATCCTCCCGTTGTCAGTGTATACAGTTGCATCGATTGCGTAAATCCACATGGCAAGAAGAACGTCGCGATACCAACAAGAAGCGGTGTCAGAGTATGGTTGAGTTTTGATACGCCGTGAGCATGCTTTGCAATAAACTGTGGCATCGAGGGTTGCAATTTTTTTGCCCACGGAAAAACATCAAGAAGGTTGATGCCAAGAATAAGCATCACGATGGCAATAATGAGACCGAGGACAAATGTGGCTGTGGTGCCCAGTGTAAAAGTAGACCCGAGCGCGCCAATAACGCCACCGAGCACAAAGAACGAAACGATGCGTCCACCATGAAACATCAGCTGTGGTCGTATTTTGTCTCCTTCTTTTGCAAACGTGGCAGACATCGAGAGAACAAGCCCACCAACAACCGCCATACATGTTGAGAGCGACGCAATAATTCCGATTACAAACGCCGTGCCATACGTGACATTGCCAGAAGAAATAAGATTCACAATTCCCATTTTTTGTAAGAGAATGAAAAGTATTGCAAATCCGAGTGCTATCGGAATCGCAATTTTAAAATCGCTCCACATGGCTGTGTGCTTTTGCTTTTCAACAGACACCGTGTAGCCGTGTGACTTGAGTGGCACAGTGAGCTCTTCGGCGATTTGTTCTGGTGTTTTGTCGCCAAAGTCCCCCACCACCTCGACAGAGTGCCGTGCGAGATTTGAGCGTGCAGATACCACGTTTGGCAAATCATTCAATTCGCTTTCTGTCATAAGCACGCACGCATTGCAGTGCATGCCGTGAACGTGAAAGGTGTACTTTTTTTGATTTAAATCTGTCACGGTTCGTCATTTTACCACATAATGCCCCCATTAGGGTCTTCTATCTCGTGACAGATTATCCCTTCTACATTTGGTTGAGGTTGAGTTAGAAAGAAATCCGCAATGCTGCCGCCGCGCTCTTACCGTGCGCCCCTGCGCGTGCGACCCCTTCCACACGAACCTGCACCTTGCCGTCACTGCGTATCGTAAGACGTGGGATTACGTAGAGGCCCCCATGATCCAATCCTCCAGCAATCGAAAAACGATCGCCGACTTTCTCTAGTTCAATACTTACCATTTCAGTCAAAGATTGACGCCCCCCTTCTTCGTGGGCCTCTCCCTCATGTGTGTCCTTTATATCCTTTTCCTCCTCATGTCCCTCTGCGACGTGTAAGGTGTGTCCTACTTCTCCCTCATCGTGACCCCCAATTTTACCCACGTTCATTCCGCCTCGCACATACAGTCCACCTTTTGTTGATCCGCTGAGAGTAAGAGCAAACTGCGCTTTTCCTTTCTGAGAGAACACCACCCGTGCACCTGGCCGCATACCAAGAACAATTGGCTTTCCAACTTCAAATCCTGTCTCGATGTGGATATCATCGTCTGTATTTCCCCCGCCGATTGTAAGTTCGCCTTCTTCACCCAGTGGTATGCTTGCGTGCCATCCAGCCAGATCATCGAGCTTGATGATAATGCCTCCGTTGGCATCTACTCCTTCAATGTGATGCCGTTCCCAAAATGGGCCTTCGTGTACGCCAACCTCTTCTTCCGCGTCTTCAGCATTATTCTCTTGAAGATCTTGCCCGACCGGTTTCGCTTCTGCGACAACAATCATATTTGGATGTTGAGCCATGACCTCATCAACGGCTTCTTGGATGGCGACTTTTGCTTGGGGATTCTCAATTAGAGTGACAACATTCTCTATCGTTTCTTGCGCAGTAATATTGTCGAGAATCGGCGCAAGAATGGTTTGGGGTGTTTCTTGTCGTACAATTGCTTCCGCAACTGGTTTTGCTCTCCTGACTGGTTTTTTTGGTCCATGCGCCAAGGCCGCTTCAGAACCGAGAAACAACATGTTGGCCACAAAAACAACGCGCAGAAAACGTTTTAGAGTATGGTGCTCTTTAGAATCAGATGGCCTTGGTTTTTCAAACATAGGGATGCTATTTAGGCCTTTAATCCTGTCCCACACGGCATCACCTTGATATCCAAGAGTTTCTTTATATCTTTCATGCGTGGATTATACCTCACATCAAAGACACCGGGGAGTTATACCTCCATAATGCTTTGTTCCAACTTGGGTGGTACCACCGAGATTACTTTTCGACAATCAGTTACACACTACATCCCCCTCCACCTTGCTGTTGTTGTGGTTGTGTAACTTGCGACTTGATCTTCTCAAAACCGGAGCCGCTGGAATACTGTGCGCCAAGCACCTCTGAAGGAGAAACATCCGACCACGCGATGCCTTTATTTTTCATGTACGTTGCAATTGTAATGTATGTGTCTGGAAACCAATACGAATTGACGGCGAGTGCGGCTTTATACATTTCTTCTTCACCAATCCCTTGCGATGCCATTAGCTCAAGAAGCCCGAGCATCGCCATGCCGTGGTTGCAGTCTGGGAAGTGTGTGGAGTTGCCACAACATGGGCGATAAATACCGCGCGACACTTTATCCACCAACGATTGTTGTTCTGGTGTTAAATCGAAGAACACGTGCGCACTATAGTGATCCATCACATCGCCCACGGCCATCGTCCATCCTCCGGTTGATGCCATGCCGCCCGCATTACCATTTGTTGCCGTCATCATCTCTCCCGTATCAAGAATCGTATTCTTGCTTGCAAGACCCAATGCCCAGAAGAGGTTGAGGAGATAGTCAGCGTTCTCACGTGTGATAGTAACCGTGCCGTTGTTGCTTTCAAACAACATACTCTTGAGTTCCTCGGTGAATGCGCCCCGCTCTCGATAGAGCGCCATAAACCGCTCACCATCGATCACGCCCGCGCGTACCATCTGTGTGCCAAGATCACCCCACGAAACCGGGAGCTCAACCCCTGCGACGGGAAGTACCTTGTCGACAAGGGCATTTACTGTATCTTCGGTATCACTCTGATTGGCAATTGTGGGGTTTTGTGTTTTATAGAGCCACGCCCCCGAGATCATGACCGCCGCGACAATAATCGCCGCAGGCAGGATATACGGGCTTTCTTTTTTTGCTGTTTCGCTCATACGAGCGTCATGCGAAGTGACAATTTGATTTTCCATAGATTTATTCACAACAATTATTGAGTTCTTTTGTAATGCCTTCCATATAGAGAGAGCGACGTGGTGCCGTTGACGCACTTTTGAAAAGCCACCACGCGACACTGTATGCGACAAGCGCACCCGCGAAATAACCCCACGCGAATTGCAGAAGCGCGTACATCACAGCAAACCCAGTGGGGATCGCGACGAGCTTCCAATACATCAACGCCACCCTTGAAGTAAGGTTCGTGCGCGCACCGAGCACGTACGAAATGCCGACGACACTGCCCCCCATGAGCATGGCAAGTAGCGCGTCATCAATATCGTACCCAAGCCCCTTGAACGTGAGCATCGTCATCCAGGTGAGCGAGACGAGCGCGCAGATCGGACAGATCTTTTTAAGCAACGTCATATCAAATAAAGAAGATGAGGACGCCGATAATGATCATCGCGATGCCGGCCCATAGATGTACGCTCTTCATCTGTGTCGTCTTCCATTCCTGCACCTTATCGACGAGCGCCGGGTTCGCGGCGACGGTCAGAGTCGCGACAAGTGGTGCGATGAGGATGAGGTTGTACATCAGGAGGTAGCCGAATCCCGATGTATATGTTCCTGTGTCATGCAGAAGCCCGACGACCATGAGGTACGGGCCGCCCATACACGGGAACTGACACAAACCAACGAGCAATCCGAGCGCGAATGCCGCTGGCATCGATGCGACGCCCATGAGTTTTGTCATGGATGCATGCGCCGCCTTCGGAATCCGGAGCTTGATCGGAAACTTCGGGAAGAGCGCGCCTAAGAGATTCAAGACGCCGAAGAGGATGAGCATTCCCGCGCCGAGCTTGCCCATGAAGTGCGGCACGTTGAAGACATGGAGCACCTTGAGGAGCCCGATGCCGATTGCAAAGTACGCCGCGAATATCCCCGCGATATAGATGCCGCCAATCTGCAAGATTTTCTTCCGTGACACTTGGATACCAAACAGGAACGCGATTGTGATCAAGAGGATCGAGAAGCTGCACGGGTGGACACTGTCGAGAAGCGCCGAGAAGACGACGAGTGGCAGAAGCCACACGCCTCCATTGCTTGCGTTCCAGAGCATGTCGGCGAATCCTGGCGTGAACTTGAGCGCGACCAGGCCAAGCAGTGCTAGCACGAGTGCTGAGACGATAATGATGAGTCGTTTCATGATTAGGGTGTTACGAGCGCTTTGAAACCGAATGTCACCGTTGCTCCTGTTGCCTCGGTCATCGTGACAACACGCTCGATACGGCCGACACCCGCGGGACCGTGCGCGTTTGGATCAAAGACGACACGGACGATGCGGCTCTCTCCCGCTTTGATTGTCTCGTTCGCCGGAGGCACGCTTCTGCCGTGTCCGGGCATGCCGAACGGACCTCGCACAGCGCCGTCAGGCGTAACGATGAACGAAGTCGTGCACATACATGAGGTGATGAGCGACGAGAGAAGGACATCCTCGGGGGTAGGATTGGTAATGGTGAACTCGCGCGTTACGTTGCCATCCCGCATCGAGATCGTACCGAAGTCGTAGAAAGTCTCCGATATGGCCAGTGAACCTGCGATGCCGCTCCGTCCTCCGGTCGCTTCAGCTGATGTGGCAGGGTTTCCGCGGTTGGCGTATCCCCACGCGAACAGGCCGACAACGAGGGCGAGTGTAGCAAACATCGTGATAATGGTTTGTGATTTCATAGGTTATTGATTGAGTCGAGTAAGGCTGCACAATAAAAAAACCCGCAACAAACGTGCGAGCGCGGCACCCCGGAAGCGAATGCTTACGGAGGCCGTTATGCGTGGGAGGGGCTGTTCTCAAAGAGTGCGAGCCAGTCAATGATCCTTCTCTGGTAGGAATCGAGTGGCGGCGCACCGTGGTCGCTACGGACGAACACCGGTTGCTGCAGTGGCGGTGATGCTATGAAAACAAGGAGGAGTACGGTGAGCGCAAACAATAACGCAATAATTGTAAAACCGATGCCCACTGGCACGTTGAAGAACATGCGGTATGCGGAAATATGGTGTGCAAGTTCCGCAAGACTGTCTTGCGGGCACAACGTCGCGCCCATCGGCGAAAATGGGCAATCGCCCGACATTCCTCCATCCGACTCATGCAACATCGCGGTCAAGCTCAAGAGCGCCAACGCCATAAATGACACCAAAACAAGGACAGTGATGCTTTTTTAAGCGGAGATTTCATTGGAAAAAAGTTGTTGTTTGCATACTGCACGAGATCACTTGCTAATGGCGAGTACAATGAGGATTACGACGGGGAGTAAACAGCAAAGCACCATCATCCACATCATTTTTGAATCATGACCGTTATTGTCGTGGTTATTCATAAAATCTTTTATTATTATTTGTTCACCAAACTTGAGTTGTACATCCAGACCATGTAACTACCGAATATCCAGGCAAAGACAAACACGTACACCGCGCCAAGGATGACACTGCCAAAGTTACCCCACACAAAACCCGGGAGCGTCTCAAATAGACGATGGTGCAATTCGATCACCACCGCTGATCGCCACGGAATATACCCGCCCAGAAGACAGAGGATATAGACCACCTCGCTACCGAGCACACATTTCCAGACGTATGATTTAAGGGAGAGTTTTTCCATATAATTTTAATAAATTTATTAACACATCAGCCAAGTCCTTTTTCTTTGCTATTGATACCATTCTTGATACCAACCCTGCATTTTTTGAATCTCCTGTGATTGTGACTCGATTATGTTTTTGGCAAGTTCCAACATTTCTGGGCGATCGGTTCCCGACTCAAGCATTCGCGCCATCATAATAGCCATCTGATGATGTGGAATCATCTGTTCAATAAACTCTTTGTCAAAGTCCGTTGCGCTGTCGAGAGTGGTTACGTCCTCTAACCCGCCCATATGCATTCCACCCTGCGACATCATGCCACCCATCATGGCGGAACTGTCCACGGATACGTCTACACCAAACCACGCCCTATACCACAAGCGCATTTCTGAGTTTTCTTTTGTTTGAGCAAGAAGAATGTCTTTCGCTAATGTTTCAATTTCTGGGTGTGTTGCCTTCGTAAGTGCGAGATTTGCCATAGCAATTGCCCCATCGTGATGCGGTATCATTTGTTCAATAAAATGTTGGTCAATTAAGTTGGCGCTTGTCGTTCGAGGACTTAATGCTGTGTTAGTTCTCCGCCCCATCATTGAACCGAACCCCATCATGGGAATGAGCCACGGCGCAAGAAGTAGGCCAATTATAATTCCCCCCAAAACGAGCCAGACCGTATTATTGTTATTTGTCATATTTGTTAGTTACTACTTTTAATAAGCGCGCCTGTTTATAGTTTTTTGGTTTTAATCCGCAATGAGTTTGACACCACAGATACCGACGACAGTGCCATTGCTAATCCTGCAAACACCGGCGACAAGAGCCAACCAAAAATTGGATAGAAAGCCCCCGCCGCAAGTGGGATTCCAACAATATTGTAGATAAACGCCCAGAAAAGATTTTGCTTTATCCCGCGCATGGTCATTTTTGAGAGCTTGATTGCCTTTACAAGTTTTGAAATATCTCCACCAAGAAGCGTGATGCCAGCTGACTCTATTGCCACATCAGTTCCCGTTCCCATGGCGATACCCACATCGGCTTGGGCAAGCGCGGGGGCATCGTTGACACCGTCGCCGGCCATTGCCACGATTCTGCCTTGTGATTGCAACTCTTTGATCTTGGCCAGTTTATCCTGTGGCAACACATGAGCGACAACATCATCAATGCCAACAAGAGATGCCATGTGTTTTGCCGCCTTCTCGTCATCCCCTGTCAACATCACCACCTTGATTCCAAGCTTGTGTAGATCTGCTATTGCCTGTTTTGATTCTGGTTTTATTTCATCGGCAACCATGACAAATCCGAGAACCTTTTCTTTTGTTGCAAGAACAACCGGCGTTTTTCCTTGCGCGGTGAACTGTTCAATTTTTGAGGCATCAAATGACACACCAAGACCCTTGATGAGGTCCACATTCCCCGCATAGTACACAGTGCCCTCGATTGACGCCGTAACTCCCTTGCCTTGGATACCCTCGAAGTTGAGGGCATCTTCTGTTTTTATGTTTTTCTCTTGTGCGTACGAAACAATTGCATGAGCAATGGGGTGCTCCGACTTTTTCTCAAGTGATGCGAGAATTGATACAAGTTCGTTGTCTGATTGCTTTGAAAAATTTTGAATATCAACGAGGGTTGGCTTGCCGATTGTAATTGTTCCCGTCTTGTCGACGATAACCGTGTCTACCTTGTGAAGCTTCTCGAGTGTTGCCGCATCTTTGATGAGGATTCCCTCTTTTGCGCCCTTTCCGACACCCACAATAATTGCTGTTGGTGTCGCAAGCCCAAGCGCGCACGGACATGCGATTACCAAGATTCCAACAAATGACACGAGGCCAAACGAAAGCGCTTGTGAAAAACCGAGGTATTGTGTGCCAAACACCAGCCACGCGCCAAGCGTTACAAACGCAAGAACTAACACGATTGGCACAAAGACGGACGATATTTTGTCCGCAAGGGCTTGAATGGGCGCCTTGCTTCCCTGCGCTTCTTCAACCATATGAATAATGTGTGCGAGAAGTGTTTCCGAGCCAATCTTTGTCGCTGTAAATATAAACGAGCCAGTTGTGTTAATCGTTCCAGCAACAACACTGTCGCCCACTTTTTTTTGAGCTGGCATGGGTTCACCTGTCACCATAGATTCGTCAACAAACGACACGCCTTCGGTGACTGTTCCGTCAACGGGAATCTTTGCCCCCGGTTTTACGATAACAAGGTCGCCATGCTTCACATCAGTAACAGGAATCTCTATTTCTTTTCCATCACGAACAACGAGCGCTGTCTTTGCCTGCAGATTAAGAAGTTTTTCTATCGCGTCACCCGTCTTTATTTTTGAACGTGCTTCAAGGTATTTTCCAAGTGCAATGAAAGTAATTACCACAATCGTAACGTCATAGTATTGGTACTCAACGTTTATGAAAGGTTTAAGTACTTCTTCAAAAGCCGTAACGGCAAAACTGTATAGGAAAGCTGCGACTGTTCCAATACCAATGAGTGTGTCCATGTTTGCCTTTCCATATCGAAGGAATCGGTAAAAACCAAGGAGATATGGCTTGCCGACTACAAAAAGAGTGTATGTGGCCATCAGTGGAAGGATGTGATGGAAAAATTCTTTAACCACGTAACTCATTCCCGATACTGCTCCGTATTGAGAGAGAATATCCCAACCCATAACAAGGGCGGCGACTATCGTAAGCGGGATTGCAGATAATACCTTTGCCTTCATATCAGCAACCTCAGCAAGTTTCTCTTTCTTTGACTGATTAAGGCCTAGATGTTCTGCGTGCTCATCCTCGGACATGCCCATATCCTTGGCGCTTGGGCCATCTGGCAGATGCAGAGAATAGCCAAGTGGCTCTATCTTTTTTGAAAGGTCTGTTGGATTTGTTTTTGATTCGTCAAATGCAACCTTGGCCGTCTCTGTGCCGTAGTTGACCTGCACCGAATGCACGCCATCTGTTTTTTTGAATGTTTTTTCGATAATTGCCGCACATGACGCACAGTGCATGCCTTTTATTTTGTATGTTCGTGATGTTTCCATATATTATTTTCTTTTGAGTTTGTAGACCTTCAAGATTTCTTCTGCCGCCTGCGCTTCTTTGCCATGTTTCATCTGATGCGCTACGTGTTGCGAGAGATGGTTCTGCAACATCAGGTCTTCGACAGAAGCCAGCGCGTTCCGGATCGCTGACGACTGCGTGATGATATCAATGCAGTACTTTTTTTCTCCTACCATTTTTTGCAAGCCACGAACCTGCCCCTCAATACGCTTGAGGCGGTTGGTAACCTTTGTGTGTATGTCGTTATGCATATACAACAAAGGTATACCCCTAGGGGGTATCTGTCAAGCACCATGAACCTGCCCCGTGCCAAAGGGGTTTTTCCGCGAGAGACTGAAGAAAATAGAACTGTTCAGTAGTTTGAATATTTTTCCGTAACCGTGTTGAATATTTTTCCACCAGTAATTTTTTTTACACACATAGGGATAATCATTTCTCCGAATGGGTCTGATGTGACTACGCCAGTATTTACAGTAAAGTTTTTTATTGAAAGAAGTCCTTGCTGTATGTTCTTTTTTTCGCGACCGTTTTCAGATGCTTTTTTTAACATCTGGACTATGTCGTAACCAATCTCAGAAAAAAATCCCGGATAAATACCGTATTTATTCTGAAATTGTACTACATACTCCTCTGGTGAACCATCGGTACAAAATGCTGTTAGATAAACGTTTTCAATTGAAGTCCCCGCCTGTTCTATTGCGCCTCGAGTTGCAACAGTCCCCAAAGAAAGAATCTGGGTGCTTATTCCCAGTTCTTTCATTTCTTTTAGTGCGCGGATAAGTTGAAAATCAAGACCGATAAGATATAGTGCATCAAATTCTTTCTCGCTCAGTTTCGTCAATTGGCTACGGTAATCAAAATTCCCATAGTTGAAACTTTCCGATACCACAACCTCTCCCCCACGGCGCACCACCTCATGGGAAAAGACCTCATTGTAATCAATCCCAAACTGATCTTGAAGGTATAGCGTTGCAAATTTTTTCAGACCAAGTTTTTCGACCACGTACTCAGCCATCACAGGAGCGTCATTATCTGCATTTGTAAAATAACGAAAAATGTATTCCCCTTGTTGTGGTAGTCCCGAAGCCGAAGAGACGCTCAAAAACGTTGGAATTTTGTTCTCTTCTGCAATTGGAATTATAGATTCAACACCAGTGCCCGCTACAATAATGACAGTGGGTTTATTAAGAAGTATTTTTTGGTACGCAGAGACCGCAGTTTTCACGTTACCCGCACTGTCTTCATATATAAACTCGGCCATTGGGAATTCCTCCGCAGCAAGATCAATCCCTCTTTTCATATCTTCACCTATAAAAGCACTGTCACCGGTGAGCGGCAACACAACACCTACCTTTATTGACTTGGATACGTCTCTATTTTTGTTTTTGATGTAACTCGCACCAATAACAAAAACGACAAGTATTATAAGAACCGTTCCCGCTTTTTTCAAAAAGTTCTTCATAAAAATAAATTATCTGTACGAATAATTTTATACCCCTTTTTCAAAAAACCTTAAGCGCTCTTATTTTGTCCATGAAAGATGAACGGGTCCTACTACCCAATATTTCCAATAAAATAATTGTACTTATCACAGGTGGTGGCCAATACCACCATTTTATTGACCTTTCTAAAAATGACGCTACACTACATTTCCATGTATGAACAGGTACTCAAAGATATTGGTTTAACACCCAATGAGAGCAAGATCTACAAATCTCTTTTAGAGCTTAAAAGGGCCTCTATTTGGAGCATTTCTAAACATGCGGAGATTCATCGTCGCAATACGTATGATGCTATTCAACGCCTTATTCACAAAGGTCTCGCCTTTCAAGTTTTACCAAAAAAAATTCTCACGTATGCGCCCGTACATCCCGATAAACTACGAGAGATACTTGACGAGCGAGTACAGAACCTTGAAAACGCCCTGCCTGGTCTCATCAAAAAATACAAAAATGTTGTTACATCACAGTCGGTATATGTATACAAAGGCATCGGCGGGCTTAAGAACTATATTGCACTCGAGCTCTCTGTTGGAAAACCTATTTACGGCCTCGGAAGTAAGGGGTCATGGTTTGATCCTCGTATAAAGAATTTTGTTAGACATGCTGTAAAAAAGTATTCCCTGCTTCGTTTAAAAAATAAAATTATATATGACGCATCAATTAAAGAATTCCCAGAAATAACACGGGCTGTTGGCGGCGAATATAAATTTCTCCCCAAAGAGTTATCAACCGAGTCGTCAATTGATATTTTTGGAAATTATGTGGCTATTTACTCCGGCATAAATCCAAAAGGCCTATCAGATGATATAACAATTTTCGTTCTTAAAGATAAAACACTCGCACAAGATTATATAAAGTGGTGGAATTTCATCTGGAACACACTTCCAACAAAAAAGAGACCGTGACGCTGGAACTGGTGTTTTTTCAAAAGCCCACTTCCTAA
The DNA here is from genome assembly GCA_038063815.1 of Patescibacteria group bacterium. Lineage (GTDB taxonomy): Bacteria > Patescibacteriota > Minisyncoccia > Phycocordibacterales > EsbW-18 > EsbW-18. Next base: position 55,900 of record JBBTUJ010000003.1, on the reverse strand, counting down.
CGTATATCGAAGTCCGGAATCGCTGGAATTGGTCCTTCTCCAAGTTTTTCGTGGTTTAAGAACTTCTGTATACCTTCAATATTTTTTGTAACACGTATTTTTTCTTCACTACTCATTTTGTCAGGCAACGGTTGATTAACAAATTGTTGCAGGTACTCGCGAGCGCTTTCAAACACGATTCCGAGATTCTTTTCGTGTTCCTTGATGTGTCTTGTTAGCCACACTACTGTTGTATACATTTTGACACTGCTTTCGTTAAAATATATGTCCGTATCTACAAGATATATCTTATTCTTTTCTGTACCTGGCTTTTTACCATATACATACTGTGCTTCGTTCGCAATATCGTTCAGGTAAAAACCTCCGTCTCTTAATTTATCGAGATAATACCGAGCAACTGAAGCGTAGAGATCTTGGATCTGGGAAAGTGCTTCGGACGAGTCCCCAAGAACACCCAAACCCTCCCCATCAATCTTATCAACAATCGAATAGACGACCCCATTTCCCGGTGCGTCTACCCCAATAATAAAATCAACCGGTGCCTCAATCCCGTATTTTGTTTCCAACTCCTCAAATAGTGTTTTTGCGATACGAACAAGCTCGACTATCTCTATCTTGTTCTTATACCTAGTACGTAAAGCATCGAGGCTCTCGCGGCGAATAACCTTGTTCGGGTTATTTTCTATTTCTGTTAACTTGCCCGAGCCCTTGTGGTCTTCTGAGACCTCGCTATCCAACCGGCTCCCAACAAAAGGTGGTTCATCTGTTTCCGCTGTTTTCAGTTTTGATTCACCTTCCATAACAAAAGTATACCAGTTCTTATTTTTGTTCGAGCACGAAGACAATCAATGAAACCCCTCGACAAAGAATTCGCAATTTTGGGGCCCTAGCGCTTTGATTTTCTCAACCATTGCCTTACAGGCAACATCACGGCCACAAACATAGACACTAGCGTTGTTAAAATCGTATCCGTCCAAATGGTCATACAAATATCCCGTGTGTATATTTGAATCAGAAGATACATTAATACTGCGCGTATAAAAAGTATACCAAGACGTGATGGAGCTTATTTGGTGATGTTAAAGAATTGCTCTATGAGCGCCTCGTGTGTTTCATAGTCCACTGAACAGTGAATGTCTCCGTCCTTGTCGTGAAAGTAGTAAAAACAATCGGTCCGTAAGGGATTGAGAGCCGCCACTACAGCTGCCACAGACGGACTGGCAATGGGCGTTGGTGGTAAGCCGTGATGTTTGTACGTATTGTAGGGAGATTCTATGAATTTATCTTTTGAAAGAACCTTGGGCCACCACTGACCATTCTGTAGTTTTGAGGCCTTCACATACTGGAGTGTTGCATCAAGTTGGAGTTTTTGTCCGACAAAGATTCGATTCCAAATGATACCGGAAACAAGTCGCATATCTCGAGTGCCGATGGTTTCTTTTTGAATAAGTGATGCAATCGTCAACGCTGTGGTGAGGGGCACAATCTCTTCGGTTGTTGTTCCATATCGAGACAAAATATTTTCATTAAATCTTTCTTCTATCGCGGTTTTCACTTCAAGGGGCGAGGCATTCGTATCCACGACGTACATTCCTGGAAATAAAAAGCCCTCGTCCGCGTTCAGAAATTCTTTTTTTTCTTCACCATTCCACGTGAGAGTTCTTGCAAGCGCAGTAGCGACTTCTTCCTTCCGTGCTCCGGGGGCGATGATTACCACCTTTTCCTGACTTGCAAGCGCTAGACCGTGATCTACAGCAAAGTTTGAGAAAGACGCCACGAACGATACAAAAAAGTCACTGAGTTTTGAAAAGGCCACGATAGCACTTGCCTGCAAAGGAGATGCATCGCTTTGTAGATACGCTTCTATATTCTTGTCATCAATAATTGTCTTCGTTCGCGGATTAACGGTCACGGGAAACGCTGTGCTAAAAGGCGATCTGTCGTCTTCGAGTCGAATAAGGCCTATTAATAAAGATGGCGTGGCGACTATCATCACCACGAGACAGAAAAGACAAACTTGTAGCAGACGACGTTTCGTACCAGTTTTAACGTTCATTCTACTTTTGTATGAATACCTATTTTCGCTCACATCAAAAGTATATCAGTTCTCATTTTTGCTCGAGCGCGAAGACGATTCCTTACGGCTACTCTAAACATACGCGGATGCGGTGATGTTTTCCAAAAAATAAGACAGTGATTGATTTTTGGCCAAATCTTGGCTATGGTACGCACGGAAAAGACCTCTTAGCGTCTGGCCATTCGGGCCAGCGCGGGAGCAACAAACCTGGGAGGTGCCTATCGGCTAACTCCAAGCCCTGTGAGGCCACTGGTCGAGATCAGCGCCCGGTCGTCCCTTGTAGGACGACCGGGTGTCTCGCGTATGTGTGAGTATGCAAAATACTAACTATCTCTAATTGGGGTGCCCAGAGAGAATCGGACTCTCGACGCCGCTGCCACAGAGCGGAGTTTTACCACTAAACTATGGGCACCATGAGCCCTTGTTCCTCATTTTTGTGATGATGGATAAGGTGGTGGCAATTATGGCAAAGCCAGATGAGATTATCAACTTTATTGTTTTTTCTGTTCCTATCGATGTGATGGACCGCGAGGATTCGTTTGTCGTTCGTTTCACATCGTTTGCAAACCTGCGGAACTCCGTGTCGGGACAAAACACTCCGATATGCGTGCATACCATCTTTCCAGTTCGCGTGTTTTGCTCCAACGAAGAGAGCGTTTCGCCATTTTGTCTGACATGACTTGCTACAAAAGTACTTTCCGCTTTTTGACTGCTTCAGTAAGTGTAAATTCCTGTAGGACTCCTTGCCACACCCAAAACACGTAATGACTTTCCCGTTTCGTCTCCCAACATGTTGGCACGGGGGAGAACAATAAATCCCGTGGCCCCGCTTGAGCCACGATGGTTTTGCATGAAAGGGGGTTTTGCACAATTTACATTTCACCTGTGGCATCTCTCTATCGTAGAAATGCCGAGATAAAATCTCGATAAAGTTTATGCCGGCCTTATCTCACACGATTTCTTCTGCTTCTTGGTTTTCTATCTCTTCTTGATACAACTCATCGATATCTTCCGTGATCTCGCCAATATCTTCCTGAATCTCTCCGATCTCTTCCTCAACGCCCTGCAAACTTTCTGTGTTTCTGTTGACCGTCATCTGAATAAAAAGCGAAAGATAGATGGCCTCGAGCGATACGATGGTCGTCAGCCCAAGAAGTACCCGGTCAAACGAGAATCCGAGATATGGTAGAAAAAATACACCAATAAAAAGAATGGTGTGTATGGCAAGAGAAGCCGGGGATCCAAGCGCACGGGTTATTTTCTCCGAGAAGTGGTTACTCATGGCCTAGTCGCTACTGATAAGACGCTTCGTGTTATTCAAACACAATCGGCACAATGAGAACGTCATCGTTTTGAGGCAAGCCCGAGGGATTGTCCTTGTGAAGCATCAAACGACCCTTTTCTGTGGTCGGCTTTTCAGTGAATGTGAGGGTTGCCTTGAAGGGGACGAATTCTTCTGTCATCCATTCTCCTTGCGCCTCTGCAATTCCACGCGCGACTTCAACGCCCTCATCATCAACCAATGTCACAGGAAATGATGCCTCGAAATACCACGTGCCACGCGCTTCACCAGTTACCGTAAGCGGGCTTTTTACAACATCGCCCGGTCGGGGAGATGCGATGTCTATGAGATCCATCTTCTCGAGGATATTTCCGACGTCGCGTGTGAAATGCTTACCACCCGGGGTGTTGCACTGCTCTGGATATGACTCCATCACCGGATAGTATTTCGCGCACTCTTCAAACGATGTGATAGTGCTTTCGTCAGGAGCGGGTTTTTTTGAAACAAAATAAAGAATGCCTCCGATGATAATGAGAACAAGAATGACAAGGAGTGATTTTTTCATAAATAAAAATTGCTGTCTAAAAATGTGCGCAGGAGAGGATTTGAACCTCCAAGCCCTTGCGGGCGCTACCACCTCAAGGTAGTGCGTCTACCAATTTCGCCACCTGCGCGTGTTTCGAATACACAACACCATACAACAGTGCTAAACAAAAAGAAAGTTGAAGCGGCGGCCTTCCGAAGAAAGCCGCCGCCAGCGCGTGCCAACAGCACGCCCCTAGGCACCCTGATGAAACTTCGCCTCGCCGAGGGCGCGGGCGCGCTCGTGTGGGGCGAGACGCCGCACTCGCCACCCAAGGAAGGCGAAGCTTTTCAGCGAAAACGGGTGCTCGAGTTCCAGTGTTTCGCCATGACGCGGGTTGGTGGCCTCGGGACCGCTGAAATCGATTTGGTTCCCGACCACCACGCCCACACGACAGTGGGCTTGGTCGAAGTGCACCTCCTGGATTCGGCAGACGAAAACGCCGCCGTTGAGATCCAGTGCGTAATCCTCGTCTTTGTTCCAATCAGTCGGCAACAGGTGCGTCTTCTTCACAGCGTGCTCTCCTTGAGTTTGTGGGACAGGAACAGATCAAAACCTAGAGACACAATACTCTTCGACCCCGTACCGTCAAGGATGGGTGAAATAAAAAACTATGTAGTAGCTGTTTCCGTCTCAACCTTTTCTTCAGACGAAGGTGTTTCTTGTACAATTTCTTCCGGCGTTATCTCTTCTGGTGCACCGTCATCATTAATATTGACCAAGTGCATCTTTCGCATCTGGCGTCTGATTTCACGCGTTGCCTTGTCACGGATGTGGTAGAGCTTCGCACGTCGTGTCTTTACGCGACGGAGAATCTCGATTTTGTCGATTGTTGGTGAGTAGAGAGGAAATATTTTTTCGACACCGTGCCCTCCCGCAACACGTCGCACGGTGAACGTTGCTCCAGCTTGCGTACCGCCCTTTCGTGCAAGAACCGTTCCCTCAAATGCCTGAAGTCGTGTCTTTCCTTTTTCTTCGATTTTCACCCACACACGAACGGTATCACCCGCGCGCATCGGAAGTTCTTTGCGGGCCACGACATTTGCGGACGAGATCTTTATGTTCGGCGTTTTCATAGGAAACGTTACTCTAGCACGCCTTTTTGCCGAAGGCAACCGTTCAGAATGCGCGTTTATTGGAGATTTTTGAGTGCGTTTTGGAAGTCGGCGGGAAGGGGTGCTTCGAATTTGTGTTCGCGACCAGTAATGTCAATCATCGTGATAGCTGTCGCATGAAGTGCCAAGCGTGTAAACCCGAGCGCTGGTTCATGGACAGGTGCGTACAAGCGATCGCACACGATTGGATGATTGATTGCTTTCATGTGAACGCGAATTTGGTGCGTTCTTCCTGTTCGCGGAAACACATCGAGATATGCGTGCGCTGTACCTGTTTTTGCAACACGGTACTGCGTGATTGCTTCGCGAAGCACTCCCCGCGCGCCACGCTGCGCTGACCAGAGTCGCGGGTCTCTCCTACTCTTCCCAATCGGACGATTGATGACGGCACGAACACCCTTGGGAACGCCGTACACGAAGGTGTTGTAGTGCTTTTTTATAGCGCGTGTCTGAAATTGATTCTTCAAATGTAAAAATGTTTCTTGGTTTTTTACAAGCACAAGAACACCGGATGTTTCCGCATCAATGCGGTGCACGATTCCCGGACGAGCGATTGCCCGCCCATCGGAAAGCACGCCCGGTTCACCAACGTCCTTGAGTGCGGGATATTTTTCAAGCACCCAATCAGCAAGTGTTTCATCGGAAGTTCTACCATCACCGTGAACCTTCAGCCCCGATGGCTTATTGATAGCAAGGAGGTTATCGTCTTCGTACAAGATTTCTATCTGCATTTTGTTTTTGTGGGCGCTAAGGGATTCGAACCCCTGACCTTCTCTGTGTAAAAGAGTTGCTCTACCAACTGAGCTAAGCGCCCGACGCGAAGCCAGAATACCTTACTTACGCTTTTCGTTCAATTGACTTCATGTTTTTAGGAGAGTAAAGTCCGACACCAGAAGCACCTAACGACCTGGAGGGTCAGCGATGCAAAATCTGTCTGTCGTCTCCGGACCTTCTGGCGCCGGCAAGGGAACCCTCATCAAGAAGTTCATGAAAGTGGTTCCGGGATACAGAGTGTCCGTGTCGTGTACGACGCGGAGCCCTCGTCCCGGTGAGACGGACGGAGTCGAGTATCACTTCATCGCGCGCGAACAATTCGAAGAGATGGCCGCGCGTGGAGAGTTCCTCGAGTGGGCCGAGGTCCATGGAAAGTTGTACGGAACGCCCCGGTCCGAGGTTGGCCGCGACAACCTCAGAACCATCGTCGACATCGACGTGCAGGGTGCGCGTCAAATTCGAGGGACGGGAATTCCGGCGAAGTTTATTTTCGTCCTTACTCCCGACATGGATACGATCCGTGGTCGGATTGTGGCAAGAGATCTTGGAGTAAAACCCGAGGATCTCTCGACGCGTCTGGAAAACGCCCCTGGTGAAATCCTTGATGGGGTTGGGCTCGCCGACTTCGTCATCCTCAACAGGAACGGCGACCTCGGGCTCACCCGTGCCTTCGCACACTTTCAGTACGCGATGATGTTACCCTGACACAAACTTGTCTAACCACGATTTGCCCGAGGCCCCCCAAGGAGAGGGGCCTTGACTGTTTCTACGAACTTTTTGGTTCAATTCCGTCAGTGCGAATCTGTGGCATCTTTTCGAGTTCTGGGTACTCATTCTCTATTCTTTGTACAACAGCATCCACATCGATAGCGAGATCTTTTTCTCGTACAAAAACTTTTACATCTTCAACCGTATGCAACGCGCCGATCTCCTCGGACATTCGATCACTTTCTGGAGTTCGGTACATCTCTGCCGCGCGTTCTATAGCCTCCATGCGCGCATCTTCGTCATTAAAATCCTCACTTTGCTCCACATCAATGGCGGTTATGCTGTCCAGTTCTTCAATAGGTAGAAGTGTCTTGTGAAGAAGGGCCCGCAAACGTATCATGACGTGCTTGTTATACGCTGGCGACTGTCGGAATCTTTCCCAATCAATATAATCCCCCGAAGTGCTTGCTCCCGATTCCTGAGATTCCGCTCCATCTTCTTTCTTTGCAGATGGATCAAACTGTTTTTCTCTTTCTGACATATTCAATATTCTACTATCCCCTCGGCAGGACGCTACGCTATCTCACTTTTTGGAAACCCACGGTTTTCCAACACGAGCAATGCTCGTTGCCTTCCTTCACAAGGAAACAAGTGTTTCCTTGACCTCCTTCCTGTTCGATTCCCGCCGCATGGCTATTTGCTTCGCCTATATCCCCTCGGCAGGAATCGAACCTGCATTAACTCCTTAGAAGGGAGCCGTTTTATCCATTAAACTACAAGGGGCTTTTCTCACAATACACGAAAGAATAAGAAGCCGGCAACAAAAAGAAAATTACCTCGACGGATCGGGAATCGTGGGGACTGTGCTCGTGCGCCTCTCAAATTCGGTAACACGTCTGCGGAATGCGGCGAGTACCTCCACAAGTTCTTCGCGGTTGATCGTTTCAACGATCGGAGCGGAGACATTTTCTGGTAAAGCGTCCGACCCAAGCACTCTTTTAAAAACAAAAGCTGCATAAACAGCGCTTCCTATGATAAGGATGCCGCACACCACAAGAACGGTGAGCCACGCGAAGGCCAAAGTCGGATGTGGCCGATGTAAGAATTTTTTAACGTTTATATGAGGAAGGTTTTTCATATCAATATGCTTATTCACGAAGAAGGACAGTGAGTGCCGCACGAAGCGACCATTCCGTGCCATCTTCTCCTTCATTTACGACTTCCAAAACGATAGTACTCACCTCGGCCTCAAACGGAAGCGTGTCGAGAAGAGACAAGAGATGCGTCATTTCCCGCCACGAGCCAACCGTCTCAACGCGCATCGCGACCGCTCCCTCTTCGCTCCCTTCCGCAAGCGGCACGAATGACACGTCACGGATAGTGATCGGAACCCCAACGTAGAGAGAAAAGCCCTCGATCCGTTCGATGAGGGTAACCGCTCCACCGGGATGTACGAAGAAGGCTGAGAGGTCTTCTGTTTCTTTTGAAAGTCCTTTTAAAAGGTTAGACGTGTCTCGTGTCAGTTCTTCGCGTCGCACTTCAAGTGCCAACTCCGCAGCACGTGCTTCAACGGCCGCTGTTGTGCGGCGAATGAATACGATTGCTCCCATATACACAACGAGAAGAAGGAAGGACACGAGAACCGCACTAAAAACAGATGCGTGGCGTGTGTCAGATTGTGCTCGAGATTGTGCCATAGAGATTATTTTTTCTCGCTGTGAGTGAACACGAGATGGAGATCGAATGCGATGTCGATATTTTGAGCAAGTGCGGGAAGCGGAATCAAAACCTGAGCAAACAAACCTGATTGACGTAACCGATCACCGAACGATATGAGGGCTGTTCGTGTATCTGCCATTCCCGAAAACGAGATAGTCGTCGTTTCTCCTTCAGTGGCAATGGAAATATGCCGCACCGTAACTCCCGAGGGGATAAGGTCGACAAGGTCACGCACGCTCTCGTACGGAGAGACGCTCCTCAACGTATTCCCCAGAAGTGTGATGGTTTCTTGTGTGCGAACAAGATCGGCCCCGGTTCCTGTTTCCTTCTGGAGGTCGAGGAGTTTTTGTGTCGCAAGAAGACGCTCATCGCTCGACTCCTTACGAGCAAGCACCGTTATAAGAGAAGGGAGGAGGAGTGCAATCGCAACCGCCAACGTGCCCGCAACGAGTATCGTCGAAACGGTCGTTAACTTTCGCTTTCGTCCCGCAAGAAGCGCGAGACGTTCTGTTGTCGGGAGCAAATTCGCCACAACACTATTGTAACCAACGACCCACAACCTACAACCCACAACAAACCACTTCGCCATTTGCCAATGTTTTCTGTCGTTAGTTGTCGGTCGTTGGTTTTGTATTACGTATCCTGATGGAGCGCAAGACCAATTGATGACGCGTAACTCAGTGAGTGACGATATTCGAGGGGCGGAACATGGTCGTCGAGTGAAAATGCGTTCTCCCACACATTTGCTCGTATTACGGGCATCAAGAGTTCTTCGGATAAAAATTCCGAGAGCCCTGCGGTATTCGCGTATCCACCCGAGAGGAACACGCGGTCAACAAGCGGGTGTGGCAGTTTTTGGTTTTGTTCGGGATGTGTTTGCCAATAGATGTAATAGCGCTCAATCTCATTTCGAAGCGTCTTTGCAAATGCGTACATCGCCGTTTTCACATCTTCGTGCTCTGTGTGTGCAAGCCCTTCTTCGTTCTTAAGAACGAGAATTTCTTCTTCCTTTGCGTTAGGAAGTGCTTTGGCGATTGCGAGAGACAAGCCGTCTCCGCCAATGTCAACCGTCGTGGTAAATCGCACGACACCTCCCGCAACGACACTGATACACGAACGCGTCCGCCCAACATCAACCGACATACATGCGGCGGTAAGGTTCTGCGGCACGACCGCGCGCGCGATCGCCTGGGCTTCTATCTCGAGTGAAACGGGCGTGAGACCGGCAGCGTGAAGAAGGTCAACGTAAATCTGTGCTAACCCTTCAGGAAAAACAGAAACAGCAACAACTTTTTCTTTTGAACCAACAGGTGCGTCGGTTGCAACAGTGTCAAAATCGATCACCGCATCTGTCGGAGAGATCGGCACGTGTTCCTCAAGTTTGAACTTGAGCAAGCTTCGGATTTCGTCGGGTGAGACCGCGGGAACAATCGTCGTAAAGATGTATCCTGGCTCTTCGGGAAGAGACGCGCGGACATACGTGAGTTTGTGCTCATCTTTGAGTTCGGCGAGAATCTTCACGAGGTCGTCCCTTCGCGTAATCATGCCGCCTACCACAATGCCTTCGGGAATCTCCTTCGTTCCGAACCGTCCGACACGGAATCCTGTGTGTGAGTGTACGAGTTCGAGAAATTTTATTGAGTGATCCGAGATATCAAGCCCAACCGCCGGCATTGTGACGGATGAAGGTAGAGGAAAAACAGAAAGGAGTTTTTCTGAGAGAGCCATAGTGTCAATGATACACAATGAACGATGAACAAGGAACAAGGATTTGCCGCTTCTCCCTAATTCTGCAGAATCAGGGAGAAGCGGCGCGCCACGTTCTTCGTACTACGGTCTACCAACTAATTTGTTCTGGATCCCTCGGGAATATCTTTATCTGGAATGAGAAATGCAAAGTTTTCTTCACCTCCTGCGGCAAAAAGCATTCCGTTGCTCTCAAGCCCCTTAATCATCCGCGGCTCGAGATTGACGACAAATGTCGTTTTCATACCAACAAGCGCTTGCGGGTCGGCAACTCTCTGCTTGATACCGGAAATGATCTGTCTGATATCGCGCTCTTCACCTTCGGACGAACCTTCTACAGTAGCAGAGGGTTTGAGCCCAAAATCAACCATGAGTTTCAGAAGCTTGTCCGCTTCAGGAACTTCCTCGACAGAGAGGATTTTTCCAATTTTGATATCTACCTTTTTAAAATCGTCGTGTGAGATGGTCATATTAATTTGTTGCCGCGCTTCTCTGTTTATCTAAAAATCTTTGTAAAATAATCGCGGCGGCAGACGCATCAAGTCCTTCTACTTTTCCCTGGAATCGCCGCGCCTCGGCAGATGACCAGAATTCCGCTTCAAGTACGACAGGAATACCGAGTCGTGTTTCAAGTTCTTTTTTGAATGATCGGATATGCTCCATCACCGGATTATCATTCCCTTTGAGATCTTGGGACAAACCCAGAACGACGATGCGCGCGTTCTCTTTTTGGACAAGAGAAACGACATCGTCAAGAAGTGTTTTTCTGCTCTCAAATGTTTCCTTCGGGAACGCAAGTGTTTCCGACGTATCCGAAAGCGCGATTCCCACGCGCTTCTCTCCGTAATCAATTCCGAGGATGGTCATATCACTTAGGGTGTCAGTACGGCGCGACGAGTTTCAAATAATGGGAAATGGGTGTTGGAGTCACTCTTGCACATCGTTGGCCCATCGGCTCTATATACCTTGTATTCAAAAGAGTTATCATCAAGCCATTGTAAATCGCTACCCCAGCAAACATCGGCTATCTCTGCCTGGCACGTTTCCATAAAAGTAAGATTTCCTCCCTCTAAACGAACCTCTTCTTCCATTTCGTCTTTTTCCAAATCGAATACGTACAATGACTCTTCTGTACCAACTGTTTTCTCTGAACGTGTATTGTACCCAGCAATCCATCTCTTATCCGGAGATAAAAATCTTTCAGACCGTATGAAATCAGAGATATTCATTCTTTGGAAAGTCGACGTTGAAAGATCATATTTATACAAATCGCTCCAGGGGGAATCCGATCCATAAGCGAGGGAGGAGAAGTAGATTTTTTCTTTACCGACGGGAAAATAGAACTCCTGCAGATAAACTCCCGCTAACGTATTAACGTTGTTTAAAAGAACACGCTTGCTCCCGCTCTCGTCATAAAAAACAAGCCGATAGTCCGTCTCATAATCTGATGACATGGGCTCTAACTCATACATACTTTTCCTTTCAACTTCCGGAAAAGAAAGGGATGAGAGAACTGTGTGAATCGTATTTTTCCACTCTTCGTCAGAATTGATATCTGGCCACCAATCAACTTGTACAGCACGATCAAAAACCTCAATGAATAGGTTCTTACGAATACCACCATCTAGATAACGAGATTCATAAAGAAGACCTCGTTGTTCTGCAAACGTAACCGGATGAACTACCGTGGGGTTATCAAATACTTGCAATGCCCCAGCAAGGTCTTCGAGTGATAGATTTTCAGGGTTATTCATGAAGGAAAAAGAAATCCATGGTGGTACTTCGGGTCGCTCTTCGTTACAGGCAATCTCCGTTTTTTCTGCCCCACTCACAAGAGAAATATGTGACTTTACATATTGCTCAACCCGCATGGTTGGCGGATACATAAAAGAAATTCCGAGTTCTTTGTTTTTATACAATTTCCAATGAGCCGGAACAGATGCAGAATAACTGACTGGTTCACCGTACGTAAGCAGGGACACCTCTTCCGGAAGCCCTGACGTCTCGGAATCATTGGTGGTTCCTTTTTCTGCGTTTCGAGTAGTAAAGCCGACAAACAAAAGTCCTACGCCAACAAGCAAGGTGAGAACGGCAACAAATATTCTTTGCGGCTTGGTCATATAGTGATTGTACCAAGAAAGGCCTATTTATATACGATCTCCAGTTTGATTCGATCGGGATCTTCAAAAAATACAGCGTAGTAATCTGGTGTGTATTCAGGAAATGCTTTTGGTGTTTCGTATAAAGTTGAAATATTTCGTGGTTTAAGAAAATCTTTTACAAAGGTATCAACGTCTTCTTTTTTCTCTACCTGAAAGGCAAGGTGGTTTACGCCGGGATTTTTCCGGTGGAAGTTGGCATTCTTAAATTTTTCTTCGGTCGTCATAATCCAAAAATCAGTTGTTCCATTCGACACGCCGAGGTACCCTTCTCCCTCGTCTATTATCTTGTACTCAAAATAATGAAACAGGTCTTTATAGAATGGAAATGATGTTGCGGCATCAGAAACATTAAGCTGTATATGGTAGAGAGATGTTTTCATTTTATGTATTTTTTACAGTTATTTGAGGAGCGAAGTTTAAATCAAAACAGAAGAGTGGTGTAGGTATATTTGCCACAACAAACTTACACCAAGAATAATCCACGGCACTATGTGATCAACTACAAACAAAACCCTACGACGGTTCAGGTTGATTCCGAGTTGTTCTATACAATAAGAGTGGAAACTTAAATCTAGCTCTGTCGATTGAAATTGAAGCTTCGTCAAAATGCAATTGCCCACCAGAAGCAACTGAAGGTAGTAGGCGGCTATACCAACACAAATAATTCTCCACGGAATCCAAAACGGAGAAGACCATACTACTAAAATAATGAGGAGATGAGTCCAAAAAATAATCCGGTGTCTCGGCGTTTGTCTGTATAACATCTTGTTTATGGCGGTGGGGGTGAGATTCGAACTCACGGTCCCCGTAAAGGGACTCCTGTTTTCAAGACAGGTGCGTTAGACCACTCCGCCACCCCACCGTTCAGACGAACAATATACAACAAACACTTACTCGTCCAGCGTTAATTCACGATTCATGTTTCATGCTTCGTGATATGCGCTACAATACTTGCATGGAACCCCTCATCTGGAGCGCGCTTGAGTACGAGCATCGCGAACGATCAAACGATTGGTTTTGGGCCGTTGGCGTTATCGCACTCGGAGGAGCGATTCTTGCGATTATTTTTGGAAATGTTCTCTTTGGTGTTTTGATTATCATCGGCGCACTGACGCTTGTTCTGTATGTACTTCGTCATCCGCGGCACGTGTCATTTGAAATCAATACAAGAGGCGTGGTTGTTGATGGGGTGCTTTTTCCATACCAAACGCTTGAATCATTTTGGATACACGAGCACAGAATCCCAAATAAACTCATCGTTAAATCACAAAAGGTTTTTATGCCGTACATCACACTTCCCCTTGAGGGCGTGCCCGCCTCGGATGTCCGCGAACGGCTGCTCGATCACATCTCAGAAGAGGAGGTGAAGGAATCGCTCTCCGAGCACATCATGGAAATACTCGGCTTCTAGTTTTTCGTGCGCGCGTTGAAAAACTAATGCGAGCAACGTATAGTGTGCTCACGCAGACAATTACTGCCCTCGTCGTTCAACGGATAGGACGCAAGCTTGCGGAGCTTGCAATAGAGGTTCGATTCCTCTCGAGGGCATTTGCGAACATGGTGAGAAAATGACCGGGAGAGGAAGAACGTGTCCTCTCGGGGGCACCACGTAGGAAAAGTCAAAATAATTAACTAATAAACACATGAATACGAGCAATCAAAAAGGTTTTGCAAATATTGTTTTGATAGTAGTAGTAGTTATACTCTTAGGATTATGTACGGTTGGATACTTTGTATTCGTTAAGAAATCGGGGTCAGTTGCGCAACAACCTACACCAACACCAGTGGCTTCAAAGTATACTTATTACACGTTTGCGGAAGCTGGCATACCCGATCTTTTTGATAGTGATTCTAGTAACCTTGCCTATATTGAAGCGATTGTTAAGCGTGACGATAAGCTGTTTGTCACAATTGATCCGGTACGCATAATTAATTGCCGAAAACTCCAAGATGAACATGAGACACTACCTGCAATTTGCCCGGCCGATCCAGCTCACGCGGTAATTACCGATGCGTTCCCTATTGAAGCTGATAAAATGACCCAGACCTTAGAAATGTTGCCTTCCGCCGGACCATTTTTCTATTACTCTCCAAACTATGAAAACCAGTGGAGGACGACGGACATCAACACCTCGCAAGCATTTCTTGATAGCAAGATCGGACCAACAAATTATTCCTTTTCTCAAATTACTCTTTTTCACGTGACTCAAAAAGATGGTAAGGTAACAAAGATTATTGAAAGGCGCGGACCATAAAAAACCAGAAGTAATGGTGGGCCAAACGAATCAAAGAGAAACTTGAAATTGTCAGTGGTGCGACTCACTTCGACTTCGCTCAGTACAAGCCGCCGCCTTTCCGTCATACGACGACTGCTCCGCTCTCTGCGTTCGCGGGTTGCCGAATTTTCACGGGGGGGAATTTTCCGGAAAAATGCGTTCGGATCAATTCAAGAATACTGCATGTAATATTGACACTCTTTTTCTTAAGCGTATTGTGAGTGTTTAGAAACGTTCCACAACCGACCGAGGAAGGAGACGCCCGCCGTGGCTACAGAAAATTGGTGGTTGCTCTACCTGAGCCCCTCCATCCCCAAGCTCGCTGAGGTTGAAGCGCGGTTGCGCAAGAGGCTGGCAAAGGTGTGCGGTCACCGGTATACCGTATCCCTTGGTTCGGCGTACGTCGGAACGCCGTACCTTCACACCCCCTCGGGTCAGGTGCATTACGGAACGGAGCAAATCGAGAAGTATCTCGACCTGCTCCAGCAATCGTCGAGTCAGCTGGCCGCCGCGCAGTCCGCTTAGGCCGTGACGTGTCCTACGAAATCGCGAAGTCCCCCGGGTAGTCCTCGGGGGCGATTTCTTTATAAAAACAAACCCCGCCTTGCGGCGGGTTCTGTGGCTACTTTGCAGCTGCTTTTTTGAGGAGTTTCGCGAGGCGGGACTTCTTTCGTGCTGCGGCATTCTTCTTGATAAGGCCGCTTTTAAGTGCTTTATCGATTGCCTTATACGCAAGGGCGAGCTGTTCGCGGGCTTCTTTTGCCGCGCCCTTTGCAACATTCGTTCGAATCTCTTTGACAACACTTTTCATCGCGCGAACCCGGCGCTGATTAAAAACGCGTTTTCTCGCTGAGGATCTAAGTGCCTTTTTTGCTGCTCTAATTATTGGCATAGGTGAACGTGAAGAGAATACCAAGAAAGCTGATTTTAAGCAAGAAAAATCACCCCCCTATCCCCTCTACCTTAAAACCTATAAACTATTTCTATGATCTCATTCCTCTCAGGCACACTTCACACGAAAGACCTCGGTTCGATTATTCTTGACGTGAATGGTGTTGGATACCGCGTGCACGTCTCAACAGAAACATTTGCAACGCTTCCGGTTGAGGTAGGGTCTCCCGTTTCTCTCCATACACATCTTGCGGTACGTGAAAATTCGATGGAACTGTTCGGATTTGCAACAACAAACGAGCTCACGCTTTTTGAGATGCTCATAAACGTCCCGGGTATCGGTCCCAAGTCCGCACTTGCGGTTCTCTCTCTCGCGACATCAACAACGCTTCGTACTGCAATCGGGCGCGGTGACACAACATACCTCACCAAGGTTTCCGGCATTGGTAAAAAAACGGCAGAGAAGATTGTTGTTGAACTCAAAGATAGAATCGGTGCACCAGACATCGCGACACCAGAGTTGCGTGAAGATGCCGACGTCATCGAAGCGCTTGTTTCGCTTGGGTACACACAACAAAGTGCGCGTGATGCGGTGAAAAAAATCGATAACGCAATCGTTGGGACAAGTGAACGTGTCAAAGAAGCGATGAAGCAACTCAACACGCGTAATTATGCTTGAAAAAGTCCTGCGATTTGCGGAGCGCTTAATACCGAAAAAATTGTATCGGTTCGGGCAACCCGCATACCACTCCTTCCTTGCACTTGCAGGAGCGCTTCTCTATCGATTTCCATCGCGAAAACTGAAGGTAATCGCTGTCACGGGAACAAAAGGAAAATCAACAACAACTGAGTTCGTGAACGCAATTCTTGAAGCGGCAGGAGAGAAGACGGCGCTTTTGAATACAATCCGATTTAAAGTCGCTGATACAAGCCGGCCCAATAAATTCAAAATGACGGTCCCGGGACGATTTTTTGTTCAGAAGTTCCTGCGTGGTGCCATACATGCAGGATGTACGTGGGTGGTCCTTGAGATGAGTTCTGAGGCGGTGCGGCAATTCAGACACATGTGGATTGCGCTTGACGGTCTCATCTTCACAAACCTCGCACCAGAACACATCGAATCACACGGCTCATTCGAGAAATACCGTGACGCAAAATTAAAGATTGCGCGCGCAGTCGCGCGCTCGTCAAAAAAGAACACGGTTATTGTTGCAAATGCAGATGACCCATCGGGAGAACTTTTTTTGAATGTTCTCGCAACGCGCACACTTTCCTATCGTTTGAGTGACGCATCTCCCTATGAAACCCGCGCGGACGGTTCGACATTCACATTTCACGGACACGGCATGTCGCTTCACATTCCCGGAGAATTCAACATCATGAACGCTTTGGGCGCGGCGACATTCGCGGAAAGCCAAAATATTCCGCTTCAAAAAATCCACGCGGGGCTCTCGAACGTTACAGAAGTACGTGGAAGAGTTGAATACGTCCGAGAAGGACAATCGTTTGATGTCATCGTTGATTACGCACACACACCGGAGTCACTCGAGGCGTTGTATAAAGCATTTCCAAATGTCCATAAGATTGGTCTTCTCGGAAACACCGGCGGCGGACGCGACACGTGGAAACGCCCCGTCATGGCGGGTATCGCAGAGAAATACTGCGACGAAATAATTCTCACAAACGAGGATCCCTACGACGAAGATCCAAAAGCAATACTTGATGAGATGCGCGCTGGCATGAAAGACAAGAATACATTGACTGTGATTTTTGATCGTCGAGCCGCGATTCATGAAGCACTCCTGCGCGCAAAGAGATCCCCTGATAAAGCACTTGTTCTTATCACCGGAAAAGGCACCGACCCGTACATCATGGGTCCTCGCGGATCAAAAACGCCGTGGGACGACGCGACGGTCGTGCGGGAGGAACTAAAGAAGATCAATATATAAACATTCAGGACCCGCCGTATGAAACAGCGGGGCCAACGAACAGGTGGAGTCAGGGGCCTCTCTTGCTTGTTGTAGGTTGTTGGTTGTTTGTTACTGTATTCATATGTCTTCACTTTTTAAGATTGGTTTTATCGTTATCGCCGGCATCTTCATCGTGGCAGTCATGAGAGACGCTGGTCTTTCATTCGGAGAATTCGGAAGCACGTGGAACAACGAACCTTCATATGACCTTACCGAGAGAGACACTTACCTTCGTTCATATGACGCAGACAACGACGGAGTCGTGGACGACACCGAATATCGCGAAGGTGAACTCTACCGGATCGAATCCAAGATCGAGGAACTCGAAGGTGATATCGATGAGGCGAAACTTTCCCAAAACCTTTCTCCCTACGCGGGAAAGGTCGAGATTCAGTCAGGGAATACGTGGACAGATGTCCGAAACGAAGAATACGTGCGCCTTTCCGCATCGTCTGACAATGAAACGCCTATTCCTATCACGGGCTGGGTCCTCAAAAGCCTCGTGACCGACCGGGGAGCGAAGATCGGCAAGGGTGTGCGTGTGCTTATGGGCAACCGACCGTGGTTCTCCGCAGGCACGATGTATCTCGCGCCGGGGGATGAAGCAGTTGTTTCGACAGGAGGAGCAGCGGGTATCCGCACTTCGTTCCTCGTGAATAAATGTATCGGCTATTTTGGGAATGAAAACAGATTCATACCGTCACTCTATTCCGAGTGTCCCCTTCTTGAAGAAGAAAATCTTTCCGAATTTGATCTTGCGTTCGATGATTTTGACGATGAAGATGAGTACGACGAATGTATGGACGCAATCGAAGATGTCGGACAATGCGAGCGTGGGTCCGCACCGTCAGATGTGGTAAAAGAGTGTCGCGCATTCATCCGCGAGTACAGCAACTACGAAGGGTGCGTAAAACTCCACAAGAACGATTCCGACTTCCTCAAAGACGAGTGGCGCATCTTTTTGAATGCAAATCGGAACGACTTGTGGCGAGACGACCGCGAGACGATTGGCCTCTTCGACGCACAGGGCAAGTTAGTTGACGTCTGGCAGTATTAACGCGGACAAGCGCAGGCAGGGAACTATGCGGAAGCAGAAAAAAGAATGATTCCTGCGGCGACCGAGACGTTCAAGGACTCTTTTGCTCCCTTCATTGGAATCTCAACGATTTCATCGCACAGGGAAAGAATATCTTTTGAAACACCGCTGACTTCGTTTCCAAAAACGAATGCGATAGCGCCGCCCGCCTTTAATTTTTTATAATCAATCGCTTTCTTGTCTTGCTCAACAGCAACAACTTGAACATTCTCTTCTTTGAGGCGTGCAATAATATCTTTCGTGTTTTTTGCATGTTCCCACGGAACTGTTTTTTCTGCTCCGAGAGATACTTTCGCAAAATCCTTTCGTGCGCGACCAAAACGATCGATTGGTGTCGGTGTCGTACCGCAAAGATATATTTTTGAGACACCCGCCCCATCAGACGTGCGGAAAGTCGATCCTGTGTTTTCAACACTTCGAATATTGTCGAGGATAACAAATATCTTTTTCGACATAAAAGTCCGCCCGGTTGGATTCGAACCAACGACCCACTCCTTAAAAGGGAGGTGCTCTACCAGGCTGAGCTACGGGCGGAATGGCTAGACTTTACAACACTATATCGACAACAGCAACTTTTCGAGCCCGATACCAAACTCAACGACACCGCGGCGAGCATCGTGATAGAGCACAACTAATGAAAGAGAGAGGTTCTCAAGTTCTTCGCGTGAAAAATTTTTCAAAAATGCTCTTGCGTTGCTGAGAACACGCGGCTTCATGTTTTTTGTCGCACCACCCGAGACCATGAGAAGCGTTTTCACTTGCCAAAAAAGAATCGCGTGTACCTCTTCGGGTGTTATATCTTCCCGAAGCGCTCGCTGATAGAGAATCCAGAGGTTTTTCTTGTCTCGCTTCCCCAGCGCATCAGTCAAGGTAAATATTGAAAATGGCTTTTCCCCTTTCGCTTCTTTTGATGGAAAGTGTGCAACCTTCTCCGCGTGACGTTCGCACGAGGCAACAATTTTTACAGGAAGATTTCCTTCTATCAAAATAAATATGTTTTCTGACTCGGCGAGATCGGCGAGCGCCTCGAGAAGAATCGGCCCATGATCTTCGTGTGTGAGGATATGAGAAAGCGTTACGATTTGACGCGGAGCGAAGAGACCGGCGGCTCCTTTGTAGTACGAAAGTGCTTCGGAAGAAAATGTTTCATCTGAAAAAGAAAATGTTGCCGCATCGGGACGTTTTTCTTCCAACTTTTTGATGAGATCGCGAGACATTTCTCGTACCTTGTCGGTATTCGTTCCGTAAAAAAGGTAGAGCATACTTTTATTCTTTCTTGTTGTTTACTTTTTTCATTTCTCCCCACCGCGTGCCGACCGAGGCATCAACAACAATCGGAACCCCATACGTCTCGCCTGCCTTGCCGGCAGGCAGGTGGTCTCTAAGCCCTGCCTCCATAATCTTTTTTATTTCCGGAACGACCTTGTCTGCAACACCTTCCCTTATTTCATACATGAGTTCATCGTGAATCTGAAGAATCGCAAAAACGTCGTCATCTAATTTTTCTCGTGCAATATATTCATCAACCTCAACCATTGAGCGTTTGATGATGTCTGCAGAAGTTCCCTGAATGGGCGCATTGACCGCTTGGCGCTCTGCTTCTGCCTGAATATACGGAAGAGGTGATCGGATACCGGGAAGATGCCTCCGACGCCCAAAAAGTGTTTCTGTGTAACCTTTTTTTCGGACTTCACCAAAAAGGGTCTCGATCCAACGCGAGAGGGTCGGGAATGTCTTTTCATATTCCGCGAGATATTTTTGCGCATCTTTACGACTCATGCCCGCCGTTGCTGCGAGCGCGTTCGCGCCCATGCCGTAGATGATACCGAAGTTAATGACTTTCGCGGTGCGGCGCATCGTCTGCGTCACATCGTTTTGTGGCACATTAAAAATCTCTGACGCAACAGCCGTGTGAATATCACCGCCTTCAGAAAATGTTTTGAGAAGTTTTTCATCTTGCGAAAGAATCGCTGCGATTCTGAGCTCAATCTGCGAGTAGTCAAATGTTGCGAGCACAAAACCCGGACATGCAACAAATGCTCCACGAACAGCGCGGCCGCGCTCCGTTTTGATCGGAATATTCTGCAAGTTCGGATTTTGAGACGACATACGTCCCGTTGCCGCTCCCGTTTGTACAAATGTTGTGTGCAAACGCCCATCGGGACCAAGAAGTTTTGGAAATGCATCAATATATGTTGAGAGGAGTTTCTGGAGTTCCCTGTGTTGCAAAATCTCTCCAATAATCGGGTGCTTGTCCGCGAGTTTTGCGAGTTCTGACTCGCGCGTTGACCTCTGCCCTGTTGATGTTTTCTTTCCTCCCGTGAGTCCTAGTGTGGTAAAGAGAACATCTCCGAGTTGTCGCGGGGAATTTAAGTTAAATTCCATTCCGGCACGCTCGAATATCTTTCTCTTCAGTGCATCGAGCTCCGCGTGGTACGATTCCGCGATGTCGCTTAAGTACGACGTATCGATGCGAACACCTCGCTCGTGCATCTTTTCAAGAACAGGCGTAAGCGGTTTTTCGATCTTTTCAAAAACGTCCGTAAGACCCTGCTTTTGTACCTCAGAAAGAATGTGTTCGCGTGCCTTTTTGATGTCGTCCGTCCGTGCGAAATATTTGATATCTTCCTCCGTCGGATTGGTGATCTCGGAGTTCAGAAGCCACAGGGCGACCTTTGTTTCAGTTAATTCTTGATGAGACAAAGAGGTTGTGGGTTCTGTGTAAAATATTTGTTGTTGGTTGTTTGTTGTTGGTTGTTGGTTTATTTCAGGAAATGCTTCCTTTGCCCGGGCAACGAGGGAGCGGAATCCGAGTTCGGTGAAAAGAGTGACAATCTCCGACACCGAAACGTGCTCGCGCCAGACGGTGTCAGGAAGTGTGAACGTAATGGGCGCATCCCGCCGAATCGTTGCGAGAAGTTTCGAAAATCGCGCTTCTTCTTCTCCTTCTTTCAAAAGTCCGACGATTCGTTTTGTTATCCCTGCTCCTAAAAACTTCTCCTCTCCTTTTGCAAGTGTTTTATAGAGCGCGTCCAGGTCACCAAACGTCGTGATAAGTGTCGTTGCTGTTTTTTCTCCGATACCAGCAATGCCGGGAATATTATCCGACGGGTCTCCGCGGAGACCTTTGTAGTCAGGCAAAAGGACTGGAGGAAATCCAAAGCGCTTCTCGACGTCGCTTTCGTCGTAGAGAATCGTATCTTGTATGCCCTTCCGGAGCGTGAACACTTTGACGCGCGCTCCCGAAACAAGTTGGAGCGTATCCATGTCGCCCGACGCGATTACGATTTCGACTGAAGAATCGTCTTTGAACATTTCAACAATCGTGCCCAAGATATCGTCCGCTTCGAATTCTTCCCTATCGTAAATTGGAATCGAGAATGCCTTGAAAACGTCCCTGCTTCGCACAAGCTGAGCAACAAGAGGTTCTTCAAGCTCTTTGCGTGTCGCTTTATATTTTTCGTACGCGATGTGGCGGTGTGTTGGTTTTGGAAGATCGTATGCGGCCGCGATGTAGTCCGGCTTCAAATCCGCGATAATCTTCAGGAGCATCGCCGCAAGACCATAGAGCGCCCCCGTCGGCTCGCCTGTTGCGGATGTAAAGTCAGGAAGCGCGTGGTATGCACGATGAATAATCGCGTGTGCATCAAGAAGCACGAGCCGCTTCGGCTTTCCGCCCGTTTTCCCCTTTTTTGTTTTTGTTGGTGATGGTTTTTTCGGCATGCCTAGAGCTTCTCTACCTCAGAGATTGTGTGCTCAATGATTTTCACTGAATATTCTGTATCAGATGGTCTGTCAAAAAGAAACCTTGCCCGGAATAATTTTCCTGACAAGAAAAGCGGGATCCAATATTCATCGTCTGGCCACATCTCGGAAAACGGTATGTTGTCCACATGAAACCATTGTGGTTTCATTTCTTCTGTTTCGGTTGGTTCTCCCTCAAATTCATTCCCACAAAAAATATGCATCTCAAATCCTTTCGTGTCGTTTTCAAATGCAAACTCAAGTATTCCAACTTTTTCTATTTTGTGCGGCACAATTCCTACTTCTTCTTTGATTTCCCGAAGCGTTGCTTGTTCTAAGGTTTCATTTTCTCCGACCTTACCACCGAATCCATTCCATTTCCCCGCACCAAACCCGCGTTTTTTCATCCCCAAAAGAATGTTCGGTGGCTTGTGGATCACACAGAGTGTAAATGGCGTTTTCATAACCGATGCAGATCGTGTGTGCTCATCAACATGTTCGAAGTCAATGTGGTATGCGCCCTCCGGCATGATTCCTTTCACGTTCTCTGGCCACTCAACAAAGATGAGGCCTGTCGGATCAGCAACAGTTTCCTCCCACTCAATCTTTTTGAGCTCGTCTCCCGATTGAAGTCGATACGCATCAATGTGAACGAGTTTTTTGAACCCTTCGTTTGTTGTTGGTTGCCCGCCTGCGTGTCGGGTAGGTAGGTTGTAGATTTTTTGTATCACGAACGTCGGACTCGTGATGTGTTCTTTTACTCCGAGAGTTTCGGCAATCGCCTTTACAAATGCTGTTTTCCCCGCACCCAAATCACCACGGAGTCCGAAAACTGTCGCGGTCTTTTTTTGCGGTTTGAGATTCTTCAAAACACTCTCAGCAAATGTTTTCATCTCGGAAAGAGATGCGATGGTAACCCTCTTCATAAATGAATTGTAGCACTAGGAAAAAGAGTTGACTTTATTCAATAACTAACGTACCGTCACGTCGGACCAATAGTGGCCAAATGACAAACGGAGGGTTCATGACCGCAACAGACGCGCTGTGGGGATTCCTCGGATTCCTCTGGTGGATCGTGGGGAGGTGGCTCAACAACCACCCCTCCGCGAACACCACAACGAACACGTATCGACGTGTCCGCGACTCGAAGTTCGGCCGACAACTTCGACGACTCGTCGTTCACCTTCGAAGGGGCGACCGCCAGGTGGTCATCCGCGGCCAGTTCGCGGGTCTCCTCAAGCGCGGTCGCGCCATCGAGGGCGACTTCAGGAAGCGGCGCGAAAAGTACGCCGCGAACCTTGTCGCCCGAGAACTCGCCGAGTTTGAACGACGAGCATCCAAGGGGTTCATCAAGACCGACGACCTGCGCGACCTTCGTCGTACGGTTGAATCGGTTCACTCCGTTCTTCGCCTCATCTGATCCCCCCGCCGCGCGAGCCCCTCGCGTCGGCGGGTGTTGTTTTTAAAGAAGCCCCCACGCACACATTTCTTAAACATCCTCACCTGTACAACCCTGATTTGCTACTATTACCCTATGATCCAATTTGACGAATCGAAACAATCACGGAAGTATGACCAGCTCCGCGAAAAAGAGGAGGAGGACGCTCTCCAAAATCTTTCACAGAAATACGGCATCCCGTATGTCGATTTGACTACGACTCCCATCAATACCGATGCCCTCATCCTTTTGGCAGAAAGCACAGCACGAACCGCCGAGGTTGCGGTTTTCAATCGTTTGAATAAAGAGATTGACGTCGCGATGCACTCTCCCGAAGGAGAAGCGGCACGTGAAGTTGTTATGGATCTTGAAGCGCGAGGTTTCTCGGTGAACACATATCTTGCGTCGAAAAAGAGCCTCACCTTCGCGTGGGATCGCTTCAAAGACATCCAGTTCGCGTCAGAGAGCAAGAAAGGGATGCTTGATGTCTCAAGTGAAGATATCAATACGTTCATAAAAGATGTGCATACCGTCGAGGACGTGCGGCGGTTCATCGAAGAAACGGTGCATCTCAAAAAAGCATTTCGCACATCGCGCATCGTCGAGGTTCTCCTCGCGAGCGCACTTGCAACACGCTCTTCCGACATCCACATCGAACCGGAAGAAAAGCAGGTGCGACTGCGTATGCGACTCGACGGCATTTTGACCGATGTCTCCTTTTTTGATCACGAAACATATCGCCTACTTCTCTCCCGCCTCAAACTTCTCTCGGGACTTAAATTGAATATCCAGAGCGAAGCGCAGGACGGTCGTTTCAGCATCAAAATCGACCCCTCGGACATCGAGATCCGTACATCTATCCTGCCGGGGCAGTACGGCGAGTCGGTCGTCATGCGTGTCCTCAATCCCGATTCAATCAGCGTCTCGATTGAGAAGCTTGGTATGCGAGATGATCTACGAGCCGTCCTCGAGCACGAAATAACGAAGCCAAACGGTATGATTTTGACAACCGGCCCAACCGGATCAGGAAAAACAACGACTCTCTACGCATTCTTGAAAAGAGTGCACAGTCCGGAGGTAAAGATCATCACAATCGAAGACCCTGTTGAGTATCACCTTCCGGGAATCGTGCAGACACAGGTAGATGCAGAGAAAAACTATACGTTCGAGAGCGGGCTTCGCGCGGCGGTGCGGCAAGACCCCGACATCATCATGGTTGGTGAGATTCGCGACAACGAAACAGCGGAGATTGCCATTCATGCCGCGCTCACCGGTCACTTAGTTTTTTCAACACTTCACACAAACTCCGCCGCGGGAGCATTCACGCGCCTTATCGACATCGGTATCAATTCTCGCATCTTGGGCTCGGCAATAAATGTCGCGCTCGCACAGCGACTGGTTCGTACGCTCTGTCCCGCATGTAAAAAAGAGATACCGATTCCAGATGAACGACGTGCACTTGTTGAGAGGATTTTGAGTGATGTGGGAGATCCCACAAAGATCGCGGGTATTCAAAGGGAGAAGGTATTTGAGGCCGGTCCGGGCTGTGCCGAGTGCGGTGGAGACGGATATAAGGGCCGTATTGGGCTCTTTGAGGCAATTGTGATGAATGAGACCATCGAGAGGATTGTTGAGGAGAGTCCGAGCGAGCGCGAAATTAGAAAGGCGGCACGCGAACAAGGGTTTCTCTCTCTTTCACAAGACGCAATCCTCCGCGTGCTTGAAGGCACGACAACATTCGAAGAAATCGAACGTGTTGTCGATCTCTCCGTCTAGATTTTTTTCATTTTTGAAACACCACAAAAAAAGAAAGTGCACAATGTTGTGTGCACTTTCTTTTTTCATAAAAAGGAGTATGATGGATGAAGTTTGACTGCACGTGACCAGAAGAGAAATCTCTGAGCAAAGCCTCATATCTGTTAAGGGGACTGTTCGCTGGCTTGAAACGAGTTCAAATCAACCAACGGTTCCTCACCGATGATGAGCATACGGGCGTATGACGTTTGCTCAGAGGTTTCTCGCCTGCTCTCTTTATTTACCCGCCTCGGGCGGGTCGATAACCTCTTTTTTGCTTGGAGCGTTTTAAAACGTACCCACACTACGCGAAGCACTAGTTTTGAATGTTCACGCGGACATGTCAAGAAATCCTCATGTACGCATGGGTATCCTAGCATACCATTTTTAATATGTCAAGTGAGCCCCTAAAACCAGAGCCCGCAGCAGACCTTTTTTTGGACGCGGCTCTCCGCCCTGCCCTTTGGGACGAATACATTGGACAGCCCCAAATAAAGGCCAATTTGCGTATCCTCCTCTCCGCCGCAAAAGAACGTGGGCACTCCCCCGAGCACCTTCTCTTCTACGGACCCGCGGGTTTGGGAAAGACAACCTTAGCGCATTTGATTGCGCGCGAGATTGGGACATCTCTGAAGGTCACCTCGGGCCCCGCGATCGAGCGCGTGAGCGATCTCGCATCGATCCTCACAAATCTCTCACCTGGCGATGTTCTTTTTATCGACGAGATACACCGATTGAACCGCGCGATTGAAGAAGTCCTCTATCCAGCAATGGAATCAAGCCGCCTCGACATCATCATTGGCAAAGGTCCTTCCGCGCGCACCGTGCAACTCGAGTTGCCACCATTCACACTTGTTGCCGCAACTACACGTATCGCACTTCTTTCATCTCCTCTTCGTTCTCGCTTTTCTGGTGGTGTGTTTCGCCTCGATTTTTATACAGAAGAAGAAATTCTCTCGATATTGAAGCGCTCCGCAGAAGTTCTTGGAGTTTCCGCACATCCAAAAGCACTTCAGGAAATTGCAGGCAGAGCACGCGCGACACCACGAACCGCAAACTACCTTTTGAAACGCTGTCGCGACTTCGCACAAATCCACAAAACAGATCTTGATCACGAAACAGTTCAAAACGCGCTCAAACTCTTGGGTGTAGACGAACGAGGCCTTAACCACGCGGACAGAACGCTCCTTCGAGTGCTTCTTGATAAGTTCGGCGGTGGTCCCGTTGGCCTCTCGACCCTTGCGGCCGCGCTTGCGGAAGACAGCGCAACCGTTGAGGAAGTCCACGAACCATATTTGATGCAAATCGGATTCATCGAGCGCACTCCACGCGGCCGCATCGCAACAGCGCGCGCGCGCGATCATGTGGGCGCCGTAGGAAATCAAGACGTACTTTTGTAATACAAAACAATGTCAGGACACAATAAATGGAGCCAAATAAAAGAGAAGAAAGGTGCGACCGACGCAAAGAAGAGTAATCTCTTCACCAAACTTGTAAAACTTATTAAGGTTGAGGCACGTATCGCAAAAGGCGACCCGAATTCGCCCGCGCTCAAATCGGCGATTGAAAAAGCAAAAGCGGCGAACATGCCGAAAGAAAATATCGAACGAGCGATTGCAAGTGCAACCGCCGGAGGCGCGGATGAAAAGGTTGTTTACGAAGCATATGGGCCAGGAGGGTGTGCCATCGTCATCGAAGGGCTCACGGACAGCAAGAACAGAACATCCGCTGAAGTAAAACACCTTCTCTCAAAACACGGCGGAACACTTGCCGCTCCTGGTGCGGCGCTTTGGGCGTTCACAAAAGGTGAGGAAGGATACGTGCCAGGAACAACGATTCCCCTCTCCGCAGAAGATGGCGCAGCGCTTCAAACGCTTCTTGAGGTGCTTCGTGATTATGATGATGTCCAGGAGGTGTACACCAACGCAGAGTAAGTTTATTAGTCCGTTAGTTTATTGGTTTGAAACAAATAAACTAAAGCAAGGCGTAACTATTAAACTAATAAACTACTATGAAGGTTCTCGGTATTGATCCCGGATATGAACGCTTGGGCATCGCCATCCTCGAGGGAGACGCAAACAAACAACACGTTCTCCATTCGGAATGTTTTACACCTCTCGCAAAAGAATTCATTCCTCGCCTGGGAGAGTGCGTCGCGCAAGTAGGAAAAATTATAAAGGAGTTTGAGCCGACATCGGCGGCGTTCGAGAATCTTTTTGTAACAGCAAATCAAAAGACAGCGATGCGGGTCTCCGAGGTTCGTGGCGCGCTTCTTTCTCTCGCCCACGAACGCGGCCTCTCTGTTGCCGAATACACACCCTCAGCGGTTAAGGCAGCCGTTACGGGGTATGGCAAAAGTGACAAGAGAGCCGTTACCGAAATGCTTCATCGGCTCCTCTCGTTTTCGGTTAAAAAAACACACGACGATGAATATGACGCGATCGCGGTTGCGCTCACACACATGGTGAGCAGCCGGCTCTAGGACGTATTGGCATTTGCATTTACCGACAAGAGCGAAAGTCGGATTCCGGGAAACTCGCGGAGACCGTCGAGGTCGAGCGTGAGCGCCGGGCTAGCAAGCACGGACGCGTGTTCCCGGAATCCGACTTGAGCGCCCCCTTATCCACACTACGATACAATCCCTGTTGACAGCGGAACACCATATTTGATACAACAGTGTCGCCACAGAGATGGCGGCAAATTATAGACATAACTTTTCACAAATGTTCGAAGCAACAATAGAGGTGGACCTTGAGACGGCGATGGTAGATGACCCTGTGGGCGAAGAAGAAGTCGACGAAGAGGTTGACCCACTGGCCCCCGTTGACCCGACCAAGAAGAAGCCCGTTGGTGACATCGACGGTGACGAACCTGACCCAGACGATCTTGGAGGAATGGGAAGCGAAAGCGAAGAGATGTAATCAAACACAAAAGCCCCGAATGGGGCTTTTGTGTTTCTGTCTATTCTTTCTTTTTCTTCCGCACAGTAATCCGCACAAATGTCCGTTTTCCGAGTTTTAAGATAAGGGGGACAACAATACGCCTTTTTGAATCTTTAATCTTCTCTCCACTTTCCATGTCGTGAACTGCGCCCTGTGCAACCAGACGCCGCAGATGTGATTTCGAAGACATAAGAGTTGTGGGCAGCGCATTCTCAAGCGTCTCGCCCTCTTCTATCAAAACCTCGGGCATGGTGTCCGGCATTTTCTTCTCAGAGAATGTCTTTTGAAATGCGTCTTCTGCTTTTGTTGCATCTTTTTCCGAGTGGTACGTGGAAACGAGGACGCGTGCAAGAATCTGCTTTATGTTCTTCGGATTCTCTCCCGCAACGAGACGTTGTTTGTACTCAAGAATCTCTTCTTCAGGAATCCGTGTCGTTAGTTCCATATACTCGGTGATAAGCACGTCATCAATCCGCATTGCTTTTCCATACATGTCCTCTGCCGCGTCGAGGATATTGATTGTGTTTCCCAAGGACTTGCTCATTTTTCTTCCGTCACCGGCCGTGAGTATTCGTGTGATAAGAATATCCTGCGGTTCCTGTTTGTAGTATTCCTGCATCACGCGCCCCGCCAAGAGATTGAACCACTGATCCGTGCCGCCAAGCTCAACGTTCGCCCGGACAGCAACACTGTCATACCCTTGCATGAGAGGATAGAGTGTTTCGCGTAAGGAAACCCGTTTCCCCGCCGTAAGACGACGTTTGATGTTATCGCGCGAAATAAAGTCAGACACCGAAAAAAGATTCGCCTGCTCGCCGATATCGCGGAATGTCAACTTATTCAACCATTTTCCGTTGTGTTCGACCTCTGCGCACGAAAGGTCGATAATCTTTCCGACCTGCGCAAGGTATGTCTTTTTGTTCTTTTGTATCTCTTTTTTCACCAACATCGGCCGCTCGGAGTCCTTATCCGATGTGTCACCAACCTCCGCCGTCGCGTCGCCAATGATAAAAACGATTTGGTGCCCGAGATCCTGAAAATCCTTGAGTTTGAGGAGATTGATACTGTGCCCGAGGTGAAGATTCTCGCCCGTCGGATCGATCCCGAGTTTTATCCGAAGTTGCTTTCCCGAAAGAAGGGCTGCCTTAAGGTGCGCCTTGTCCACAATCTCGGCAATGCCGCGCGAAAGAAGACGGTCTACCCGCGCAGGGTCTGTAATGACTTTGGATTTTAATCGTCTCATATGTGAAGCATACCATAGCCCACAAAAGGCCTCCTTGTATGTGGTGTTGTATACTATCCACACATGAGACGAAAACAGTTGAAACGGACGCTTCTTTTTGCCGCAGGGGCCTTCGTTGCCCTTGTTGGGGGTGGTCTTCTTCTGTTTGCGGCGTCAATCCGTCTTCCTGATTTTGATGTTGCTACCGAGCGGAAAGTCGAGCAGTCAACAAAGATCTTCGACAGAACAGGAAAGATACTTCTCTACGACCTTCACGAGAATGTGCGCAGAACCGTCATTCCTTTTGACTCCATCTCGCGACATGTAAAGAATGCGACAGTTGCGATCGAAGACGCTGAGTTCTATCAACATGGCGGTATCAAGGTCTCTGCGATTATCCGTGCCGTTTTTGTGAATATCACTTCAATTGGTTTTTCTCAAGGTGGGTCAACAATCACACAGCAGGTGGTCAAGAACTCTCTTTTGACGACAGAGAAAACAATTACCCGAAAACTCAAGGAGTGGGTTTTGGCCATCAAACTCGAACAAGCACTCTCAAAAGAAGAGATTCTCTCGCTCTATTTGAATGAGGCGCCATACGGTGGGTCTGTTTATGGCATCGAGGAAGCAAGCCGGCGGTTTTTTAACAAGTCAGCATCTGATCTCACACTCACAGAGTCCGCGTACCTCGCGGCGCTTCCTCAAGCACCAACATACTTTTCTCCGTACGGAGACAATCTCAAAGAGTTAGACGCCAGAAAAAATGTCGTGTTGCGACGCATGGTTGAGCTTGGATTTATCACCGAAGAAGACCGGGCTTCCGCAGAGAAAGAAGTGGTGACATTCCAGCCGCAACCAGAGAAAGGTATTCTCGCTCCACACTTTGTTTTTTATGTGAAAAGTTATCTTGAAAAAAAGTACGGCTCGGGCGGCATCGACTCGCGGGGTCTCAACGTCATCACGACACTTGATTACGAGCTTCAGGAAAAAGCGGAGGAAATCATTTTGAAGGGGGCACTTCAAAACAAAGAAAAATTCAATGCGGAAAACGCCAGCCTTGTTGCACTTGATCCAAAAACAGGACAGATCTTGACGATGGTCGGGTCGCGCGACTACTTTGATAAAGATATCGACGGCAACGTGAACATAACACTCGCGCTTCGCCAGCCAGGATCTGCGTTCAAGCCGTTCGTCTACGCAACGGCGTTTAAAAAGGGGTACACGCCGGACACAGTACTCTTTGACGTACCAACACAATTCTCAACGGCATGTCCGGCATCGAGCATGTCGAATATATCTCCGTGTTATAGCCCGAAAAATTACGATCTCTTGTTCCGTGGTCCAATGACGATACGACAGGCCCTCGCACAGTCCGTGAACGTTCCTGCGGTCGAAGCTGTGTACCTTGCAGGACTCACCGAATCGCTTAAAACGGCGCGCGATATGGGTATCACAACTCTTGCAGACCCGGCACGGTACGGGCTCACCTTGGTCCTTGGAGGAGGTGAGGTGACCCTCTTGGAGCTCACGAGCGCATACAGCGTCTTTGCGAACGACGGCTCACGTAATCCAACAACACCAATCCTCAAAATTGAAGATAGCACAGGAAGGGTGCTTGAAGAGTTTAACGCGCGATCGTTCCGTGTCATTGATAGAAACATCGCGCTCCAGATGTCCGATATTCTTTCTGATAATACCGCACGGACACCGGCATTCGGTGAACGCTCATCTTTGTACTTCCCTGGCAAACAGGTCGCTGCAAAAACAGGAACAACAAACGATTATCGGGATGCGTGGATTATCGGATACACACCATCGATTTCCGCGGGTGCATGGGCGGGAAACAATGACAACACGCCGATGGAAAAAAAGGTTGCTGGGTTTATTATCGCTCCTTTGTGGCACGAGTTCATGGAGTTTGCGCTTCAAAAATTCCCCGAGACGGGCTTTGCATCACCAACATACGAAGAAGACGTTAAACCAGTCCTTCGTGGGATTTGGCAAGGTGGTGAGATGGTCACCGTTGATACAAAAACAGGGAAACCCGCAAACGACAACACACCTGCGTCTCGAAGACGTGAGTACGTAAAACAAGACGTGCACTCAATCTTATATTGGGTAGAAAAAGACGATCCGCAGGGTCCGGAACCGGACAACCCCGGAAATGACCCGCAATTCACACGTTGGGAATCATCGGTACGCGCGTGGGCCGTTGCAAACGGATACGGAGAAAAAGGAAAATTGATTCCTCTAAATAATAACTAGGTCACTAGTGGATTGTCCGCACCCTCCCTTCTCCAACACGCGCAGCGATGTCGGTTAAAACCGCATCGCGTTTCATAAAAATGGCGGCCTTCAGCGACGCATCAACAGAAAGGTACGCCGCGTCGCGAGTAATTGTGATTGCGCTTTGAGGAACCTTCACATTAAGAACACTCTCTATTCCAGAGGCAACGGCACCGCGAAGCGCACCATTTGGCGGTGTGAGGCGTTTATACAGAGAGAGGAGGTCTTTGATGGGATTCATGGGGCAATTGGGGCACTACCTATTCATCGGCATGACGATGTATACAAATGACGCATCGCCAATCGGAGTAATCCGTGCGGGCTTACCTCCGCCTCCAAATTCGATTTTGACGCTGTCTGTTCTCACCGACTGAAGACAATCGCTCACAAAAAGAAGGTTGAAGTGAAGTTCCAAAGGTTCCCCCGAAAGCGCCGCGTCTAGGGTCACAATACTCTCTCCTGTTGTTTGGTTTGCGCTTGCGAGCGTGAAGGTCTTTTTCTTCGGGTCAATGGATGCGGTGAGTTTATTGAATTGGTCCGAAAAGACACGGAGTTGTTTGAGCGCGTCAGCAAGATCTTGTTTTAAAAGAACGGCGTCGGTATCGTGTGTTTTTGGAATAATTTGGTGATAGTCAGGAAACACCCCCTCGATGACGCGCGACGTGATATACGTTCCGTCGAGTGTAAGTGCAATCTGGTGTCCGTCTCCACGGATAACAACATCCCTTTTCGATTCCTCGAGGTGGCGGATGATCTCCGTCACGTTCCGTAGTGGAATCAAAAGCGATTCAAATTTCTTTGAGGGTTTTGCGGGAATCTTTTTTTCAGCAAGGCGAAATGAGTCGGTCGCGACGAACACGAGTTCGTCACCGTTCGGATAAAGATACACGCTCCCGAGCTCTGGTTTGATACTTGATGCAGAGGCGGCCCAGGACACACTTCGGAGTGCCCCCGCAAATTCTCCAGCGCCGACAGTAAAATGTTCTTCGTCCGGCACCGCGGGAAGCGACGGAAAATCCTCGTGAGAGAACGTCCCAATCTTTGCTTTTGTTTTTGGGGTCGAGAGATGAAGTGTTGACCCCTCGTGGGATATGGTGAGCACGTCTCCTGATGAGATGTTCGAAACGAACGCGTCGAGTACGTCTGCAGGAACAGCAAACACGCCTTCCTTCTCAACCCGTGCGGGAATCCGTATCTCGATTCCCAGATCAAGATTTGTTGCACGAATCGTAATCTCGTTTTTTGTTGTCACAACAAGAAGACAGCGGAGTATCGGAAGTGAAAGATGTTTTCCTGTAACACGTCCCGCGTTTGAAACAGCTATTTGAAAATCTCTGGTTGGAAGGGTTGCTTTCATGGTGTTGATACCTTGTTTCTATTCTTTATAAATAAAAGATTATTATTACTATTATGTGCGTGGATATGTTAAAAAGTATCTAAACTGAAGGCGGGGCTCTTGTTTTTAGATACGCACATGTGCATTACTGATACTTTATGTATGAAGAACTGACGGTTAGTTTTTGCTTATTCTGTCTTTTTCTTAAAAACACCGATTTTCTTCACACACTACCAACAACTTAACCCCACCCTTCACCCACACCTCTCCACAGATTTATCCAGCACTTACATTACTGTTGTTATGTTGTGTTTTTATAAAACACGTACACAACCCCAAAATACCAAACGATAACTCTCTGTCTTCTGGGGTTGTTTTGGTAACAAAAACATAACAGTAATGTAAGTGCTGGATAAATCCACCCTTATCAGAGCATCGCACGCAGTTGTGCGATCTCTTGTTCTAGTTGGTGGTCTGTTTTGATATCTTCCTTAACCTTCTCATATGAGTGAATAACTGTTGTGTGGTCTCTACCACCCATCTTCTGTCCTATCGACGGATACGGAAGCGCAAAATCCTCCCGGAGAAGATACATGATGATTTGACGAGGCCTAACCACCTCCTTTTTTCGGCTTTTCTTATAAATACTTTCCTCGTCGAGGTTATAGAATCCAGACACAATCTTAACCACCTCTTTGACCGCAACCATCTTCTTGGGGCGTACGTTGTTTTTTATGATCTCTTTAATCTCGGCGAGTGTGAGATCGCGCTTCTTCATGTGTGTTTGTACAAGAAGTGAATTGAGTGCCCCCTCAAGCTCGCGGATGTTTCCTTCAATCGATGTGGCGAGGAACATGAGTGTTTCTTGAGGAAGGGTGATGCCGTTTTCTGACGCTTTTGATTTGACGATTGCCATCCGGGACTCTGCGTCAGGGGGCGGGATATCAACAGTCATTCCAGCGTTGAAGCGAGATTTCAACCGATCTGCAATCGAAGAGATGTAGTTGGGATGACGATCAGATGAAAAAATAATCTGACCGTTCTTCTCGTAGATATCATTAAATGTGTGGAAGAGTTCTTCCTGCGTCTTTTCCTTACTTGAAAGAAACTGCACATCGTCCATGATCAAAACATCGAATTTTCGATACTTTTCCTTGAATGCCCCAACAGCATTCGTTTGTATCGCATTCACCAGCTCCTGAGAAAACCGTTCAGAGGTAACATAAAACACCTTTTTGTCAGGGAATCTCTTTTTTATCTCGTTTCCGATTGCCTGGATAAGGTGTGTTTTTCCGTGTCCTGTTTGTCCATACACAAAGAGCGGGTTATAGCGCATACCAGGACGCTCAAGGATTGCCTGTGCGGCGGCATGTGCGAGTTCGTTGAACGAACCAACAACAAATGAGTCGAACGTGTAGCGCGGATTCAAGTTGTCCGCCCTGTTGATGTAGAGATCTTTGAGTGGCAACTCACCGAACGATTGTGGAAGCGCGTCTTCGCGCGTCAGGGTCGGAAGTGTTGCGTCCTCGGGAGCCTTGGTTGAGATAACATATTCTGCTGAACGGACGATGTCTGAGACCTCACGCAAGAGCCGGAGTATCGTCTTGTGATGTTTTGACGAAATCCAATCCTTTGCAAAAAGGTTTGGAACACCAATATAGACAACCCCATCATCAACACGAACGATGTGTGTACCCTTGAACCATGTTCGAAATACGGGTTTCGACACAACAATCTCGACGCCGGAGAGAACATGTTTCCACAATGACTTTGTGTCGGTGGGAGTGGTCGTTGTTGTTGTCATAGAGTGTTCATTATAGATGAGTGGTGTGCCGAGAGAACTTGTGAGAAGGAGATAACTATGTTAATAATGTGGGGACAAATTAACCGACAACCAACGACCAACAACACACAATTAAAGTTATGAAAAGAACATATCAACCAAAAAAGAGAAAGCGGGCAAAAACACACGGGTTTCGTCTCCGTATGAAATCGAAGACGGGACGGAACATAATCGCGCGTCGTCGTAGTAAAGGACGAAAACGACTCACTGTCTAACCCACTAGAACGTATTTAAAACATGAGAGGCAAGGCGCGGGCGAGGACCGGAGCGGGCAGCGCAGCAAATCGTGTTTTAAATACGTTCTATATGTTTTCAAAGAGGCGTCGTATAACACGGCAGGAATTTCCGTCGGGACGCGACGGACAGGTTTTTCATGCCACCCACTTCTCTCTTCGCGCCGTGTCACACGCTGACGTGGCATCACGTTTCTCTGTTGTTGTTTCAAAAAAGGTCGCACGGACAGCGGTTGCGCGACACAAACTCAAGCGCCGCGTGTATGACGTGTTCCGTCGGTCGGAAAAAAACACACCGATCTCTCCCGGTCGATATGTGTTGTTTGCAAAAAAGAATGCACCAGAACTCTCGTTCAAAGAACTTGAGGTGGAAATAAAGAATCTTCTTTTCGAATATTCGATGTCCGAAGACGGGACATCGGATGTCCGAATGCGCAAAAGTTAGTGCCGAGGTATACTACTTTCTATGTCACACAGCATATTCGGAACGTTTGTTACCACACCTTTGTATAACGGGATTGTTCTTTTGATGCAGGCGCTTCCCTGGGCAGATCTCGGGGTAATCGTGATTGTCTTCACGTGCGTGATTCGACTCATCCTCTTCCCTATCGCGCAAAAATCGGTCCGCACCCAACTCATGGTGCAAAAACTCCAACCGGAGATGGATGCCATTAAAGAGAAGTACAAGAACGACAAACAAGAGCAGGCAGTGAAGATGATGGAGCTCTATCGGAACAACAAGGTTAATCCGTTCTCGAATATCCTCTTTCTTTTCATTCAGATTCCGATCATTTTCGGTCTCTATTTCATGGTTCTGCGGGCCGGTTTTCCCGCGATAGACCCCACATTCCTCTACTCATTCGTTGATGCCCCGTCACACATCAATACGATGTTCCTGGGACTTGTGGACGTGAC
This sequence comes from Patescibacteria group bacterium, assembly GCA_038063815.1. Taxonomy (GTDB): domain Bacteria; phylum Patescibacteriota; class Minisyncoccia; order Phycocordibacterales; family EsbW-18; genus EsbW-18. The sequence goes on along the minus strand of JBBTUJ010000003.1, from coordinate 19,748 downwards.
AGTAAGGAGTATTCCTATCGCTATCCTTGCCGGCGTCTCACAATTCTTCCAAGCGAAGCTCATGCGCGTTCCTGAGACAAAGAAAGACACCAAGCCATCATTCGGGAACGAGTTCAGTAAGAGTTTGCAGTTCCAGATGAAATACATCTTCCCCGTTGTCATCGTCTTTATCGCTTCTGCGCTACCCGCATCGGTTGCGCTCTATTGGACGACATCAAACCTATTCTCAATCGGGCAAGAATGGTGGACAAGGAAAAAAATAACGGCCGAAAACCAACAACCAACAACCAACAACTAAACAAAGCACTAGTTGTTGGTTGACGTAACATCTGCGATCCAACCACGCAGATCTTTTTTATTGATGAACGAGAGAATTGTGCCGTCTGAAGAAAGTGAAAGCCCAATCGCATCAACACCCTCTCCAATAATTTCCTCTGGTGAGATGAGGAAATCAACAAGTTTGGTTTCGGTGTCGATTGCCCATAAGGTATCGGAAAGTGACACGCGTCCTTGGTACCAAATGTCGGGCATATTTCCAGGGACGTTGTCCGGTACAGCGCATATGAGGTTCGTTTCATCTCGCCACACACACTTTTCTGGAAGAGTTCTCAAGGGCACAGTCCATGTTTCTTGTGTGGTGAGGTTGAGTATAAAGAGTGAAACCGTAGAAGGGGTGGTGTTGGTATAGAGCACGCGAGTTTGCTCCGTGTTCATAAGAACAGTTAGCCCCGATGTGTTTGGGGTGAGCCGTACAAGCGCTCCCGTTGATGGGTTAAGAGAGTGTGCAGATCCGGTCGCTCGTGCAGACGGTTTTGTGGTGAGGGTGATTAAAGGGCTTGTCCAGAGCGCGGCCCACTCACGAAGAGGAGAAGAAAAGAGAGTTCGGGTGTTCGTGCCTGCGACATTTGTAATACGTCCTGCCGCCCCATCTTGATTTTTGATGACATAGAACACCTCTCCGTTCGTCGGACGCATGGCGAGAGATGTGATGTTTTGCGGAAAAAATGTTCCAACAAGGTCCGTGTTCATAACAGGAGTTGTTGTCGGAAGCGTTCCCACAAAGGTCTCTATCGTTTCGCTATCTTCTGCGAGGTAACGAAGGGCAACTGTGTTTCCGCCATTGCCCCAGATGGTCTCTTGAATACCGGGGATTGTTGTGTTTGAGATGCGCTCGGTGTCCCCTGTTGTGATTGAGAGGTCAACAACGTGCCCCGTTTCTCTCTCAACAAACCGAACCTGCTCGTCGAACAGTGCGGGGGTCGTCGTTCCTTTGCGCATGAGTGCAAACGTTGTACCCGAAAGAGGAACATCTGAAAGAGAGAGCATTCGTTCCTTTGTAAGACGCTCTCGGAATGAGAACGCGGGAGCAAGCACTTCCGGGGTTTCGTTGGTTGGGGTCTGTGTCCCCGGCTCACCACTTCCACCGAAGTAGTTACCAAAGAAAGAGAAAAATCCACCCCGCGACTCTTCTGTTGTGGGAGATTCGGAGGCTGGTGTGTGGATGTATGCGAACCAAAACCAAACGCCACCGACAAGTGCGAGGATGACGATAAGCGTAAGAATGAGGGATACTTTTTTGGGCATATACATCTTACTTACAAAGGAACGTGCCAGTGACCATCTCCTGCGGTGGCCCACGGACAACTTTTGTCTTCCCAGTGAAACGTCAAACCATCTTTTGGTTTTGTGTCTCCGCACTTTTCTCCCATACCTCCCAAATATGCAGCTAAGTCAGCATAATTACGAATATCAACAGTATTGTTTCCGCCGTGAGTTTTGTGTAACCAATACTCTGTTCCGCCCGAAATGAATACCTCGCACTTACACTTCGCCTTTAACTGGATGAGTTTAGAGATTGACGTTTGAGAAAGACCCGCAACGCTCGTACAGCCCTTTTGAACATCTGTCTTGCACGTTGGTGTCTTTACATGAACGCCCCCAGCATCAAGCAGACCTCTTTCCTTTGAGTCGTCTGGCCACGGTTTTCCTACCGTTGTTACCGTACCCCCAACGGGAGGACGAAGTGCTTGTTCTTTGGCATCTTTAATTGTCTGTACGAGTTTAAATTTAACAAGATCTGGGTTTATGGTACTTAGAATGAGCCATGCGGAAAACGCGAGAAGAAGTCCGAGAATGGCGTCCCACGACCAATCTTTTACCTCTTCTTTTTTTCCTGCGACATCGGAAACCATCCACTGGATTCCATTTTTGACGAGAATAAGAATTGCGAGCGTAACAGCAATCCCGATGCCCAAACGAAAGATACCCTGGAGGTATCCCGCGAGATTTCCTGGGGTGTATGTTTTTCCAATAAAAGGCACCGATGGTGCGAGGAGGGTATAGTCATTTGCTGCGAGCACAACGCCCGTAATCGCAAAAAAAGAAACAATGAACAATGAACAATGAACAAGAAGTTTTGTTGAGGTTTTCATTTTATTCTGTGAGACGAATGGTCATTTCTCCACGTGCCGACTCAAGAAGGTTGTTGTCATTCTCGACGCGTACCGAAAGCGTTGTTGTCCCAGGGTTCTCGGTTCGTACCACGATGCGTGCTGGTGTGTCGAGCGGATTTTGTAATGCGGTATTTCCCGCAAACCACGTATAGCGAAGAGGTTGCTCGTTTCTTGTTTGTGTTGAAAAAAAGAGGGGGTATGCTTCGACGGCAATTTCATTCGAAGGATGAGCGGTGAAGGCGGTGTTAAAAAGGATACCAACAAGTGGAGCATCTTGGTACAGAAGGATTCCCGGATTTGTTTCCGGTATACGCGTTGCGCCAACACCATGCGTTCCGGCGGCTGACGACACCTCAACAACAATCAAGGGAGATCCGCTAAAAAGACCTCCACTCCAAACAAATGTCTGCCTTCCAACACCGGACAGATCTCCTTGGACTTCGCCATCAACCTTCCATGTATAGGTCAGCGTTTCGGGATTGCCGACTCCCTCTGGAGGGAACGCAACAACGTGTACCGTGCCACCTGTCGGATACAGCGCCTTTCCTTTGTAGAATGGCGGCGTGTAGGATTCCGCCTCCCATACCAGTGTAGTATTGGTCGGAACGAACTCCGTTGTCACGTTTACTTGTGCGTACACGGAGGTCACCAGAAGCCCGGCGATAAAAAGAAAACAGACGCTGTACAAAAAGTATTTCATGAGATGTCTCCTGTAAGGTCGTTTCCAACCCGAGGTGTTTTTTTGGCTGGTGTTTCAGCGCGAGCTCGTGTTTCTTGCATCCGGTCGAGGCGGGCTCGCGCCTCGAGCGCCCGACCCGGATTTTGGATGCGTCGCGTTGCTTTTGCTTGTGTGGGTCCTGGGACACCTTTCGTCTTAAGAATCTGAACACCCAACGTATCCTCGGTGCGCGTGATGAGCACCATGAGTATAACACCGGCAGTTATACCAGGCCACACAGACCCGAGTACAGGAAATGCTTCAACGGCGAGGTTAAGTCCCCATGAGGCGATTTTCTTAGGACTTATCAAAGGAATGCCAAGGATTGTGAACCAGATAAAAAAAGTCACCGCTCCTCCAACGGTCGAGATGAACTGCCCAACAAAAGGAATAATACTGATGAGGTCAAAAACAATCGCAACAGCAAAAAGCAACATTGCGGTCGTGTTACTAATGCGCTTTTTTGAAGGTTCTGCCATGAAGAACGGCCGCTATTCCAGCACGTTCTTTAATTCTACACCCTTTGTGAGGGTCTCGGGAGCGGATGGGGTCGATGGTTCGTTTGGATTTGATTGTGGTGATGCGGATGTCCCAGCGTCCTGCTCTCCGTCGAGGTTTTTTCGTGCGGCACGATACTCTTCACGGGACTTTTTGATTGCCAAGATCTGCGAGGGATCGGATGTAATGATTTGGTCCTCTGTGTATGAGGCGATCGTTTTTGATGCCACGTGTTTGAGTCCTGCGAAGAAGATTCCTTCACCGACTTCCGATTCAAGGAGCAGATACTTCTCTTCGTCGGTGAGGTTGAATGTTCTCTGTACGAGATCAATCGATGAGGGGGATTGTTTGAGGAGAAGTTGGATAGATGAGTTCGTGATGATGGGGAGCCCGTATGGCGAGCGCAAGAAGTCACCGACGTCCTGCGTAATCGTTGCGATGCCGAGGTAGTATTTTCGTCCTCGCTTTGCGAGTCCGAACAAGAGAGACGCAGTATCCTCTGATTTCATCATCCACCACGCTTCGTCGACGACAAGGAGTCGTTTCTTGATGTTTTTCCGTACGGCGCTCCAGATGTAGTGTGTGACCAGGTACATCGCGACGGGTTTTAGTTCATCTTCCATGTCGCGCACAGAAAAGACGACGAACTTTTTGTTGATATCAACATTCGAAGGATTATTGATGAATCCAGACCACGTCCCTTTCGTGTACTTGGTCAAACGTTGAACGAGCGATTCCCCACCCTGCATGCCGGCAAGGACGAGTTCAAAGTCAGAAAGAAGCGGCGGCTGGTTTCCTGAAAAGTCAGTATCACCAGTTATGTCTTTGAGCGCGTATGTTTCGCTTATTGCGCGGTCAATGATAGCGTCCTCTTCTGGTGTCAGTCCGCCGAACATAATTCGGAAAAGCCCGACCAAGGTGACGATGTGCGAGCGCAACACATTTGATGGTGACTCGTCTTCTTTGACCGGAGGGAGGTCGAATGGGTTGATGTGGTGTTCAGATGTCAGAGAAATATTGAAATACCTCCCACCCATTGCTTCAACCATGAACTCGTACTCGCGCTCGGGGTCAATCACGATGACCTCGGTATCGAACATGAGCGTACGGAGAATCTCGAGCTTCGTCGCGTAACTTTTTCCTGCACCAGATGTTGCGAATGTGACCGAGTTGTAGTTCGGAAGCGAAAATCGGTCAAAGAGAATGAGAGAAGAGTTGTGTCTGTTGATACCGTAGAGGATTCCCTTGTCCGACGTGAGGTCAAACGACACGAATGGGAAGAAGCTTGAGAGAGGAGATGTGTTCAGTTTTGAGTGAACCTGGAGCTCATCTGTATTCATAGGAACAACGCTCCTGAACCCCTGTTCTTGCTGAAAAAGGGCTGGTTTGAGGTACACCAAACGCGCTTCAAGAATCGAACGAATCTCGGATTCCAGTTTATCGAGCTCGTTCTCGTTATCTGCATAGACAGAAATATAGAGACCAACATCAAAAAGTTTCTCTGTTGCCTGCTGGAGTTGGTCGCGTAGACCCTCGAGGTTTTGGTATGCGGCATCGAGCATTGGGTCGCGCACAAGCCCGCGTTCCTCTCGCATATGTATCTGGCTTTGTACCTCAGCCACCTTCTTTCTGAAATCTTTGAGGACCTGTGCCGTTTCAACAGGGACAATAGAAATCGAGATATCGAATACTTTATCGAGATTGATGATAGGAGAAAGCCAGTTGTCGGGAACGAAGCGGGGGTACGAGATTACAAAGAATGTCCGTACGATCTTGTCTCCGAGGTTGAGCTCTCGTGGTGTGATTTTGAGCGCAGAAGGCGCCAAAATATCTTTGAGTTCAAGAACGCCGGCTTCGTAGATATCTTTTGGCAAAACGGGAGTTATCTCCACGTCTACACCTTTTTTTCTTTTGAATACATCAAAGATAGACATACGATGGCTAACGAGTTACAGCACTTTTTTGTTGGCTGTCGGTTGCAATCTTGATAGGTTTTTCCGAATCGCCCGGATTGAAGAGTTTGTAGTAAAGTTCCACCAACTCCTCTGTTCCGAGCTGGATTGCGCGAACGCCGGCGCGGGAGAGTCCTTGTGTGATGACGGCGACTCGTTGCTCGAGTTGACTCCGGGATTCTTCAAAGAGACTGAGGCGCGTCTCTGCGTCGTTTCTGTTCTTTCCAATAAGCCCACCAAGAACACCCGACACGCCACCCTTTGATTTGATAACCGCGGGGTTATAGGGAACAACAACGAAGAAACTCTTCGACATGATGTTCACGTTCTCTGTAAATCCCTTGACGAACTCGATGTACTCGCGCGTCTGTACTTTGATGAGTTCGATCGTTTGTTCTTTAAGTTGTGCCTCAAGGAGAGCAAGATAGGGCCGGATATCAAGCTCGCGGGACTGTATGAAGAATTGCATGGGGAACTCAAGCGAATTCAGCATGTTCTGGAACTGCAAGATTATCGCGGTTTGTTCATCCTCTGATTTAAGCGCGAAGTTCAAGGATGATGCCAAGAGAACGGAACGCAACGAGTTGTCTTTAAGAACAACGATGCCACTCCGTATTTCCTTAATAGGAACAAATTCTTGCGTCGCTTTTGCCTTTTGCGCTTGGGCCATGGAATATATTGTAACCCACAACCCACAACCTACAACCAACAACCAGAACGAAGAGCCCAGAAGAGATGTTTTATAAAGTTTTTATGGGAGAAGGAACATCCTTTACGTTCATGAAGCAATTTCGTTTTCTGGATTGGAATATTTACACACTTGCTCAAGATCTGTTTATCGAGATATCTGCTTTGGTTCGAACTATTCCGAGAGAGTACCGGTTTGATCTGGGAAGTCAGTTGAACAGAGCTGCTTTTTCGGTCATTTTAAATATTGCCGAAGGTAGCGGAAAGAAAACAGACGCAGATTTAAAGAGATTTCTGGATATCGCACTCGGTTCTCTCTATGAAGTCCGAGCAGCAGTAGATACGTTGTGTAAGATTAATATACTTGACGCTCTACAACAGAAAGGTATTCGAGAAAAAACAGAAACCCTGGCAAGACAGATAGGTGGGTTTAAAAGATCCCTTGACTGACGTTTCTCTAGTTGTCGGTCGTTGGTCGTTGGTCGTTGGTCGATTCACTGTACAGTGAGTCGTGCACATCTAAACTCCACGCGAGGTCGCGAAGTTTGCTGTCTGATATTCTCGGCACGGCGATCCCCTCTCGCGGAAGAGCGGAGGCCTCTTTTTTCTCTGGTTTTTCTTCTTCCTTTTTCCAAACATACAGTTTTCCTGACATTGTGTAACGGAGCGCTGATTCGAGAAGAAAGACGAACGGTTTGTTGTTGTATTTATAGAACGCGAGCGCAACGGCGAACGCAATCGCAACACCAATGAGAGGGATTGCGATTAGTTTCGGGGTAAAAAACCACAAAACCATAGAAACACCCGCACCTCCCGCGAGGTAGACAAACTGTTTGAACGTCAAAGGGCCGAACACTCTATCCTCGACGTCAATGAATTGGGGGACTTCAAATTTCATCCCGTTAGAGATAGGAAATGCGGAGCATTTCCGTTGTTACAGTACATAAGGTGAGCAGGTTCATGGTGTTTCCAGATGTTTATTCTTAGGCAGACAAACTATTTTTATCTCTAACGGGATTCATAAATCAACTTACAACCTACCACCGACGACCCACAACAGAAAGCGCGCTATTTCAACGCCTCCCTATAAGGATCACTTCCTTTGTATATCCCTGTGCCTGTCGTGGGTTGTGGGCTGTTGGTTGTCGGTCGTTGGTTGTCGGTTGTCAGTCGTTGGTCGTTGGTTGTGGGTTGTCGGTTGTCAATCGTTGGTCGTTGGTCGTTGGTCGTTGGTCTAACTGTCACACTATCCGGTGGCAAGTGAAAACTTCCTTCGAGTTTTGCTTTGGCAATATCTGCCGCGAGCGTGCGGGGAGCAGGAACATTCATTGGCGCAGATTCTTGCTGTGGGGTCGTGGGTGATACCGGTAGCGCGCCTTCGCTCTCTTCGTACAGGAGCGCACCAATCTCCGCCGCTTCTTTTTGTTTTGCTACATGTTCAATAAGGACTTCGCGGATATTCTTTAGAATATTTTGGTTGACGTCCTCAACGACACGAGACGCCGTTTCTCGCGGTACATGGAGCTCCTTCACGATATTGTCGAGGAATGTGGTCGGCGTCTCGAGTCCGATAAGCATAAGGAGAACCTCTCTTTCGAGTGCCCCTCCCTGATCCACACGAAGAGAATGCGTCCGCATGATCTCCTGTAATTTGACACGTATATCCACCTCGGTGATTGCTTTGAGCACCTCGCTCGGCAAATCTGCAAGTTTGTTCCTGATGATGTCTTCTGTTTCTTGTTTCATATTGTGGATTACGCTGTAGCACCTCCTCCTCCCGCCGCGCCTCCTCCTGCGGCACCACTACCCCCACCTCCAGCCGCTCCTCCTCCTGGCGCGGCTCCTCCCGCCGCGGTTCCTTCCGGTGCTGGCTCCTTCTCGTCAGTGGCGAGTTTACGAACTTTTTCGAGGAGTTCTTTATCAGGGTCTGTTTTGAGCTTTTTGCGAAGTTTGTCGGCCAAATCTCTATCGGAACCAACGACTCGTGCTCCAACAAATGCTCCCGCGAGGCGTTCCTGCCATTCTTTTTGTGAATCACGCTGGTCTTTTTGGACCTTGTTCAGATAATCAGTTGCCTCGATGTATTCAATGTGTCTCCCTTTGTCATGATTGACCTCATCCAATTTTTTCAGTTCATCGAGGAGATCGGCCGATACCCGTGCTTGTTTTTGGTCGTTTGAAAGAGTTTTGTTAGCATCAACGATTTTCTTAATCCTCGCTGCCCGCTGTTTGATTTCCGCTATGTCAACAAGAGACATCGCTGATGCGGCGCGCGAGAGTTTTTGTCGCGCAGTACGTTCTGGCTTTTTCCCCCACCACGATGTTTCTTTTTCTGCTCGCTTAAGTTCCGCTTTTGCCGCATCGAGCGTCGCTTGCTGTTCGCCGTTTGCCGTACCCCCGGCCGCTCTGATGTCGTCTTCCACTCTCCTAACCTTCGCCTTTGCCGCGTCGACGCGCGGTTCTGCAACCCGCGCTTTCTCGGCGTACGATTCTTTTTGTTTAGTTGCCGCCTCTCTTCTCTTGAGGTATCCATCCGCGGCCTTGCCGGCGTCCGTGTCTTTAAGTGCCGCCGATCCACGCCCATCAAAACTGCTTGTTTGAAGTCCTTTTCCACCACCTATCAATGCCGTACCAGCAAATCGTTTAAACATGCTTTTATCATCAAGCGCCCATCTGTTGAATCTTCCTGATTCGGCCATACCCCTACCCGCTCGTCCAAGAGTATTTCTTCCGATGAACGCAGGTACCGCGAAGGCGGCCGCCCCACCCGCTTTCGTTGCCCAGTTCATAAGCCCACTCGCCGCCTTGCCGGAGATCTGTTTTGAAATGACGAGTCCTGCGATCATGAGACCGATAATCAAGAAATAACTCATCATGCCGGCAACGCCACCGCCAGCAAAACTAAAGAATTGTCCCGCAGAACTTGTCGAGTTAATCGCGGTTGTTTTTGCATCGAGAGCTTCTACCAGTGACGGGTCGGTAACGATGAGAACTGTGAGGAGCATAAAGAGCATCAAAATGGGGGCGAACAAAATCTGTCCGATGAGCGTGTCCCACCACTTCTTGCTTTGTTCGGTTAATTGAGGAAGCAAGCCACCAACGAACCCAATCGGGGATGTCACTAAAAGAAGAATGAGTATCACAAAACGCACAAGAAGCATCATGGCCATTGCAAAGAACACAAATGTTGCGATAAGGATGGTGATGCTCCCAAATACCATTTGTTGGAATATGTGTGTCTCGTAATCGGGGAGTGCTTCTTCTGTTGCCTTCTCTACTTGCGAAAACATTTTCTGCGGATTAAGACCTTGCATGAATGCCGCAGATATTCCAGATATTTTTTCGGTAGCGCCCGAGCTTTTTTTCGCCGAGGCATTTCCTATCTCCTCAATCGCGTTATGAAACTCGACGGTAAAGACATTCGACACGTCAATAAGCGCTTTCGTAAAGAACATGCTGAAGTTGATGAGGAGCGCGGCAATGATGAGTTTTGGAAGGATGTCTTTCGGGCTTATCTTTCCCAGCCGCAAAATCATAGAAATAGCGGAGAAGAGGAGTATGAATATGAAAAAGATATTTATAGTATCCCGTATAATCCGCCACCCGGTGGCGATACTGGTCATTTTTCCTATGAACACAGGGAGATTTTTTATAGTGAGTTCTATGACGAAGTTGAGAAAAACACCCGCAATACCGAGAAGAACGGCAAAGAGGGACATGACGTAATATGCGAGCTGTGCCATACAGCCCTTGGTGAAGGGGTTGCGGCCGCAACCAAAATTGGGTCCTGTCTCATCATCCCCCCACCCCCCTCCACCTCCTCCTCCAGCCGTGCCTCCTCCTGCGGCACCCCCACCTTGCTTCGGTTCATAATCTGTGTATGGATCTATACAATCGGTCCCGGAAACGCTCGGAACCGATGGAAACACACACTCTATGGGTGGTAGGCGTTGCGCCTCTGCTTTGGATGCTGTATGTATACTAAAAAGAAAAACACCACCAAGAAGCATGCAAATGCTCCCGGTAATCAAAAGTATTTTTTTGTTTTTACTCAACTTCATTTTTAGGGGTACAAATCACCGTCCGTATCTCCACGGCCGCCTCCACCTCCTCCACCACCCCCACCTCCTCCTCCACCACCATCTTGCGCCTGACTACATGTGTCAATAGCATCTCCGTTTGTAATAAATTGTACTTTTAAGTCCGAGTATTCCCACCCGTACGACGGACGTTCCTTCCGATTTTCTTCGGCTGTCCTGAATCCAAATGTCGCTTGAAAATGTTGATTGCCCACATTTATACCGGGAACGTCCGGTACACTCGACACGTTTGCGACTGCCTTGCCGGTATCTTTGTTGGTTACCCGAAGGCGAATCGTCTGTGCTTTTGCGTCATACGTGTACGCGAAGTGGTACGTTGTGTTCTCGGGGAATGTTAGGTTCGACAATTTTCGCGGCTTATATCCATGACTCTGTCCAAGGCCGTGGCGTAACATGACTTTATTTTTTCCTGGTGCAAGAACGTTCACATACCCAAACATGTTCTTATTTCCTCCCCGCACGAACCAGAAAATGTTATACGGCCACCCATCTCTGTCAGGAAGCCAGCCATTGTTTGTGACATCAACCTCAAAGATAATCTTGTCATACGAAACATTTTGGGGTACGGGGAAGGTAACGGATTTTGTTTCCGTTCCTCCTTGTGTCGGCGTCAAAAATGTTCCATTTTTTGTGAAACACATCGAAGGACCTGGGGGACCGGGCTTTTCCGAGTCGCCCGGAGTGTCGTCATCTGTTCCGCCGGTGAGATCGATGTCGTCAATTGTTGGAAGTGTCGGAAACTCGTCCTCAAAATCATTCTTGTCGTATCCCGCGAGCCCCTTGTCTCCCTGAAGCATGTTTCGAATGAGATATGCGACGATTGCGTTTATCATTTCATTCATCTCATCGGCGAAGGCGAGTTTTTCTGCCGGAATACCGAGTTGTTTTCCGATTTGATCTTGGATGAATGACCCGGGCGTATTGATCTTCGACTCGTCACACTCGACGTTTTCTGTAGACCCCGTTATCCCCGCACGTTTCATTGCGGCCTTAATATCTTCGTCTCCCTGTATTACAAATTGTTGCGCTTGGACCGGAAACATTCCCACGCCGTCGGTGTAGAGATAGCACGTCGTTGTTTTCTTAGAAAGAAATCCCGCTCCTAAATCAATCTCCTTTGACACTTGCCCTGTCGCCGATTGAAGACGAAACGAAAGTTCATTTGCCGATTCAATATATGCTCCGTACGGATTATTGTACGGATTTCCGACGAGCTCGAACCACCCCTCCCATCCTCCAGAGGAGAAGTCGCCCGCGAGAAATTGGTCAAGGTTTCCGATTGCGTCTGTGAACGTACATTGTACGCTCTGACCGTAGCCGAGCCCCTTGTCGTCTCGATATATTTTAATGAGTTGAAGCGCGATTTCTCCGCGGAATGGCGAGCACAGGAATGGCACTGTTCCTTGGAGGAATGCTCCGGCCGCCTGGTCTGCCACGTCTTGCAGTTGTGTGTTGAGTCGCGTAACGAAGACGGGATTGCCCTTGAAGCCACCCTGAATCCACTTAGTCAAACTGTTCAACATGTCTTCGATAATCACGTTGACGACATTCGTAAGGATGCAGTTGAAGAGCTCGCTTTTGAAGGATTGCGATCCTTCCTGTGATGGGACGGAAACAGTTTGAAATGCGTCTACGGCCTCAAGTGCTTTGAGAATGTAAAAAGACGCAGCGCACCCCGCAACACCCGCGATAAATCCATCTTTGAGTGCCCCCAAACTCGCCGCTTCTGCGCGCTTCGCGCGCATGCCAGCAAAATGAGGAGCAAAAGGGGCTGCGGCAATGCTGCAGAGGATAAGAAGGGCAAGAATCTTTGTATACAACCTACGGCTCATTATTGAAGGTTTATTAGTATGAACGCTGGATCATTTTCAAAAAACAAGGACTTATGTGCGGTGAGGTATGCCTTGAGTGCCTGGAACGAGTCATAAAAAGTGGCTGAGGCATCAACGTAAAGCTGTAATGCAAGTATAGCACCGAGAGAATCGCTCGAGAGCGTTCCGAGTGCGCGGAGAGATGTGGCAACGGCGTGTGTTGCGTTCACGAATGCGAGATGTGCTCTAACAATATTTGTAGGGACAGGTACGTCAGCTATCAAAGCGGCGATTGAGGTGTAGTGGTCTGCAACAGGTGTAAGTTTTGAGAGAACGGACGAATCGTTTGATTGTCCGAATTCGGCAAGAACAAATAACTCATTTGTTTTTTCTGTTGATGGACCCGCAAGTGCCGCACCGATTGTGTTTCCGTACGTACGTATGTCATCGTTTGTTGGTGATTCGGCGATAACCAAATCGTTTAGGGTAACAGTTGGTGCATCCGGCGCGTCAGTCAACAATGTTTTTCCCAAAGTATTACTCACTTCCCCCGCGACGTTTGCGTCAATTGAAATCCCCGCGTTCTTGAAAGCAACAACTTGTTCAAGGAGCGCACGCGCAAGAAGATCTGTTTTGGATAGATTTTCGTCAGCGGCAGACGCTTCCAGAGATGCCGCAATACCAAGAAGTGATTCTTCTCGCGCTTCCTCTGCCGCCGCTCGCTGGTTTGCAACCTCTGCCGCATCAAGGGTGCCGTCTCCGTCTGTGTCAGGGGTAGTCGGACTCATATTCCAAAGCGCCTCTTCCCAATCTTTGAGACCGTCTCCATCGGTATCTGTTTCGGTGACAACCTCGCTCTTTGCAACAAAAACGGGCGATTCCGCAGCGTTTTGGGTTTCCGATTCTCTGGAGACAAAACGCAAGATGAGAACCGTCACGATAACAGCACCGATAACAATCGCAAGAGCCGAAATGCGTTTGCTTGGAATGAACCTAGATGCCAATGGCATAATCCCCATAATATGAGAAAGTATATCCTACCCAACACACTAATTGAAGGTACAACCTAAAGACGCATGCACTTCCGCGGAGAAATTGTGTAGAATGGAGAGAAATGACAATACCATCGGCGGTCACGCGCCACACAAAACTCTTTTTGTTACTCGCCACACTCACTCTGTGTGCGGTTCCTGCTTACGGGGCAACGCTCTACCGTGATTTACGCATGGGCGATACCGGTGAAGACGTGCGAGCACTCCAGGTTCTCCTCAACACAAACACACAAACACAAGTTGCTTTCTCTGGTGTTGGTTCGCCGGGATATGAGACGGACTATTTTGGTCCCCTCACCGACACCGCGGTCAGACGGTATCAAGAAGTATATGCACAGGAGATCCTCTACCCTCTTGGTCTTACCACGGGAACGGGTTTTTTTGGTCGTCAGACACGACTTCACATGGAAAACAGTTCATTTGTAGATTTCTCTCCTTCCGTTGCCGATCTTCCAATAACGTCACTACCACCGGTAACGCCACAAGTGCCCGGGACGCAAGTGCTCATTGATCCTCAACTTACCGAGGACAAAGCGGCTCAAAGGAACGAACAAAACAGAGAATTGTTCATTGAGACCGTTCGCACCCAAAGCGAAACACGCGGCCTTTCGGAAGAAGAACAGAGCGCGATTGAGGAGAGCGTCCGAGAGCAAGCGTCTCTGTCAATGAGTGACCTTGAAAAAAGATTTGAGGAAGGGCGGGCACAGTTTCAAAATGAGCCACGCAACGAAAATCAAATACGTGATGATGTGGAGCTGATTGCCTACGATGAAAACAATATTCTTGCGAGGAACATGCGTGCGTTCGGACGTCGTATTGCCGTCACGCTTTCTCTTTCTCCACAAACAGCGTACGCACAGTCCATGATTCCCGTTGGGGGCCCTATTTATTACACGTATCTTTGTACGTGTAGTTTTACATGGCTTATCTTAATGGGACCTCCACGACCAGGACTTCTTGATTATGAAACGGGAGTGCAGGGGTATGCGGGGTACAATCTTCCCTTCTCGCTCTACCTTAAGGGGTGGTCTATACCAGTCGGCCCTGTGTGTGTGAGTGAGCCAGAATTGGATTGTGCCGTTATTATTCCTTCCACGTATGGCCTTCTGACTTTTATTGTTGGTTCAACGCCGTACTAGTACTGGTGAGTTTTTCCCAGTCGTCAACGGTAAGTTCCTCGGCGCGGGCGGTTTTGGGGAGCCCTCTTTTGGCGAGGAACGAGGCCGTTTTTTCTTTTGGCATGAGGTCTTCTAGGTTTCCCGCGAGCTGTTTTCTTTTTTGGGAGAATCCTTTCTTGACGAACTCGAAGAATATTTTTTCAGAGATATTTTCAAATCGTTTTTTTGAAATATTTGTAATCGAGAGAACTGCAGAATCGACGTCCGGAGGAGGAGAAAAGAATTTTTTAGGAACATGAAGAACTATTTTTGGATTTCCGTACACCTTTACGGATATCGAGAGGACACTTTCCTTTCCGTTGTTTGCCACGATGCGCTCTGCGACTTCTTTTTGAACGAGAAGTACCATTCGCTCTGGCTGTGTACGTTCTGACAAGAATGCGCGCAGTATCTCGCCGGTGATGTAGTACGGAATGTTCGCGATAAGTTTGTAGTTTCCCTTGGAGAGCCCGTGCGCGCTCGGGTCAAATGACAAAATATCTTCTGCAACCAAAACAAGCACGCCCTTTTTGATCTCGTCCGCGAATTTTTCTGACAGAAGAGAAATCATGTCGGGGTCCTTTTCAACGGCGACAACTTTCTTTGCATGACAGAGCAGTTCTTCCGTGAGGATTCCCCTTCCCGGCCCGATCTCAAGAACAATATCTTCCGATGACACATCTCCCCCACCTATAATCTTCTCCACAATCACACGTGATTTTAAAAAGTGTTGCCCAAGATGTTTTTTTGCTCGCATATATTAAAAATCGATATCGAGAAGTCTGCGTCGAGGTCTGTCGGAAATATCTATCCCCTGATCATTCACAACGGAGACAAGGTCCTCATTCATTTCGGTGACGAAGCGTGACGGGATGTTCATGTTTGTCGAACCAAACAATGTTCGCACGGTTGCGTATGATAAGTGTGCTTCTTCTTCCGCACGTGTCAAAGCAACATAAAAGAGACGGCGCTCCTCTTCTCGTTCCTCGGGCGTCGCGCGCTCTGCAGAGCGCTCACTCGGGAAAAGCCCTTCTTCAAGCCCAGTGATAAAAACATGTTTAAATTCAAGCCCCTTTGCCGCGTGGACGGTCATAAGTTTCACCGACGGGACATCTCTTTTGAGCGCGTCTTGGTCACTTTGAAGCGCTGCGTTTTCTAAAAATGCCAACAATGATTCTTCGTGCGAATCACCAATCTCATCAAATCGTTTTGCGAGAGATGCGAGTTCTTTGATGTTCAAAAGGCGTTCTTCATCGTCGTCACTTCCCTTCGATAAGATCTCACCCAACTCCGTTTCCTTCACGATGAACTGAATCGTTTTGGAAGGAGCGTTCGCAAGAGCGAATGTGTGAATACGGAAGAGAAGTTTCTTGAATGCATCAACCTTACAACGCATTCCATGAGGCAGGGTGTCTTCGAGTCCCGAGAGAACCTTGAGGAGCGTTGTTTTCCCGATTCCGCGCGCAGGAACATTGATGATGCGTGCGAGGTGCGTCGAATTTTCCGGATGAAGTGCGGCGTGGATATACGCAAGCACATCTTTCACTTCTTTTCTTTCAAAAAACCTCACGCCGAGAACCTGATATGCAACTTCAAGGCGCAGAAATGCTTCCTCAAGAGCGCGCGATTGGAAGTGGGCACGATACAACACGGCAATTTCTGTTGGCGGTACACCCTCTTCAATCAATCCTTGTGCGCGCTCGGCTATCCACGTCGCCTCATCTCCTTCGTTGAATGCGACAAAGAGTTCGATTGGCTTTCCGTCCCCCTTTGTCGTGAAGAGCGTTTTTTCTTTTCGCATCTCATTCATTCTGATTGCATCGTTTGCTGCCGCGAGTATCGTTTTTGTCGAGCGATAATTTTCTTCAAGTGTAACGACCTTCACATCGGGAAAATCTTTCTCAAAGCGTTCGATGTTCCGCACATCAGCAGAGCGCCAGGTGTAAATGCATTGGTCATGATCTCCGACAACGCAGATATTGTTGTGTTCCTTCGCCAAGAGCCGTGCAAGTTCGTACTGCACGATGTTCGTATCCTGATACTCATCAACGTGGATATGGGTGAACCGCTCTTGCCACGCGCGAAGGACCGCGGGGTCTTTCCGTAAGACCAAGAGCGCCTGAAGCAAAAGGTCATCAAAATCAAGCGCCTTTTCATGGGTCAAAGCGTCTTGGTATCTCTCCCACACCTGCGCAACTCTTTTATTGATGAAATCCATTGATTTTTGCTCACGGAACTCATTGAGAGTGAGGGACTCACTCTTTGCCCTCGAGATACGTGAGAGGATTATCGTAGGAGAGATTTCTTTAAAGTCGATTCCGAGGTCCCGCATTGCCCTTTTGATTGCGGAGAGGGAGTCCTCGCGGTCAAAAATAGTGAACCGACGCGGAATGCCGAGCACCTCGCCACTTTGTCGCAAGATAAGAATCGCGAGTGCGTGGAATGTTCCTACAAATGGGAGTTGGCGGTTAGAGGTTGCGAGTCGGTGATTGGTGTTGATTTGGCTCGGTTCGGGTTTCGTGCCCAGGTGTTGTTTCATGAGCGAATAAACCCTCTCCCGCATTTCCTCGGCCGCCTTATTCGTGAACGTTATGGCACAAATCCTCTCTGGAAGTACTCCTTCGGTCATCAGATGGTACATCCGGTGTGTTATGACCCTCGTTTTTCCAGTTCCGGCACCCGCAATGATCAAAAGCGGCCCCTTTGTCCGGGTTACGGCTTCCTTCTGAACCTCGTTCAAACCCGAAAGATGTTCCATAGATATTCGCATGATAGCACGTGCCGGACTAATAAAATACCTTTATTTGAGGCCATTTTTTGGTATCCACAGGTATCCTATATTTAATCCACTTGTCCAGTTGCACCCCCATACTCCCTTGCTAGAATGACCCTTGTCCAGAAATGAAAGACGTTTGCCTCCTCTACGAGAGAAATGCTCGTAAACAGAGTGCAGACAGCCGAATTGCCGATTTAGTATCTAATTTCCCTGTATAGATTCTAGTTCTCGCGACTCCGGTTCTGTTGGCGCCTCTCGAACCGACCGGATGACATATATTTCTCTTGTTGCGCGTACCCTCGCGCTTCTTCTCGTTATTCTTCCACCTCTCGCCGCCTATGCCTCATGGCGGGATTTTTTTGGCGCAAAAGCAGAGGCACAGGATGAAATCCGAGGTCCATCGATGCTCTCATTGCCCTTACTTGAAGGAACCCACAATCCTGATCCTAAAGTTGCCCGCGGAGGTGGTGATATTGCAATCGTTGACGGTGAGGCGCTCGCGGCCGACAAAAGCTCCGTCTGGTCAGACGGTGTTGGCGGCACGCATGCGAGCCCGGGCGAGATCAGTGTGTACGTGGTCCGTGAAGGAGACACTATTTCCCAGATTGCCGAGATGTTTGGTGTGACCCCAAACACCATTCGCTGGGCGAACGATATAGGGGCCAAAGAATCAATCCGACCAGGGGAGCACCTTGCGATTCTTCCTGTCGCAGGTGTCAAACACACCGTGAAGAAGGGCGATACGCTCGCATCGTTGGCAAAGAAGTACAAGGGAGACGAAGAAGAGATCACACAGTTCAACGGTCTTGAGAATGGCGCATCGCTTGCTGTTGGTGATGAGATCATCATCCCGAACGGCGAAGTCGTAGCACCTCCTTCTCCGAAATCGTCCACAGGTGGCGCGGTTCGTTCATACGCTGGTGGTCCAACGTACGCTGGCTACTACATGCGTCCTGTTGCTGGTGGTGTACGCACGCAAGGACTTCACGGTTATAACGGTGTTGACCTCGCGTCAGCATACGGTGCTCCGATCTATGCGGCAGCAGCTGGAGAAGTTATCATTTCAAAAGGCGGTGGTGCATGGAGCGGCGGATACGGAAATTATGTTGTGGTGAAGCACGACAACGGAACGCAGACACTCTACGCACACTTGAGTTCAAACGCGGTTGCGGTGGGAGATGTTGTTGCGCAGGGAGATGTGATCGGTGCCATGGGTGCGACAGGTAAAGCAACAGGAACGCACCTCCACTTCGAGATTCGTGGTGCGTCGAATCCGTTCTAGATTGGTGTGGGTAGCACGTGGGGTATTACGCGCTACGCTTTTGATCTAGAGATATCCAAAAACAAAAACCGTCTTGGCAGAAATGCCGGGCGGTTTTTGTTAGAGGCCTCGGAAGTAGTACAAAACGTTAAACGTGCTTTGTTTCGAACGCGGCAAGACGTGTAGAAAAATCGTCCCACATGTCGGAGGTGAATGCTTGTTCAGCGTCCAAACGCTCATTCAATTCAGAAAAACCAAGTTCCATTCGCGCCTCGAGATTATCAAATCGCACCGCCAGGCGTTTTTCAAATTCAGCGAACGTTTCTACGAACGTTTCTCTGAGCATACCTCTCGTGACCAGTTCATTCATATTTTCCATGGTAGTTGTTTTCATGACCTTGTAAATATTGACCGCCATTTTTTGATGTTCTCCGAGCGGATTGAAAAAAACTATGTTCCTGCTAAGAACGTCTTCGCTCGATACGAAATCGCTTCGAGAATGTGCGCGACTTCAATATTCTCACTTTCTGCCAAGTCAGCGATCGTCCGCGCGAGTTTTATAACGCGATGATATCCGCGCGCGGAGAGATCAAGTTTTTCTGCCGCTCGCGTGAGCGTGTGCGATGCTTCGGTTGTTAACTTCGCGAACGTATCAATATCTTTGACACCCATCTCGCTGTTTTTGGTTATTTTTGTCCCCTCAAATCTTTTTTCTTGTATCTTTCGTGCTCGGGCGACACGTTTTGATATTACGTCACTTGTTTCGTTTGTTGTCTGACTTGCACTCTCGGCAAGTTTTTCGTGCGGAACGGGCGCGACGGGAAGCCACATATCTATTCGATCAACCAAGGGCCCCGAAAGTTTTCTCTGATATTTCAAAAGTATCTGCGGAGGACACAAACACGTCTTGTTCTCGCTTCCCCAATTCCCGCACGGACACGGATTGAGTGCCGCGATGAGCATGACGTCCGCAGGAAATATGCACGATCCTCGTGCACGGACAACAGAGACGACACGTTCTTCCAAAGGTTGTCGGAGTGCTTCGATAACACGCCTGTCGAACTCGGGAAACTCGTCTAAAAATAAAACGCCGCGATGTGCGAGCGTTATTTCTCCTGGTTTCGGTATCGTTCCGCCGCCAACGAGTGATACATATGATGACGTGTGGTGCGGAGAACGAAATGGCGGATGTGTGATGACCGCATCGCGCAAAATCCCCGCGACAGAATGTATTCCCGTAATCTCAAGTGCCTCATTGTGTGAAAGGGGCGGCATGATTCCGG
>JBBTUJ010000002.1:2600-160407 GCA_038063815.1 Patescibacteria group bacterium | reverse complement strand
TCTTGTTCTTCTCGTCGCCGCGCCAGTAGGCGCCTGCGATATGAGAGAGTTTGAAACTATCCTCGGGGATGTCTTTTGCAGGACTCTCGACGTGTCCGCCACGACAGAGGTCGGTAAAATCGCCGCAGGTGTAGAGGGTCAGTGTTTCTCCTTTGGCCGCAATCTCATCAATGAGCTCGGCCTTGTACTCGTTACCCGCGTTAGCTGCTTTTGCTTCTTGGGGGGAGACCTCTTGGTGGGAAAACTCTTTCCAAGAGGGGAGAAGTTCCCGCATCTTTTTTTCAAGACGAGGAAGATCTTTGTCTGTTATTGGTGTGGCAAAGTCGAAATCGTAGTAGAAACCATTATCAATCGCGGGACCTATTGTTGACTTTGTGTCGGGATACAACTCGAGCACTGCGGCTGCAAGAAGATGGGCAAGAGAATGACGCGTTGGCTCCAAATCGGCATTTTTCATATGTATTTGTTATACAAATAGTAACCTAGCTATTAAACGAAACAAGCCCCTTCGGTTTGAAGAGGGCTTGTTGATGTGGTTTTGGCTTTTGGTGTGAACTATACCAACAGCCCCTCTCCAAAGGGTTTGTGTGCTGTCGTTGTAGTTGTTGTTCGGATGCACTTCATGACGTTGTTGCTATGGTATCACCTCGTGGGGACTGGTCAAACCGGCATCTTTTTCTCTGCGGGAATAATCTTTATGGAGTCAGCAATGATACTCACTTGGCCATTTCGTGGCGAGATCTTTCCTTTGATTGCTACACACCTTCCTGTCAAAAAAACATCTTTTGATTCAGTGAGGATACGGGGGAATGCAACAACCTCGATTGACCCCGTCGTGTCCGAGAGTGTTACGAACGCCATTTTGTCTCCCTTTTTCGTCATGATGGGGCGAACGGTATCAATGAGTCCATAGACAACGGTGGTCAGTCCTGGGGGCATTCCTCCTATCTTCTGGATGGATGTTTTGGTCGATGTTAAGAAATCTTTGAATGCGTCGAGAGGATGTCCGGAGATGTAGAGACCCAGGAGTTCCTTTTCCCATCCAAGTTTTTCTTCGCGTGTTGCGGGGGGCGCATTCACCATCCGGAGCGTGGGGAGAGTTGATGTCATTCCGCCAAAAAGCGAGTCCTGTCCGCCAGTGTCTGTTGAAACGTGTCTGTGGTATGAGAGTATCTCCTCGATGTTCGTGAGCATCACTCCTCGTTCGCCGAATCGATCAAGTGCTCCTGCTTGAATCAAGGCCTCCAGTGCTTTTTTGTTGAGGTTCTTGTCCGTTACGCGTGAGAGAAATTCCTCGAATGTCGTATACGGGCCATTTGCTTTGCGTTCTGTAATGATGGCATCTCCGACTCCAACGCCGAAGTTCTTGATTGAGTGAAGTCCGAACCGTATCTTTTCCTTACCGTCTTCGATTTTGTCGGCGGTTACTACAGAAAAGTCACCGAAGCTCTCATTCACATCGGGCGGCAGGACTTCAATCGCCATGCGTTTACACTCGCTGATTGTGATGGCGACCTCGTCGATATTTCCGGCGTCTGCGGTGAGAACCGCAGACATGTATGCGGTCGGATAGTGCGCTTTAAGATATGCGGTTTGATATGCAACGCGTCCGTAACTTGCAGCATGCGCTTTGTTGAAACCGTATCCTTGGAATGGTTCGAAGAGATTCCACAATCCTTCGGCCTCTGCCTTTGTTGTTTGTGAGTGTTCGATGCATCCTGCAACAAAGATATCGTGTTGCTTTGCCATTTCTTCGGGAATCTTCTTTCCGACGGCTTTGCGAAATTTATCGACGGTCTCCCACGTGTAGCCAGCAATCTGAAGGGCTGTCTCCAAGAGGTCGTCTTGATACACAAGAATACCGTAGGAACGCTCGAGGAATGTCCGCATCTTCGGATGGTAATAGGTGATTGCTTTTGCTCCATGTTTCCGGGAGATATATTCAGGGATGTTCTTCATCGGACCCGGACGGTAGAGCGCGATCATGGCGTTTATGTCATAGATATTTGTTGGTTTGAGATCAATCAGGAACTTTGTCATCGCGGCGCCGGAGAGCTGAAATACACCCATCGTCTCCCCGCGCGCGAGCATCTCATACGTTTTTTTGTCGTCCAAAGGAAGTGTGTCGATTGGAACATCGATGTCATAGATTTTTTTGATGCGCTTCACCGCATCTGCGAGGATGGCGAGGTTCTTGAGCCCCAGGAAGTCGAATTTGAGAAGCCCAACCTCTTCGACCGTATACATATCATATTGCGTGATGAGTTTACCCTCTCCCTTCGGGTCGTACTGAAGTGGTACCACTTCGTCGAGAGGTATGGGAGAGATGACAACACCCGCTGCGTGAACGGAAATGTGTCGTGCGCATCCTTCAATCTTACGCGCCATGTCGATGATGCGTGCGGAGTCCTCATCCCGTTCGTAGAGTTTCTTGAGATCGGGTTCTTGTGCCATCGCTCGGTCAATCGACATCGGGAATCCTTGTGAACCTATAGGAATGAGTTTTGCGATTGCGTCAGCGGTTGCATAGTCATACCCGAGCGCACGTGCCGTATCTCTCACTGACCCGCGCGCGAGCATCGTACCGAATGTTCCGATCTGCGCGACACGGTCACTCCCATATTTTTGCCGCGCATATGCGATGAGCTCATCCCGCCGATCGTCCGCGATGTCGAGATCGATATCAGGAGGTGAGGGACGCAAAGGATTGAGGAATCGCTCGAACGGCAATCGATATTCAAGAGGGTCGACTGTGGTGATACCCAACACGTATGACACCAAAGAACCTGCGACCGAACCTCTCGTGTTTGTAAAGATGCCGTGCTCATGTGCATACGCGAGAAGATCGGCGACGACAAGAAAGTATGGCGCGTATCCTTTTGTGATAATCGTATCAAGTTCGAATTCCGCACGTTTTTGTACCTCTTCAGTTTTGGGGAGGTTCTTTTCTTGTATCTTTTCCATGACGATTCGCCGAAGTTCGTCTCCGTGCGAGAGTCCGTCTCTTGTTTCGATGTGCGGGAACATCCATGTGCCGAGAGAAATAGTTACATCACACATCGCATTGATCACAGATGTTGCTTCAACAGCTTCAGGATGATTCTCCCAACGTGAATACATCTCATCTCCCGTTGTGAATGAAAAATCAGTGGCAGCGTCTGTAAATCCTCCTTGAGAGCGCATTTCTCCACCCGACTGCACAGAAAGGAGTGTGCGGCGCGCAGCATCGTCATCCGGCGAGAGGTAGTGCACATCGTTTGTTGCAACGATGGGGATGCCGTGCTCCTTTCCAAACGAGATTGTTGTCTCGGTGAGCGTTCCGTGTCCTTCGATTTCAGGATGATGTGTCACTTCAAGGTACACATGCTCTTTCCCGTACCACTCTTGGTAGAGAGAAGTTATTTTTTGTGCGTCAGCAAAATGTTTTGCCTTTAAGGGTTGTGTAATTTTGCTGTTGAATGCAGGAACGATTGCGATTAGCCCGTCTTTGTAACGGGAGAGGAGTTCGTCATCGACGCGTGGCTTGTAATAAAAACCTTCGAGGTGTGAATATGTGACAAGTTTGATGAGATTCTTGTACCCCGCATCATTTTTTGCGAGAAGGATAAGTCGTGTTCGCTTGCTATCGATACCGGACTCTTTGTCGTGTCGGCCTCGAGACGCAACATAGAAATCAACACCAATGATCGGCTTCACTCCTGCCTTCTTGCATGCCATGTAGAACTCAATCGCACCGTAGAGATTTCCATTATCGGTTAAAGCAAGAGCGGGCATCTCATTCTTTTTTGTTGCATCAACAAGGGCCTTTATCTGTGGAAGGGCGGAGAGAAGGGAGTAGTGAGAGTGAGTGTGGAGGTGGATGAACGGCGAGCGCATACCGAGTAGTATACCCCAACACCAACTTTTGCATCGTTGCCAAAGCGTGTTTTTCTGACTTTATTTCGAAATAGGTCATATAAAAATCTCCCCACCGTCCTTTTTCTTAAAGTTGCAACAAAAAGCAATGCAAAAGTTGATGTCGGGGTATATCGTATAGAAAATTGAGTATATGCTAGAAGCACTATGAGACCACAAAGAAAAACGAGGGCAAGGTATCTTGTGGGAATCGATGAGGCGGGACGCGGTCCTCTTGCGGGTCCGGTTGCCGTGGGGGCGGTTTGTATTGATACAAAAGACAAAAAAGCGATGCGCGCCCTCCGTATCCTCGGAACTCCTCTTAAGGATTCGAAACAATTATCAGAGAAGCAAAGAGAAGAGAGATATGAAGCATTGCGAAAGATATCAAAGAAGGGAGGGTTTTTTTACGAGGTAGCGCTCATTGGTTCGCGAACGATAGACTCGCGCGGGATAACGTATGCGATCAAACGTGGTATCGTTTCTGTTCTGAGACGGCTTCCTGCAGGATTACCACGCACCATGAAAGTCCTTCTCGATGGCGGGCTCTCTGCACCTCCCGAATATCCACAGCAGACATTCATAAAAGGTGATGAGAGATATCTTCCGATCGCTTTTGCCTCCATCGTCGCAAAAGTGAGACGGGACAGAATAATGGATGCATATGACATCGAGTATCCAAAGTACCACTTTTCGCGTCACAAAGGATATGGCACGTCTCTTCATGTGAATATGATTGCGCGGCACGGCCTCTCTCCCATCCATCGAAGGACTTTTTGTACACGGATCAGAAAGAACTCTCGGGGCTGAAAGGTGGCCGTTGCGCGGTCTCCTGGCGTATAGTACTATGTTCTTTGTATGACAGTCCGAATGCGACATACGCGGGGGCATACCGGAAATCGCCGGTCGCACCACGCACTCACCGAATCCGCCTATACGGCGTGTTCAGCATGTGGTGCGCTTCGTTTGAAGCACCACATGTGCGAGAAGTGCGGTATGTATCGCGGTCGAATTGTCATTGATATGAAAGCCAAGGGGGAGCGGCAGCTCAAGCGCCGGCAGGAGAAGATGAAGGCGATGGGAGAGCCAACCTCAAAGGCTAAGCAGGAATCGTCATCGGACGCTCGTTAACACAAGAGACAAAAAATGCGTCGGGTGACATCGGTCGCTATGAGTAATCGACACCTTGCACGTTCAGTTGTTCTACAGACCTTGTTTGAAGTGGATTTCGCAAAGCGGAATCCGTCTGAAGCTGTGGCACTGTGTCATCGTATCCAGATCGAGTTCGCCCCCGGAGTGGGCGATTTTGTGTTTATGGAGAACCTCTTGAAGGGGATTCTGGGACGACAGAAGCATCTTGACGTCATCATCGAAAAAGCGGCGCCGGATTGGCCGCTCGACAAGATAGCGCTTGTTGACAGGAATGTGTTGCGCCTTGGTCTCTACGAACTCCTTTTCGGCGATCGTGCACAGGTTCCCGCAAAAGTCGCGATCAACGAAGCGATCGAACTCGCAAAAACATTTGGTGGCGATGCGAGCGGAAAATTCGTGAACGGAGTTTTGGGATCGGTCTATAAAGAGATTGGCGAGCCGGGAAAGAACGATACAACAAAAAAGAAAGAGGTTGCGTACGAAGACATGCCCATCGAGCGGTTGGGGGGAGCGGTTGTCTATGCGATGGTGGAAAGAGATCTCTATGTTGCGTTGGTGCATGACGTTTTCGGCCACTGGACTCTTTCAAAAGGAAAGATCAAGCCGGATGAAGAATTACACGCAGGTATCGTGCGGGGTGTTTTTGAGGAAATGGGCGTTGAGATAACGCTCGAGGAGGAGCTGGGGAGCAATGAATATGTCGCATCACATCCTGAACGGGGGAAGATACGGAAGAACGTGAACTATTTTCTCGCAAAAGCGCCATTCCAGGATCTGAAGCTGGGAACGACTGGGGGTCTTGATGATGCGCGGTGGTTTAAGCTAGGTGAAATCGTCAACCTGAATATCTACGACGATATTCTCCCCTTGATTACAAAAGCAATCACGCTCTTGTTAAAGAAGTAATAAACTCTAAGATCTTGTCTCATGTCGGATTTTGCATCTTTTGAAAAACATATTGACTACACCTTTGTAGACAAAGGGCTTTTAGAATCTGCCTTCACACATCGCTCGTATGTAAACGAACACCGTGGAGGAAAACTCTCTCACAATGAGCGTCTTGAATTTTTAGGAGACGCCGTCCTTGAACTTGTCGTGACAGAATTTTTGTATAAAAAGTATCCTCAAAAAACAGAAGGAGATCTGACGTCGTATCGAGCAGGACTCGTTAACACATCAACACTTTCAACCGTTTCGACAGGGCTCGGGATGAATGAGTACCTTCGTCTTTCAAAGGGAGAAGCAAAAGATATCGGGCGGGCGCGTCAGTATATTCTCGCGAACACATTCGAGGCGTTCGTTGGGGCACTCTATCTCGATGGGGGATACGATGTCGCGTCTCGTTTCATTCACGCACATCTTCTTCCTCTTTCGGAAGACATCGTGAAGCGTCACCTTTGGCAGGACGCAAAGAGCAGATTTCAAGAAAGTGCACAGGAAGAAGTTGGCGTGACACCGTCATATACGAGCGTGAAAGAAGAAGGACCGGATCACGATAAACATTTCACCGTCGGTGTTTTTCTGAGAGAAGAAAAGATTGCCGAAGGAGAAGGAAAGTCAAAACAGGAAGCAGAACAGGATGCAGCACGAAACGCGCTCACCGCAAAAAACTGGGCATAAAGTATGATTATGTTTTGGAATTTGGATTTTACGCTTTGGATTGTATCTTGATGTATGTCTCTTAAATCCCTTGAACTCGCGGGTTTCAAATCGTTCGCCAAAAAGGCGACGTTGTCATTCGATGCCCCGATAACGGGCATCGTTGGTCCTAATGGTTCAGGAAAATCGAATGTCGCAGAAGCATTTCGTTTCGTTTTGGGAGAACAGTCGGTAAAGTCGATGCGTGGAAAACGAACAGAGGATCTCATCTGGAACGGTTCAGACAGGATGCCGCGCAGCAATCGCGCAAGCGTCAAGCTCACGTTCGATAATGCAAGACGTCTTTTTGATGTTGATTTCGATGAGGTCGCCGTTGAACGAGTGATTCACCGTGATTCATCAAGTGAATACCTTGTGAACGGTTCTCCTGTGCGTCTCAAAGACATCGTCGAGATGTTGGGGAGTGCAAACATTGGGGTCTCAGGACACCACATTATCTCTCAGGGTGAAGCAGACCGTATCCTCTCAGTCAACTCGCGCGAACGGAAGGGAATGATTGAAGATGCGCTCGGACTCAATGTGTACCTCTACAAAAAAGAAGAAAGCGAGCGGAAACTTGAGAAGACGCGCGAGAATATCAATCAAGTCGAAGGATTGCGACGCGAAGTGAAACCACATCTCTCATTCCTTGAAAAGCAGGTTGAGAAGATCGAAAGGGCAAAGGATCTCCAAACGGCGCTTCGTGAGGCATACGGAGAATATCTTGCTCGTGAAGAGGCGTATGTGAAAGAGATACATGCACGGATAGACACCTCGGAGAAGCCACTTCTTGAGAAGCAAAAAACGCTCGAAAATAATCTTGCGGAAGCAAAGGAGGTGCTCTCGAAGCTGGAACGTGCTGATGAAAAGACGAGGGGAGTTGTCGAGATTGAGACAGAGCTTAAAGCGGCACGTGCCGAGTATGATAGCGCTCTTCAGGTAGTCGGTCGCATCGAAGGAGAACTTGCAGCTGTTGTTCGCACAAAAGCTGACGAGGAGCGAAAAATGTCTGATGAGAAAGAGAAGACAATTCCTGCATCAATTGTTCTTTCACATATCGAAGAAATTGAAGGAGCACTTCTCCGGAAAGCGGTCGAAGAAATCATTCTGATCATAAAACGACTTCGCGAACACGTTGTGTCTGCGGCGTCGTCTCTTCGAAAAGAAAGTATCGAGATGATCAAGAAAAGAGAAGAAGAGCTCCTCGAACAAAAGCGAACGCACGAAAAAGATCGCGACGAGAAGGGAAGAGTGATTGGGGATCTTGAGAAAAGGTATGCGCATCTCCAAAAAGAGATTGAGGAGGATCGTGCGGGAGGCCGAGACGCCGAACGCTCTCTCTTTACATTCTCAAATGAACTCTCGGAAGTACGAGTCGCCCTTGAGCGTTTGCGCGCGGAGAAGGAGACGTTGAAATTAGAAGAAGAAGAATATACGCGCGACACTCTTGAAGCAAAAGTGCTTGTGGGAGAGAACAATGACCGTGTCCACCTTGCGTCAAATGAAAGTGAATCACGAAGCGCACAAAAAGACCGCAAAAAATCAATCGAGAAGATGAAAGTCCGTCTCGAAGATGCGGGATTGTCCGGGAGTGGCGATGTCCTCAAAGAGTACGAAGAAGTACGAGAGCGGGATGCGTTCCTTGAACGAGAAATCCTTGATCTTCAGAAATCGGCAGAAACTCTCACCGAACTCATCGATGATCTGGCTGAAACTCTTTCCCGTGAATTTACCGAAGGTGTCCGGAAGATAAACGATGAGTTTACAAAACTCTTTTCTTTGATGTTCGGCGGTGGCACGGCATCCCTTGCGATTGTGCGAGAGGCGGTTCGCAGACGACGCCTGTCTGCCGGCCAGGCAGGCGTTCTCGAGGGTGAGGAGATGAGTATCCCGGACGATGAGCCTGAGGAAACAGAAGAGGGTGTTGAAATAAAGGTGGCACTTCCGAGAAAAAAAATCCGCGGTCTCGAGATGCTCTCAGGAGGCGAACGTGCTCTGACATCAATCGCGCTTATCTTTGCGATGTCACAAGTCAATCCGCCGCCATTCATCATTCTTGATGAGACGGACGCGGCATTAGACGAAGCAAATTCAAAACGCTATGGCGATATGATTGAAGACCTCTCGAAACGGACACAGCTCATTTTGATAACACACAACAGAGAGACGATGTCCCGCGGCGGAGTTCTCTACGGCGTCACCATGGGCGCCGATGCCGCATCCCAACTTCTTTCGGTCTCATTTGTTGAAGCGGTACAGGTGGCGAAGTAGGTCTAGTCAGCCACAGCGTCAGGGATTTTTGCGTTCTCAAGCGTTCTCCCGTGCGCTTCGATAATCACATTTTTGACCATGAGAGGATCGGCTGCGTCGCGAATGACGAACTCGGAGCTTTCACCGGCAGTGTAGAGGTGGACATCCCCGAATTTGAGGAAGGTAGCAATGATACCTCGTGTTTCAACGGTTATATCCTGTACTTTTTCAAGGCGAAAGACAGAGACCACTCGAGTGAAGAGGCCTTTTTGTTCGACGTCGAAGATGCGTTTCGTGGTGATGATCCAGACATCGAGGTAATAGTCAGTCCAGCGGAAAAAGAAAAGTGTGAAGAGGAGAAGTGTCCAAAGAGAGAAGAAAAATCCAAAAAGTGCGCTCCCGTTTTCATTTACAAAAAGCGCGCGCATTCCACGATTGAAAAGTGGAGAAAGAAGTAGGGGAATAATCCAGAGCACAAAGAGTACAAGGGTTCGTGTATAGAACTTGAATGCGTGGCGTCGCACCTCAAGGATTACTCTCTCTCCCTCATAGAGATCAACAAGTGTGTAGTGGGTCGGCGTGTGCATGTGTTTAGAGAGAAACAACGAAGAGAGCAGTGATAAGAAGAAGGATGGCACCCCCAACGAAATATATCCATTTCATCTTCGTGACACGTCTATCGTTCGGGCTGTAACTATTCCAGTGATAGATGAAGATACTTCCGGCAATGACATAGAAAAGGAACGCCAGTCCCCAGACAATCCAGAGGATTTGTACCGAGAAAAGGGGAACAAGAAATGAGAAGAATTTCATACGTATGAGTGTACCAAATTCTTGCTATGGCACTATCGCGTAATCAAGGACCTTTTTGTCGAGGTTTGCGGCCACCAAACGGACCTTCACCCTATCACCAAGCGCGTATATTTTTTTCTTTCTCTTTCCAACGATGCGGTATTTCTTTGGCTCAAGTTCGTAGTAATCATCTCCAAGTGTTGCAAGACGCACCAATCCCTCCGCTCTTGTTTCTCGTTCTTCAACAAAGATACCCCACTCTGAAACGCCCGAAATGATTGCATCAAATGTCTCACCGATGTGCGTCGTCATATATTCGACTTGTTTGTATTTCACGCTATCTCTCTCTGCTGTTATGACGGTGAGTTCTCGTCCCGAGATCTCTCCCGCAATCCGGTCAACAGTCGCCCATTCATCGAGGGGAAGAGCGCCCTTTGTGAGGAGTTCATGAAGATACCGGTGGACAAGAAGATCCGCATATCTTCGGATGGGAGATGTGAAGTGGGCATATGCAGGAAGCGCCAAACCGAAGTGCCCGATATTTCTCGTATCGTATGCCGCCTTTGCCATAGAACGGAGTGCGGCCGTTTTGATGAGGTTCTCTTCGGGTGTCCCTGCGACTTCTTCAAAAAGGGAAGCGATTTGCGTTCCTGTTGCGAGAGCATTTTTCGGGAGAGAGAGCGTGTGGCCCAAGGCGTGCACAAATGTCGTCAACATGTCGAGTTTCTCTCTGTTGGGAAGATCGTGGACACGATAGACGAAGGGGTGCTTTTCCTTCTTGTATTTTTCTGCAACATGTTCCGCGACGCGCTTATTGGCGAGAAGCATGAATTCTTCGATGAGTTTGTGTGTTGCAAGTCGTTCTTTTGTGTATGCGGAGAGAGGAACACCGTCGTCCGCCAGTTCGAATCGCACTTCATGTTGTTCGAAGTCAATCGCGCCCGCTTTCATCCGTTTGTCGCGGAGTGTTTCTGCAATCGTGTTCAAAACGGTGAGTTCTTCGTGCAGATGTCCGTTCGGGGTGTCGAGAGACTCCTGGGCTTCTTCATATGAGAATCTTTTTTGGGAATGAATAATCGTTTTGCCGATTTTCTCAACAAGAATCTCTCCCTTCGTGTTGAGTGTCCACCAAATGGAGAATGTGAGACGGGGCACGTCCGGTTTCAAGCTGCACACATCGTTCGAGAGTTCCTCGGGAAGCATTGGGATTGTTCTGTCGACGAGATATACAGAGAATGCTCTGTGGCGTGCCTCCGCATCCAAAACGCTTCCAGGAAGAACATAGTGAGATACATCGGCGATGTGCACGCCAATCTCGTATGTGTCGTTCTCAAGTTTTTTGAATGAAAGTGCATCGTCGAAATCCTTCGCATCAACAGGGTCGATCGTAAATGTGAGTGTTTTTCTAAAATCTGTACGATCACGAAGGTTTTCCTCTTTTATTTCTGAATTTGCTTGGATTGTTTTTGCGAGAGTCGCCACATTTGCGGGAAACGTGTCATCGATATTGTTCGCAAGGATGATGGAGCGGATCTCTGCCTCATGAGACCCTTTGGGTCCGATAATCTCTTTGACTGAACAGAGAGGATCTTTTGCGGGATCTTTCCACTCATGCATGAGAACCAAGACCTTGTCGTTCTCTTTAAGATCGGCGGGCGGGTCCTGTATAAGGAGATCGGTGTACATCCGACGGTCATCAGGCACGACGAAAAAGAACCCATTTTGCTTCTCAGCAACTCCAACAAAGTGTGTTTTTGCGCGCTTTATGACCTCCACAACCTCGCCCGTTGGCTGCATGCCGCGCTCCGCAGAATGGAGCACTACTTTTACCAGATCTCCATGGAGGGCCGTGTTTAAAGACCGCGCTTCGACACGGATATCTTCTTCGAGTGTTGGATGCTTGATAAACCCGAGTCCTTTTGCGGTTGTGGAGATAGTACTTTCGATGGTTGTCGAGGCGGTCGTTTCTTTACTCTTGTGCTTTTGGGGATGTTTCGAATGAGACATATATGTAGACAGAATATCATAAAAAGATCTTCCTCACTCTTTATCTTCTCTGTATCTCGGTGTGATACGCTCAGCGTATATTCGAGAGCGGACATTTGAATAAAAACTTTATTATATGTTTATGGTCGCCTTATCATCTCTTTCCTACAGTTGGAGCAGACAAAGGTTCCTTCGAATGCTCTTTGACAAGAAAGGAGACCATAGTGTAAACACCCTTTTGTATCTTCCGTCCTCCGGTTCAACTTTTTTCACCCACCTTTTCCAAAGGAGCACAACACCATGAGTACCAAACGAACCAGTTTCATCGCAGTCGTTCTCGCTCTCGTGTTCGCGGCCGGTGCCTCGGCGTACGTTCTCAAAACCTGGAAGTGGCCGTCTCCATCAGCGACATATGACGAGAAAACGCTTCCTTCCACGTGGAGCGCCGCAATCCTGAACGCGGCTGAAGAGTGGACAGACACCAAGAGTTTCAAGTGGGTGCGTTCATCGGAGTCACCGAACAAGTTTTTCTTGAAGGCGATGGACGGGAAGTACAACAATTACGCGGTAACGAGTCACGAGCGATACGGCAACTATCTTTACAAGACAACGGTGTACTTTGATTCCGGTGAATCGTGGCACACCGGAAGCGGCACGCCGTCGTCGTTCAAGATCGACGCGCGTTCGGTTGCCACACACGAGATGGGGCACATGCTCGGGCTCGACCACCCGGAGACGTCTCTGTGCACTTCTTCTACTTCGAAATCGTCTCGACCCACGATGTGTCAGTCGAAAGCGGCGAGAGACAGCGACTACAATGACACTTATCCGCGCTCTCTTGCGACGGACGACAAGAACGGCGTCCGCGCGCAGTACCGTGGTACGTCAAGTCGCGACCTTTCTCCGTCGGTGCTACGAACCATCTGTGTTGACTTCAGCACCATTCCGCTCAGTGAGAAGGATCGTGCCCGCGAATCAGAGGCGGTCATTCACGGTGTTGTACGGTCGGTTGGACCGACGCTGTGGAACTCCGAGAGTGGAGAATACTGGGAAGATCCATTGTCCCCGGTTGCTCCTTTGCCGTACCACATCGTCGAGGTTGACTGGGATGACTCGCTTTACGACGAGAAGGATTCTTTCAAGGGTTCGTCGACGATCGCGATCTTGGTTCCTCGGATGAGTTCCTTCGACAAGGAGTTTTGTCCGGAGGGTGTGGGGCCTTTCGAAGAAGGGGAGGAAGTCGTGGTTTTCCTCGCGAATCGTGATCTTGCGTGGCGTGAAGGGTCGTTTCGTACATTCGTAGGATCCGTGACCGATCCGGCCGCGTCCCTCTTTCTCCGGTCGCAGGACGGTCTTTTCCGTTCTCTCGGGATGTCTCTTTCGGAGGAAGGTGTCACCCTCGAAGAGATCCAAGAGAGGACGCTCGACTTCAAAGGTGTCCGCGAGAAGTAATCAACACACTCTTTTCTTGTCGTTTCTTTTTCACCCCGCCCGTCATATATGTCGCGGCGGGGTTGTTCTTTTTCATACAATCTGGTAATCTCTTTTTATGCTTAAGATTAGATTACAGCGATTTGGCCGCAAGAACGACCCATCTTTTCGTATTGTTGTTCTCGAAGGAACAGAGGGGCCGAAAAGCGGTAACCACATTGATTCGATCGGATCGTATAATCCGGCAACAAAACAGCGCTCTCTTGATAAAGAAAGAGCATCCCACTGGCTCTCGAAGGGTGCACAGCCCTCCGATACGGTTTACAACATGCTTGTGACGGATGGTGTCATTTCTGGCAAGAAAAAGAACGTGCTTCCTCGAAAAACTCCTATTGTAAAAGAGGTTGAAGCCCCCGTTGTAGAGGCCTCCTCCCCTGCACCTGAAGTCGAAGCGGCTGTCGAGAACTCTGCGTCTACCGAAGAGACAGCCCCCCAGGCAGAGGCCCCAAAGGCAGAAGAAGTTCCTGCGCCTACCCCCGAAGCATCTCCCGCAGAAGCTCCTGCTGCAGAAGAACCTCCTATCACATAACTTACCCCCACACGGCCTTTAAAATCCGCGTGTCGTTCGGTATACTTTTTCTGTAAGAGAGCGCACATGTGTGCGCGATTACACGATTAGAAATACATTAAAGAAAGAAATCATATGGCACAATTTGTAGATGCAGAATTCCTTGAAGCAGTTGTTAAGGCACTTGTTGAAGTCCCGGACGAAGTAAAAGTAAATCGAACTGTAGACGAGATGGGTGTTCTCATCACACTCCAGGTCAACCAAAAGGACATGGGAACGGTCGTGGGTCGTTCTGGTAATACCGCTAAGGCGATACGAACGCTCTTGCGTGTTGTTGGGATGAAAAATAACGCGCGGGTGAACTTGAAGATCCTTGAACCACAAGGTTCTACACGTACAACTGCCGCAAACGTTGATGACGCAATGGCAGCGCTCAAAGAAGACATCCTCTAAAGGATCGCAGATGAACGCGGATTGTCCGCAGATAGACGCAGATTAAAAACAAAAAATCCCGCGTACCGGGATTTTTTGTTACTATGAACATATGATCCCGCACGAAGAAGGTTACGGTCGTTGTTGATTATATATGAATAAAACTTTTCGCATTGTTAAAAAGAAGTTACATAGTGGGACCGCGGCTTCGTACGGGATGAAGAAAATATCTTTTCACATCGTGACCTTATTTCCCGAAATAATCCGTGCATATGCGAAGGAGTCTATTTTGAAGCGGGCACAGGAGAACAAACACATCTCGATCTCTACAATAAATCCCCGCGACTACGCGAAAGATAAGCATCACACCGTCGATGCTCGTTCGTATGGTGGCGGACCGGGAATGGTTCTAAAGCCCGAACCAATACTCACCTCACTTGAAAAAGTTCTTGCAAAAAAGAAAGCACAAACCGCTGTTTTCATTTTGTCTCCTCGCGGAAAACAATTCACAAACACACATGCATTACAGATAGCAAAGAAATATTCACAGATAGTATTAATCTCCGGACGTTATGAGGGCATTGACGCGCGCGTGAAGAAAATTCTTAAGGCTCGGGAAATTTCTGTCGGTCCGTATGTTGTCACTGGCGGGGAATTGCCCGCACTTCTTGTTGTTGATGCAATCGCTCGCCAGATTCCGGGTGTTCTTGGAAAACAAGAATCTCTTGAAGAGAAACGGATAACAGCAAAAGAGATATATACGAGGCCGGAGGTCTTTGTATATAAAGGGAAAAAATACACTGTTCCGAAAGTCCTCGTATCGGGTAACCACGCAAAGATTGAGGAGTGGAAAAGGAAAAGGAATTGAATTCGTCGGATTTTGTATTTCTGTATTTACCATACGGAGTGAGCCTTATTTTTTAAATGACTTGCGGAGGCGGACGCGCCGAGCAGGAGGGAAAATCGAGGAGCGATTTTACCCGTTCATTTTAAAAATAAAGGCGAACGGAGAGTTGTCCACAGTGGCTTGTCAATACTTGACGAAGGGTATCTCTTCGGTTAGGATGTAGACACTCGAGGGGGTGAATGAGTAGCGCCCGCATACTCTCGTTTTTTATACGATAAAATTACATATATACGTGCTAGGCAACGCTAGCCGATAGTTTACGCTTTGCGTCAAGAGCACGTCGATCCGAGGTGGATCTGACGGGTTCGCTTTTTCGTTTCCTCTATTTCTGCCCTCATGAAACTCAAACAAAAACAATTCGCAAAGTTCCGAAAACCATTGGTCGAGATCCCTAATCTCACCGAGGCTCAACTTGCATCGTTCAAATGGCTTCTTGAAAAAGGAACACGAGAACTCTTCAAAGAATTCTCTCCCATCACTGACTACGCGAATAAAAAATTCGAACTCCATATCAAAGAGGTTACGTTTACCGAACCCAAACACAACGAACACTATGCGAAGGAGAACAAGTTGAGTTACGAGATAGGTCTCAAGGCGAACATCAAACTCATCAATAAGACATTGGGAACAGAGAAAGAGCAGGAGATCTTCCTCTCTGATTTTCCGATTCAAACGAACCACGGTACATTCGTTATCAATGGTGTTGAGCGCGTGATTGTTCCGCAGCTTATTCGATCATTCGGTGTTTTGTTCTCTTCACAAGAATTCAAAGGAAAAGAATATTTTGGTGCAAAGATCATCCCGTCGCGCGGTGCATGGGTTGAGATCGAAACAGAACCCAACAAGACCCTTCAGGTCCGCATCGACCGAAAACGCAAGTTTCCGGTGACACAGCTCTTGCGTGTTCTTGGAGCAGACACGAATGAAAAAGTTCTTGCGCTTTTTCCAAAAGATAGTCCCGCACGCGAATATCTAGAAAAAACAATCGCTGGGGATTCTGTCGCGACCGCTGACGAATCGTTCGTCGAAGTTCATAAGAAACTTCGCGACGGGGAACTCGCAACAGTCGAGAATGCGCGTGAATTCGTGGGATCAATCTTTGATACAG
Source organism: Patescibacteria group bacterium (assembly GCA_038063815.1). Lineage (GTDB taxonomy): Bacteria > Patescibacteriota > Minisyncoccia > Phycocordibacterales > EsbW-18 > EsbW-18. The sequence goes on along the minus strand of JBBTUJ010000002.1, from coordinate 144,249 downwards.
AACGCTATGATCTCTCTGAGGTCGGACGCTTCCGCTTCAATCAACGTTTTGGAAGACAGACAGATGTAAAATCACTCCAAAAGAGGACCCTTTCTCTCGATGACATCACGACAATCATTGACCACATCGCTCTTTTGAATACAACACCGAACGCCGAGGCAGACGATGTGGATGACTTGGGTTCTCGCCGCGTTAGGTACGTTGGAGAGATGCTCCAGCAAAAGATGCGTGTGGGACTTGCTCGCATGAAGAGAAATATCCAAGACAGAATGTCCATTATTGAAGCGGATACGACGCTTCCGATGCACATCGTGAATCCGCGTCCACTTCAGGCACAGATCAAGGAGTTTTACAGCACGAACCAGCTTTCGCAGTTCATGGCACAAGAGAATATCCTCTCAGAGCTCGAACACCTCCGCACGCTCTCGGCTCTTGGTCCCGGGGGATTGTCACGTGAACGCGCAGGGTTTGAGGTCCGAGATGTGCACGTATCTCACTACGGACGCGTTTGTCCGATTCACACTCCAGAGGGTCCGAACATTGGTCTCATCCTTCACCTTTCCGCATATGCCCGTTTGAACAATTTTGGCATCATTGAAACGCCCTATGCAAAAGTTGTAAATGGAAAAGTGACCAAGGAGATTTCCTACATGAATGCGCGAGAAGAGGAAAACTACAAGATTGCACACGCCGCAACGCTTCGTGACGATGACGGTGTCATTGGCGAATCTCGCGTTGAAGTCCGTGTGAACGGTCGCCCTGTGATGGTGGCACCTGCAGAAGTTGATTTTATTGATGTGGCAACGAACCAAGCATATTCGATCGCAACATCTCTTATCCCATTTTTGAACCACGACGAGGCGAACCGCGCGCTCATGGCATCGAATATGCAAAAACAAGCGGTGCCATGTATTCGTCCCGAAGTCCCTGTTGTTGCGACAGGTATGGAAGAGCGTACTGCGCATGATTCCGGTCGTTTGATCTATGCAGAAGATGGAGGAGTGGTCAAAAGCGTTGACGCACGAAAGATTGTCGTCAAGAACAGTAAAGGAAAAGATGACGAGTATCCTCTCATCACATTCTCTCGCACCAATGGATTCACCGTATTTCATCAGCGGCCAGCCGTTTCTCTCGGTGACACCGTCAAAAAGGGGGATTTGCTTGCCGACACCTCAACATCTGTTGGGGGACAATTGGCGCTCGGACAAAATCTTCTTGTTGCTTTCATGTCCTGGTCAGGAAATAACTACGAGGACGCAATTATCATTTCAGAGAGGCTTGTGCGGGAGAATTATCTCTCGTCGCTTCATATCGAGGAATTCTCAGTCAACGTGCGCGACACGAAACTGGGTCCCGAGGTTACTACAAACGATATCCCGAATGTTGGTGAATCAAAACTCAAGAACCTGGACGAGGACGGGGTGATTCGTGTTGGTTCAGAAGTTCGCCCCGGAGACATTTTGGTAGGAAAGATTACTCCAAAAGGAGAGTCCCAACTGACACCCGAAGAACGTCTGCTCCGCTCTATCTTCGGAGACAAGGCGCGCGATGTCAAAGATACATCGTTACGTATGGAAGGAGGAAAGAGGGGGCGTATCATCGGTGTCAAAGTATTCTCACGTGAACAAGGAGATCAATTGGAGTCGGGTATCATCAAGAAAATCTTCATCGAAGTCGCCCAGCTCCGCAACATCTCTGTTGGAGACAAACTTGCTGGACGTCACGGTAACAAAGGTGTTATCTCGCGTGTTGTTCCTATCGAAGACATGCCGCGCATGGAAGACGGAACACCAATCGATGTCATCTTGACTCCTCTTGGTGTGCCGTCTCGTATGAACTTGGGACAGATTCTGGAGCTTCACTTAGGTCTTGCGGCAAAAACACTTGGATATCAGGCAGTTGTGCCGCCGTTCATTGGCGCAACGGCAGAAGAAATCAAGGGAGAACTTATCGAAGCAGGATTTTCTCCTACAGGGAAGATGAAACTCTATGACGGACGGGACGGAGAGGCATTCGAACAGGATATCTCTGTCGGATATATGTATATCTTGAAACTCGAGCACATGGTTGAAGACAAGATCCACGTCCGTTCGATTGGTCCCTATTCTCTCATCACTCAGCAACCACTCGGAGGAAAGGCGCAAAACGGAGGTCAGCGATTTGGTGAGATGGAAGTGTGGGCGCTTTTGGGACATGGTGCAGCGTACACATTGCGTGAAATGCTCACTGTGAAATCAGACGACATCATGGGTCGCTCTGCGGCATTCGATGCAATCGTACGGGGTGGTCGGATTGAGCACTCGAATACCCCCGCATCATTCAACGTCTTGCTTCACTATATGCGAGGTCTTGCGCTCGATGTTGACGTTAATGTTGAACCAGAAAAAGTATAATCTTGACCTTCATGCCACGATACCAATCACAACCAGCACAAAAGCCTTTCTCATCGGTTTCCATCAAGATCGCAAGTCCGGAGCGAATTCTCGAGTGGTCACACGGCGAGGTCACAAAACCTGAGACGATTAACTATCGTACACAGAGGAGCGAAAAGAACGGTCTTTTTGACGAACGTATCTTCGGACCGGAGCGGGACTTTGAATGTTACTGCGGAAAATATAAAGGTATTCGATATAAAGGCATCGTCTGTGAAAAATGTGGTGTTGAAATCACACGTTCAATTGTTCGCCGAGAGCGTATGGGTCACTTGACCTTGGCAACACCCGTTTCGCACATCTGGTTCTTGCGAAATATCCCTTCACGGATGGGGCTTCTTCTCGATGTCACAGGGCAGGATCTGGAGAAAGTGATTTACTTTGCAGGATATGTCGTGACCTCAGTCCACGAAGAGGAGCGCGCACGACTCCTCAAAGATTTGGACACCGAATACAAAGCAAAGGTAAAAACCTTGAAGGACGAGAAGTCAAAAGAAAAATTGAAGGAGGTGTTTCTCGATACAAAACGTGAGATCACCGGAGTCACGATGCATACCGTCCTCGATGAGGCGACATATGCCAAGTTTGCGATGAAATACGGCACCTTCTTTGATGCGGGAATCGGCGCAGAAGCCGTCTACGAACTCATGAAGAGTATCGATATGAAGACATTGGCGGCACGACTCGAGAGCGAAATGGAGGAGGCGGAAGGTGAAGAAAAGAAGAAACTCCGCAAACGTCTCTCGCTCACGCGCTCGATGCTTGAATCGAAGATCCGACCTGAGTGGATGTTCTTGACGCACATACCCGTTATCCCTGCGGCAATCCGCCCGATGGTGGCGCTTGATGGAGGACGACATGCGACATCAGACCTCAACGATCTCTATCGTCGTGTCATCAACAGAAACAACCGGTTGAAGAAACTGATGGAGATCAAAGCTCCTGCGGTCATTTTGCGTAACGAAAAAAGAATCCTTCAGGAAGCGGTTGATGCGCTTATCGACAACTCGATGCGTCACCCTGGCGGCGGAACAGCGGTCAATCAGGCACAGCGCCGACCTTTGAAATCACTCTCCGACAACCTCAAAGGAAAACAGGGTATCTTTCGCCAGAATCTCCTTGGAAAGCGTGTCGATTACTCCGGACGATCTGTTATCGTCGTTGGGCCGACATTGGCGCTTGATGAGTGTGGAATGCCAAAACACATGGCACTTGAGCTTTTCAAACCGTTTATCATATCGAAACTCCTCTCTCGAGGATATGCGTACAATATCCGCGGCGCAGGCCGATTGATTGAAGATGCAGGCCCTGAAGTGTGGGAGATCCTTGAAGAAGTGATCGAGAACAAGTACGTACTCTTGAACCGCGCGCCGACCCTGCACCGCCTCTCTATTCAGGCATTTCGTCCCGTTCTCATCGAAGGAGATGCACTTCAGGTACATCCACTGGTTGTGCAGGCATACAACGCGGACTTCGACGGAGACCAGATGGCTGTCCACTTACCGCTCTCTGACGAGGCACAACTCGAAGCAAAAGAGATTATCGCCTCAACGCGGAACATCCTCCGTCCCGGATCAGGAGCACCTGTTGTTTCTGTTGGAAACCAGGACATCGTTCTCGGTTCCTACTGGATGACACATATTATCGAGGGAGAGAAAGGGGAAGGGGGAGTATTTGGAAGCCCGAATGAAGCAATCTTGGCCTATGATTTTAAAAATGTCTCGCCGCGCGCGAAGATAAGCGTGTACCCTTCGAAAAAAGAGAAATACGCAGCGTTCAAGGAGGAACGCTTTGAGACATCGGTCGGACGACTCCTTTTCAATGCAATTCTCCCTGACGACTATCCGTTTATCAACAAAGACATCACGAAGAAGGAAATGGCGGAGATTGTGAACAACATCATCCTGCGATATGACGCGGACATGGTAGGTGTGATTTTGAACAGGATAAAAGCATTCGGATTTACCTACTCTACGATCTCAGGGACGACATTTAGTATTGACGACGTACCGATGCCGAAGGGCAAGGAAGATCTCATCGCAAAAGCGATTGTAAAAGTCGGTGCGAATACAAAAGAATACGATGAAGGACTTCTTTCAGAAGAGGAGCGTTTCCGCAAAGACATCGAAATTTGGCACGGTCTTCGAACGGAGATGGAAAAACTCGTTGCCGATTCTCTTGACCCCAACGGCTCCTTGCATGTGATGTGGAAGTCGGGTGCTCGTGGAAACATCGGACAGATCACGAACATGGCGGGTATCAAAGGGCTTATCGCGGGTTCACAGGGGCGTGTGTCTGACTTCCCGATTCTTTCATCGAGCCGAGAGGGTCTTTCACCGATTGAATACTTCGTGACAACGCACGGAGCGCGAAAGGGTCTTGGTGACACCGCGCTCAACACCGCACAGTCGGGATACCTCACCCGTCGTCTCTTTGACGTCGCACAAGACGTCGTGGTGCTTGAAGAGGATTGCGGAGCAAAGGAAGGAATCACAATCGGACGCAAGAACTTGGGAGGAATCGATGTCCCGATTTCAAAGAATATCACTGGCAGATTTGCCGCAAAGGAAGCCAAGGACGAATCTGGAAAAATACTTATAAAACGGAATGAGTACATCACAGATGAGATCGCGTCAGAGATCGAGAAATCTGGTATCGCGAACGTCTCCGTCCGTTCTCCGATGACGTGTGAAACAGAGCGGGGAGTATGTTTGAAATGTTACGGAAAAGATTTAGGAACAGGGCACACGGTTCACCTTGGTGAAGCGGTGGGGACGGTCGCTGCACAATCGATTGGAGAGCCCGCAACACAGCTCACGATGCGAACCTTCCACGCAGGAGGAGCCGCAGCCGCGGGTGGAGACATCGTTGCCGGTCTTCCGCGCGTGCAGGAGATCTTTGAGCGCCGTCCGCCGAAGAACCCCGCAGTCATCTCAGAGATTTCTGGAGTTGTGACAGATATTCTCGACCGAGGCCATGAAAAAACAATTCGTATTCTCCCTGATGTCCTCGACAAAAAAGACAAAGAGGGAAGCATAGTCGAGTACACGATTAACTACCGTCGCACATCGTTGGTTAAAGTTGGGGATACGGTAATCCAAGGACAGCTTTTGACAGATGGGTCAGCGGACTTGAATGATCTCTTCAAATTTGCCGGACGTGAAGCGACGCAGAACTATATCATTGACGAGATTAGCAAGATCTATGAACTGCAGGGTGCATCGGTCGCACGAAAGCATATCGAGATCATCATCAAACAGATGTTCTCGCGTGTTCAGGTGAAAGACCCGGGTGAAACAACACTCGGTCGAGCAACTGTTGTCGAAGTGTGGGAGGCACGTACAAAGAATAAAGAAGCAAAGGATGCCAACAAAAAAGAGGCAAAAGTGGCGCCATTGGTCCTCGGTATCACGAATGTCGCGCTTTCTCGAGCGTCATTCATGTCAGCGTCATCATTCCAATACACAACGAAGGTCCTTATTGATGCAGCGGTACGTGGAAAGAAAGACATGCTCACGGGTCTCAAGGAAAACATCATCATCGGTCGTCTGATTCCTGCCGGAAGCGGTTTCCCTGGAAGTCCGAAACACAAGATGATTGCAGATCTTCAAAAAACGCTTGAAGAAACTCGACCAGAAAGGGAGGTGGAATTCGGCGAATAGCTCTTTGTAGGATACTAGAGTCGTCCTTTTTGAACCTCCCCACGGGGCAGGTATTACCTATGTCTTCTACTGTAGAACAAATCAAAGAACGACTCGGTATCGCTGATGTTGTTTCGTCGTACCTGAAACTCGAGAAGGCGGGCAAGAACTTCAAGGCGAAGTGTCCGTTTCATAACGAAAAAACACCTTCGTTCTTCATCTCGCCCGACAGGAACACGTACTACTGTTTTGGTTGCGGAGCCAAGGGTGACATCCTCACCTTTGTTGAAGAATTTGAAGGACTCGATTTCATGGGAGCATTGAAAATTCTTGCTTCCCGCGCCGGTGTTTCGCTTGAACGGATTGATTTTGCGGCAAAGGATCCACATAAGCGTTTGTATGAGGTCCTCGAAGCCGCAGCGCTTTTTTTTGAAACGCTCCTTGATCGGACGGTGTTCGCGAAGGAATACGCTCTCGGGCGCGGGATAACAGAAGCAAGCGCAAAGCAGTTTCGGATCGGATATGCACCCGACGCATGGCGCGACCTCTCGGCACACCTTTCCACGAAAGGATTCACCGAACGTGAGATGCGCGATGCTGGCCTTATTAAGCATAGCGAAGAAGCAAAAGAAAAAGCGCCCTACGATGTTTTCAGGAATCGTCTCATTTTTCCGATATTTGATTCGTCCGGTCGTGTTATTGGTTTCTCGGGACGTGCATTGGCAGAGGACGAGAAGGGACCGAAGTACCTTAATTCTCCTGAAACAGCTGTTTTTAAGAAAGGTGAGGTGCTCCTCGGACTTGATAGGGCAAAGGTAGCAATCCGGACATACAATTTCTCTATTCTTGTAGAGGGACAAGTCGATCTTGTTCTCGCGCATCAAGCGGGATTCACAAACACGGTTGCCGTTATGGGGTCTGCATTCAGCCAATCACACGCTCTTCGCCTCCGCCGTCTCTCCGGGAATATGGTGATTGCTCTTGATGCGGATGACGCAGGGATCGCGGCGGCAGGAAAAACGTCACGAATCGCGCTTCGTGACGGAATGGATGTGAAGATCGCAGCGCTTCCTGAGGGACTTGACCCTGCGGATGTCATACAAAAAGACAAAACTCTCTGGAAAGAGGCAATCAAGAACGCGACGCCTGTCATCGAATTCTTCCTTACTCGTACGGTAGAGAAGGAATCTGACCCGCGAAAACTTAAAAAGATTGTCCGGAGCGAGGTGTTGCCCTATGTTTCTCTTATCCCGAACAAAATTGATCAGGCTCATTTTATTGGTGTTATAGCGCGAGCACTCTTGGTCGACGAAGCAATCATTCGTGAAGAACTTCCTCGTGTTGCGTTTGAGATGCCGGAGATTGAAAAAGAAAAAACTGTCTCAGTGAACACATCTGACACCGTATCACGTCGAAAGCGTCTGGTAAGACATTTAGTTGGAATCGGGGAATGGCAGAATCGGGGAACTGGTGAGGCAAGGATTGATGTCGCGACTCTCTACGCATCTCTTGAGCGGATCCTCGGACCATCATTCAAAGAACATCTTTCAGAAGAGGATACGGCGGGCGCAGCATTCGAGGCGGAGATCGCGTATGCCGAGTCGGATACGTTAGATACTCACATCGCGGAGATTCTCTTGGGACTTGAAGAAGACGTATTAAAAGAAAAATTTACACTCCTTATGAACGATCTCATGGAAGCCGAACGAAAAAAGGATGGTGTTCGTGCGGGACAGATTCTAGAGGAGTGCAAGAAGGTGTCAGCAGGACTCGAAGCGCTTCATAAATCCGCATAGCATTGCTTTTTTGCTTATTTTGCATACACTAACGTACTTACAATGAAAAAACGCACCAAAACAAAACCTCGTGGCAAAACCAAACCCAAACGTGTTCTGAAACAACGAGCGCGTCTCACAAAAAAGACAGCTCGGCCTAAAGCAAAAAAGCAGAAAAAAGCCTTAAAAATAAAGGCTAAAAAGGCGCCCAAAGCACCGGTTGAAAAGAAACTCTCTAAAAAAGAGATTCTTCGGCGGGAAAAGACGGAACGTCTCTACAAAAAGGGTCGCGATCGCGGGTTTGTCACGTATGATGAGATCTTAAAGGAATTTCCGAGCATCGAGGACGATGTGATGTTCCTCGAAGAGCTCTACGATGGGTTTGAGAGCCAAGGAATCGATGTTATCGAGAGTGGTGGGCTTCTTGATCTTGGCGAAGGAGACGTAGCGAATCCGAAGAGTCACTATCAGAGAGAGGACAACCGATATGATTCCATCCAAATGTACCTCCGCGATATCGGAAAGTATGATCTCTTGAACGCTGCCCAGGAACGAGAACTCGCAAAACGGATCGAAATAGGAGATGAAGAAGCAAAAAATGTTCTTGCGCGCGCAAACTTGCGTTTGGTTGTTTCAATCGCTAAGAAATACGCGAACAGGAGCTCAAACCTGACACTCCTCGACCTTATTCAGGAAGGGAACATCGGTCTCTTCAAGGCGGTTGAAAAATTTGACTGGTCAAAAGGATTCAAATTCTCGACATACGCGACATGGTGGATCAGACAAGCGGTTACCCGCGCGATTGCCGACCAATCACGCACGATTCGTATTCCTGTCCACATGGTTGAGACGATCGCAAAATACAAGCGCATCGTCCGCCGCCTTGCTCAGGACTTAGGACGTGAGCCCGTAGCCGAAGAGATCGCGGTTGAGATGGGTATGGAGGTTGAGAAGATCCACCACATCCAGCAAATCAATCAAAACACCGTGTCTCTGGAGCTTCCCGTGGGAGATGATGGTGATGGAAGTTCGACACTTGGGGACTTCATCAAAGACGAACACCTTCCATCCCCCGACAAAGAAGCATCTCAACGCATTCTTGCGGAACACATTCAAGAGGTCTTGGGCGAACTCTCGCCAAAAGAAAGAAAGATTCTTGAACTTCGAAATGGTCTTACAGACGGCATCGCACACACACTTGAGGAAGTGGGGAAGGAATTTGGTGTTACTCGTGAGCGTATCCGTCAGATTGAAGCAAAAGCACACGAGAAAATCCGCCAGCACCACAAGTCAGGCCAATTAAAAAATTATTAAACGAGAAAATGGAAGAAAGGATTCAACGGCTCGAAAAAGAAATAGAGGTAATCAAAGGGCGAAATGTACGGGTTGAAGCGGATAAAGAGTGGGAAACAAGCAGTTTTCGAATCTTTTCTCTCACCGTAATTACCTATGTTGTCGCCGCATTGGTCCTGTACTTCACCGGTGCAAAGAATGTCTTTCTGAGTGCTCTTATCCCGGCTATAGGGTTTTTTCTCTCTGTCCAATCCTTACCGGTAATAAAAAGATGGTGGGTGAAGAAATTTGTGGAAACAAAATAGTGGTATAGTCCTTTCATGAGTGGTACGCGGTATCCCATCAAACACTGGAGCTATTCCTCCCTCACTACGTATCTTCGTAACCCGCTGGCGTGGCACAAGCGCTATGTTGAAGGTGTCTATGACATGCCGGCAACACCCGCGTCTGCCATAGGCCGCGCTGCGCACACCGCACTCCAGCACTTTTACGGGGGGCTTTCGAAAGAAGCATCTATAGACCTTGGTCTCGAATATCTGAAACATATCCCCGACTTTGAGATTAATTTTGGAAAAGCGACAACACTCTTCGCAAAGAAACAGAAACGTCGTCTCATGGAAGTGGAATACCTCCAAGCGATTTCTTTTTATCTTGCGAAACCGCCACGGCACAAGGTACTTGGTGTTGAAGTGAAGGCGCTTGCGCACATTCCTAACATTGCTGTCCCTGTCAAAGCAATATCAGATCTGGTGGTCGTGTCACGCAGTGATGTGCGGGGAGTCGATATTGTCGACCATAAATTTGTTGATTCATTTGGCGCATTCGAGATCGACAACCCTCTTTTTATGGTTCAAGCACTTTTTAACTACTACACGGTGCTTGCTGAATTCAAAAGGCCGGTGAAGCGATTTATCGTTTTTGAATGCAAAAAAAGAAAAAACAAAGATGGGAGGTCGCAGCTTCGCCGACATGTCATCGATTTTCAGAAACACGAGGAAGAATTCGCGCTCTTTCACCGGCTTCTTGCTGATGCGACCGAGGATATCCGCACACGTAAAAGATTTTTGCCCAACCCATCAGATATGTTCGAGGGGAAAAACTCACTTGAAATCTATCGCTGGGGACTTGTCGACAATAGAAAAACGCCTCGCCCGAAAGCGAAGCGTTCTTCAAAAAGATTCTAGAGATTACTCCTGGCTTGCGAGGATTGTATCAATCACCTGTTTTACGACTTCGTATGGCTGTGCACCATTCACGGGAAATTCGTCTCCGTCAGCTGTCAGGATAATGCTGTACGGTGTTCCACGGCCTCCCGCAGCCATCGCTGCGTCACTATCTGCTACAACTCGTGCGGCAAAGCGCTTCTCTGTGACACATGTGTTGAATGCTGTCTGGTCAACGCCGACAGAAGCGGCGATCGCGGGCAGGTCTGTGAGTGTTTCGTCTGTTCGTTCAAACAAGATTTTGAGGTATGTCCAGAACGCATCGTTTCCTCCCAAAGATGCAACACACTCCGTGCTCTCTGCTTTTGTGCGTGCATTCGGATGAAGCTGGTCAAGGGGGAAGTGCCGGTAGACCCATGCGACCTGGCCTGTTTTTCCGTACTCATTTGTAATCTGCTCCATCGTCGCGTGAAATGTCTGACAGAATGGGCAATCGATGTCTGAGAATTCAATAATCGTGATAGGTGCGTTCGGACTTCCGAGAACGTGGTCGGATGCTGAAATGGGCGCAACAACGATTTCTTCGGTTGGTTGATTGGGATCTGTTGGGGGCACTACCTTTCCTTTATAAAAAAGAGCTCCGGCGACCAAAAGTCCTGCGACTATAATCGCGACAGGGATTAACCATTTGTTTTCTCCGTCCATAATGTTTTAATGCGTACGAGTTATTTTTAGTAATACCTCGTAGAGTATACCCCAGCACTCACTTTTTGAAAAGTTGGTGCTGGGGTATACCATAGAGCGTTATGACAACCATCGAGGGAATTCTTCTGGGACTTATTCAGGGCCTAACCGAGTTTCTGCCCATTTCTTCAACGGGACATCTTGTTCTTGTGCGGGAGATTTTTTCAATCGGGGAAGGGGGACTTGCATTTGATGCTGCGCTCCATCTTGCCACGTTGGCCGCGGTCCTGCTCTATTTTAGGAATGATATCTGGCGGCTTTTTGTAACTGCTTTGGCATGGATACAGGGAAAAGAAATCCTTCCAAAGGACAGGGCGTTTCTCTATGCGGTGTGTGTGGGAACTCTTCCGGCACTCCTGTTTGGTTTTTTGTTTCGCTCATATCTCGAAACAACTGCACGGAATTCTCTTATCGTTGCGGGAGGTCTTATTGCAGGAAGCATCATTATGATTGCTGCGGAAAGAACACGTCGGGCGCTTCCGCGTGAGATTTCTGGGAGTTTAGGGTTTAAGGTCGGACTTTTCCAAGCGATTGCACTTATTCCGGGCATATCGCGTTCAGGGGCGACGATCTCAGGGGGATTATTCCAAGGATTGTCCCGTGAAGAAGCAACCCGCTTTGCATTCGTTCTCTCATTCCCGGTCTTGTTAGGAGCTGGTGCGCTTTCGCTCTTCGATCTCTTCCAAAATGCGGGAAATGATACGACGAGTATCTTTGTATTCGGTAGCGCTGCAATCGCAGCATTTGTATCCGGTCTTATCGCGATTCATTTTCTGATAACATTTTTGAAAACACGGACACTCACCGTTTTCATTGTCTACCGCATCATTGCGGCGGCTCTTATTCTCCTCTTTTTGTAAAATCTTCCCGCAACACGAATCTTCGTGTTTTTAAAACCCAAAAGAGTGGGTGAGAGAGTGGTTGCTTTCTTTTTCCCAGTCAGTAATGTCGAGTGAGAGGGGAAGCATGTTCGGGCCATCCCGATACATGATTTTTTTATTCTTTAAAATATATTCGTAGAGATTTTTGGTGACCTTGACGTCCTGGACACAGTAGTCACGTATTTCCTGAACCTTTCCTTCCTTCCACCAATAATATGCTTGCATGCCATCGGCTGATTTTTTGAGACCAAGCGTCGCCCCCGCAACGTTTCCAAGCCCTAGACGTCGCCCCAGCGCGTTCTTAATGGCAACCATAATATCGACGCTTTTTATCTGAGTCAGATCTCCGGGGTAGTACTTATTCAAAAGAGGAATATCAAAGTGATCGGAATTGTATCCAACTAAGAGATCGGCCTTCTCGAATATCGGCCACATTTTGGGAAACTCGCTCTCGATGTATGAACTATAGGTGTCGGTTTCTGAGTCGTGGAGTGCGACAACGGCAATATCAAGAAGTACGGGGTCGTGTGCCCCCACATCCTGGAAGATATTTTTTGTTTCAATATCAAAAACGATGGTTCTCATCCCGTATGTGCTAGATCTTACAAATCTTTAAGGACAAATGCGGCAACAGCGTTCTCGGGGAGCGTTGTTTCCGTGCTTGTTGGAAGATGTTTGACGATGAATCTTCCTCCGGTGATCTCCTCGACACCAATGCAAATGAGATACGGAATACCTTGTTTCTCAGCAATCTTTATCTGGTCTCCAATCTTTTTATTCGTCAGGTGGACGGCAACTGCAACCCCTTCGTGACGGAGCGTCTCCGCAAATATAATCGCATCATCGCGGTGTGATGCATCAACAGGGCAAATATATACTCGCGCAGGATGCGATATCTTCGGAAGAAGATTGCGGACAGCGAGAAAATCCCTCATTGTCACGTCTCCCATTCCGAATCCGACAGCGGGGATGCTTTCGCCCCCGAACATCTCAAGGAGTTTGTCATATCGTCCGCCACCGAAGAGAGACCGGGTGTTTTCTGGATGAGTATCAAAGACTTCAAAAATCGTTCCGGTATAGTAGTCGAATCCTCGCACTAACGACGGATCAAAAAGAACGTTCGTAATGCCGATTCGCGCGAGCGTTTCGATAAGTATGCGTATATTCGCTGTCCAGGGCGCCTCTATATTTCTTTGTTTTAATTTCTCTTCAAGGTCGGAGATCGTTCCGATAGAAAGAATTTCACGAACAAAGGAGGTGTCTTTTCCTAAAACTGTCTCAAGTTCTTTTGTAAAATCTGCATCGCTTATCTTTGCTTTCTTATCTATCGTTCGGAGAACATCGCGACGTTCTTCGTCCGAGAGAGAGAGGTGGTCAGTTAAAAGAGTGTGATACATCTCCCGTGCGCCAATCCGGATTTGAAAATCTTTTGCAGTTGCACCAAATGCTTCAAGAATGCGGTACGAGAGAGTGATTACTTCGGCTTCTGCCATGACGTCCGAGACACCAAAGATGTCGGCATTCAATTGCCAGTGTTCACGGAGACGGCCTCTCTGCGGACGCTCATAGCGGAACACATTGGGAATCGAATACCAACGAAGAGGGAACGAGAGTTCGCGGCGCCTTGCGGCAACCATACGAGCGACTGTTGGAGTCATCTCAGGGCGAAGCGTCACTTGGCGATCTCCGCGATCAGTGAACGTATATGTCTGCTCATTCACATGCTCTTCATTTGTCTTTGCTGAATAGAGTTCTGCAGGTTCAAGGATAGATGCGTTATATTCTTGGTATCCGTATTTCTCGACAACAGACCGCCATGTGTTAAAAATATATTTCTGCACTGCTTCGTCCTCGGGATAAAAGTCCCGAACGCCCTTGTATGCTTCTGTAGAAAGTTTTGCCATTTGAAACTAGTGTACGCGATTTTATATGAACGAGAAAGGCCGCCCGTTTGCTACAGGATGCTTTCCGGATCCACATTAACCGTGTATGCGGGCGAAAGGGATTTTAAAAGCATTGCCAATTTTGGATGCGGCCATGTCTCTGGTGGGAGAGAGATGAGCAAATGTGCGATGAAATTCTTCTTCACGCGGGATATAAATGCAGGATACAGCGATGCGGTTCCAACCGGAAGCGCGTCTTTGAGTGCCTGAAGATCTTTAAGGACGCGCCCCTTCTCTCCCACATGCGTCACTTTGATGAATTGAGAGAATGGGGGATATGAAAAACGCTCTCTCTCGGCGCTTTCAAGTCGGAAGAGCGCCTGCCCGTCTCCCTCCTTCGCATTAAGAAGGGGCGGAAGATCGGGATTTCGTGTCTGCACGAGAAGTCTCTTTGCTGTGATGCTTTTTAAATAGGATACGAGACGAAATATCCTTTCGTTCATTCCGATATCAGGAAGTGCCGTCAATGTTTCAAGAGATGCGATAACGCTTTCGGCAATGATCTCGCGACGAAGGTACGAGAGCGCTGCGGCGGTTCCCACAAGAATACTTCCATGTGTATTTTTCCATCTTGAGATAACATCTTTTGCTTTTTTCTCAGTGGAGGCATTCTCTGCGGTCAAAAGAAATATATTTTCCTTCGGGATATGCTCTGCAAGCGTTTCAACGACTCTCTCTGCGCCGACGCCGTACATCTCAAGCCGCCAACTTCCACACGTACCACACAGAGTTTTTGCGTCACGAACTGCGCCACATCTGTTGCAGGCAAATATCCGTCTTTCGCGGTCCTCTCTTCCTTTGTTGGTGTGCGAAAGATAGAGAACCATCGGGGCATCGCATCTTTCACATGAAAGGACTTCTCCGCAGTCACGGCATAACGTAAAAGGTGCAAATCCTTTCCGGACCGTGTAGACGAAGGAACGATCACCGCGAAGGTGGGCGTCGGTGAGGAGAGCGAGCCCTTCTTCGGAGATGATTGGAAGGAGCGTCGTATCGGTGTCACGTCTCCGCATATCAATGATCTTTATATCAGCCGAGGGCTCCGTGCGAACATGTGAACGAACAATGCCTTCGGCAAGATGGTCCTTGTGTTCTATGAGGGTTGGTACGCGCAAAAAATCATCTCCCCAGACGACATCGCGCCCCCCTTCTTCCCCGAACATTTTTGAAACCTGTCGTACATCAAGGAATGGTCGGTGCATCGACTTATAGTGGGGGGATGACTCATGTTCAACGATATAAATACCGATGTCGGGTCGTGTGAGAGTGAGGATGTTTCCCGTACCGATGCACATGATTGGCTCGCGTGACTCCTCCGCCTTTTTCCACTGTTTCTTAAATTGTCCTACGGAAGTCAAAGAGGTGAGGGTGAACACTCGTTCCTCGATGCCGCGGGAAAGTTCCTCCGCAAGATCTTCTGCCTCGATACGAGTCGGAGTCACAACAACAACCGAAATATTGTGGGCGAACGCTTCTCTGATGATGCTTTTATACCGAAGCACACGCTCTTGATAGGGAAGTTGGAGTACTTTTGGAACAGGAAATCCCGCCCCCGTGGCGTCTCTTTTTTTGTGATGAAGGTGTGGAGTAAGAGGTATTTGTTTTCCTTTAAAAAGAGATGGTGGAATAAGATCAGAGAGAACAGCACCAACGGATGAGACATAGTATTCTGCCAAGCGATCTGCGACTCGAAGGAGAAGGGGTGAAATAAATTGTGGTGACAAAACCCCATCGATCTTTTTAAGAGCGAACGATGACCTTTTTATTTCTGTTTTTGCGTGTCGAGCATCTTGTGCGTCAAGTACGAGCGCGGGCACCTTGCGACGTCTCACCGAAACGGTGACCAGTGCTCCACGAGGCACCTGTTCTTTTGAGTAGTATGAGAGAGCGTCGGGAGCGATACCACGCGTGATAGGGAGAACGGAGAGAAGCCACATGAGCACAGTATAACCCATTGCTAATTCAAGTTCGAAGCGCAAAATGCTAAATCCAAAATTCAAAACTTTCAGATTTTGCTATCCGTGCCCCGTGCTTCCAAAAGAGTTATACTTTTGTGTATATGGAGAAAAAAGAAGCATTCAAAATCGAAGGACGGGGGGGAGAGAAAGCGCTCAAGGGAACGATCTCCATTTCAGGATCAAAGAATGAATCACTGGGATTGCTCACGTCCTCTCTTTTGTTTGAAGGCCCTGTTTCTTTTTCAAATATCCCTGAAATAAGTGATATCCGCGCTCTGCGCCTGCTTCTTGAGAGTGTCGGCGCCGTAACAGAACAAAAAGGTGGCAACATAACGATCACACCTCCAAAAAAGATGGGCACAAACCTTGACGCCGCTCTCGCGCGGAAATTTCGTGCGTCAGTCATGTTGATTGGTCCGCTCTTGTCGCGTGAGGGTGTTGTCACGTTTCCGCCTCCGGGAGGATGTCTTATCGGCAAGAGACCAATCGATATATTCTTGAGCGGATTTGAGAAGATGGGGGCAAAGGTTGAAATGAGCAAGGATGCAGCGTCGTTCCACATAACCGCCCCGGAGGGAGGTCTTCGTGGAGCGCGTATCGTATTTCGAGTACAGAGCGTCACTGGAACACAGACGCTTCTCATGGCGGCAACCCTTGCAAAAGGAACGACGACTCTTGTGAATGTTGCGCTCGAACCTGAGGTAACGGATCTCGCTCTTTTTCTGAAATCATGTGGCGCGAAAATCGAAGGTATTGGCACACCAACCTTGATTGTAGAAGGGCGTGATGGAAAACTTCTTGTGCAAAACGGAAATTCACATCACGCGATTTCGGATCGGATCGAAGCGGGGAGTTATGTGGTCCTTGGAGCACTGTGTGCAGAAACACTCACCATAACTGATTGCACGCCTGAACATCTCGAACTTCCTCTTGAGATGTTACGCGAAGCCGGCGTTTCCTTTTTGGTCCACACAACATCCATAGAGATACACGGCAACACTCGACCAAACAAAGAGTACAAACCCTTAACGCTCCGCACACACGAATATCCGGGATTTCCGACAGACCTCCAAGCACCTTTTGGAATCTTTGCAACACAAGCAACAGGGGAGAGCGTCATCGAGGAGATGATATTTGAAGGCCGCCTCTCATACTTACATGACCTTGCTCAAATGGGCGCGGTCGTTGACATCGCACACCCGCACAAATCGATTGTCCGTGGACCGTCAAAACTTCTTGGACGGGAGCTCTATACGCCGGACTTACGCGCCGGTCTTGCCTATATCATTGCCGCTATCGTCGGAAAAGGAACATCGTACATCCACGATATTCACTACATCGATCGCGGATATGAACGAGTGGAAGAAAAACTTCGCGGTGTCGGCGTTGCGATAGAACGCATTACGCTCTAAACTACACGTTCACATGATGTTTTCTAAAAAATTAGGGATTGATCTCGGCACCGCAAACGTGCTTGTCTTTGTGCCGGGAAAGGGGATTGTTCTTAATGAACCCTCCGTTGTTGCTGTATCAGAAGACGACAACAGGATCCTTGCTGTTGGGCTTGAAGCAAAGAAGATGATTGGCAAAACGCCTGACAATATCCGCGCGTATCGTCCGATGAAGGATGGTGTTATTGCTGACTACCGCGTCACAGAAGCGATGTTGCGCTACTTTATTGATAAGACACTTGGGCGTTGGAATATCTGGAAGCCAGATGTCTTAATCTCTGTTCCTGCGGGAGTGACATCAACAGAAAGACGCGCTGTCGTTGAAGCGGCAATCAAGGCAGGTGCAAAACAAGCATTCGTCATTAAAGAACCTATTTTGGCAGCAATCGGCGCGGGAATTCCTATTCAAGATCCGGAAGGTCACATGATCGTTGATATCGGTGGAGGAACCACTGACGTTGCGGTAATTTCACTCGGTGGCATTGTCACGTGCACATCGGTCAAGGTCGCAGGGAACAAGGTTGACCAAGCGATTATCGATTACGTAAAAAAGACATACAACCTTTCTATTGGTGATAAGACGGCAGAAGACATCAAGATAAAGATTGGTTCTGCGGTACCTGTCGAACAAGAACTCGCTATGTCGATTAAAGGACGAGATGTTGTGACAGGGCTACCGCGTGAAATGGAGATACGAACGAATGAGATTGTGAAGGCAATCCGGAGAGAGCTTCGGGAAATGATTCGTGCCATCAAGGATGTATTCCAAGAAACGCCCCCCGAACTTGCGGCGGATATCATTGAAAAAGGTGTCACCATGACGGGTGGCATGTCGCAGTTGCGCAATTTTCCTGAACTCATGTTCCGTGCAACGGGCGTGAAAGCACGTCTTGCTGACGAGGCACTCTTTTGTGTTGCAAAGGGAACCGGTATCGCCCTTGAACACTTGGACACGTACAAAAAATCAATTGTTGCGAAGAGATAGTTTATTTTTGTGATCATGCGATTATCACATCACGCATTTTTGGTACGAGGGGAAGGGAAGACGGTGCTTCCACTTCTTAAAGGGTGCTTAAAAAAGGAGTACGGGATTGACGTTGAGAACCACCCAGACACCTGGGAAGAAGCCGCAGAAGTGTTTGGTATCGATGAGGCGCGACAAATGTCTGAATATCAGACGCGAAAAACGCTCCCCGACACCGAACAACTCATTTTTGTCTCTTTCAATACGATGACGCGAGAGGCACAGAACGCACTCCTCAAAGTTCTCGAGGAGCCCACAGAACGTACGCACATCTTTCTCATAACTCCTCACGCCAGCACTCTCTTGCCAACACTCCAGTCGCGCCTCTCTGATACGTTTTCATTTGAAACGCTCTCGGAAAGTTCTGTCGACGCGGGAACATTTCTTCATGCATCCCTCGAAAAACGCCTCTCCTTGATTGAACCATTAGTAAAAGAGAAGAATACGCATGGAGCATATACGCTTCTCTCTGGCCTCATTGCGCTTTTACATGAAAAAAGAGAGAATCTCTCGAGCAACCGTCCTTTACTCGAATCTCTGCAGAAAATCACAAAGTACACAACCGACCCCGCTGTATCGTTAAAGATGATTCTCGAGCACGTTGCACTTACAACTCCCGTCATATGAACACTTTCTTTAAAATAGCACTAGCTCTCTGTGTTTTTGCTTCTTTCGCCGGAAGTGCTTTTGCGGTAGGACTCTCTGAAGACGCAATCATAGAGATATCAAATGAGGAGAGAGAAAGGGAAGACGTTTCGGCGCTCAAAGTCGATCTGACCCTAACCCAAGTTGCCGAAGAAAAACTTGCGGACATGTTCGCGCGACAATATTTCGACCATATAACACCAGAGGGTACGAAGATTGGAGCCCATGCAAAAAAAGACGGATACGCGTATGGCATTATTGGCGAAAATCTAGCAAGGGGAATCTATGAGAGTGACCAAGCAGTTGTTGATGCGTGGATGGAGAGTGGTGGGCATCGAGCAAACATTCTTAACTCAAAATTCAGCGACATCGGTGTCGCCGTTGGCGATGGGATATTTGCCGGAGAATATGTATGGATGGTCGTACAAGTATTCGGACATCCTCAGAAAATTTGCACGAAACCATCCGACACAATAGGGAGAAGGCTCACTTCAGATACGGTGTATGCAAAACGTGCAGAAGAAGCACTGTCTCTCTACAAGCGCGCGAGCCGTCATCCGACCGCGTCTGCTATCCAACCGCTTCTCAAAACGCTTTCGACCCTCGTTTCTCTTTTTGTCGAAGAAATAAACAAACGAGCGACCCTGTATGTGGAAGAGGCGGAGGCATTTGAAGAATGCATGCGGAGTGAGTAGTAAAAAATGAAAGGAAAAGATGTAACACTTCCTGAGCGAAAGAAACGAGCACAAAAAATACAGAGCGTCTTGAAACGTCTTTTTCCTGATGCTTCGATCGCGCTCAAGTATAAAAACTCGTGGGAACTTTTGGTGTCAGTCATCCTCTCCGCGCAGTGTACCGACACGATGGTGAATCGGGTCACCAAAACGCTCTTTAAGAAATACAGAACGCTTGACGATTACGTGAATGCAGATATCAAGGAATTTGCACAAGACATTCGTCAGACAGGTTTCTTCAATAACAAAGCAAAAAACGTTCTCGGGGCAGCAAAGAAAATCAAAGAAGAATTCGGTGGAAAGATTCCGCGAACCATGAAAGAAATCTTAACCATTCCTGGAGTTGCTCGAAAAACAGCAAACGTGGTCCTCGGAAATGCATACGGGATTGTCGAAGGAATTGCCGTTGATACCCACGTCAAACGATTTGCACAGAAATTCGATCTCACGACACACACAGATCCCGTAAAGATAGAAAAAGATCTTATGGAACTCCTTCCCAAAGAAGAATGGTTTCCGTTCACGTATCGTTTAATTGAATACGGACGTCAGATCTGTACCGCACGACCACATGACTGTACGAATCACCCTATCTCAAAGATATATCCTAGGGCTGCAACAAAATGGCCAAAAGCAAAATAATATGAATACAAAAGAAGAGTTGTTAGAACATCTCAAAAGAAATGTTGGTGTGGTACAAGACCCTCTTATAGAAAGAGCGTTTCGGGAGGTGGACAGAAAGGACTTTGTCCCGGCTGACTATGAAAGCGAAGCATACGAGGACTACCCACTTCCAATCGCTGCCGGACAAACTATTTCTCAACCGACAACGGTGGCATTCATGCTCGAGAAGCTTGCTGTGAAAGAGGGCGATAAGGTGCTCGATGTGGGGTCGGGCTCAGGATGGACAACGGCACTTCTCTCAGAGATGGTCGGAGAAAATGGAGAAGTATTCGGAGTCGAGCGAGAGCTCCTACTCGTTGAATACGGACGTGAGAACCTCGCAAAATATAGAAAAGAGAACGCAGAGATATTTCAAGCAGAAGACACACTCGGATTACCCGAACATGCACCATTTGATAAGATTCTTGTATCTGCTGCTGCGGAAGAGATTCCAGACGAGTTAGTGAAGCAACTCTCGGCTGGTGGGACGCTTGTGATACCGGTCCAAGAAAGTATCCTCGTACTTCATAAGGATCTTGAAGGAAGAATCGGCACGAAAGAATTTCCTGGGTTTTCATTCGTACCTCTCGTATCAAACGATAATGACTGAAACAACAAAAACTGACCAATTGCGCGAGGTTCGTGATGCCGTGGTAAATCTCACCACTTCGCCCTTGTATGCATACCGAAAAGCAAATAACTACTTTTCTGTTCTTGGAGAGGGAAGTCATGATGCAAAAGTGATGTTCATCGGAGAAGCGCCAGGAAAAAACGAGGCAGAGAAGGGGAGACCGTTTTGTGGCGCCGCAGGAAAGGTTCTTGATAAACTCCTTACTTCAATCAATCTCAAACGAGAGGATGTGTATGTCACCAACATCGTTAAGGATCGCCCGCCCGAGAACAGGGACCCTCTTCCTGAAGAAATCGAAGCGTACGGACCGTTCCTTGACCGACAAATCGAAATCATACAACCAAAGGTACTCGCGACACTCGGACGTTTTTCAATGGCATACATTCTCAATCGATTTAATCTCTCCGCACTGCTCGAACCCATTGGAAAAGCACATGGAAAAATATATACTGCCACGACCTCATATGGAGAAGTAACGATCATTCCGGTCTACCACCCTGCGACGGCACTCTATAACAATTCGATGTTCCCAGCGCTTGAAGCCGACTTTAAAGTAATCGAACAAGTTCTTGCATCATGAAAACACGTTTTCCAAAACCAATCCGAAAAGTCCTCAAAAACGGTATTCGTGTCGTTGCGGTTCCCATGTTAGGGAATCCGACAGTAACGGTCATGGTCCTTGTTGAGGCAGGATCTCGATATGAGAATAAAAAAGAGAACGGTATCTCCCACTTTCTTGAGCATATGTGCTTCAAAGGAACGCACAAACGACCGTCATCAAAAATAATATCTCATGAGTTCGACGCACTCGGCGCAGAAAACAACGCCTTCACCGGTGAAGAACAAACAGGATATTGGGCAAAAGCCCGAACAAAACACTTCGATCATGTTCTCGCTATTGTTGCCGACCTCTATCAAGACCCCCTCCTTCCCGAAAAAGAACTTGAAAAAGAACGTGGCGTCATTATCCAAGAGATAAATATGTACGAGGATTTGCCACAACGAAGGGTCCATGAACTCTTGGATGAAGTGCTTTACGGTAATCAGGCAGCGGGACGTTCCATCGGGGGACCAAAAGAAAATATCCTTCGATTCAGCCGTGCGGATTTTGTGACGTATCGAAATACGCACTATACGGGAGCCAAAACGGCGGTTATTGTTGCCGGTGGTATCTCTCAAAAAGATATATTTAAAAAAGTTACTGCCGCTTTCACCTCTGTTTCAAAAGGATCTCGTGCACAACGTCCACATACAAAAGAAGCGCAAAAAAGACCGAAGATTATACATAAACACAAAAAAACGGACCAAACCCACTTTATTGTCGGGTTTCGGGGGTACAAGTTGGGCGACGAGCGGGAGGCCTCGACACGAGTACTTGCAAGCGTTTTAGGACAGGGAATGAGTTCGCGTTTGTTCCATCTTCTTCGTGAAGAAATGGGAGTGTGCTACTACGTTCGCGCGGGAAGCGAGAGTATGACCGATACCGGAGTGTTTAAGATTTCCTCGGGCGTCGACACAAAACGGCTTTCGGAAGTCATCGAGGCAATTATGGGTGAGATACGAACAATCCGAAAGAACCTTGTTTCTCCAGAAGAACTTGCGAAAGCAAAAGAGATCCTCATTGGGCGTATCGTTATGGGACTTGAATCATCTGATGATATGGCGACTTGGTATTCTGACGAGATCCTCCACCAGCCGCTGAAGACCCCCGAAGAAATCATTGTAGAGATCAAAAAAGTGACTCCGAAGATGGTGCAAGCGATTGCTCGAGACGTGTTTGCGAACAAAAAACTCAATATCGCATATATCGGACCTCGTGATGCTACAAAACAATTGAAAAAAATCGCACGTATATGAAATCCAAGACCCCGTATCATCCTCCGCAAAAGATCCTCGAACGCTATGCCGATGTATTGGTGAATTTCGGGCTCAACGGAGGAAAAGGAATCCGTCGCGGAGAGACGGTTCTTCTTATCATCTCAGAATCTGCGCGTCCGCTTCTCATCGAATTGCGTAAAACAATAACCCGTGCTGGCGGGAACATTATTCTTCGATACATTCCCGAAGATGAAGCGCGATATACATTTTCAAAAGATTTTTATCTTCTGGCTCAAAAGCACCAGTTAGAATATTTTCCCCGACACCATTTTAAGGGCACGGTCGAGGATACAGACCACGTACTAACCGTCTTGAGTGAAGATCCGAACGGGTTGAAAGGTGCTCCTGCAGATAAAATCAGTACACACACGCAAGTACTTACCACCCTCAGAAGCTTATACCGAAAAAAAGAAGAGAAAGGTACCCTAACATGGTCACTTGCTCTCTACGGAACGGAGGAACAAGCACGGGAAGCGGGCTTGAGCCTAAAGGCATACTGGGAACAAATCATACGGGCATGTTTTTTGGATACACCTAATCCAATCTCACAGTGGAAGAATATCTTCAAAAAGTTAGAAAAATATCGCAACAAACTTACCGCACTCAAAATCAAAAGTGTGCACATCAAAGGCCCTGATACCGATTTAACAATCCTGCTTGGTAAAAAAAGAAAGTGGCTCGGGGGTGGCGGGAGCAATATCCCGACTTTTGAGATCTTTGTGAGCCCTGACTGGAGAGGAACAGAGGGGTGGATGAAATTTAATCAGCCGCTTTACTATTTGGGCAACAAAATAGCAGGGGTGGAATTGTGGTTTAAAAATGGAGTTGTTGTCAAAAGCAAAGCAAAAACAAATCATACACTGCTCCAGAAAATGATAGCTGCTACAAACGGCGACAAGGTCGGGGAATTTTCATTGACGGACAAGCGCTTTTCTCGAATTACAAAATTCATGGCGCATACGCTTTTTGACGAAAACATGGGAGGAAAAAACGGGAACACGCACATTGCTCTTGGAAGCGCATACAAAGAATCCTATACGGGAGATGCAAAAAAGACGACACCAAAAGAATGGGACACTCTTGGATTCAATGAATCATCGGTACATACAGACATTATTTCAACTGCACCACGAACAGTCACCGCAACTCTTGCAAATGGAAAAGAAAAGGTGATTTATAGGAATGGAATGTTTACACTCTAGTATATGAAACCGAAGACGCCTAAAATAAAAACGGAATGGGACTTGTCGCGGCTCTTTTATAAGTCCATAGGTGATTCCCGCATTTTTCGTGATATTGCGGCAGCGAAAAAAACTCTCCAAACATTCGAAAATAAATATAAGAAAAAGACCGAATATCTGCATAACGCACGAGCATTACATAAGGCACTCATTGATTGGGAGCATCTTGCAGAAAAAACTGATGGACTAAAACCGCTTCAGTACCTCCATTATCTTTCTGATCTCGATGGGTCCAACAAAAAGGTAAAGGCCCTCAACACGAAGTTGTTGCTTGAAATGCAGTCCGAGGAAAACCGCGTACTCTTTTTCCCACTTGCCCTAGGAACGATTCCACCAACACTTCAAAAGAAACTCCTCAAAAATCCTATTCTTGCGCCGTATCGTTACTATTTGGAACAGGTATTTGTACGGGCAAAACACAACCTGAGCGAAAAGGAAGAGCAAATGATGAACCTTCTCGTTATGCCGGCAAAAAGCATGTGGAAAGACGGTGTCAGTCGTGCGGTTTCGAGTCTAACGATTACTGAAAAAGGTAAAGAGATTCCTCTTGCAAAAGCACTCGGCAGTATCTCGGAACTTCCGCTCAAGAAGCGACAGCGTACCCACATACAATGTATGGCGGCGTTGGGAACAAAGGCCGAGTTTGCAGAGAGCGAGTTGAATGCAATTTACACGACGAAGAAGATATCCGACACGTTGCGCGGATATAAAAAACCATACAGCGCAACAGTTCTTTCCTACCAAAACGGAGAAAAAGAAATCGAACGGCTGGTTGAAGCGGTACGCAAACGATACGCGATTGCACACCGTTTTTATGAAGTAAAAAGAAAAATCCTTGGACTCAAGCAGCTTACCTACGCCGACCAAGCAGCAAAGATCGGTTCTCTCAAGCGCAAAATGTCTTTTAAAGACACCGTGAACATCTTTCGTGATGTGCTCTACGACCTTCAACCTTCGTACGGTAAAATATTCGACTCGTTTTTGGCTCAAGGAAAGCTCGATGTGTATCCAAAAACAGGAAAGCGGGGCGGTGCGTATTGTTCGAGTGGTATCGCATCTCCTACCCTTGTTTTTCTGAATCATATTGACAGCACGCATTCACTCATGACACTCGCGCACGAAATGGGTCACGCGCTACATGCCGAGCTTTCAAAAACACAATCTCCACTGTATCGAGGTCATTCCACTGCGGTCGCAGAGGTGGCAAGTACTCTTTTTGAGAACATCACTTTTGAGAGAATCTGGAAGACCCTTTCGCCCAGTGAACAGGTAATTGCACTTCATGATCGGCTGAACGATGCCATGGCGACCATTTTCCGACAAATCGCGACATTTGAGTATGAGCTTGCGATGCACACCGCTGTTCGTGAACGCGGAACACTCACAAAGGAAGAGATGGGGGGAATGCACAATAAGCACATGCAGGAATATTTAGGAAAGAGTGTAGGAATGAAAAAGGCAGACGGGAATTTCTTCGTGTATTGGCCCCACCTTCGGTATCAGTTTTACGTCTATACGTATGCGTACGGCGAATTGGTGAGCCGAGCCCTTCTTGCGCGCCTAAAAAAAGACCCCACGTATCTTAAAAAGATAGACATGTTCTTGCGTGCCGGTGAGAGCAAGACACCAAAAGACATTTTCAAAGATATTGGTGTTGATGTAGAAAAACCTTCCTTTTTTATTGAGGGTCTCAAAAATATTGAGGAAGACGTGAAGCGATTGGAACGCCTCACGAAAAAGAAGTAAACGCTGATACACTATAGTTTCTAATATGGATTCTTTCTTTAAGAAAATAGGTACCATTCAGTCCCCTTGGATACGAGGAGCGGTGATTGGTTTGATGATCAATATCTTTCTCGCGATAGTAATGGTTATTCCATTTGTCGGACTAATGTTTGCACACACAATCAGTGAGCCCCTCCTTTTTTTTAAAGCAGTTTTTGGCCTTAATTTAGTGAACTATGGGATGGGAAATTTCCCCACTCTCCTCGGAGGAATTATTTTATTCATTCTCATTCCTTGTTTTTTTGCATTACTCTGTCGCGCGCTTGAATCTCGACAAAGACCTGGGGATAAATTCCTTAATATTGTAGCGCCTCTCGCCCTGCTTCTGTTTGTCTATTGGATGCTTGCGACAAACGTACAAAATAATGGTCTCTGTTGGCTTGTATTTGATGGAGAAAGAAGTCAAAACAGGGCTTTTTGTTATTACAATAAAGTAAGTCGGCAGGAAAATATCCAAGATACCTCAACCTGCAATCAAATATCGACAGAAGCGAGAGATTGGCATAAGGGTTGGAATTATGACCAGCGCTATGTTTATAAAGCGAGATGTTTAAATATTGTTGCAGAGCGTACGAAAGATATTTCAATCTGCAACCAAATCAATTCGTCGTGGGACTTAACAGGTAAATCTTTTTTTGGTTCTCCTTCTGAGTCACCTGTAAGCAAAGAAGAATGCCTCGCTAATATTACTTCATATAATGAGTTATGAATTCTTTTGAGATCAAAAAACGATTTCTAGATTTCTTTGAAAAGCGCGGACACGCGGTTGTTCCGTCTGCACCTATCGTGCCAGAGGGAGACCCGACAACGCTTTTCACCGGCTCAGGGATGCAACCGATGATTCCATATCTTTTGGGAGAAAAGCATCCCCTGGGAACACGGATCGTAAATTCGCAAAGATCATTCCGTGCCGAAGATATTGAAGAGGTGGGAGACAACAGACACACGACGTTTTTCGAGATGTTGGGAAACTGGAGTTTTGGTGATTACTTCAGGAGCGAGCAGTTGCGATGGATGTCTGAGTTTTTGTTTGATGAAGTTGGTATTGACCCCAAAAAACTTTACGTCACTACTTTTATCGGAGATACAAAGAATGGCCTAGAAAGAGATACCGAGTCCGCAGAGCTTTGGAAAGCAATTTTCAAGGAACGGGGCATCGAGGCAAACATTGTTGAGATCGGAAGCGAAGCCGCGGGTTCCGATGTGGGAATGCAAGGCGGACGTATCTTTTATTACGATTCGAAAAAAAACTGGTGGAGCCGTGCAGGTACGCCAGACAAAATGCCTATTGGTGAACCGGGTGGACCAGATTCGGAGATGTTTTATGAATTCACTGAAATAGAGCACGATCCGAAATTTGGCAAAGAGTGTCACCCTAACTGCGACTGCGGGCGTTATCTTGAGATTGGAAACAATGTGTTCATGACATATAAGAAAGCCGGGGAAGGGGTATTTGAACCTTTACCGAGCAAAAACGTTGACTTTGGAGGCGGATTAGAGCGAATGGCTTCTGCATCACAGAACGACCCCGATATTTTTAAGATTGATGCATTTATTGATACGATTGCCCGCCTCGAAAAACTTTCAGGCAAGAAATATGAAGATCCGCTGCATCAGAAATCATTCCGTATCATTGCTGACCACGCACGGGCGGCAAACATGCTTATTGCTGACGGAGTACGACCTTCGAATACTGAACAAGGATATGTTTTGCGTCGACTTCTTCGCCGAGCGATCTTTCACGCCGACAAGATAGGTGTTACGCCCGGAACTCTGTTCACGAGCGACGTCGAAAAAGAGGAGGAGGTGCGGTTTCGTACGACTCTTGCCCGCGGACTCAAAGAATTTGAGAAAGGGGAACGAGACGCATTTATCCTTTTCACCACGTATGGATTTCCTTTTGAGATGACACAAGAACTCGCCCTTGAAAAAGGGGAAACCGTTGACGAAAAGGACTTCAAAAACAAGATCAAAGAACACCAGGAAAAAAGCCGTTCGGGTGCGGAACAAAAATTCAAAGGTGGGCTCGCGGACACATCCGAGAAAACAGTTCGCCTTCATACGGCAACGCACCTTCTGAATGCCGCCCTGAAGCATGTTCTCGGAGAACACGTGAAGCAGAAGGGGAGTAATATCACCGAAGAACGCTTGCGATTTGATTTTTCTCATCCAACAAAACTGACAGATGAAGAAAAACAAAAAATCGGAGAATTTGTGAATAACGCAATCGCACAAGGACTCCCCGTTGTCAGAAAAGAGATGCCTCGCGCAGAGGCAGAATCAATCGGTGCGGAAATGGAGTTCAACGCAAAATATCCGGATACGGTTTCTATCTATTTTGTCGGTGACGAAAAAACCCCGGTAAGCAAGGAGTTCTGCGGTGGTCCTCACGTCACAAACACAAAAGAACTCGGCATATTTAAAATCGTCAAAGAAGAAGCGTCATCTGCGGGCGTGCGGCGCATCAAAGCGATACTTGAGTAAACCTCCTTGTGTTACAACCAGCACTAACTTTTGTACTGTTTCCTCGACGTCACATTCGACTTTAAGTATCGCTTTTCAACAACGCTCCTATACAAAAGTTGGTGCTAGGGTAAACTTTTCGTGTGAGCATTTTTGGAAGATCTACAGAGTTAGAAAAAAGCACTCTCCTTATCGCCCTTGAAAGCGGCGTTGTGCGTGTTGGTATCGTTCTCTCAGCCATATCTGAGAAACCAACCCTTGTGTTCGAGATAGAAGAATCTCTTGATGCGCCAGGAGATGCGTCAATTGATCGCTTAACACTTGCACTTACGAACACGCTTTCTCGTGCGTGTGAACACACACACAAAGAAGGTCTTCCACATATCGCATCGCGTCGTGTATCCCGTGGACTTTTTGACAAACTCGTCATCATCTATGGCGCACCGTGGTATATATCCCGTGCTCGCAGTGTTTCAATCGAACACGATACACCGCTCCTGTTATCTCAAAAGAACATACCACGTCTCATCGAAACATACGCAAAAGATATCTTGCCACACGATGAGCAGATGACGCTGATCGAGAGTGCTGTTACAGGATTCACGATGAATGGGTATCCGGTCACAAATCCGCACGGTAAAAAGGCAGACCGCGTTGGCATGACTCTGTTTGCAAGTGCTGTGCCGACAAGACTCAAGAGAGCAGTTGAAGAAACCGTTCTGCGTTTCTTTGCAACAAAAAATCCCCGCACCTATTCTGTTCCTTTTGTAGTTGCCACAACACTTCCACGCACGAACACTTCTTCGCCCGATTTCCTTTTTGTTGATGTATCATCGCGCACGACCGAGATAACACACTCATCAAGAGAGGGCCGCCTTCTGACGGTCTCATTTCCGAAGGGAACGCTTTTCCTCCGCGAAGAAAGCGCTCGAGGAAGTGCGACACTTCCGCACGAGGTTAACTACGCACTTGAAACTGGAGAAACAACGAAGGTGCACGGGGAAGAAAAAGAGCGTGTGCGGGAATCTCTTAAAAAAGCATCGGAACAGTGGGCGAACACGCTCACCGAAGTTCTTCAAAAAATATCTATGTCCGGGACTACACCTTCAGCACTTTTCCTTCGTGTGGAGAAAGGATACCGAGAGCCACTGTACGAAACGCTTATGGCATATAAAGAGACGCTTAAACTCCGTGACCCTATGACAATCAAGGTTCTCTCGGAGGAAGAGACAAAACCATTTTGTTCCGTCGCCGGCGGCGTCAAATCAGACGACATACTGCTTCGCTTGACCACGCTTCTTGAAGAGAGCCCTCAGCCGACAAACAAGTGACCTGTGGATTTGTTACAAGACAAGGTAAGAGTATACCCGCGCACTAACTTTTGTATCGTTTTTGCGGATCGATAAAAAGAGGTCTTTTTTTAATTAAATACTCAGTATCACCCGCGTCCTATTTGAGGTTTTCAACAAAAGCCGCTATGCAAAAGTTAGTGCTAGGGTATACTATTCGCATCCCGTTAGAGATAGAAAACGCAATGCGTTTTCGTAGAGATATCTGACTTACGCGGATAATCACATATTTCATATAGATTAAGAATCATGCCCGTACAAACTTTATAATCTCTAACGGGACGCATTAACAAACTAGCATCGCTATGCAAGACATCACCAAAGAAGGAGAGCGTCGATCAGTGCGGAACATCGCCATTGACCGCCCACAAACATTAACAGGAGAAACATCGTCTCCGATGAGACCTGTTGAACCAAGTATGAGTTCGGGTATTCCAAAAGAGCCACCCCTTCCGCCATTCCCCTCACGACCTCGTGAGTTCGGACGACGAAGAACACGCAAGGCTCTGTGGATTGGTATCGGCGTTGTTGTTCTTGTAATCATTCTCCTTTTTGTCTGGAGCGCGTTTGCGAGCGCAACAATCACAGTCACCCCGCGCTCTGCACTCGTCAATGTTGATGACACGGCGACTGCTTTTATGACACCTCTCGAGGGTCAGGTGGGTTTTGAGATGCTTACGGTCTCCGAAGAAGGAACAAAAACAGTCACCGCAACAGGCGAAGAACGCGTTGAGCGCGCCGCAACAGGACGTATCGCCGTGTTCAACGATTTTGACGAGGAAGTACAACGTCTCATCAAGAATACCCGCTTTGAAACAACCGATGGTCTTATTTTCCGTATCCCCGAATCAATCACAGTGCCTGGAAAACATAAAGACGCAAACGGTAAGGTAGTTCCTGGCTTGATTGAAACGAATGTCTTTGCGGATACCGCCGGAGACGAATACAACATCGGGCTCTCCGATTTCACTATTCCAGGACTCAAAGAAAACAACGACCCTCGTTTCGATTCATTCTACGGACGTTCAAAAACACCGATGACAGGAGGTTTCGCCGGAATCGTGAAGACAGCATCTGCTGCGGACACCGAGGCCGCACAAGTCGCTCTTGAGGGAGAACTCAAAACAGCGCTCCTTACAAAAGCAGCGGCCACGTTGCCAGAAGGATTCACACTCGTTCCTGAAAGTGCCATCTACGCATTCGAACCCCTTCCGAACAAAGAGGGAGATTCCGCGAACACAGTTGCTATCCGAGTGCAGGGAACCTTGACTGCGCTTGCAATCGAAACAGATAAAATCGCCGAAGAAGTTGCTCGGACGAGGATAACAGATTACGCGGGAGAAGAGGTGACGTTCGTTGATGCAGATACTCTTTCTGTCTCAATCCCCGACGTGAACGATCTGAATATCGAAACGGCGACATCTGTTCCTTTGCGCATCACTGGCCCTGCAACACTTGTGTGGAAAGTTGATACCGAAGCATTGACCAAAGATCTTCTTGGAAAGCGCCGCTCGTTCACGCCGACTGTCTTCTCCGCATATCCCGGGATCTTGCGCGCCGATGTTGTTGTCCAGCCGTTCTGGAAACGCTCTCTCCCCGACGAGGCATCTGACATCACTGTCCGTGTCGCATCACCAGAAGACGCATCATGACCGAAACCCCAAAAGGAACAGTCGTTCGAGCCACGGTGGTAGAAGCCCTCGCAAACGCGCATTTCCGCATTTCATTTGAAACTCCGCCGCCCGACATGACGCTCGGCGAAGACGGCACGGTTATTGCATACCTCGCAGGAAAGATGCGTCTCCACCGCATCCGCGTTATCGTTGGAGACACGGTTGAAGTGCTCCTCGACTCATACGGAGGGAAGCCCCGCATTACCCGCCGGCTCTAAAATGCCCTCTGGGGCTATTGCAGGGCAAAGGGGCGTGTGGTAGGATAATGGTGCTGTCGCATGCGCGGCTGCTTTTGAGGCCTCGCCGTTTTTTGTTGTTATATGAAGGTAAAATCATCAGTTGAAAAGCGTTGTAATAAGTGCAAAATCGTCCGCCGCAATGGACGATTACGTGTCGTGTGTTCAAATCCACGCCACAAACAGCGACAGGGCTAACCCAAAGGGCTTTTAGCTTCTAGGACTTAGAAGCTGCGAGCTAACACATAAAACCTATCTCTCATGCGTATTGCAGGAATCACACTCCCCGACACGAAACGAATGCCTCTTGCCTTGACGGCGGTCTATGGCATCGGCCGTTCGCGTGCCCTCTATGTTCTTGCTCGTGCGGGTGTTGATGCAGCAAAAAAGCCACCCGAACTCTCAGAAACAGAAGAAAATGCTATCCGAAAAGCACTCGAAGGCCTTGTTCTCGAAGGAGAATTGAAGCGAGAGGTGTCGGGAAACGTCAAACGGCTGAAGGACATCACCTCGTATCGAGGTATGCGTCACAGTAAACGTCTTCCTGTTCGCGGACAGCGCACAAAAACGAACTCACGAACCGTTCGTGGAAACGTACGAAAGACGATGGGTTCTGGTAAGCGTAAGGTAGATTTGAAATAATTTCATTGGAATTTGGATTTTGGATTTTAAAACCATATGGGTAAAAAACGTGTAGCACTCAAAGCAGGAAAGGAAGGTGAAGGAACCGCACAGGCGGGAGCACGTCTTGCACGCAAAAAACTTGACGAAGGACTTCTTCACGTTGAAGCAACTTACAACAACACGCGCGTTTCTCTCTCTGACAAAGACGGAGGTGTCATCGTTTGGTCTTCAAGCGGTGCACTTGGTTTCAAGGGAGCGAAGAAGGGAACACCATTTGCTGCGGCGAAAGTAGGCGAACACGTCGGAGATCAAGGAAAACTCATCGGCATTCGTGAAGTCGGCATCATCGTCAAAGGTGTTGGTGCGGGACGAGAATCAGCAATCCGATCATTTGTTGCAAAAAGCGGAGCAGGAATCTCCTTCATCGAAGACAGAACACCTGTTCCATTTAACGGTCCCCGTCCTAAAAAAGCACGTCGCGTCTAAACTTTTTATATGTTCCGTCCAAAACGATTCAAAATCGGCCGCCGCTTGGGTCCTCTGGTATATGACCAGACACAGACCGAGCGCTTTGCTCTTGCTGAAGCACGAAAGAAAAAGACCCAAACAAAGGGCAAGCACAAGCAAACAATCACCGCGTATAACCTCGCACTCAAAGATAAACAGCGCGTCCGTATGTACTACGGCATCCCTGAACGCCAATTCAAGCGCTACGTCAAAGAATCGTCTCTCAAAGTAGGAAACACCGTTGAACTTCTCTACGCCCGTCTTGAGATGCGTCTCGACAATGTCATCTACCGCATCGGACTCGGCCCAACACACCGAGGCGCACGCCAGATGGTTTCGCACGGCCACATCACAGTGAACGGTAAGAAAATCCGCGTACCATCGCACACAGTTTCTGTAGGAGATGTCATTGCAATCCGCGCAGGAAGCATCGCAAAGAAACCGTTCGTGAAGAGCGCTGATGAGAAGAAAGAGATGCGCACCGCACCATCGTGGGTTTCCTACAACGAGAAGGCGAACACGTGGGAGATAAAATCTTTGCCGAAGACAGATGCCGAGCCAAGCGTTTTCAATCTTTCAGGAGTTGTTGAATATTATTCTCGATAATTTTATTTTTTATCCACTTGTGTAAACACGATTGAGTTATGGAACACAACATTCACGGCGCATCACAGCCAAAAGTGATATCGGAGAAAGAAAATACAGGCATGTACCAAATCGACGGATTGTATCCGGGATACGGACACACGCTCGGTAACTCGCTCCGTCGCATCATCCTCTCGTCTCTTCCGGGCGCAGCGGTCACATCGGTCAAGATTGACGGCGTTTCGCACGAATTCTCGACCATCGAAGGCGTCAAAGAAGACGTTATCAACCTCCTCTTGAATCTGAAGCGGGTTCGCTTCGAGATGGTAACGGATGAGCCACAAACAGTGACGCTCTCGGCAAAAGGACCAAAGACCGTTACGGCGGCTGACCTCACTGTTCCTGGTCAGGTTCGTATTCTGACACCCAATGCACACATCGCAGAGGTTACAGGAAAAATCAATCTTTCAATCGAACTTACAATCGAGAAGGGTCTCGGCTACGTTCCGAAGGAGATGCATCACAAAGATAAAGTTGAAATCGGTGCCATCGCGCTTGATGCGGTCTTTACACCGATTCGTCGCGTAACATACGAAGTCGAGAACATGCGTGTCGGCGACCGCACTGACTTCAACCGCTTGAAAATCGCAATCGAGACAGACGGAACGCTCGAACCACGCCAGGCACTCGAACGCGCGATTACCATCATGATCGAGCAATTGAAAGCAATCGTTGGATTCGAAGAGCCCGTCATGGAAGAAGCGCCCGAGGCAATCGAAGGTGTTGATGGAGAAAAAGCAACAGGTGAAGAGCCCCAGATGCAGGAAGAATCCGTTAAAGAGTTCTTGAAGACACGCATCGAGTCACTGGGCCTTTCAACACGCACCGAACACGCTCTCGATAGCGCGAATATCCGCACCGTCGGAGGCCTTGCACGAAAGAAAGAGGAAGACCTCTTGAAAGTTGAAGGATTGGGCGACAAGGGACTTCAGGAAATCCGTCGCGCACTTGCGAACTACGGAATGACGCTTAAGTAACCAACGACCGACGACCTACAACCAACGACTACAGCCAAACCAACCCTAACAACCGACAACAAACGACCCACCACCATGCGACACCACAACGTACACAGAAAATTTGGAAGAGAAACAGACATCCGGCGCGCGTTCCTTCGCTCGCTTGCATCTGCTCTCATTCTCAAAGAGAAAATCATCACTACGTTGCCGCGCGCAAAGGAGATTCGTCCTCTTGTTGAAAAACTCGTTACCAAAGCGAAAAAAGGAGATCTTGCAGCGCGTCGTGATATCATCGCTCGGTTGGGAACGAAGGACCCTCGCGTCGCGAAGAAACTTCTTGACACTCTTGCAGCAAAATATAAAGATAGGGCCGGCGGATATCTCCGTATTACAAAAATCAGCACACGAAAGAGCGATGCGGCACCGCGAGCCGTAGTAGAGTTTGTTTAATATATGATCACCATTGACGCAAAGGACAAAAAGTTAGGACGCCTCGCAAGTGAGGTCGCGTCTCTTCTCATGGGGAAGGATGCGCCTGATTTTGCCCGCAACAAGGTGCTCGACCGAAAGGTGACCATCACGAACGCATCGAAGCTCTCTATCGACCCCGCAAAGGCCCGAGAGACCGTCTACGTGCGCTACAGTGGCTATCCAGGAGGTCTCAAGCACGAGACGATGGAACATGCGATCGCAAAGAAAGGTCACGGAGAACTCCTCAAAAGAGCCATCCGCGGCATGCTTCCAAGCAATAAACTCCGCCCCAAAATGTTAAAAAATCTCATCATCGAAGAATAAGTATGGCTACCGCACACGCTACACATCGTTATATCGAAGGAATCGGACGCCGAAAAGAAGCAATCGCACGTGTTCGTGTGACATTTGGTGGTACCAAGGGCTCGTTCATCGTGAACGAGAAACCACTCGCGGTTTATTTTCCTCTCGCTGAATACCAGCACATCGTCCAAGAAGCGCTTGTGAAGGCCGGAGAAAAACACCCCGTCGTTACCGTACAAGTGAAAGGAGGTGGCGTTCGCGCACAAGCAGAAGCGGTTCGTTTGGGAACTGCACGCGCTCTCATCGTCCACGATAAGGACCTCCGCGCGATGTTGAAGCCATTAGGATTCCTCCGCCGAGATGCACGTCGCGTTGAAAGAAAGAAATTTGGACTCAAAAAGGCGCGCAAATCTCCGCAATGGGCAAAGCGTTAGGTTGCTAGTTTTAACTCTGCTGGTTTGTTTCGGATTTCGTGTTTCGAATTTCGGCTTTTATAAAGTATGACAAAACAACCCAACAATCCCCCAGAAGACGACATTTCTTTCGTTTCAGAAGAAAACGAAGGTGATGCTCGCATAAAAGGGAAGAGCGAGAAGAAACTTCGCGAGGAACTCGCGGTCGCCCTCAAAGACCGACAAGAATATCTCGAAGGATGGCAACGTACAAAAGCGGACTTTGTTAACTTGAAGCGTAACGCTCTTGCAGATGAAGAAAGGTCTCTTACGAAAGGCGCATCAAAGGTCCTCCTCGATGTCATCACTGCACTCGATACGTTCGAGAGAGCGTTTGAAGATAAGGCGGCATGGGAGAGCGCACCGAAGAATTGGAGCGACGGCATCATGCACATCTACGCTGATCTTTTAAAAACTCTTGAGAAAAATGGTGTTGAAGTTGTGAATCCCGTTGGAGAACATTTTTCTCCGCACGAACACGAATCGGTCTCACTTGTACCAGTTGAAAACAAAAATGACGATGGCACAATTGTCGCGGTTCTTCAGAAGGGGTATCGTATGAAGGACCTTTTGCTACGTCCCGCCCGCGTTGTTGTCGGAGAATTCAAAGGGGAATAGCATTTTTACTTCACGAACGAACAAACTTAAAAACTTTTAAACTAATAAACTATGAGCAAAGTACTTGGAATCGACCTCGGAACGACAAACAGCGCAATGGCTGTAATACAAGGAGGTGAACCCACAATCATCGAGAATGCCGATGGCGCTCGTACAACACCCTCTGTTGTTGCTATCTCAAAGACAGGAGACCGCCTTGTGGGGCTTATTGCACGCCGTCAGGCCGTCACCAACCCCAAGAACACCATCTACGGCATCAAACGCTTGATGGGACACCGATTTGATGAAGAAACAGTTCAAAAAGAAAAGAAGGCCGTGCCATTTGAAATCGTAGCGGGAGGAGATGGTGGTGCGGCGGTCAAACTCAATAACACAGATCACCGCCCGGAAGAGATCTCAGCGATGATTCTCTCAAAACTCAAGGCAGATGCTGAAGCAAAACTGGGCGAGAAAATCACCGAAGCAGTCATTACCGTTCCCGCATATTTCAATGATTCGCAGAGAAAGGCAACGAAAGACGCAGGCAAAATCGCAGGCCTCGACGTAAAGCGTATCATCAACGAACCGACAGCGGCAGCGCTCGCATATGGATTCAACAAGCGAAAGAACGAGCAGATTGTTGTATTCGACTTCGGAGGAGGAACATTCGACATCTCCGTCCTTGAGGTTTCCGAAGACGTTGTTGAAGTGAAGGCAACGGGTGGAGACAGCCACCTCGGTGGACGCGACATCGACCAAAAAATCGTCGGATGGATTCTCGCTGAATTCAGGAAAGAATCAGGCATTGATATCTCAAAGGACCCCCTCGCTCTCCAGCGCCTCGATGAAGCGGCAGAAAAGGCAAAGCACGAACTCTCGAACGTTCCCGAGACAGAACTCAACCTCCCATTCATCACATCGGACTCATCGGGACCGCGTCACTTGGTCATGAAGATCTCGCGCTCGACTCTTGAAGGTCTTGCAAAGGAATACATTGACCGCGCTATTTCTATCACAAAAGACGTCATCAAGGATTCATCGTTCGCAATGAGTGATATCGATGAGATTGTTCTCGTCGGAGGACAGACACGCATGCCCGCTATCCAGGCGGCAGTCAAAGAACTCTTCGGCGGCAAAGAACCAAATCGCTCTATCAACCCTGACGAAGTTGTTGCACTTGGTGCCGCAATTCAAGCAGGAATCTTGCAAGGAGACGTTCGTGATGTTCTTTTGCTTGATGTGACGCCACTCTCGCTCGGCATTGAGACATTGGGAGGAGTTGCAACAAAACTTATCGAGAAGAACACGACAATCCCTGCAAGTAAGTCGCAAACATTCTCAACAGCATCCGACAACCAAACATCTGTTGAAATCCATGTCGTGCAAGGTGAGCGTCCCATGGCGGCTGACAACAGAACGCTCGGACGCTTCGTTCTCGAAGGTATTCCACCCGCACCACGAGGCGCGCCGCAGGTTGAAGTCACATTCGACCTCGATGCAAACGGTATTTTGACAGTGAAAGCAAAAGATAAGACGTCCGGCAAGGAACAATCCATCCGCATCGAGGGCTCAAGCGCACTCTCGGAAGCAGACATCAAACGGATGAAAGACGAAGCGGAGAAACACGCTGACGAAGACCAGAAAAAGAAAGATCTCGTTGATGTACGGAACACCGCAGAACACACGCTCGCTATTGCCGAAAAAGCGCTCACAGATGCCGGTGACAAAGTTCCTGCTGATATCAAGACCGCGGTTCAAGGTAAAATTGATGAATTAAAGAAAGTAAAAGACACTGGTGACACAGACACCGTCAAAAAAGCAAACGAAGAACTCATCGCCGAAATGCAAAAAATCGGTCCTGCAATGTCTAGCTCGGCCTCGGACGGCTCACAAAGTAACCCACAACAAACAACAGACAACCCACAACAGGGGACAGAGGGTGACCAAAAGCCCTCAGAAACCGAGCAACCCAAGGGATAGTCAGAACCCGGCGAAAAGCCGGGTTTTTGGTATATGATGTAGTCAAAAGTTAAAGAAGATCATGAGCGATTTAAACAAATACGACATAGAATTTCTAATTGAGTGCTTAAAGACGGGTAAAGAAATTCCCGCTGAATATAAGTACGCAATTTTTCCGACCAAACAAAAAGAGTACGAGCTTGTTTATTCTGGAAAAGCACGCAAAGAGGATATTTTGGCAGACAACGAGGAAGCAAAAGCTGTCCCGCTTCAAACTGAGAAAATTTTTAACGGCACAAAATACCCTCTTGCTGCAAAAAATTGGCATAATCTTTTAGTGTTCGGTGATAATCTTCAAATCCTCAAAACTTTTTATAAAGATGAAGACCCCCTCATCAAAGGAAAGGTTAAGGGTAAAGTAAAACTAATTTATATTGACCCACCCTTTGCCACAGCACAGGACTTTTCCGGCAACAAGGGACAAAAAGCGTACTCTGACAAAGCCAAAGGTGCAGAATTTGTTGAATTTTTGCGCCGCCGTTTGGTATTGATGCGCGAAATTTTAGCGGATGATGGAAGTATTTTTGTTCACCTTGATTGGAAGAAGGCACAATATCTAAAAGTTGTTATGGATGAGGTGTTTGGTGAAAATAACTTTGTAAATGAAATTATCTGGCACTACTCTGACAACTTTCAGGGAAACGTAGATGGTTTCGCAGTAAACCACAACAATATTTTTTGGTACTCAAAATCTGATATTTACACGGCAAACAAGGTGATGATCCCGCTCAATAAGACTGTTCGGCGTGATAAACGGATTTGGTCTAAGGAATTGGGGAAATTGATATCTGCACGAGATAAGGGAGGGAAGTTAATTTACGAGGATTTTACAGAGAAAAAAGCTGATGATGTTTGGGAAATTGGTCAAAGCTCTACGACGAAATCAGCAAGCCGAGAATACATTGGATATCCGACCCAGAAACCAGAGGAGTTATTGCGTCGGGTTATTTTAACAGCTTCCAGTCCAGATGATATCGTTATGGATGTTTTTGCTGGAAGTGGAACAACCCTTGCTGTTGCCGAAAAGCTTGGCCGTCGATGGATTGGGTGTGATATCGGCAAATTAGCAATTTACACAATACAGAAACGACTTTTGGAAATCCAAGAGAGTAAGAGCTTGGACAATCCAAAAAAAGATTATGCAAAAGTTGCTAAATCTTTTGGAATTGTTACTTCTGGTCTTTATGATTTAGAAAAAGTTTTTTCTCTTAAAAAAGATGAGTATATAGAGTTTGTGAAGCGACTTTTTGAAGTAGCGGAAACTAAAGTAAAGTCCATCGGTGGCGTATCGCTAGACGGAAAACGTCGAGAATTTTATGTAAAACTTTTTCCGTATTGGGAAGTACAAGAAGCAAGCGTTGATGAAAAATATCTAAACGAATTACACAAAAATCTTGGCGCAAAAATCAATGGGCGTATGTATATTATTGCCCCGGCAAACAATGTTAATTTTATTAGTGACTATCATGAAATTGACGGCACGCGCTATTACTTTTTGAAAGTGCCTTATCAAATTATTAAAGAGTTACATAAGGTGCAGTTTAAAAAACTACGTCAACCTCAAAGTAAGGGTCAGGTTAATGATCTTGATGATGCTATTGGCTTTCACTTTGTGCGTCAACCGGAAGTAAAATCGGAAGTAAAACTGACAAAAAACAAGATTGTGCTCAAAATTAAGAAATTTGAATCTGCTTACGCTCAAGACGAGACCGGAGAGAAGTTAAAAAACTTTGAGAGCTTGGCGATGGTACTTGTTGATTTGAAATATAACAGGGATCAATTTTTGATGAGTGAATACTTCTTTGCACAAGATTTGATAGGTAAAAAAGATAATGAGGAAGGCAATGAGAAACAGATTCAAAAAGAACTTGAGAACTGCAAAGAAATCACTTTAGATTTTGAGAGCAAAAAATGTGGAAAGTATATGATGACAATTTATGTTGATGTTTACGGTAACGAATTCCGAGAAATATTTAATTTGAAGTAGTTATGACAGACATCAAGATTTATAAAACACAAGATTTGGTTCTAGAGGTTAAAGAAAAATTTGATCCCACGAAGTTGAAACTCAAGCAATGGATAGATTTCATTGATGTGCTTTGTCCAGATAGAGAGTACCAAAAAGACGCGATCCGCACGGCAATAACCTACATTGCTTCTGGCGAATACGATTCAATTGAAGATTTGATCAGCGAAAATTGGCGAACGAATGTTGAATTACGAGATCGATACAAAGATACGCGCGAATACGAAAAGAACTTACAGCTACCTCACAAATTATCTGGTGTTATTGATTTGGCAACAGGAACAGGAAAAAGTTATGTAATGTACGGAATTGCGCAAATTGCTTTAGGACTTGGATTGGTTGATAGGGTTCTTGTACTTTGCCCATCGCTCACTATTGAGGCAGGATTAAAAGAGAAGTTTCAAAATCTTTCTGGCGATGATCGAATTAAAACCACCCTACCCAACGATGCGGTGTATAAAAATCCTCGCATTATTGACGCAAATAGCACTATAAAAAATGGTGACATTGCGGTGGAAAATATCCATGCCGTTTACGAACGTACTGGATCATCAATACAAGATAGCTTGAAAGGCAGCGGGGCGCGTGTCTTGGTTTTGAACGATGAAGTCCATCATGCCTACAACGCTTCACTGGATACGGATATAAAAAAATGGAAAGCGTTTTTACTTAATTCTGATTACGGATTCAAATATATTCTCGGCTTTACCGGAACAGCGTACATTGACGATGAGTATTTTAATGACGTCATTTATCGTTACTCAATCCGACAGGCGGTTGATGAACATGTAGTAAAATCTGTTGATTATGTGGCAAAAGACGAAAGCATTGATACAAATGAGAAATTTCAAAAGATTTATGATAACCATGACGAATTTGTAAAAAAGTATGGACTCATTAAACCACTTACAATGCTTGTTACAAAAGATATTTCAAGAGCAAAAACGCTTCGAGAAGATTTGGTTGATTTTTTGCAAAAACGCGAAAAAATCTCACGCATCGCCGTTGAGAAAAAAGTTTTGATTGTTACTTCCCACAAAGATCACAAGAAAAACATTTTGCAGTTAAAAAGTGTAGACGAAAAAAATAACCCAGTTGAATGGATTATTTCAGTTTCTATGCTAACCGAGGGCTGGGATGTAAAAAATGTTTTTCAAATTGTGCCATGGGAAGACCGGGCGTTCAATTCAAAACTTCTCATAGCTCAAGTGCTTGGTCGCGGATTGCGTGTGCCTGAAGCGTATAAATCACCACAGCCAAAGGTTCGTGTTTTTAATCATGACGCATGGAGTCGAAATATCCGTGGTCTTATTGATGAAATTTTAGAAGTAGAGGTTCGTCTAGTAAGTGCTCCGTTGATATTTGGCGGTCGCGAAAATTATCATTTTGACATTTATAACATAGATTTTACAAAAGAAGAAAAAGAGGTGGAAGCAAAAAAAGATACTGAGGAATTTGATTATTCGAAAGGATACACAAAATTGGTAAGCCAGGTTGAACATGATGAAAAAGAAACTGAGTACGAAGATTTAAAAGGTGGAATAATACGTAAAACAACAACTGTCCAAAAAGAAACTTATACAATAGATGAAGTTGTTACAAAAATTATCGATACTTTCAAAACGCGAGACTTTGAAGCAAAAATACGTTTCCCGAAGGGAATTTATACGAAAGAAGATTTACCACCCGAAAATGAGATCCGAGAGCATGTGAAAAAATCTATGCAGGTAGTTGGCATTAAAAGTGGTGTTTTAACTGAAATTAATACAAAAAAGATTTTTGGAACCTTTCAAACACTTTTTAGAACTCGAGCATCTACAATTATTTTTAAAAGAAAAGTCGAAAAGCCAAAAAAAATAAGTACGAGAAATTTAGAACAGGAAAGTATTGCTATTGGCGCCCTTAGACATGACGCAACTGTTTTTTATTCTGATGAGTATGAAAGTGAGTGTTCAAAAGAACAATATGATCTTCTTTCGGACATTATTAACGATGAAAGTTTACCTAAAAGGGCTAGTAAGGAAATAAACTACTATTGTTTTAAAACACCTATAAATATTGTTTTTACTAAACATGAGCCCGAAAGAAAGTTTGTTCAAGCTATTGTTAGTTCAAAAGTTAGTGAAAAGATTGACGCTTGGATAAAGTCAAGGGATCAAAATTTTTATAGCATTGAGTATTCGTGGCGCAAAGGTGAGCATCAGACGCAGGCTAACTTTAATCCGGATTTTTTTCTAAAGCTTGCCAACAATATTGTTGTTGTGGAAATCAAAATGGACGGTGATGAGTCAGATGAAAATAAGGCCAAATACCGTTGGGCAAAGGAACATTTTAAAACCCTAAATGAGGAATTAAAGAAAGCAAAAGTTAATCAGAACTACTTCTTTCATTTCTTAAGTCCCTCAAACTATTCTGAATTTTGCGAATATCTTCTCGATGGTAGGTTATTTCAAAAGCATTTCAGAAGCTCTCTCGAAGACCTTCTTGAAAAATAGAATATTAGAAAAGATAGGGTCAGGCCCTTTTAAAAAATGAAAAAGCATTCGAAAGTGGGGAACGAAAAAGTAATACCGACAGCGTGGCTTGTGGCACACTGCCGAACATTCTCTGATATTCCTTTCTCTAAGGAAATATTTGACGAGATGGAAAAAATTCGTATTGAGGCAGGCGAAACGATTCCAGAAGTGGTAAAGGATACTCGGCTGAGCCCCCAATTTGAGGCAAGGTACAAACTAGCCAACCGTCTTCTGAAGGAAAGTGGCATAACGCAGATTCTCGAGATTGCCGCTGGACTTTCTCCGCGGGGTTTGGAACTTTCAGAGGATTCCCGGGTAACATATGTGGAAACGGACTTTTCAAAATTAATCGAAGAGAAGAAACAAATACTATCGAAATTCAAAAAAGAACTCCCTGCAAATATATACTTTGAACCAGCAGATGCTTTAGTCTACGAAGAACTCCTCTTGGCGTGCAAGCATTTTGATGAAAAAAAGCCTATTGCTGTTATACATGAGGGCTTATTGAGATATCTCTCTTTCGAACAAAAGGCTGTGGTTGCAAAAAACATTCATAAGATTCTCGAAAAGTTCGGCGGTGTCTGGATCACTCCGGATATCTCAAAAAAAAGAATGGTGCAGGACAGTGAGGTTGTGGCACACGGTTTACGAGATAAGATAAACGAGATAACAGGAATAAACATAGATAACAATCTTTTTGACAACGAAGAGCATGCCGTTCGTTTTTTTAGTGATCTAGGATTTAGCATCGAGCGTCACAGTTTTATGGAAGAAAGAAATAACTTGGTATCTCCAAAAAAATTAAACATTGATGATCACAAAGTGAGA
The DNA here is from genome assembly GCA_038063815.1 of Patescibacteria group bacterium. Classification (GTDB taxonomy): domain Bacteria; phylum Patescibacteriota; class Minisyncoccia; order Phycocordibacterales; family EsbW-18; genus EsbW-18. The sequence goes on along the minus strand of JBBTUJ010000002.1, from coordinate 100,699 downwards.
CTGTTGCTTGAGAACGCCCAGGTTTTCGTGATGAGAGTTAAAACGTAACTTTCTCTTAAAAACTATATAAAAAAAACGAACCCGCCCCATGGTCTGGGCGGGCCCGCGCGTTGCGCGGCGTGTTTAGAACTTCCGAATTGCTTTCCCTCCCTTGGAGATGTAGGTCCCATTGACGGGTTTTGAACCGCCTCGGACCTTACCACCGTGAGTGTCAGCCGTCGCCTCGAAGAAAGCATCGGGGGCGATCTCTGGCAAAAGTTGCCCCGTCACATGGGTCGCGTGACGACCCGTTGTGAGAAAGCGCCCATTGGATGCCGCTTGATGACGAGCGCTCTTGGGACGCTTCCCTTGGTATCCGGGAACATACGCCTCCCAGAACTGGTCCTCGTCCTCGCGAGGCAACATTCGCGCCTCCTCGGAGGCAATCGCCTGACGGCGCTTCGAGAGGGCGGACTGGGCTGACTCCGCGAACTTCTCCGGAATCACACCTCGCGAAATCATCTCGAGATCGAGGACAATCTCTGCCTCTTCGGCAGTAATCGCCTCGAGACGTCGCTGGATTTCCCAGTAACGCCCCTCCAACTTCACAAGGTCGGCACCCTTGAGCTCTCCCTTGCGGACTCGTCCGCAGATCTGGAAGAGCTCGTCGCTCTTCTTGGAGAGCGCATCTCGTTCGGCAGAAAGCTCGTCAGCCCTCTGCCAGAGCATCTGCTCGGCTTTCTGGACATCCATAAGCTTTCCTCCTCGGATGGTTTTGAGCGGGTGGAATCCCGTTTTCTGACGCTTCTGTATCCTCTTGCATTATACCTTTGTAAAACACACATGTCAACTCACCCGACCTCCAACCTCAACTACTAATTTTCTACTCCAACAAACCTCCTTCCAACAACTTTTTCTATTTCAACAACCCTCCGCTCTATTCCAAGTTTCTGCAGAAGCCCAGAAACCTCAACCCTCATCAAATTAACTACTCTAAGGTTCTGCAGAAACCAAGAACCCTTTCACCGCGCTCAGTGATCGAATGCCCGACCGCAAGCCCTTTTCTACGTTTAACAATCAGACCACCAAGTGTCAGTTTGCGTAGATGTTCTGATACTGTTCTGAAATCTCCTTTCACTTCGTCAGCAATATCAAATACGGATATATCTGGCCGCCGTTCAAGTAAGAGCAAAATATCGATGCGATGATAATTGGCACACGCCTTAAATATTTTTTCGAGTTCTTTTGTATTCTTCATAAACTATTCTGAGTTTCTGCAGAAGCCCAGAATACTTCATAGGTAATAAAATGTGGCTAAAAGTTGAAAACCTGCTGAAAAAATTGATATAAAAAACGGAGCCCGCGCGAACGCGGGCCCCACGGCCTTGAAGAAAACCCTAGTCGGGAGACGGCATGGCAGCACGTTGCACTGCCACATCGAGCGTACCGAACTGGACGGTCCGGCAGAGGAAAGAGATCGCTCCCTCCACGTCGTCGCGCTCCCGCAGGTTCTTCTGGAGTTCACCCCGCGCCGCCCAGAGACCGGAAAGAAACCAGATTTCCCAGTACTTCCCATCCTCCTCGCGGCGGGACCGGAGACACACGAAACCGTAGGTCTCCAGTAGGCACGCGTTGCGGGCGTAGTTCTCGCGGCTGTAGTTGTACCCGCAGAGATTCTGGATGGAGAAGTGGGGCGAGGAGTGCTTCCAGCTGGTCTTGGAGGTCAGCATGACCTGCTGGTGGGGCGTTGGCGGATGTTGGGGCTCGTATCGACGCCAGAAAGGTTCCATCGCCTCATCCGTGACCGGATCGGGGGCAGGCAACCATCCACCGCTGAACCGGAGACGCCCGTTGGCGTGATTGCCGGAAACCCACCACTGTCCTTGCAACATCCCTTGCAATCGCTCGACTTCCTCGTCGCTCAAGCCGCGGAAAGTGATTTCATTGTCATCACCCCTCATTTGGCTCGACATGGCGACATGTACTCTTTCGAGATTGCTCACGGCTTTTCTCCTTGAGTGGTTGTGCGTCTGTCGGGACAATAGTATAATAAGTGACAAAAGTCAAATATGGCGAAGGATTACTACTCAACACTCGGCGTTAACAAGGGCGCAACAAAAGACGACATCAAGAAGGCGTTCCGGACACTGGCGCATAAGTATCACCCTGACAAAAAAGGAGGGGATGAGGCGAAATTCAAGGAGATAAACGAGGCATACGGCGTCCTTTCGGATGATGCAAAACGCGCGCAATACGATACATACGGCAAAACATTCGCAGGGGGAGGAGGTGGAGGACCACAAGGATTCTCGGGATTTGAAGGGTTTAACTTCGACTTCTCACAATTCTCCGGCGCACAGAACGGCGGAGCATTTGAATTCGACTTGGGGGACATCTTCGGCGAGATGTTTGGTGGCGGAGGTCGCGCGCGTTCGCGACGCGGCCGTGATATCTCGATTGACGTTGAGATTGATTTCAAAGAAGCGATTTTTGGCACAACGCGAAATGTTCTCGTACGAAAAGCGGCTGTCTGTGAGAAATGCAAAGGAAGTGGAGGTGAGCCCGGCTCGACACAAGAGACATGCAAGACGTGTAACGGAAAAGGAAAGATCCGTGAGACACGAACATCGATGTTGGGTACATTCGCGACAGTAACCACGTGTGGGGCGTGTCACGGAAAAGGAACACTCCCCTCAAAACCATGCAGTGAGTGTGGGGGTGCGGGGATTTCGCGCAAAGAAGGAGAGGCACGCATTATCATTCCTCCGGGAATGGAAGACGGTGAGATGATTCGTCTCACAGGAGCTGGAGAGGCAATACAAAACGGTACGGCGGGAGACCTCTACGTAAAGGTCCACGTCAAAGCGCACTCTTCGATACAAAAAGATGGGAATGACCTCGTGACACTTCTTCACATCAAACTCTCTGACGCGCTTCTTGGAGGAACGTACACGATCGAATCACTCGACGGACCAGTGAGCGTTCCCATCGAACCCGGTATCTCGCACGGACACGAGATATCAATTCGCGGAAAGGGTGTCCCCGGTCGCGACGGCAGAAGAGGAGCGCTCCGTGTCATCGTTGAGGTTGACATGCCAAAACGACTTTCAAGACAAGCAAAAGACCTCATCGAAAAACTCAAAGAAGAAGGGGTGTAGTTGCATATTTTAATAAACGTGATAGGGTGGTTTCAGAGCGGGCGGGGGTAGTAAGGGGTAGCAAGTCGGGGGGAGGCCGCATTTGCGGATGACGTGCCATCGTGTGATGCTCTGTCAAAGATCACGCGTATGTTTTCCGGGAGACCAAACCTCCCAGAAAGTGCTCGTTCCGGCGAGCATGAGTCCTGAGACCAATGGTGTGGTCTCCCTCCAGCAGTTCCTTTAGTCGGGGGCGTAGTACGGTTCATGCCGTCTTCCCGACCTCTCCAAGCGTGTCGTCTCTCCATGGGACGGCCGCTCTTTTTTTATTCTAAAAATATACCTATTCTCGTGATATAGTTTTTACATGACAGAAAAATCCGTATCCATGGACGACATCATATCGCTCTGCAAACGCCGCGGATTCATCTACCCCGGCTCAGAAATTTATGGCGGAATGGCAGGAACGTGGGATTACGGTCCTCTTGGAATCGCCCTCAAGCGGAATATCACGAACATGTGGTGGAAGATATTTGTTGACTCACGAGATGATATCTACGGGGTTGATGCCGCGATTTTGATGCAACCAAAGGTTTGGGAATCAAGCGGTCACGTTGCGGGCTTTTCTGACCCCTTGGTCGAGTGTGCCAAATGTAAACGACGGTTCCGCGAAGACCACCTCGACGATAAGACAAAATGCCCCGATTGCGGCGGCTCTTTGGGCGCAGCCCGACAATTCAACATGATGTTCAAGACGCATATCGGCGCAACCGAGGACGAAGCGTCTGTCACATATCTCCGTCCTGAAACAGCAGGAGGAATGTTTGTGAACTTCAAGAACATCGTTGATTCGTTCCACCCAAAGTTGCCATTTGGTCTCGCGCAAATAGGAAAAGCATTCAGAAACGAGATTGCACCGCGCGATTTTGTTTTCCGAGCTCGTGAATTCGAACAGATGGAGATTGAATACTTTATCAATCCGAAATACTGGGAGAGCACATTCGAGGACTGGCGAACGCTCATGCATGGATGGATTGAAGCCGTTGGGATTGATACCTCGCGCGTCAAAGAGAACGAGATCCCCGATGGGGAACGCGCACACTACAGCAAACGCACCATCGATTTTGAATTCATCTATCCGTTCGGCCAGAAAGAGCTCTACGGACTCGCATACCGGACCGACTTTGATCTCTCCGCACACGCAAAAGGTTCCTCTGTTGATTTATCATTCATGGATGAGGAAACGAAAGAAAAATTCGTGCCGCATGTGATTGAGCCATCATTCGGTGTCGAACGCACACTTCTCGCTATTCTTCTTTCTGCATATCACGAAGAAGGAGAAGGGGATGACGCCCGTGCGGTTCTTAAGTTCAACCCTCGCATTGCTCCCGTGAAAGCGGCCGTATTTCCGCTTCTCAAAAATAAACCTGAACTTGTTGCAAAAGCACGAGAGATCTACGGCAACTTGAAATTATCTGTTCCACAGGTCATGTGGGATGACAACGGGAATATTGGAAAGAGATATCGACGGCAAGATGAAATCGGAACGCCGTATTGCATCACTGTTGATTTTGAGACGCTCACCGACGACGCAGTAACCGTTCGCGATAGAGATACGATGAAGCAAGAACGTGTTCCCATTTCAAATCTTCTCGCACGGATAACGAAAGACCTTTAATCATATGGCAAAGAAAATCCTTGTTTCAGGCATCCAACCTTCAGGCGCACTCCACGTCGGGAACTATCTTGGCGCGATGAAGCAGTTCGTTGACTTGCAAGAAGAGTACGAATCGTACATCTTTGTTGCGAACTATCACGCGATGACGACAGTTCAGGATAAAGATGTTCTCGCACAAAACACACTCGATGTTGTTCTTGATTATCTCGCCGTCGGACTTGATCCGAAGAAAACAACCCTTTTCATCCAATCCGATGTTCCGCAGGTTACAGAACTCACATGGATCTTCAACACACTCGTTACAGTTCCCTACATGGAACGCGCAACGTCATACAAGGATAAAATTGCAAAGGGAATTGAGGCAACGATAGGACTTTTTGATTATCCCGTTCTCATGGCGGCTGATATCCTTCTTCCCGGAGCAAATATTGTCCCTGTGGGACAAGACCAGAAGCAACACGTTGAGTACGCGCGCGATATCGCACAAAAGTTCAACAGTACATTTGGAGATACATTTGCAATTCCCGAACCATATATCCTTCCGAATGCCGCTGTTGTTCCCGGAACCGACGGACAAAAGATGAGCAAGAGTTATGGCAACACGATTCCCTTGTTTGCGTCGCGCGATGAGATCACAAAGGCCGTGATGTCCATCGTTACCGACTCTTCCGGTGATTTGCCAAAGAACGTCTACGAAATACACAAGTTCTTCCGCCCTGAAAACGAACTCAAAGAACTCTACGAGGCAAATAAAGGCAGTTACAAAGCACTCAAAGAAGCACTCATCGAGGATCTTGATGCGTTTATAAAACCCTTGCGCGAGCGCCGTGCTGAATTTGCACAAGACATGAACGGTGTCCGCGCGATACTTGCCGAGAGCGGTGCCAAAATGCGCGAGAAAGCAGATACAAAAATGAAGGAGGTGCGAGAGAAGGTTGGACTTTTGAGTGTGCAGTAGGAGGGGGGTCAAAGTTTTAATCAATAAAAAATGAAAAGCGTAAGAAATATAATCTTTGGAGTATTGATTGGTGTGGTTTTAATAGTAGTAATTTCTAGCACTATTTACCTGACATATCAAAAGAAACAAAGAGAACGGTCCTGTCTAGAAAAAATAGACTACCACGCTGGAAACAACAGTTATTCGCTCAGCTCAAACGGCACAAATCGCTTTAACATTTTTGATAAGGAGTTTAAAACACACGACGAAGCAATGGCCTACTGCATGAAAGTTAGGTAAGGCTATATGGCCATACATCACAACAAGGAGTCAATGCAACGTGAGGCCATTAAAGAATTAATGGAAGTGGCTGAATTTTGTGTAAATTTTGATAAGTCTCAAGATCCCCATTGGGTTGGTGCCGCTGGTTGTTATGGCTATCCAGGTGCACTTTTACTTTTTTCGATAGTCGACAGTCTTGGCTCTATTGTTGAGGGTGGTGGTGATGATGTTTCAAAACACTTTAAAGTTTTAAATAATCCCGACTGGTATGCATATAAATTTGAATCTGAAGAATTAAAACTATTAGAACAATCCTATAGGAACAAGCTGGTGCATAATGCCCATATAAAAGCCGGCTTAAAAATGAAGCCTGGGGAAACCCCAGACCAGGTTCTAGGGCGCGATACTGTAGATGGAGAGTACGTTCTTTCCCTGGTTCCTTTTTTGGAAAGAACACGAACGGTTGTTGAAAAGTTCCTGTCGGAGTTTAATTAACTTGTGCTCTGACCTGAATATGATATCCTCACGACAGCAAAAGCACTGACGCCGCAGACACGGCTGAGCTGGAGAAAGAAATCCCGTTACGCGGGAAAGTAGAATCTCCCGGGAACGCCCGTAACAGCACAATGAAGAGAAAAGTAAGGTGGCACCGCGACCCTGATCGCCCTTACAAAAGTCACTAAACATTTGGTGGTTTTTGTAAGGGCTTTAATCGTACACATAATTATGAAATCAACAGTTCACACACAAGAAGCACTGTCGCAATCGAGTGCAAAAGTCACCGTACAAGGATTTGTCGACACACTCCGCGTTCAAAGCAAGATCGCGTTTCTAATCCTGCGCGATATCACCGGCACGATTCAAATCATCATCACAAAAGACAATCCTCATTTTGATACAGTCAAAGAAATCACAACAGAATCAGTTGTCCGAGTAACAGGGACAATGAAAAGCGAAGCAAATGCTCCCGGGGGCGCAGAGATGCAACTTGAAGAGATTGAGGTCTTGTCTCGCGCAGAGCCCGAACTACCGATTCCCGTCAACACAAAGAAGGGTGGGGAAGAGACGGAAGCCCCAATACGTTTTGATTATCGTTGGATTGATCTCAGAAAACCGGAGAAAGCGATGATATTCAAAGTGTGGACTGAATTCGAGAAAGGATTCCGCAAATACTGGACCGAGAACGGATTCATCCAACTCTACAGCCCTTCATTCATGAGTACGCCGTCTGAATCAGGCGCAGAGGTCTTTGCAGTGAATTACTTCGACCGAAAAGCATATCTTGCGCAATCACCGCAGTTCTACAAACAAATGGGTATCGCGTCAGGGCTTGAACGTGTGTTCATGGTCGGACCTGTATTCCGAGCAGAACCATCATTCACGACACGCCACCTCACCGAATTCACCGGATGGGACTTCGAGATAGCGTTCATCGAATCGCACCACGACATCATGGATTTTGAAGAACAGATGATCATATCTGGCTTCGAAGCAGTTAAGAGCGCTTTTCCAAACCTCAACATAGAGATTCCGACTCGGCCGTTCCCACGAATACCGATGGTTGAAGCAAAGAAGATTCTCGCAGGACTCGGCACTCCTTCACCAGAAGAACACGACCTCTCGCCTGAAGAAGAGCGCATATTGTCTGAACATGTGAAAAAAGAGATGGATCACGATTTTGTGTTCGTTACTGAATATCACAAATCAAAGAGCGCGTTTTACCACATGCGACTTACCGACGACCCCGACCGATCTCGTCGCGCCGACCTCTTGTTTAAAGGTATCGAAGTGACAACGCTTGCACAGCGCGAACACCGACCCGAGATCCTTGAGAAACAAGCCGTCGACAAAGGAATGGAACTGGGACCGCTTGCTGACTACCTGAACTTCTTCCGCTTCGGCTGCCCTCCACACGGAGGAGGAGGAATCGGACCGGGGAGATTTATAATGAAACTCTTAGATCTTCCGAATGTTCGCGAGGCAACGTACCTTCCGCGCGACGTGAAGCGTCTCAACCCATAACAAAGCCATGTCGTTTGCTGTTAAGACATCTGTATTCGAAGGGCCGCTTGATTTGTTGCTCTCTCTTATCGAAAAGAGAACACTTCTCATCAACGACATTTCTCTCGCTGCTGTTGCGGACGATTATCTCGCATATCTCAAAAACCTCTCTGAATTCCCGAGCAAGGACGTCGCACACTTTCTTTTGGTTGCCTCGACTTTGGTTCTTATCAAGTCACGCTCGCTCCTTCCTGAATTTGCCCTAACGTCCGACGAGGAAGCAGATGTGAGGGATCTTGAGATGCGTTTGACGCTCTACAAAGAAGCGCAACGTCTTTCAAAACATCTCCAGAAAGCACTCACGGGAAACGCTCTTCATGCACCTCTCAAGTCACCCGTTGAACGTGAAATCGTCTTCGCTCCGCATAAAACGATAACGACAAACGCGCTTCTCGAGAGTGTCCGAGGCATCATCGCGGCGCTTCCAAAACCAGAGACCTTGAAACGCGCTGTTGTTGAGACCGTCATGAGTTTGGAGGAAATGATGGGACGACTCTCGGAGCGAATCACAAATGCTCTTAAGATGCGCTTCAGTGATTTTGCAAAATCGCATCACGAAGGAAAACACACGCCGCAGGAGAAAAAAGTGAACACGATTGTCTCCTTCCTCGCAATGCTCGAGTTGGTGAAGCAAGGTATACTTTCCGTGCGACAACACGAACGCTTTTCTGATATCGAGATGGAGACAGATCAGGTAAGTGTCCCGAAGTATTCGTAAATCCATGAATCCTGTTGAAAAATCATCTCCGAATACCGTAGACCTAGAGCCACTCAAAAAGATGATTCTTGATGGTCAAGAGTATCTTGATCACCCTTTTAATCACGGTGAAAAAGACAAGAATTATATTTTTGAATTAACAAGTGGAAACAAAAGGTTGGTTTATTTTGGTAGTCACCACACCAATAATCCTCAGGACCCCATGTTTGAAGAGATTCAAACGAGATTCAAAGAATTACAGCCAGAAATCGTCTATGTAGAAGGAATGCAAGAAATCAATGATCACAAAGAATTAGCTGTTGAAAAACGTAAAGATACGACCCTCGAAGAAACCATAAAAGACGGTGAAAACCTGTATACACTTAAACTCGCTATTGATGCAGGTGTCGAATTTGAATCTCCAGAACCAAAACAGTTTGAAGTAATTCAGCATCTTCTTGGTAAGGGATTTTCTGGGGGGGATATTTTTAAAGAACACATGTATTCAATCATTGCTCAATACCAGCGACACTATGCAAAAGAAAAAACTCTGGAGGGTTGTAAAAAGTACCTTGAGCCGTACTTCAGCCGATTTCAAAAAAATAGTCGTTGGAAATTGGAGGATTTAGAACGGGTGAAACAAGAACTTTTTGCGGATTTGGACCTTGACGCCACAAAATATCGCGACCAAGTAGTTCCAAATCCACGAAAGGAGGCGGTCCAGACAATTATCAACCAAGTTTCTAGAAATTCGAGCCGGTTCAGAGATGAGTATGGATTAGAAAGGATTGCCGAGGGATTGAAAAACCACGATAAACTTTTTGTTGTATACGGCTCTGGTCACGCGGTCAGACTTGAGCCCGCACTCCGAGCACTTTTGGTACAATAAGAAACCCCTACACCATGAACCTTTCTGCACACATTGAAGCGCTGCTTTTTTATAAAGGGGAACCGATGCGAGTAAAAGATATCGCGAAGGCCTTGTCTCTATCGGAAGAAAAGACACGGGAAGCACTGACCGAACTTAAGACAACGCTTACCGAAAGGGGAATTCGGCTTGTGGAGACAGCGGATGAGGTCATGCTCGCAACAGCGGCTGAGGCGGAAGAAAAGATCGCGCTTCTCCGAAAAGAGGAACTCGAGCGAGACCTCGGAAAAGCGGGCCTTGAAACGCTTGCGATCATCCTCTACTACGGACCTGTCACCCGAGCACGTGTTGATTATATCCGCGGTGTCAATTCGACGTTCTCTCTCCGACAACTTTTAGTGCGCGGGCTTGTTGAGCGTGTTGACAACCCGAGCGACCAAAGAAGTTTCCTCTACAAACCAACACTCGAACTTCTCCGTTTCCTCGGAATCACGTCACTTAACGAACTTCCTGATTTTGAGACCGCACGCGAAGCAATTGCGGCGTTTGCAACGCGAGAGGGAGCAAGCAGCGATTTGGAGGTCGGACCTCCAAAATTTGGAGGTCCGACCTCCAAAGAAGAATCCGCGATGCCTAACACCTAAAACCTATACGCTATCCCACCTAATCCCTGTTGAAATGCCCCCAGAGAATCTCCCCATAGCGCCCACAACGCCACCGCCGCCGCCGCTCGAACTTCCGGCTCCGCACCCTCACAAATTGCACATTGAGTGGTTTTTGGTCATTGCGTGTGTCCTTGCCGTGTTCGGTGTCGTGTATGCAGCAAAAAATATCTATACCGCCCCCAACACTTCTTCAGAAACAAACGAGATGGGCACGACGACAGAAAAAGTTTCTTCATTCCCATCAGTCGTTCTTGAGGCACGCGCAGGGTACGTGTGGGATGTAAAAGAAGAAAAAGTTCTCTTTTCAAAAAACAGCACCTTGGTTCTTCCTCTCGCATCAGTAACAAAACTCATGACAGCCCTGACTGCGTTTGAAGAGATGCCAGCAGAAACAATCGTGACGGTGAGTTACAACGCACTCCAAACATCGGGAGAAAGCGGTCTTCACGCATCGGAGAAATGGGGTCTCCACGAACTCATCTCCCTCATGCTCGTCACATCCTCGAATGATGCCGCAACAGCACTCAAGGAGACATACGAGATCCAAAATGCTTCCACAACATTCGCGGCAGCTCTGAACAAAACCGCACAAGGTCTTGGTCTTCATGACACAACATTTGTGAACGAAACCGGCCTCGACATCGGATTTGAGAAAGCGGGGAACATAGGGTCTGCACAAGATATCGCGCGTCTCTTTGAAAAAGTCATGCAAACGATGCCTGACATCCTCGAAACAACACAGAGAGACGAGGCGTCGTTTGTATCGCTCGAAGGTACAAAACACACCGTGGCGAACACGAATATGATCGCAAATGAGATCCCGTGGTCGTTGGGGTCAAAAACAGGATTTACCGATGCCGCAGGAGGCAACCTAGTTATCTCATTCGATGCGACAATCGGCCGACCCATCATCATCGTTGTCCTCGGCTCATCACGAGAGGGTAGGTTCGATGACGCAAAACGTCTCATGAATGCGGTATTTGCATACTTCGGATCTTCCTCATAGTATCTATACCCTGTAACCTAAAAGCTGTAAGATATTTATATGCCCCTCGACATCATCAAAGTCATCGCGCCAACAGCTGTCTCATTTGTGTTGGGAATTTTGATAGCACCTATCGTCACGCATTTTCTTTACAAATATAAGTGTTGGAAGAAAAGGGCAGGGAATACGAAAGGTCTCGGCGACACTTCGGGAACACCAATTTTCAATGAACTCCACAAAGAAAAAGAGGTAGGGACGCCACGCATGGGGGGTCTTGTTGTTGTCATCTCTGTTTTTCTCACGGTCGCTATGTTCTGGCTTGTTTCGTACCTTAGTTCAGGTGGTCCTTCCGGCGAAATCGACTTCTTGTCACGAAGCCAAACATGGTTGCCGTTTGCCGGATTCCTTTTTGGTGCGCTCGTCGGATTCATCGAAGATCTCACTGTGATTGGCGCGTCACGACGTTTTCCTGATGGATTGCCATTTCTGTATCGCGCTCTTCCTGTCCTTCTTTTCGGTATATTCGTCGCGTGGTGGTTCTACTCGAAACTCGAGATGACAGAGATTTTTGTTCCGTTCTATGGTCTCGTTGATATCGGCATCTGGTTCATTCCATTCTTCCTTGCGGTCTTACTTGCGATTCTTGCAAGCGGTGTCATCGACGGCCTCGACGGGCTCTCGGGAGGTGTACTGTCCATTACATTTGGAGCAATCGGTGTCATCGCGTTTGTAGGAAGCCAATTCGACGCTTCAGCGTTCTCGTTCGTCATTGTTGGAGGACTCTTGGCATTCTTGTGGTTCAATATTCCGCCTGCACGTTTCTATTTGACTGAAACAGGATTTATCGCACTTGCACTTGCGCTCACCATCCTTGCGTTCATGACAAATACTGTTCTCTTGCTTCCTTTGCTTGCATTCATTCAATTCATAACCGTCGTGACAAACGCCCTTCAGGTCGCATCAAAGAAATTCCGAGGTAAGAAGATCTTCCGCGTTGCACCGATTCACCACCACTTCGAAGCAATCGGTTGGCCTGCATACAAAGTCGTCATGCGCTATTGGGTCATCTCTGCGATCTGTGCCGTCCTCGGCATCATTGTGGCGCTGGTGGGGTAGGGCGTGAGTGTAACGTGCTACCATACGAGGAATGCGAGCGCGGATTGACAAGACATTTTTGACTCTCACACTCATCCTCACGGGCGCGGGTTTTTTTATCTTTATTTCAGCATCCTTGGGGCTTCTCGCGCGCGAAACGGGGCATTTTTCCTCGATCGCAGTAAATCAGGGCGTGTCACTTGTCATCGGCCTTGTTCTTTTGTACTTCACCTCACGCATTCCATACACGTTTTGGCACCGGTATTCGTTCTTCATTTTCCTTTTGAGTATCATCGCGACACTTCTTGTCTTCACACCCTGGTTCGGATTTGAACACGCAGGCGCACGCCGCTGGCTTTCTATCGGCACCCTGTCATTTCAACCGGCAGAATTCATGAAGTTCGGATTCGTCCTCTATCTCGCCGCATGGTACTCGATGGTAAAGACAAAGGTCTCGACATGGGCATGCGGCTTAGGACCTGTTGTGACACTTCTTGTGGTATGTGCGGCAATCCTCGCGTTCCAACCCGACTACGGAACCGTCATTGTTATTGCAGTAACTGGTGGCGTCATGTACATCGTTGCGGGTGGTTCATGGAAACATATTGGCACACTCGTTTTAACGGGCGTACTCGGTCTCGTTATTCTTGGAACATCGGTGCCCTATATCAAAGAGCGTGTGGTGACGTTCCTCAATCCTCAACATGATCAACAAGGATCGTCATACCAACTCAAGCAGTCACTGATTGCTATCGGCTCAGGAGAAATCTTTGGAAAAGGATTTGGACAGAGCGTTCAGAAATTTAATTTTCTTCCCGAGCCAGTCGGTGATTCTATCTTCGCAGTGTTCGCGGAGGAATGGGGCTTCGTCGGTAGCACCGTTCTTATCCTTCTCTTTCTTGCATTCCTATTACGCGGATATCGAATCGGGATTCATGCACCGACGACATTCGCGCGCCTTGTGGTAGTCGGGTTTGCAACAATGATCGTGGGGCAATCGTTTATGAACATCGGCTCGATGCTCGGTGTCGTACCTTTGACGGGTGACCCGTTGGTGTTTGTGAGCCAAGGAGGGTCATCTCTGGTGATAGCGCTTGCTGCAACCGGCATCATTCTGAATATCTCAAAACACGTCCGATTGGGAGCGCCCGCATAGAGATTTCCGTGATAAACTGAAGACACAACACAGCGTATGAAAATTGTTCTTACAGGTGGCGGTTCAGGAGGTCATTTTTATCCTTTAATAGCGGTCGCACAGCGGATACGCGAGATCGCGCAAAAGGAGCATCTTCTTGACCCCGAACTCATCTACATGGCTCCGAACGAATACGATCGGGATGTGCTTTTTGAGCAAGGAATCACATTCGTATACGCACCGGCAGGGAAGCAACGTAATTATCGCTCGATAAAGAATTTCTTCGACAAATTCAAAACGGCGTGGGGAATCTTCCAGACAACGATTCGTCTCTTTTTCATTTTTCCTGATGTCATCTTCAGTAAGGGAGGATACGTAAGTGTGCCCGTTCTCTTTGCGGCACGACTCTTTGGCATTCCTGTCATCATCCACGAATCAGATAGCGTACCAGGACGAGCAAATGCATGGGCGGCACGTTTTGCAAAGCGTATCGCGATTTCATATCCGGAAGCAGGTGAAGCATTTAAAAAAATAACGGACACAAGAAACAAAAAAGCAACAATCGCTTTGACAGGGAATCCCGTTCGGAAAGAACTCCTGACACCTGCCGAGAGCGGTGCACGTGAATTCTTGGACATCGAAGCGGGCCTTCCTATTATCGCTGTCTTTGGGGGCTCGCAAGGTGCACAAACCATTAACGAAGCGATTATCGAAGCACTTCCGGAACTTTTGCCTCTCGCGTATGTCATCCACCAAACAGGAAAGGATCACTTTGAGATCGTGAAGGAGTCAGCAAAAACAGTCATCGAAGGAAATGAATTCAAAGAGAGGTACAAACCGTTCGCGTACTTGAATGTTCTCGCGATACGCATGATCGCCGGCGTTGCAGATATCATCATCTCCCGAGCGGGGTCAAACGCGATTTTTGAGATTGCCACGTGGGGGACACCGTCTTTGATCGTTCCTATTCCTGAAGATGTGAGCCGTGATCAGAGAAGCAACGCATTCGCGTACGCTCGTCACGGCGGCGCGCTCGTCATAGAACAAGCGAATCTCACTCCACATCTCATCGTTTCCGAGATCACGCGCCTCTTGAACGACCCGGAGGAGCGCAAACGAATGAAGGAGGCCGCGAAAGCATTTGCGCGCCCTGACGCCGCTGAAAAGATCGCCCGCGAAGTCCTCGATTTGGCCCTAGAGCACGAAAAATAGGACTATTCTGAGACAAAATGCAGTGAAAATCTGCTATACTGATGTCATGACAAAGGTTGTGACGCGATTTCCGCCCTCGCCAACAGGACTTTTCCATATGGGAGGTGTCCGAACGGCGCTTTTTAATTATATTTTTGCTAAACAAAATAAGGGGGAGTTCCTTTTCCGACTTGAAGACACAGATAAAGAGCGGAGTAAGAAAGAATTTGAGGAAGAACTCTATTCAGGACTTGTGTGGCTTGGCCTCCCGCCTGACAACACCGACGTTCCGCGTCAGTCAGAGCGAACCGAAATATACAAAGAACACCTTCATCGTCTCATTGCAGAGGGAAAGGCATATGAAGCCGAGGATTCGACAACAGGGAAGGGGAAGGTGGTCCGTTTCAAGAATCCGAACGGGGCGATCACGTTCACTGATCTCATCCGCGGAGAGATTTCTGTTGATACAACAGACCTAGAGGACTTCATCATCGCTCGGAACACAGACGAGCCCGTGTATCACATGACCGTTGTTGTTGACGATATGCTCTCCGGTGTCACCCATGTCATTCGCGGAGAAGATCATACTTCGAACACTCCGCGACAAATTTTGATTCTTGAAGCGCTTGGTGGAACACGCCCGATATATGCGCACTTACCTTTGGTGTTGGCAGACGACAAATCAAAACTCTCGAAACGAAAACACGGAGAGGTCGTTTCGCTCGCGTACTATCGAAAAAAAGGATACTTGCCTGAAGCGATCATAAACTTTGTTGCTCTTCTCGGATGGAACCCGGGGGGTGATCGAGAGATGTTGTCGCTCGATGATCTCATACAAGAATTTTCGTTTGAGAAAGTGCAGAAGGGAGGAGCGGTATTCAATGTGCAAAAATTAAACTGGATCAACAAAGAATATATAAAGAAAATGGGTGCAGAGAAGCAAAAGAGGGGGCTTCTTGAGTTTCTTCCGAAAGATATTGATGAAAAGATGCTCGATACAGTTCTTCCTCTTATTATCGACCGCATCCACACATGGGGAGATGTAACAGAATTATGGGAGAGCGGAGAATTCAGTTATCTCCTGGAAGAGCCCGTCGTTGACCCAGGAAAACTTGTTTGGAAAGAAGAAACCCGCGAGGCCGCACGAGAGCACTTGACGAAAGTCAAAGAATATATTGAAAAAGTATCTGAAGCCGAATTTAACACAGAAAGCATCAAAGCGAGCATATGGCCATATGCCGAAGAAAAGGGCAGGGGAAGCGTTTTATGGCCTTTTAGGATGGCTTTAACAGGCAAGGACAAGTCCCCAGACCCGTTCACCGTCGCCGGAATGCTCGGAAAAGAAAGGACCTTAAAACGCCTTCGAAATGCAATTTCGCTTCTCGCATAATCACATGTCGTATTCAAAATATATTTTTGCGTTTGTTTTTTTGTGTGTGTTCTCATACATGCTCATCCCGAATATAGTCCGGGCTGAAACAGCGGATGAACTTCGAGATAAAATTGAAGAAAAAGAGCGGGAAATCAACACGCTCAACGAAAGTATCAAAGCGCTTGAAAGAGATCTCACAAAAGTCGGCGCGGAGCGCGGAACACTCGAAGCGGCAATCCGCGAACTCAACCTGACGCGCCAAAAACTTCTCTCTGATATCAAGGTGACGGAAAATAGAATCAAACAAACACAATACAGTATTGAAGAAATTGGTATCGCAATTGACGACAAGGAGGTAAAAATCGAACGAAACAGTAGTATCCTTGCGAACGCACTTCGAACACTTGAGGAAGCAGACAATCAATCGCTTATCGAAACAGTTCTCGCGTACGAGTCGCTTTCGGATTTATGGCTCGAACTCGATCAGATGGAAGTCGTACAAGAAACGATTGCGACACAGCTTGTTGAATTGCGCGGCCACAAATCTGAACTTGAGGAAAAGGAACGAAAAGAACAGGCCGAGCATGAGAATCTCTCTGCGTTTAAATCAAAACTTAAAGGGCAGCAACAAGTCGTTGATGAAAACAAACGCGCAAAAGACACTATTCTTTCCGTTACAAAGAACAAGGAAACTGAGTACCAACAACTTCTTGTTCAAAAACAACAGGCACGCGCAGCAATCGAAAGCGAACTTCAGGAATATGAATCAAAACTTGCCTATGTTCTTGACCCGTCAAAATTGCCTCAGGAGGGAAGTGCTGTTCTTGGATGGCCGGTGGAGAATCCTTCTTTGACCCAAGGATTCGGACTAACATCTTTCGCGCGTGGTGGTGCCTACGGATATGACAAAAGTGGAAACCCGAACCCACACCGCGGCGTTGATTTTCAGGCGTCTGTTGGAACGCCGGTCCTCGCCACAGCACCAGGCACAGTCAGGGGCGCGGTTGATATGGATAAGTCACCCGGGTGTTACTCATACGGCAAATGGATCCTTGTTGACCACGACAACGGACTCTCTTCCTTATATGCCCATCTCTCCGTTATAAGCGTTGTGGCAGGGGATTACGTTAAGAAAGGTGCCATCATCGGATATGCGGGTTCAACGGGATATGCAACGGGACCACACTTACACTTTACGATATTTGACCGCGACGCCGTTAAAATCGACAAATTCACATGGAGTATTGGCTGCAAGAACACCTCGATCGCGTACGCACCGTACGAAGCGTATCTTAATCCACTTTCATACCTGCCAAATATTTAGAATCGTGCATACCCGCACACTAACTTTTACATGGCGATTTTGTTTCAATTTTAAAATCTGACTCGAAAATAACGTTTTGGTTACATTTTTAGAGAAAGTTGTTTATCCACCGCAGCAATAATGTAAAAGTTAGTGTGCGGGTATACTTGAAGCACATGAACGCGCGCAGAGGTTTCCTCCAAATCATTCTCATTATCGTCATCGCCTTGATTGCTATCGGGTACTTCGGTTTGAATATCCGAGAGATCCTTTCATCGCCTAATGTGCAAGATAATCTCGCATATGCATGGGAACTCAAAGTCCACGTGTGGCAAACATACCTCGCAGGACCCGCATCATGGGTCTATGAACACATTTTGAAGTTCCTCTGGCAACTTTTTCTTGATGGTTTAGGTGATATCCAAAACGGCGGCGGTCCAAGCGCATTGATGGAGTCCTATTAACTTGTCCTTTATCTTTTAGGCATGTTTTAAGGACCCCTTTTGATGCCTATATAACATGTCGCAAAGATACATTGTGCGACGTTAGTATAATTAAACCACAGCCACTCCCCACCACTGAAGACCCACCTCATTTACAATTCCCCGCTTTTGAATATCCTGCGGCTTCGGCTTCTTTTTCTGATGCAAACCACACTTTATTTTCTTCTTTGATCGTTTGTGCACCGGGACACCAGGGGTAGTGCCATTTGGTCCCATGAAGAGACCCCACAACGCCTCCTGACATGGCACTTACCTGCCCCATCGACCTATCCCCGGCTACATCTGCTGAAACAGGTTGTTTGTTGTCGGTTGAAGGTTGTTGGTTCTGTATAAACGTATCGCAATAAGCGATTTTCATCGGCGGCGTACTCGATTTGAGTCCTGTCATGCGTCCCAGGACAAAACAACCAGCAGATGCGGCAACTAAAACGGTTCCAAGCCCGAGGGTTTCAAGAAGACGGCTCTCCCCCGCTTTTCGCTTGATTTCGACAACAAAATCTGTTATCTTCATAGGGCTTACAGAAACACACGGGTGTTCAAAAAATCATAAAATCGTATGGCACATAGAAAAGCCGGTGGAACAGCTAAAAACCTTCGCGACTCAAATCCAAAGTTCTTGGGTGTTAAAATCGCGCACGGAGACGTAGCAAAGCAAGGCGCAATCATCGTTAGACAGCGAGGCACACGCGTTCTCGCAGGCGCAAACGTCGGTATCGGAAAAGATCACACACTTTTTGCACTTGCAAACGGAGTAGTTGAGTTCAAAACAAAAAGAAAGACCCGCTACGACGGGCAAGTATCTCGAAAGAAGATCGTGAGTGTTTCGTAACCGCTCTTTACTCTTTACACCGCTTCAACAACAACGTTGAGCGTTCCTTTTGTGTTTTCTGATTGAAGAAGGAGCGGATGCGTTCCGGTCTCTTTAATCGCCTTGTCTTCAAGCACATCTTCCGGAAGTGACACGCCGAGTTGCTCGTTCAAAGCGGCTTGGATTGCACTTTTGTGGATTGTTGCAAAAAGATGTCCTTGCTCATTTGCTTTTTCATGAAGGGTTACTGATTTTCCATCTACTTTTTTGATATCAACAGCAAGCGCCTCTGTGGCAACCCGTGCTTCTGCATCTGTTTTTGTTTTTTGCGTTTCAAGGTCTTTTCGTGCGCCAGCAGTCGCGGCCTTTGCAAGACCTTTGGGAATAAGAAAATTGATTGCGTACCCATCGGACACGCTACAAATCTGCATACGCTTCCCTATTTTTGCGACATCTCTTAAAAGAATTATCTCCATATGAATGAAGAACTATACCATACAAACCCACCAGGACAACCTCTTGACTTTCTTTTTCCCTGTATACAATACAACTAGTTCATAGTTCCCTTGTGCGGGGAAAATCAAAAACAGAAGGAGGTGATCGAACATCATGAACACGAAAAAGCTTCGGTCGGCGCGTGAATATACTCTCATCCGACGCCATGGAAAAACACTCATGGTCGTCGAGGGTAGACCTCGGGTCGATTCCGAAGAACCCTTGGTAACGGCAATCGGACGCGAATTCGAGGATGATACTGCGGAGATTAGCTTCGGGAACAAGCTCTTCCCTAGCAACCTCCGCGGTGATGCCTTGAGTCGAGGAGTGAGAGAGTTCCTCGAAAGAGAGAAAATCCGTATCGAGAAGGAGAAAGCAGATGCAACGAAACCTCGGAAGGTGGTCGCGTAGACCACCGAACATCGACCAGATTCCGCAGCACCCCGCACACCCGCCGAAGCGCCGCGCCCGGTCCCAGCCGTCCCCGCGCGTCGCTTCGGCGTCTTTTTCTCCCAAGTCCTATTTCAAAAGAAAATCAATCGCCGCATCCATCTGCGGATCTTTTTCTGCGACGATATCGTCAATTGTTTGTTCAACAACGATGTCTGGTGTCAGTCCGGCCTTGGAGATCGATGTGCCATCCGGCGTCAGCCATTGTGCAACAGTGATCTTAAGCGCGGTATTTGGTGTCACCGAAACCAGTTCCTGCACGGATCCCTTTCCGAATGTTTGTTCACCGATCAGTGTTGCAATTTCGTGTTCGGAAAGCGCTCCGGCGAGAATCTCTGCCGCTGACGCAGATCCTTTGTCGACTAAAACAACCATTTTTTGAGGCAATATCCCTGCCTTGTAT
This sequence comes from Patescibacteria group bacterium, assembly GCA_038063815.1. GTDB lineage: Bacteria > Patescibacteriota > Minisyncoccia > Phycocordibacterales > EsbW-18 > EsbW-18. The sequence goes on along the minus strand of JBBTUJ010000002.1, from coordinate 80,655 downwards.
CCCTTGCTTCGGTGCACTTTTTCCTCACCTTTTCCATCCATTGATTCACGGACAACGACTTCGCCTTGCGGCACAAAGTAACTTGCGATTGAGACCGCGGCATCCAAAAATCCTCCTGGATTCCCGCGCACATCAAGAATCATCTTTGTTGCACCACTTTGTGCATATTCCTGCATCGCATCTTTAAAATGTCCTGCTGCCTGCGCGTCAAAGTTGTAGAGTGATATGACAAAGATGCCATCGGAACGCAGTTCGGCATTGAGTGTCGGAATGACAATTTCTTCCCGAGTTACGGTCACCTCACGGATGGCAGTAGCCCCATCGGAGAGAAGCTCGAGGGTAACCGTTGTCCCTGGTTCTCCGCGTATAAGATCAACTGCCTCATCAACAGAAAGATCGTCCGTCGGCATCTCCTCGATCGAAACGATAATGTCTCCCGCCCTGATGCCTACACGTTCAGCTGGTGTGTTTTTTAATGGCGCAATCACAACAAGGAATCCTTCCTTCTCACCAATTTCCATTCCGACACCACCGAATGATCCTTCGATGAGTTCTGCAAACATTTCGGCTTCTTCGGGAGGCAGAAAGACCGTGTAGGGATCACCAAGAGAATCCGCGAGCCCTTCGATTGCGCCCCACACTTTTTCTTGCGGCGTTACCTCTTCCGTTCCGATGTATTTTTCATCGATCAATTTCCACGCTTTCCAAAATGGTTCAAAATCAACCGCCTCCGGCTTCCCTGCGCCCATGTTATAGACATCATCTACCCGGTCACTTGCTGGGATGTGCTGCTGTCCCGCAAAAAATCCGGCGACAAAAATAAGAACACCTACGCCGATGTAGGTCATGTTTGAACGCACGAATCCCCTTTTCCCTGTCATAGCACTCAAGTATCCCATGAAGTACAATACAAACAAAGCACGCAATCCGAAGAATGTTTTTATACAACACGCTCACAAAGAAAAAAGAGGAGTTCGTCCCCCTTACCCCTAAGAAAGTCGGGGTATATAACTGTGGCCCCACGGTCTATGACTATGTCCACATCGGAAACCTCCGCTCGTATATCTTTGCTGATACATTACGACGCGCCCTAGAACATGCAGGTTTTGATGTAACACAGGTCATGAATATCACCGACGTTGGCCATCTCACCTCAGATGCAGATACCGGCGAAGATAAAATGATGAAGGGTTTGAAGCGCGAAGGATTGCCGGTAACACGTGAGGGTATGTATGACCTTGCGACCAAATACACTGACGCATTTATCGAAAACCTCGCGGCTCTCAACATCCTACGTCCACACGTGCTCCCCCGCGCAAGCGAGCATATTGCAGAGCAAATTGACGTTATCAAGCGACTCGAAGAAAAGGATCTGACGTACGTAACAAAAGACGGAGTATACTTCGCAACCTCTCGGTATCCCAAATACGGCGCATTGGGCGGTATTACAGAAGTAGACGAAAGTGTTGCTCGTGTTGCCGAAAACACAGAAAAAGAAAGTCCGCGTGATTTTGCTCTTTGGAAATTTAACAATGAACTTGGATGGGAGAGTCCTTGGGGAAAAGGATTCCCGGGGTGGCACATCGAGTGCTCCGCAATGAGCATGAAATACCTTGGTGAGACATTTGACATTCACACGGGGGGCATCGATCACATTCCTGTTCACCATAATAATGAAATCGCACAATCAGAAGGTGCGACAGGAAAACAGTTCGTCCGGTTTTGGCTTCACAACGCATTCTTGAATATTGCTGATGAAAAGATTGCGAAATCGAAGGGTAACCAAATTACGCTTCGCGATATACAAGACAAAGGACTTGAGCCCCTTGCTCTTCGGTACCTTGCTCTCGGAGCACACTACAGAAGTTCTCTCAATTTCACATGGGAAGCGCTTCAGGCAGCCGAGACCGCGCTTCTCCGATTGCGTGAGAATGTTTCTGGACTTCCTACTGGCGGAAGTGTCTCACCTGAATACAAGAAACAATTTGATGAAGCGATTTTTGATGACTTAGGCACACCACAAGCACTTGCCGTCTTGTGGGATATGATTCGAGACGAAAATGTTTCTCCGGCGGATAAAAAAGAAACAGCACTCCTCTTCGACAGCGTTCTCGGTCTCGATATGGCGCGACAAGAAAACGTTACGGTTCCTGATGATGTTCAAAAACTTCTAAAAGACCGTGAGAACGCACGAAATAAAAAGGACTGGGCCCTTGCAGATGAAATCCGCATAAAAATTGAAGATGCTGGTTTTGCCGTAAAAGACACAGAAGAAGGCCAAAAAATGTCTCAAAAAAGATAAACGAGAAGGCCGCCGAGGAGCGCACGGCCCTCGGCGGCTAGAAACAACCGCGCCTAATCGACGGAAATCGTCAGGATGCCGATTCGTCGAAGACGTGGAGGTGAGATTTCTGCGGGTGGAGTCGGTAGGACTTCCCACACCTACACCGCAGCACCGTGTCCACGGCCTTCGCCGGCTCACCCAGGCGAACGTTGTGCTTGTAGCTGGCCTCCCCCGTCTCGACATTCGTGAGACCGTTGCTACCGCAGTTGCAGACAACGTCCACCAGCAACACGTTACCACCTTGTTCGGGTTGGACTCGCACTGATTTCATGGTTCCTCCTGGGTTGTCTGTATCGACAATATAACACTACTGCTTGTACGTCAAGTTCTGATCCTCTTTCGTATTTAACACAAAAGCGAGCGTACTTTTTTGAAATGACTTGCGAGCGCGGCTGGCGCGAGCACGAGGAAAAATCGAGCCAGATTTTATCCGTGCATTTCAAAAAACTGTACGCGAGCGACCCTTGTCCCCACTAAAACCACACACTACTCCCCTTCTGGGAAGTCCCACCCTTGTGCGTGCGTGCTAACATACGAGCACCATGGCAGAAAAATCTTTGACCACTTCTCACCTCCGCACACCACCACAAGACCTCGAAGCGGAGCGAGCGCTTCTTGGTTCCATTCTCCTTCGTCCCGAAGCGATGCATGAAGTGATTGACACTGTTTCCATCGAATCATTCTATGCGCAGAAGCACAGCATGATCTTCAGTGCGATGTTCGATCTTTTCAAGAAGAACGAACCGATTGACCTCGTGTCTGTTTCGTCTCGGCTCAAGGAGTTAAAGCAACTCGAAAGTATCGGCGGCATGAGTTACCTCGCATCTCTCGTCGAGACAGTCCCCTCTTCGATGAACGTGAAGCACTATGCGGAGATTGTTCGCAGAAAACACACGATGCGCCTTTTGATCGAAGTTGGTGTGCACTTGAATGAGCTCGGATTTAGCGAAGAAGAAGACCTCGACGAACTTCTCGACCAAGCACAAAAGAAAGTGTTTGAGGTGACGAATGCATCAACACATCAGAAGTTCATCGCGCTCTCACACGTTCTCGATGAAGCATTCGAACGTTTTGACCGTTTGCATAAATCAACAGACGAACTCCGTGGTGTTCCCACAGGATTTGCTGAGCTCGATAGTCGTCTTGCTGGATTCCAAAAATCAGACCTCATCATCATCGCCGCGCGGCCTTCGATGGGTAAAACATCTCTTGCGCTTGATATCGCTCGGAACACCGCGCTTCGCCACGGAAAAAAGGTGGGGATTTTCTCTCTTGAAATGAGTTCCCAGCAGCTTGTTGACCGCCTTCTTGCCTCGGAAGCCCAAGTTGATGCCTGGAACCTGCGTACAGGAAAACTCCGCACCGATGACGAATTCAACCGCATCAGCGAAGCACTTTCTCGTCTCTCCCAGGCAAATATCTTTATTGATGATCAACCTGCGAACAATATCTTGAAGATGCGCTCTGTTGCACGACGTCTGAAGAGCGAACATGGTCTTGATCTTTTGATCGTTGATTACCTCCAACTCATGGCTCCTTCGACAAAAATGAAGAGCGACTCGATGGTGCAGCAAGTGACAGAGATCTCACGCGCGCTCAAACAACTCGCCCGGGAACTCGATGTGCCTGTTATTGCCCTCTCACAGCTCTCACGTGCGATCGAGCAACGCCGCGGGCGTCCGCAACTCTCCGACCTCCGTGACTCGGGCTCCATCGAGCAAGATGCCGACGTCGTCATGTTCATTCACAGCGATGACCGCTACAAAGAAGCGTCCGAGAAATCGAATATTGTCGAAATCATCATCGCAAAACACCGAAACGGTCCGACAGGAACACTTGAGCTTTTCTTTGATAACAAGCGCGCGACGTTCCGTTCCATCGAGCGACACGGTGTTGAAGAGTTCGAACGACTCGAAAAACCACCTGCACCTGAAACTAAATCCGACGAGACACCTTTCTAAATAACCGACGACCAACAACCTACGACCAACAACCCACAACTAAACTAACCCTAATCACTCACCCCAAACTTCTAACCGCCAACTCCTAGTATGAAAGGCATTGAAAAACTCGCGTCGTATTTCCAAAAGTTCCCCGGTATCGGGCCACGACAGGCGAAACGATTCGTCTATTTTTTACTCACACAAGAAAAAGGGGTCCTGGAGGAAATCGCTCGCCTGGTGAAAGAACTCAAAGATAAGACGGTTGAGTGCAATCACTGTCACCGATTCTTCGAAGCGGACGGGTACGCTGAAGCGTGCGATATCTGCGGAAGCCCGAATCGAGATGCACACCTACTCATGATCGTTGAAAAAGACGCCGATCTTGAAGCGATCGAAAAAAGCGGCGTCTACAACGGGCGCTATTTCGTTCTTGGCGGTACCGTTTCTTTACTCGATGGAACACCCAAAACACTTCGCGTTGAGGACTTGCTTTCGCGCGTTCGGGATACGAACGGAGGGCTCACCGAGATCATCCTTGCAACAGGAGCACATCCGGAAGGTGAAATGACCGCAGATCATGTGCGTACACTCCTCTCCCCTCTTTTGGATAAACAAAAGTTCACCCTAACACTTCTTGGACGCGGTCTCTCAACGGGAACAGAACTTGAGTACTCGGATCGCGAAACAATCCGTAACGCATTAATAAATAGACGCTAATGAACTGCGAATAAGTGTCTCGCCGAAGTCCGTCAGGACAAAGGCGGACGCCCTTGAATAGAAAATAAAATCTCCGGCCAATGCCGGAGATTTTATTTAAAGTGATTTGATCGTGAGCTTTCCGTATGGCTGTCTGTGTCCACGGCGCTTCAAGTATCGGCTCTTTGCTTTGTACTTAACGACGAGAATCTTTTTTCCCTTCCCTTCTTCGTCATACGATGCTGAGACAACGGCACCCTTAACATGAGGAGCGCCAAGTGAGAGTGTTGATCCATCATCAGTCAAAAGAACCTTGTCAAACGACATGTCTTTTCCGACCGATGCGCCAATAATCTTCTCAGTTGTCACTTTCGTGCCTTCTGATACGAGATATTGCTTTCCGCCTGCTTCGATTACTGCGATTTTCATATTGATTTAGTGAAAGCCCATCCTAGCCCATTTCCACTCCCTTTTCAAGCCCTGTGGACCTTATCGGGCCGCCGAGAATCGAACTCGGTCTACACGCACCCGAAGCGTGTGTACTACCGGTATACTACGGCCCGTAAACCTCTTTTGAGCGAATTTGAGTTCGCCTGTGGACCTATCGAGAATCGAACTCGAGCTTCGGCAATGCGAATGCCGCGTCATACCACTAGACCATAGGCCCGACGTCGCCCCATATCTTACAGGGCTTTGTCGGACAAGCCCGCGCAAGGATTATACCCGAACATTCACGTTTTGCGACCTTTTTTTGTCAGACAAACAACTCTCTACAGAGATTATTTTCTTCGGACTTTTGTGACCTGTCAAAATACGGACTTTTCCGATCGGTATACCGAAACGTGATGCAAGAATCTCGCGAACACGAATATTGGCAAGATTTCGTTCGGCGGGAACACGAACCGAAATAGTAAATACTCCCTCTTTCTTTTCCACAATCGATTCTTTCTTTGCATTTACACGAACGGTGACTCTAATGTGCATATATTTTGCTCTCAGCAGGACGCTACGCTATCTCACTTTTTGGAAACCCACGGTTTTGGTGCACTCGCTTCGCTCGTGTGCTCTCGGCAGGAATCGAACCTGCATCGTCTCCTTCGGAGGGAGACATCCTATCCATTGAACGACGAGAGCGGAAATAACAAACGACCTACAACCTACGACCAACGACTAAACTAACTCTAATCACTAACCTCTCACTCCTAATTTCCAACTCCAACAATTATGGGCGACACAGGATTCGAACCTGTGACCGCTCTAGTGTGGTGAAGCGAACGCTCTAACCAACTCCGCTAGTCGCCCGCAGGAGCGGCCTCTTGATATGCAAACTTTTCTTCTACCTTTCGAACGATGTCGTCCATCGTCCAACTTCCTTTAATGATGTATTCGTGCGCTTGGTGCGCGACCGCCTGCGATACGTTGTCCATGTCATCCATATTCGAGAGGATGATAACAGGTGCGGTCTTACCCCACGGATCTTTCTGCAATTCCTCAAGCATTTCCCAGCCGTTCATCTCGGGCATCATGATATCAAGCAGTATAAGTTCCGGATGTTCTTTGAGTGCTGCTGTCAGTCCTTCTGTTCCTGTGTGAGCAACAAATACCGTATATCCTGCACCCGTAAGGCGCTCAGAAAGCGGATTGGTGATGCTTGGGTCATCATCAACAAGTAATATTTTTCTCGAAGGACTCATATGGGTAAGCATATCAAACGAGCACGGAAGAGCAATTCTGCCTTTGATTTTCGCGTTTCTCACCTGTATACTCTTTTCCACGGGCCCTTAGCTTAGTTGGTAGAGCGCCTCATTTGCAATGAGGAGGTCACCGGTTCGAATCCGGTAGGGTCCACAGAAAGCTGGTTTTTTCGGCAAAGAACAGCAACCCTTGTAAATGCGCGATGTCATCCTACAAAAACTCCGCCGCGTCACCTCCTCTTCCCTTTTCATTCCCGAAATAGACGGCCTACGCTTTCTCGCGATAGCGTGGGTCGTTTTATTCCATATTGATATCTTTATACAAGGAAAAAACCCTTTCTTGTTCACTACTTCTCCTGATAACTATCCACTTCTCTCGATATTTTTGAGCAACGGAAGCCGCGGCGTCGAGCTCTTTTTTGTCATCAGCGGATTCATCCTAGCCCTTCCTTTTGCAAAGAAGTTCATCGCGGGGATGAAAGATGTCAACATCAAAGCATACTTCCTTCGTCGACTGACACGTCTTGAGCCGCCCTACATCTTCAATATGATCTTGTGCTTTGTCTTTCTTGTCCTCATCGGGAAATACAATGCGGAGGAAATCTGGTCAAGCCTTCTCGCCTCTCTTGTTTATTTGCATAACATCCTTCCCGTCGGACCGTCAGTGAACGGGGTTGCATGGTCTCTTGAGATAGAGGTGCAGTTCTATATTTTAGCCCCTCTCCTCTCGTGCGTTTTCTTCCTGAGTAAAAATATACGACGAGGCGTCATCGCAGGAGCAATCATTATTCTCATCTACCTACAGAGCACCTACCAACCGTTTTCTTTTCTGACGCTCTATGACTATATCCAGTATTTTCTCATTGGTTTTTTGCTCGCCGATATCTATCTTGAAAAACCCTCACTTTCGATTTCGCGCTGGGCAAGTATTGTTGTCGGTCTTGCCCTACTTGGAATCATCTTCTACATCAATATCGGAGGCGTCGGCACAGAGATTCTTCTTCTTCTCGCCATTTTCTGTCTGTATGTACTCGCGCTCAATGATCACGTGTGGCGAGGTGTTTTTAGTACATGGTGGATAACGCTTATTGGCGGTATGTGCTACACGATCTATCTCTGGCACTATGTCGTCATTTCATTTATCGGAAACAAAAGTATTCTTTTCTTTTCGTCAGAGAGTTACATCACAACGCTTATCGTCCAAGGACTCATCTACATTCCCGCTGTTCTTGTGGTGTCAACGATATTCTATATGCTCATCGAGCGGCCGTGCATGGACAAGACATGGCCAAAAAAACTCATCGGATTCTTCCGGAAGAATCTTCCTCCCGATAGGAGCGACAACACTACATCTGGATACGTGTAGCAAATCTTCGACTCTGACATAGTGCGCGATCTCCTTCACGCCCGGGGCACAATCAATTAGAATGGAGAGTACCACTTCCACACGAGGTTAGGCGGCGTAAGGGAGAAGCCGTTCATTCGTCTTATATATGGGATCCCAAACGGAGACACAACAACAAGCGTTCCTTGAAGCATACGATACGTATGCTGATGCGCTGTTTCGACACTGCTTTTTCCGCGTGTACGACCGCGATGTTGCAGAAGACCTCGTTCAGGACGCTTTTATGAAAACATGGAATGAGGTTGCAAAGGGTACCACCATCGAAAACATCCGCGCATTCTTATACCGCGTGACGAACAATCTCATCATTGATTATGTGCGAAAGAAAAAATCTGTTTCTCTTGACGCGATGGTTGAAGAGGGGTTTTCGCCGAGTGATTTTGGTGCACGAGAACATGTGATGGAACAGGCGATCGGACGAGACGTCAACCGTATCCTCTCGATTCTTGATGAAGAATACCGAGTACCGGTTATTATGCGCCTTGTGGACGGTATGACACCACGAGAGATTGCGGAAGCGCTCGACGTTTCAGAAAATGTCGTTTCAGTACGCATCCATCGTGCGATGCAGAAACTCCGAGATTTCTATGGACCATCAGAACTTTTGTAACACATATGACAGACGATATCTCTCACATTTTTAAAGAATCAAAAAATATTACTCTTTCCGCAGAAAAGAAGAGTGTTTTGCGCGCGCGACTTATCACGCACATGGCTCTTCCCGAAACGCCTATCCCTTCATTCCACACGGATGAGATTGCACCAATTCGAAGCCCATTCGTCTCTTCCCTTTTTGTATTCGTGACGCGCCCTCTTCCTGTTGCACTTCTCATTGTCATCCTTCTCGGGGGTGGTATCGTTTCCGCTGCCGAAGGAACACTTCCCGGAGATACTCTCTATTCTTTCAAAGTGAGGGTGAATGAAAACGTCGCGTCTCTTGCGGCGGTAACACCAGAAGCAAAACGAGAATGGAACACCCGACGCATCGAACGCCGGCTCCTTGAAGCGGAGGAACTGGCCGCACATGGAGACCTGGACAAAGAAGCTGGTAGGATTTTGACCGCCCACATTACTGCTCACGTTGAAGATCTCCGCCGTGACGAAGATACGGATGAAGATAACGATACGGGAGACACTCTTGCGCTTGTAGAAGACGCCGACCTTGACGCACGCCTCTCCGCACACGAAACGATTCTTTCACAACTTGTATCCGATACAGACCAATCAGAGGAAGCGGGAACGATACTTTTGGCAACACGAGCGGGGGCTGATCTTGAGGTACGCGCAAGCGCAAAAATGGACGAGGGAAGAACGCGTGAGGTGTCGCCAGAACCCTCCATGATGATGCAGATCGATATCGTAGCAGAAGATACTCCTTCCCCCTCTTTGATTGATGAAGACACCGCACAGCGCATGAGCAAAAAAGCCCGCACGTCATTTGAAGAAACATTTAAGCTCTTTGACGACGAAGGGAATGATCTGTCGGAAGAAGTCCGAGAGAGCGTTCTCAACCGTTTACACAGAGCAGAAGATCTCTATGAAGACGGCGCGGAGAAAGTAGATGATGACAATTACGAAGGCGCATTTGAAGTGTTCAAACAAGCCCTTGAGATTTCCGAGGAAGCACGGATTGTCATCTTAACTACATCAAAGATATCTGTCGAAGATACTGAAGATACCTATTCAAAAAATGAGAAGGAAGACCAAGACGACGGAAGAGACACCGAAACAGAATACGAGGATGAAGATTAACGGGACTCTTCTATCGCAAGCGAGATAACGTGATCGAGAAATTCAGGAAGTGTCGCACCAACCGCGGCAAGGGATTTCGGTAAAAGACACTCTGGCGCCAGGCCCGGGAGTGTATTTATTTCAAGAATGTATACTCCTCTCGGTGTCACAATAAAATCAGAACGCGAGTAGTGTCGTGCGCCGAGGGCACGGTGTGCCCGGCGTGCGGCATCTTGAAGCATTTCTATTTCGGCGTGTGAAAATCGTCCGGGACATATCTCCTGTGTTTCTCCTGAATATTTTGCTCCATAGTCAAAAAAAGGACTCTGTGCGGGTGGGATGATTTCAATAGGGGGAAACGCATAATATTCTTCTCCTCGAAAATCATCGCACACAGGAACACTTGCCTCTCTTCCTTGAATGCGTGCCTCGATAAGCACGTGAGGCGAGGTATCGCTTGCCGTCGCAACAGCTCGAAACAATTCGTCATACGAACTCGCAATAGAAACACCAACAGAGGACCCTGACGCAATGGGTTTTACCATAACCGGATGCGGTACAGTTCGAAATATTTCTTTAAGATTGTCCGCAGTGTGAACCGAGACGTCAACAGCAACGGCATGCGGTGTTCTCAGTCCTTCTCGTTCGAAAATATCTTTTGCTTTTTTCTTATGCATTCCGAGAGCAGAGGCGAGCGTACCCGAGCCCGTGTATGGAATTGAAAGAGCATCAAGTAGTTGTTGCACGGTACCATCCTCTCCATATTCGCCATGAAGAGCATTAAAAACCACATCGACGCTTCCGTGAAGATTGCGCCCCGTGATAGGAGTTCCTCCTATGTGCCACTCTCCTTCCCTATCAATAAAGATATCAACGGGAATATATTTTTCCTGTGAGAGATTTTTGAGAACCGACGCGCCACTTTTCAGAGAGACCTCGTATTCGCTTGATGGTCCGCCGCGAAGAACGCCAACTCGAAGTTTTTGCATAAGAATAGTATATCGTAAAAAGCTTACGCGAACCGCCTCTTTTTGCGATGAAACGAAAGTGCAAACCTGTGTGCCTCTGCGTTCACAGTAATGATAGCCGAGGCGTGGGTGTGAGTGAGACGAGCATCTCCGAGCAAACGTTGCGGTCGGTGTCGCTCGTCTTTGACGACAGCCACCACAGGGATAAGGAGTCCCAAACGCAATAAAACCCTCTCAGCGGCTCGTTTTTGTGCCGTAGAGCCGTCTACGACGATACAACGTGGTAGAGGCCATTCGGGGTGTCCGAACCGACGATCGAGGATTTCAGACAAGGCCTTCGTATCGTCCACAATCCTGCCTTTCTCCCCGAGACCTTTGATATTGAACATCCGATAGTCCGATCGTGCTGGCTCACTTCCATACACAACCGTCATAACTCCGACTGCGTGCGCACCGCTTGTGTGCGCGACATCATACCCCTCGATTCGTTCTTCCTTTGTTCCTTGTTCATTGTTTTTTGTTCCTCTTTTGATGAGCGCGATATCGTTTATGTGTTGAAGCGCAAAGAGTTGTCGTTTTATTTCCGCCGCTTTTTCGAATTCGTGCGCGCGAGCATACGCGCGCATATCTTTTTCGAGAGTTTTTAAAAGTGCTTTCTTTTTTCCTTCGAAAAATAATTTCACGTTTCGGATTGTCTTTTTGTAGAGTCCCGCATCGGCAAGAATCGCCTTACTTTTTGGAGCAAGACCGATTTCTTCATATAAGCGTGACGCGCGACGTTTTGCCGTCGCAAGTGGAGCATCTGTTTTTCCACGATACGGGAATATTTTTCGTATGATCTTCAAAGCATCGCGGAGTTGCCCTCCATTCGGAAAAGGACCGTACATTGCCTCAAATGATGTTTTTTTGATCGTGAGTAGCTCTCTCTCGCGCATCGTAAAGACACGTGGATATTCTTCTTTTGTGATAACAACGTAATTAAAACTTTTGTCATCTTTTTCACGCGAGTTGTAAACCGGCTGATACTTCTTAATAAGCGCCGCTTCGCGTATAAGCGCCTCAAGAACAGAGTCTGTTTCTTCAAACGTAACACGCGATGCCTCTGCGAGCATCTTCACAAGCCTTTGTCCGCGGGTAAGGATAAGGTCAGGAGCAAAGTAACTCTTCACGCGGTCTGCAAGTGAGGTTGCCTTCCCGATGTACAAAACATCGCGACCCTGCCGAAACAAGTACACGCCCGGCGTGTCGGGTAGTTTTATTTTATCGAAATCTTGACGGAGCATTGAAAATATTTTAACATGATTTGCAGATGCAGGACCAACCAAGCGAGGTGGACGATGAATCTTGCGAAGGAGAGGGCGATGGCCGCTACGGGAGAGCCAATCGTCGACACCGAACTCGACAAGACGCTGCAGGCGATCAATGGGGCATACCGACAGCTTCCCAAGAGCCCCACCACCAAGCAGGAAGTGCTGTACAGGGGTGAACTCACTCCCGACCAACGCACGCTCCGGCGGTGGCGCGAGGCGGGCATCTTGAAGGGCTGAGTCCGTCTCGCGGTTTTGCGCCGCCCCGTAGCTTCGGGGCGGCGTTACCAATTATAGAGATCTCACTTCTCTCTCGATCTCAGCGATTCTATTTTTTATATCAGTGATTTCTCGTGTAAGTATCTCTTCCTTTCGTTCTTCCTGCCCAAGAACAATTGATTCGTGCCGTTCTTCTTCTGTTGCCTTGCTCTTTGTTCGCTCTGCGTCTTTGAGCGTACGTGCATATTCTTCCACTTCTCTTTTTGCCGCTGCAATTTTTTCAAGGAGTACCCGCTCTTCTCCCGCAAGGCGTATAAGGGCGTGCGCAAGTTGTTCTCGCGCGACTTGTGTTCGCTTTTCTTTTCCCTCTTCAAGATGTTGCGACTTTTCACCTTCTTTTTCATGACGTAGTGCTGATTCTTCCTCGCGTGTTGCGCGCGCGAGAGTCGCACGCGCAAGAGAGAGTTCATGCTCTTTTGCTAAGTGCTCCCTCTCGAGTTCTTTTAATTCTTTTTCAAGTGTTGCAACCGCCTGTTCTGCATCCTTGAGGTCGAGGTCTCCGTGAGAAACAGCATGTGAAGAGGAGGTGTCTTGTTTATTTGCAAAATCTCTCAAAACTCGATCAAGGGAGCCCTCTTCACGGGTCAGTGCATCTTTTTCATGATGGATTCGGTCAAGTTCCGCTTGTAGCGTTTTAACCGCTCGCTCTTTTTCAGATTGTTCATGAGTCCCCGCGGTTGGCACACGAACGGTCGCACGCAAACGATCCTGTGTATGCAGGTGTGTGTTTTTTTCACGAAGAAGCACATCTTTTTCCCTCTCTTTTCGAGTAAGGTCGCCCTTGAGATGTGTCAGCTCTGCCTGAAGAACCGTTTTGCGTTGACGTTTGCGCGTGTCTTCTTCCGCACGCTGTCGTTCGCGCGCAAGACGCGTATCATCTTCCGCCTCTTTTCGAAGAGCGGACTTATTTGCAAGGAATGGATTATCAGAGGGAGAACGCATGGTTCTGTACTAATTTGTCTCTAGTATGCTCCCTTCTGTTTTTTCTTGCTATTTTTGAGTGCCTTGCGGAGGTAAAAACCGGTATGCGTGTCTGTTTCTGCGATCTCTTCAGGTGTTCCTGTCGCAACGACTTTTCCACCAAGAACACCCCCTTCGGGTCCGATATCAATGATGTGGTCAGCGTTTTTGATGATATCCATGTTGTGCTCAATTAAAATAACCGTACTTCCCTTCGCAACCAATGTCTCGAGAATTTCAATCAACTTCCGTACATCTTCGTAGTGGAGTCCAATGGTCGGCTCGTCGAGGAGATAGATTGTTTTTTGGAGATGTGGGCGGTACAGTTCCGACGAGATCTTCACGCGTTGTGCTTCCCCACCTGAGAGCGTTGTTGCTGATTGCCCCAATTGCAAATATCCGAGCCCCACATCGTTCAGTGTTTTGAGTCGATCTGAAATTGCCGGAATGTCTTCAAAAAATGCGAGTGATTCTTCAACCGTCATTGAAAGAACCTGATGGATATCTTTCCCTTTGTATTCGACCTCAAGTGTCTCGCGCATAAAACGTTTTCCGTGACACACATCACACGTGACATAGACCGTCGGCAAGAAATGCATCTCAACGGCGATCTCTCCTTTTCCTTCGCACGCCTCACATCGTCCACCTTTAACGTTGAATGAGAATCGATTTGCCTTCCAACCGCGCGCCCGTGCTTCGGCCGTTGCGGCGAACATATCACGGATGTGCGTGAATGCGCCCGTGTATGTTGCAGGGTTCGAACGCGATGTACGTCCGATCGGGGATTGGTCTATGAGAATCGCTCGAGAAAGATATTCAAGGCCCGTAATCGATCCGACATTAAAGGTTTGTGCTGAACGATACCTTTTTTCGAATCGCGCCTGGAGATTTTTGTAGAGAATCTCATACATAAATGTCGATTTTCCAGACCCTGAAACGCCCGTCACGACGATGTTCTTTCCAAGGGGAATGTCCACATTCAGGTTCTTCACATTGAACGCATTCCCGCCGCGAATCTTTATTGACCCTTTATCGCTTGTGCGACGTTGTTCGGGAAGAGGGATTTGGTTTTCTCCACGCAGATACGAAAGCGTAAGTGACTTTGATGTATTCTTCGGAGCCGTGAGGAGCTCATCGAGATATCCCGACACAACGACATGTCCACCGTGCACACCTGCTCCCGGCCCGATATCAACGATATAGTCGGATGAGAATATGGTGTCTTCGTCGTGCTCAACAACAATGATGGTATTTCCAAGATCACGGAGGTTCAGGAGTGTTTTAACGAGACGCTCGTTATCGCGGGCGTGGAGTCCGATTGTCGGTTCATCAAGAACATAGAGTGCCCCAACGAGGCCGGACCCGAGTTGAGACGCAAGACGGATGCGCTGCGCTTCCCCACCTGAGAGCGTATGAGCACGACGATCAAGCGTGAGATACCCGATGCCGACGTTCTGCATGAACGTAAGACGCTCGCCAATCTCACGCACGATAACATTTGATATCTCTTTTTCTTTTGGCGTGAGCGTGAGGTCGTCGAAGAACTTCCGCGCATCGTCAACTGAAAGTGCCGTAAGTTCAACAACGTTCATACCTCCCTTTTTATTCTTTCCACCAAGACGGACGTTCAGTGCCTCCTGGCGCAATCGTGCACCTTTACACAAATGACATGCCTCGCCACCAAAAAAGTGCCGCGTTCCCAAACCGTTGCACTCCGGACACGCACCGTACGGGCTGTTGAATGAAAAGAGGCGTGGCTCAATCTCAGGATACGAATATCCGTCATTGGGACATGAGAATTTTGCTGACATCACAACACCGATCTCATTTGTTCCTTTTTTGACAAATATGTCTGTCTTGGGAATGACGATACGAACAAGCCCATGTGCTTCGTGGAGAGAACGTTCAACCGCTTCACGGAGGCGCTCCTTTGCGCTATCAGGGCTATCAATGAACTCACTTAAAAAGATCCTGTCAGCGAGGATATCGATGTCGTGTTTTTTGTTTTTTTCAAGAATGATTTGCTCGCGGAGCATCTTTCTCTCGCCATCAACAAGGACCTCTGAGAATCCCTTTCCGAGAGCGTCGTAGAGAAGTTGGTAGTATTCGCCCTTTCGGCCGCGGACAACGGGCGCATAGATCTCGAGCGTTTCTTTTGTGTCCCGTGCATCCTTAACCGCTTCAGAAAGATTTTTATCTTTCCCGGGCTTCAGGTGTTTGCTCGCCGCCTTCACTTTGCCCATGATAAATCCTTGGATCTCCTCTGTTGTGAGACGCGTTATTGGTTCACCACACATGAGACAGTGCGGGGTACCGATGCGAGCGTAGAGAATACGGAGGTAGTCGTAGATCTCGGTGATTGTTGCAACGGTTGAACGAGGATTGTTGGAGCGTGATTTCTGGTCGATCGAGATTGCAGGCGAAAGACCGATGATCTCATCAACGTCTGGCTTTGGCATCTGGCTTATGAACTGCCGCGCATATGCAGAGAGCGATTCGACATAGCGACGTTGTCCTTCAGCAAAAATAGTATCGAATGCCAGGGATGATTTGCCTGAACCAGAAAGACCGGTGATCACAACCATCGCGTTGCGGGGCATCTCCACAGTGATGTTCTTCAAGTTATGCGTCCGCGCTCCCTTGACGATCAAAAGGTCATTTTCTTTGTCATTTTGTATTCGTTTTCTTTGCTTTGACATACGAGAATGTGCCCCACGCTTTTTGTGCGGGGGGTGTAGAGACAGCATAACACACCTCTCCCTCAACACCCTTGACCTTCATGCACAAGGTATGCTATAATATATTCATACGTTCTTTAACACATTGTGAAGTTACTCAAAGAAATTCCAGCCCTTAGGATGTCAATCTAAGACATGTTAAGGGCTGGGATTTCCGATTTTGAAGCACAAAAACTGCTTTCTGACCAAGGAGAAGACCATGCAGACGTATCCAACAGTTAAGTTGACGCCCCTGACCGGGTTCGCCAACGACAAGCGCAAAGAAGGATGGGAGTTGCTCGAGGACGAACCGCTCGTCGGTGAGCCCGTTCTCACGCTCGCGGAGTTCCTCCGCGACGGCGAGGAGTACGTCGGCGGCGAGGAGATGGTGACGCGAGCCACGGCGCTCGACGGCACCACGGGTCAGCGCCACGCCGAGCAACTGCTCGGCCAGCAGAAGGACATACCGGAGGAATACCGCCAGTTCGCGCTCGTCTTCACGGGAACAATCTGGCGGCGTCCGGAGGACAGCGGCCGACGCGTCACGTGTCTCATCTGGGGCTGCGGCGCGTGGTACCTCAAGTTCTTCTGGCTCGGCCGCGCCTTCGGCCGGTACTTTCGGCTCGTCCGCCTCGAGCTGCAGTAACTTCACCTGAGCCCTCGGTTCTCTCGGATTTTCGAATCCTTGAACCCTCGGGCTTGTGTGAAGCGCTCCCGTCCTCAACCGATGCTATTTTAGATCGGCAGGACGGGGGTTTTGATTTTCTATTCCTTTTTCTTCGTAAGCATCCCTTCGAGTTTTTTAATTTCGTCGCGGATTATCGCTGCAGTTTCGAAATCAAGAACCTTGACCGCCGCGCTCATTTCCCCTTCTTTTATTTTAATGACTCGTTTTATATCAGCAGGTTTCTTTCCGTTTGCGAGGACCATTGAGAGATCGAGTTCGACCGCCTTGTCATGATCTTTCATGAGTTGGTCGGTGATGTCGGAGATCTTCTTTTTGATCGTCTGCGGCGTGATTCCGTGCTTCGTGTTGTGTGCGACCTGGATTGCGCGACGTCGATTCGTCTCCCCGATTGCCCTCTCCATCGAACCGGTCATAACATCGGCGTAGAGAATGACACGCCCGAGGATATTGCGCGCTGCGCGGCCGATCGTCTGGATGAGAGCTGTTTCGGAACGGAGAAATCCTTCCTTGTCAGCGTCAAGAATACCAATGAGTTCGACTTCAGGGAGATCGAGTCCTTCACGTAGGAGGTTCACGCCGACAATCATATCGAATTCGCCTTTTCGGAAATTCGTCAGGATTTCGATGCGTTCGATTGTCTTGATGTCACTGTGAAGATAGACCGCCTTCACACCACGAGCAATGAGAAACTCTGCAAGATCCTCCGCCATCCGTTTGGTGAGTGTTGTCGCAAGAACGCGCCCGCCACGCTTGATAACCATTTCCGATTCTTTTATGAAATCCTGCACCTGCCCTTCATATTCCGCAGTGCTCATGATTGGCCGCACGATGACCTCAGGGTCGATGAGCCCTGTGGGACGGATGATTTGTTCGACCAATACTCCTTCTTTTTCTGCCTTACTTTTCTCGAGTTCATATGGCCCAGGTGTTGCTGTTGTGTAGACGACCTGTCCCACTCGTGCTTCGAATTCTTCGAACATAAGTGGTCTGTTGTCGATCGCCGAGGGAAGACGAAATCCGTGATCAACAAGCGTTTCTTTTCGTGAGCGATCGCCCGCATACATACCGCCAATCTGGGGGATTGTCACGTGCGACTCGTCAATAACCGTCAAAAAATCAGGTGTACCATCTTTTTTCTTCGGAAAGTAGTCAAGGAGTGTGTACGGTGGCTCTCCCGGCGCACGTCCGTCGAAATGGCGCGAGTAATTCTCGATTCCCGTCACGTATCCGACTTCGCGGATCATCGCGAGGTCATATGTCGTACGGCGTTTCAGACGTTCTGCCTCAAGTTCCTTCCCTTCCCTCTTCAGTTTCTCGATTTGTTTCTCCATTTCTTCTTTGATCGAAACAAGGGCGCTCTTGATCTGCTCGTCGCTTGAAACGAAGTGTTTTGCGGGAAACATGAAAAGCGTCTCGACTTCTTTTTTAATCATGAACGAGACAGGATCAAGAACCTGGATATTTGTGATGGTGTCATTCGTACAATCGATCCGATACACCACCCGTTCGTTGACCGGCATAATCTCAACGACACTCCCCACGGCGCGGAACTGTCCCGGCGAGAGATCTGTTGTACTTCTCTCAAAGTAGATACGGATGAGTTCACGAATAAGATCGGCACGACCCTTTGTATCACCCACCGCAAGTTTCAAATGCACTTTTTCATATTCTTCAGGAGAACCCAAACCGTAGATACATGAAACCGACGCGACAACGATAACGTCTTTTCTGGTCAGAAGTGCCTGCGTTGCCGCGTGGCGCAGACGATCGATCTCTTCGTTGATCTGCGCTTCTTTTTCGATATACGTGTCCGTAACAGGAACGTATGCTTCCGGCTGATAGTAGTCGTAGTATGAGACAAAATAGTGTACCGCCGCGTCAGGAAAGAACTCTCGGTACTCCTGTGCTAGTTGTGCCGCAAGTGTTTTGTTGTGTGCGATAACAAGCGTCGGTTTATCCGTATTCGCGATCACGTGCGCCGCAGTAAACGTCTTACCAGAACCCGTGACACCCACGAGCGTTTGATGACGCTTCCCTGCTTGAAGTCCTGTGGTCAAGGCCTCGATCGCCTTGGGTTGATCACCCGCGGGTTCAAACTCGCTCTTGAGGTTAAAAACTGACATATGCGTAGTATACCCGGGCACTAACTTTTTGGAGAATTAGTGCCCGGGTACACAGAAAAGAAAAGCGGGCCGGCGCAACACGCGCCGGCCCACATGAGGGGCGTTTAGCCCCGAGGACGAGGGGGAGGAAGATGTGAGGTCCCACGATGAACGGGCGGAAGATTGGCCCGCACCGATCCTCCAATCGTACGAGCTACGGGAGGCCACGCGGCAGGACGGCCACCTCCCTCAGCGCGAAAAACCTCCATCGTTCGACCCAGTGGTCCCCGTTGAAACGCGACAACGAGCTTGTACGATGCGATCTCCCACAGATCGCGTCGGATACTGTCGGCGCACAGCGTCTCGCGCATCTCCGACTGTACAACGAGACCCTGTGCAGCAAGCTCATTACCGATGTGTCGGTTCGCTTCGGGATGCGAAGTCCCCACGAACCAGCGATACTTCCGTATTCGAGTCGTCACAAGCAACCTCCTTCGAAAAACTGCTCTGCAAAGATTTTACCACAAAAATTGCCCTCTTACACCTTCGAAAAATCACGCGGAGAGAAAAGGTCAAGCACCCATTCAAGCGCGGTGCGACATTTTGCACGAACGCCGACAAGCGCGGTCAGGTATGCGGTGTGAAATATGAGCCATGCAATAAATCCAGAGAATTTGAACCCAAAGACTTTTGCGAGCGCACCGCCTCGCCCAAGTGACAAAATGATTCCGTGCTCTTGCCACGAGAACGACGAGAGCCGTTTTCCTCGAAGTCGCGCAATAATGTTCCTCGCCGCAGTTCGTCCCTCGCGAACGGCAAACTGGGCACGCATGCCGTATGGCTTCCCTGTTTTGGGATTCACAATCTCTGCTTGGTCTCCAACAACAAAGATATCTGGTTTGGTTTCTACAAAAAGTTCGGGGGTCACAATAATTCGTTTTGTCCGTTCATCTATAGGAATCGTTTGGGCAGAAGACATGGGGAGAGAGGTAGAAACAATACCTGCGCACCACAGAACAGTACGCGATGCAAAAAACCCCTTGTTTGTTGTAATTCCTTCGGGAATGATTTTTTCTGCCCCCGCTTCGAGAATGATCTTCACGTTCTTTTTTTTCTCAAGAATGCGCATCACCTTCTCTCCAAACCATTCGTCCATTTGAGAAAGAAGTTGTGTCCCGCGATCAATAAGCACCACTTCCGCGTGCTCGTGGAGATGAGGAAAAAGATCCCGCAATTCCTTTGAAAGTGCGTCCGCAATTTCCCCCGTAAGCTCAACTCCCGTTGCACCTGCACCGACAACAACAAACCGAAGTAGTTCTTTCCTCTCCGCAGGATCCGTTGTTGCATCCGCCATATCAAACATCTCAATCAAGCGATTCTTTATTTTCTTCGCATCAGGAAGTGTGTTCAGAGGAAACGCGTGTTCCTCTGCTCCAGGAACACCGAAGAAATTAATCCGGGACCCCATCGCAAGGACAAGCGTGTCGTAGGAAAGGGTGTCGGTAAATCCTTCCGCCCGCGCGATCGTAAGTGTTTTTGCATCAGCATCAAGAGAAAGAACCTTGCCCTCGATTATGTCTCGTGCAAACCGTTGGGGTGTATCTCGAAGGTGGTGCGTGATTGAGTCAGGCATCAAAAGCCCTGTTGCAACTTCGTGGATCATCGGGATGAACACAAATGAATCACTGCTGTCGATCGCGGTGATTTCAACATTGTCTTCTTCCCGCAAAAGATCATGGAGCGTCCGATACGCTTGGTACCCTGCAAAACCCATACCGACAATGATCACGTGGTGCTTTTTTGTTTTTTCAGCCATTACGCCTTCATTTTAACCTGCATTTGAGGGCAGAGCCATCTCAAAACCCAAGATAAAATCTTTATGAAGTCGTCCTTTACAAGTCAAAAAACGAGGAGTATAAAGACCGCACAAAGGGATATGCGCGCACTCGTTATAGAAGATAACCCAGACATCGCAGAAGTCCTCAAAAAAGGCCTCGAATGCGAGTGTCTCATAGTCGAAACCGCCGAAGATGGCGAGCGAGGTGCCTTTCTCGCCAAGACCAACGAATACGACCTTATCATCCTTGATAACGTCCTCCCCAAAAAGGAGGGCCTTTTTGTGTGTAAGGATATCCGCGCACATGGAACGATGACACCCATCTTGTCTCTCTCCGTCCGTGGCGATACAACAACAAAGATCAACCTTTTGAATGCTGGTGCTGATGACTACCTCACAAAGCCGTTTTGTCTCGACGAAGTTCGCGCACGAGCACGTGCGCTTTTGCGTCGTCCACACGGGATTCAAGGTGACACACTTTCGATTGACGATCTTACTCTTTCGACACGTGAACAAAAGGTGGAGCGTGCTGGAAAACGTATTTTGCTCACGAAGAAAGAATATATGCTCCTTGAATATCTTATGCGAAATAGAGATGCGGTCGTTTCCCGCGCAAAGATCTTGGAGCACGTGTGGGACATGTCAGTTGATCCGTTCTCAAATACGATCGAAGCACACGTGATGACCTTGCGACGGAAAATCGAACGTACCCGAACACGCAAGCTCATTCATACCGTACCAGGATCAGGATATAAGATAGCGGCAGTACCATAACCACCATGAGAGACGCTTCGGAGACACAGCCAACCACGACTTCGAATGCATGCATGTGCAAAGAGTGCGCTGTTGTTCTTGGGACGATCGCGCATAGTTTGCAAACACCGCTCACCATCGTCAAAGGTGAGATTTCACTTTTAAAGAAAGACGTTCCTAATCAGGAACGTCTCATCGTATGCGAGAGTGTTCTTGAGAATATGTCCTTGCTTGTCTATGACGCACTGCGTCTCCGGCGACTTGTAGATGAAAAAGAAAAACAGACGCGAAAAAAAGTGTGTGCGAGCTGTATCGTAAAAAATGTATCGCGGTATATCCAAGATGAAGCGCTCACACACGGCATAAGCGTTACGGTTCATACAACACCGAATGTAATGATATGCGCCGTACCGCATCAGATTGAAGAACTTTTGATGACGCTCGTCGAGAACAGTATTAAATATATGCATCAGCAGGCGGGAAATCGCATGATTGCGCTTACGCTCTCCGCTACACCACAACGGTGTGTGGTTGTTGTTGAAGACAATGGTATCGGTATTCCCTCACACGAACACAAAAGGGTTCTCGAGCCCTTATATCGGAGCGAGATGGTCCGATACACCATCCCGGGCTCAGGACTGGGACTTCCAATTGCAGCAGCTATCGCACAACAACATAACGGACGGCTAACACTTGCAAGTAAACCGGGCGTTGGGACAAAAGTGACTATTTCGCTCCCTCGCGCCCATTGACCGTTGTATCGCTCACAATGACACCATCTTCAAGGTGGATGATGCGGTCCGCAGCTGCGGCATATTCATCTTCATGGGTGACCATAACGATCGTCTGTCCTTGTTTTTGATGCAACTCCTGCATAACTTTTATGACCGCTTCGCCGGAGACGGAATCCAGGTTCGCCGTTGGCTCGTCGGCAAAAAGGATGTCCGGCTTCTCCGCGATCGCGCGCGCAATCGAGACCCTTTGCTGTTCGCCACCGGAGAGTTGTGCAGGACGATTGTCGAGACGATGGCCAAGCCCAACCGCATCAAGCGCCCTCATTGCTTTTGTCATTCCTTCTGCGCGCGACATTCCTGTCATAAGAAGTGGCACCATAACATTTTCAGCAGCAGAAAGTTCCGGCAAAAGAGCGTAGTCCTGGAAGATGTATCCGAGGCGGTTTAAGCGAAAAAGTGTTCGATCTGCCTCGGAGAGCCCTGCGGTCTCAATACCATCCAATGTCACCGTCCCTGATGTTGGTACATCAAGTAAACTCATTTGGTACATGAGCGTCGATTTGCCTGCACCCGATTTTCCCATGATTGCAACGAATTCCCCGGCTTTGATACGGAGGTTTATGTTGCGGAGAACGTGCGTCACCACGTCTCCTTTTCCATAATTCTTTACAAGATTTTTTACTTCGATCATAGAGTTAGCGTCCTAAAATCGAGTCAAGCGTATTGCGTTTGATAATCATCCACGCAGGAATGTACCCAGCGATGACCGTTGCAACAATGAGGATTACGAGTTTGATGAGAGTACTTCCAAGCGGTGCCACCAGAATGCCATCAGAAAATGGGAAATCGATGGGGTGCGAATTGAAAAAAGGAACAAGGAGCCCATAAATAATGATAAGCGCGAGAGCGGAGCCGGCGAGAACATAGAGAAGCGACTGAAAGACATATGAGAGTTCGATCGCGGACGCACGTACACCAATACCTTTCAGGATTCCGATGTACTTCCGCCTCGTGATCGCATTCACGAACACAACGATAAAAATCGTAATCGATGAGACAACGAGACCAATCGAGCTAATGCCGTTCCCGAGGAGCGCGAATGTATTCATGACATCGATTAAGAACTTTGGCAGACCTTCGCGGGAAAGGCGGACGAGCGCATATTCAGAAGCACCACTCGCGATGAGTGATTGTTTAACCCGTGAAGCGGGAGTGTCCTTTTCAACACGAATCGCCATCTCGTTCACGTTCAAATTCGTGCGTCCCGCAAGACGAACAAATTCGCTGTCGGTAACAAAAATACGACGCGAAATCTCATCCACCTTCGTCTTTAGAATCCCCTTCACAATATATTCCTTCGTTGCGTCTCCCACAGTGACACGAACCCGTGTCCCTGGATGAACATCCGAGAGCGTCGGGAATCCGACATCATCCCCTTGCCCGAGTGGTGAGTACTGTTCAAGCAGTGTTGCCCCGAGCATGACGTAGCTTGCGTCATTTGGAGTGAGATATTCTCCCTCAACAAGATGCCGCGAGAGATTCGTCACCACCTCTTCTGCCTCGGGATCAAGCCCTACGATTGTGGTACCAACAGTGTCGCGGAGTGCTTTTGGATCGCGGCGTTCGCGATAATTTGCTTCAATTGTTACCCCTTCAGTGTAGCGGGCTGTGTAAGCATCAACGCCGGGGATGGTCGCCATCGTCGAGAGCAAATCACCCGACTTCTCGATGTGCTTCTCACCCTGAAGCGTCGTAATAAAAATATCTCCCGTGAACTGATCGCTGTATGCCTTGACCGACCCCTCGATGAGTCCGACGAGAATACCGGAGACGGCAACCAGGTTCAAAAACGTCAACATCATGACGAAGGTGATGAGCATCGTCGTCCAGATACTCGCGTGCCGTAGCTGTTTCCAGCCGAGCATGAGCCCTACACGCAGTGCGTCTTTCATATACAAAAATTATTCGTGGGATACCACTATCCGCACCCCTTCGCCAAGTCCCGCGATTATTTCGACAAACCCATCTCCTCCACGAAGACCGGTCGTAACAGGCGTTTCGGTTATTTCTTTTGTATCGCCGTTGTATACATTCACAAAGAATGATCCATCGGGACTGAGTTTGAGTGCTCGCGCAGGAAGTGCGAGTACATTTTCTTTCTTGTTCGCAGTAATCGTAACATCTGCGGTCATACCGGAAATAATCCGCTCATCTTCAAGACCAAACGCAAGACGCGCTTCATAGACCGAGACACCGTCGACGATTGTCTCGGTTCGGTTCACCGAAACGACTGTCGCGCTGAATGGTTCGGAAGGAAGAGCGTCGAGAACAACCTCGGCAGGGTTACCAGACCTGACGCGAATACTATCAACCTCAGGAAGGTCCACTTCCACCCCAAAACCAGTCGTGGAGATAAGAGACATCGCGGAATCGCCAACGCCGGCTGTTTCTCCCGGATCGATCTCAACCGCAGTTACGATACCGTCGAAGGGTGCTACAAGCGTACGTTCTGCCATGAGAGCCCGTATGCGAGCGACTTCTGCTTCTGCTTGAAGAAGCTGTGCTTCAGCGATTGAGCTACCTGCGCCTTGGGCACGAATCTCTTCTTCTGCGGATTTAAGTGCACGTTCTCGCTCAGCCAAAGCGTCTTCCCAAGCACTTACGTTCACTGAATATGAGCTGCCTTTTTTATTAGGAGTCGTAATGTACCATGTCGTGTCATCGTAGCTCGAAATTCCGTCGGGAAAACTGATAAAAAGCCCACGTTCACCAAGAGGTGTCGAACCGGTTTTGTTAATCTCAACCGGCTCTACATTTTCCATGTCAAACACATACAGATCATATTCATTTGAAACGCCCCGGTCGATGCGAATCTTGTATGTCCCCCGCGGACCTTCGTAACGCCCACTTATCACAGGTGGTGTCATGGTATAGGTGCTACTGTGCGCCTCTGCGATAAGATCATCGGAAAGGAGTTCGCTCTCTGCGTTCGCCACAAACGTATCGTGTTTTTCCTCTATCGCACTCAAGTTGATTGATGTGTTCGCGCTCTCCGCACGCTTGATGGCAAGAGCAGCTTCAGCCGATTGCAGTTGTGCGGGAAGCGTGCCCATACCAAGATCAGCGAGCCGTGTCCCCCGTCGTACCGTATCGTTCACTTTCACATATACGTTTCGGATGACACCCGATGCTTCGAATCCAACATCGGATACTATTTCCGCCTCAACGGTTCCTGACACCCGAACGGTCTCAATAACATCTCGCCTTTCCACGAGAACAATTTCTTCGTCCCCTCCGCCTCCACGAGCAAAAATAAGACCTGCTCCAATGATGATAATAAGCAGACCAGCAAGGATAGAAAGGATTTTATGTGCTTTTATCCACGTTAAAAATTTCATAGGAAATGCCATTATAGCACCCTTTTCTGGCTTATTTTATTGCACAAAGAAGGTTTTTATTGTCTTATCTGTTGTTCGTTGTTCGTTGTTCGTTGTTGGTCAGACATGACATGTCCCGCCACCGTTTTTCAGAAAATAGTGCTGATGATATTCTTCGGCTTCGTAGAATTCTCCTGCGGGCGCAATCTCTGTTGCAATAGGGTTATGCCACTTTCCTGATGCCGCAAGAGTATCTTTTGATTTCTCTGCGGACTCTTTTTGTTCCGCGGTGTAGTAAAAAATAACAGAACGATACTGATCCCCCACATCGGGTCCTTGTCGATTTACTTGCGTCGGATCGTGTATCTCAAAGAATCTGTCCAGTAATTTTTCGTAGGTTGTTTGCCCAGGGTCGTAGATTATTTCAACAACTTCAGCATGTCCCGTGTTCCCTTCGCACACTTTTGCATATGAAGGATCTTTGACAGTGCCACCCGAAAATCCAACACGTGTCTTTACAACACCCGGAAACACACGGAATACTTCTTCGACTCCCCAGAAACAACCGGCACCAAACATTGCTCGCGTCTCCATTACAGATTGCGAAGAAAACTGTTGGGGAAAAATCGAAGGAAGAGTGTCGTGCTTCTGCTTGAAAGATTAAAAAGGATGCAGAGCGTGAAGAGAACGAGTGAGAGTTGTATGCTCACAAAACTCAAGACGATTGCGACAATCGCTGCTGCCACGGGAAAAAGAATCCGGATTGTTCCATGTTGCAGGAGCGTCGGTGTTAATTCTTGATTCACAATGGTCGGGGCAGAAAGGATGTACTGGCGCATCCAATACAAAAGGAGTCCCGTTACAATGATGTTGATACCATATGCAACGATCGCCGTTTGCGTAAAGAAGTATCGTCCGAGAAGAAGTGTTGAGAACGGGATAAGGCCGACTGACAGAAAAAAGAATGCGTTTATGGTCGTCAGGCGGTTGTCGATACTCTGCGCAAGAACCGACGCGATATAGTGATGCCCTCGCCAATAGGTAAAGAGGAGGAGAAACGAAAGTGCGTAACTCAAAAAAAGAGGCGTCAGAGAAAAAAGAGATTGTAAGAGAGTCCCATTGGTAATCGTGCCAGTGAGAAACGGCACGTGAATCTCAATCGCCAAAAGCGTCATGACGATTGCGAAGATGCCGTCTGCAAGCTGATCCAAACGTGCCTGTTTCATTATGTGCATGTAAAAACTAGGTTATAGCTTGTAGCTTTCGGTGTATAGAAATAGTATAGAGAGCAATCGCTGTAAGTGCAAAGGATAGCCGTATGATATACTTTTCTCTATATTTGCTTGTTCCAAGACCTATCACCTAAAAGCTATAACCTAACATCTGTCTCCATGCCTCCTTCAGGAAAACGCCACACTCTCCTTTTCGTTGACGACGACCAGTTTTTTCTTAATCTCTACGCCCAAAAAGCGAAACGCTACAACATTGATGTTGAAACGGTGACGAGTGCGCAGGCCGCTTTGGCAAAGATTGATACTGGATATAAACCGGACACATTTGTTCTTGATATCGATATGCCTGGGATGAACGGGTTTGAACTCGTCGAAGAATTGAAAAAGCGCGGCCTCACCGAACACGCATATGTGGTCTTTTTGACGAATAAAAGCGATCCCACCTATATCGAGAAATCACGCGAGTATCCGATTGACCGATACATCATCAAAGCAACGCATGTCCCATCAGAAGTAATGGAGGAGATATTTGACCTCCTTGAGAGTGGCACGAAGAAATAAATTATTTTCCCCGAACTAGTCCTCTGCACCTCCTGGAGTCACATCTGCATTTAAATGGTTTTTCGAGATATGCAACTTCATCATAATTGATGGTAAGTTCTTCACCTATCTTAATATCTCGCAAGGCGTATCCTGTCCTCTCTTTTTCTTGAATATTCGGTTCACAGGAGTGGTTGGTGTAACGTGCGGGTGGTTCGATAATTTCGTATGTATTTTCTCCTATTTTATCAAGGTACATTTTTTCCTCCGCAGACAAATCTTTAAGCCCGCCTTGACCAACGATTCTACCTTTAGAAAAAGAGTACACCCTCTCCCCTGACGAGAAATCTTTTAAGACAAACAATCCATTACCATGTTTCTTACTGATTCTAACTTCTACAAAAGAAGTGCTTTTATCCTGGGTCATATTTATCCCTTGTTTCCAATTGTTCCCGGCTGTATATTCGTCGGGATCTTTACGTAAAACGTCGAGCCCTTCCCCGGCTGTCCTTCTGATTCAACGCCGATGTCGCCACCATGTGCAGCAACAAATTCTTTCGCGAGATACAATCCAAGACCGCTCGATGCCACGTTCGTCTTGAATGATTCCTTTCCACGACCGAATTTGGTAAAGAGACGTTTCTTGTCCTCATCATTGATACCGACCCCTGTATCTTTCACGGAAAATACAATCGCATCTTGTGTTCGCGAGAGAGACACCTCGATTGATCCGGTAGGCGTGTATTTGATTGCATTATCAACAAGGATATAGAAAACTTGTTTCAGACGGGATGCGTCCGCAACGACCTTCAAATTATCCGTTTCAGAAATCTTTGAGGAAAGCTTCAATCCCCTTACTTCCGCAACCAACTGCAACTCAAAGAGCGTCTGGGTGACAATTTTCTTCGTATCGCACTCCTGCATCTCATAAAACATCGCCCCCCGCTTGATGCGTCCCAAACTCAAGAATTCATCAACCATCGAAACAGCCCCTGTCGCCGCTGTGAGAGAGATGTGAACGGCCTTTTGTGTATCAGGGAGAACCTCTCCAGTATCACCATCAAGAATACTCTGGCTGTATCCGATGACATTCGCAAGAGGACCTTTGAGCTGGTGCGATGCGACCGAAAGAAGTTCTGATTGGAATTTTTCCTCCTCCTGAAGCTTCTCGTTCGCAACCTGCAACTCTTCTGCTTGTTGATGAACCCTTTTAACACTCCTCACCAAAAGAACCCCGAGGGGCAGCGACGCAAAAAATGTCACTGCCACAATGACACGCATTATAGAAAGGTTATTGATGAAGAGAAGAGATAAAAGAAGTATCCATAACGCCGCAACAAGTATGTTCGTAGCAGCAACTTTTATTTGAAATGCTTGATATTGCACAATTGCATATGCGAGGAAAATAGCAGCAATGGGCATTCCGATCAGACCAAACTGACCTAGTTGCCAGTTTTCAGTAAAACTGCCCGTAATATTCCCCCATCCAAATGCAAGGAGGAAGCAGAAAATCCCCACTGTTAACAAGCGAACTCGTTTTTTATCTGCAGGATCTTTCGCTCTTTTTGCTGCTCCCAACCCAATAACTATAGCCGTGAGAGTAAGGATGAGTTCGAGGGGATAAATGTACTGAACGGCAAAAAAACCTTCTTCACTTAGACAGGTTGTTAGGTTAAACCCTGAAAGTGTGTAATCCGTTGAGGCCGCGAGCATGATCGGAAGAAGAAGTACGGCAATAAAAATCTTTCCTCTTAGTGGCATATCTATCCCGTGGCTTGCTACATATAAGAAATATACTGAACCCGCATAAATAAGTGGTTCGATTAAAATAATCGTTGCCCACGCGAACATAATCACATCGCTTCGATTTGTCGCCCAAAAAATAGAGTCCAAAAATACCCATGCGGCAAATAAAACAAGAGTTCCTGCAAAAATCTTATTCTGTAGTCGAGCCTTATTGCTCATGTATATAAAAACAGCAAGGGCAAGGGACAAAATCAGAACTGAGAAGTGAGAATAGTAGACAAGCGGTGGAACGTTGCCAGAAAACAGCAACCAATGGGCACCTTCAAAATCACAAATTGCAGGAAGCATAGATATATCCGTAAGAAATGTTATAGTATTAACTATAGCACTAGTTAAAAATTCTGCATGTTACGTATAAAGGCAAAACTTGGTCCCAGTGGTGTTCATGGTGTAGGTCTGTTTGCTGATCAGTTTGTTCCGAAGGGTACTGTTACGTGGCAATATGACCCAAAGTTTGACATTGGATACACCGAGAAAGACTTGGCCAAAATGTCCTCTCACGGCCAACGACAAATATTATGGTATGCATATTACGATAAGAAACTAAAAAAACTCATTTTACCTTCTGATGACCAGCGATTCATAAACCACTCTTTTAAACATCGAAACATCAAGTCAACTCCGCAACGTGATATCGCGATGCGAGATATTCAGCTCGGTGAAGAACTGTTTTGTAATTATAACGAATTTGATAACACCTATTTTAAACGTTTGGGTTACACAAAGTCAGCACTCCGGGAACCAAAAAAGACTTCTCAAAAACGCAGCCGGGTGGGCAAAACATCTCGCCGGACAATCAAGAAGAAAACCGCCCCGTTGATGAGGAGCATGTAGAAAGGATACAGGGCTTCGCTAAAGCTCCATGTTGCAATGGCTCCCAGAGCTGCAATGTTAAGAAACGACCCCACCAAGTTCATCCCCCACGCAATACCACTTTCTTGTGTTGGATGCTGATAGGTCTTGTAAAGAGTGGGGACGATGCCTGCCACATCAACCACAAGCGTGACAAGAAGTACCCAGGCCGGCCCGGCGAGAAACCAAAGTGGAAGGCAAAGAAAAGCAATCACTATTGCTACTTTGTCGATAGGTTGCCATCCTCCGACTCCATAGCGAACACTAAGGATTGCAATGAGAAAAGTTCCTATGGCTGCTGCGTATGGAACCCAAACGGTTTCCTCTCCCCCCGCCGCATCATATGAAAAAGCGATGAGAATGGTAAGAGCCGCCCAAATGAACCATGTCGCACGTGAAGGTTTGGTTTCTCCCTTCACGATCGTCCAGCCGTAGTAGACATACTCAATAATCGTCAGAGCTCCTGCGACAATCCCTAGTGTTGCGTATATATTCATAAGAACTCTCCCTTTCTGTTTATTAGTACAGCACGAAAAAAGTCTGGCACAATAATTACTCCTCGATAGAAGTGGACATGTCCGCGGGGTCCTCAATAACTGTATATTGTTTTGCCACAAGAAATCGCCAGATAATACAAACACCAGAAATTAACACAATAAGAAAAAAGACCCAGAGGAGTACGTGAGATTTTTTGTCCACCTGTATTTCTTGTGTTTTAATCTCTTGATCCATATTGACAGCTAATTATAGACCTACTTCCTGTTTCCTGCATATCACCTTATAAACATGATTCGCTATAAGGATGCTTAAAGGAAGTAAAAGTATCATCTGTAAGACCGGAGAGAGGCCGACTTTGAAATACGGAATGATCGGCATCGCGGGAAGGTAGAACCAACGGTGAAGTGCGAGTGCTCGGTATTCAACACAAAGAGAAATGAGGAGTCCCATGAGCGCGAGACCGAGAAATGAAGCGAGAGAGATATTCCGCACCCACGATATGCCGCGAGCACAAAGAGACACTATCCCCACAGCAAGAAATGTGTAGAGGACATCCCCAAATGCGGCCCAGAGCGTGATAGGCACTCCCCCGCCGAGGTTCTCATATCCACCATACAGAGCCGTGACGTGGGACGATTCCCATACGAAATGAAAAAGGAACGCAACGACGCCGAGTACGCAAAAATAAAGAAGATGCTGTAGGTAGTTCATTGTGCTTCAATATCGATTGTTTCGCCCAAAAACTTCGGCTCACGACGCGGAAAGACGTCAAACCACATCTTGATACGCGCCCCGATTTCTCTGACGTTTGCTCTAAATCCTATCATGCCTTCGACCGGTGTTGCAGTAAACGCGGCCGCAGGAAGTTCGAGCGAATGAGCAATGAAAACGGCGCGTTCACTATGGAATCTCTGCGAGATAATCAAGAACTCTGTTTGACCGAAAATGTGGTACATTCGCGCAATTGAGTCGTATGTATTGAATCCTGCATAATCAAGATGTATGTCCTCCTCGGGAATGCCGCGCTCAAGAAGCGTTTTTTGCATGGCAACGGGCTCGTTGTAGTACTTTGTGCTGTTGTCTCCGCTCACAACGATTTCCTTAATCTTCCCTGCCCTGTAGAGCGCCACGGCCGCATTGATACGATTATCGAAGAACTGACTCAACTCTCCACCGATTGATCGGCGCGATGTTCCCAGAAGAAGTCCTGCCGCATATTCAGGGACCGTATTTACGTCGGTATACAGATATCGTTCAGACGAAAGCGAGATGTAGAGCGTATTCACCGCAACAAGTGCAGAGAGAATCGCAATCCCGAGAAGCGCTGAATGCATCGTGCGCCGTGACAGAGGGGGAACAGAGGTTTCATCCATACACCACTATAACAAAACAAACACCTCGACGTAGCGAGGTGTTTGTTTGTATCTTCCGTGTACCTGATTAGTTTGTTGGCGCAGGAGCTGCGTCGTCCCCTCCGTCGATATCGATGTTGATACCGCCTCCATTGTCCTCCGGCACAGTGTCAGTGTTGTTTGACTTCTGGTACCACCAAACGCCAAATCCAACGATGAGAATGAGCACAATGACGATAAGAATCGTGTTTGTGTTGCTTGTTTGTTCTTGCATAGAGAATGTCTAATTTTATTTTAATGGGTTTTTCCCCTGAATAATGCGAATAAGAAACATGACAACTGCGACAACAAGAAGTATGTGGATGAAATTGCCTATTGTAAAGACACCAACAACTCCCAAAAGCCACAGTACAATTAGAATAACACCGATTGTGGTAAGCATAAAGAGGACGTTACTGGTAAGTATTATTTCGAGGCTGCTCGTCGTTGAGGTGAACGCCCTGATGTGCGCACCGCCCGTTTAATGGCTCGCTTAACCTTTTTCACCCCTGCCGACCTTTTTTGCTTTGAGGCGATTCCACGCCACATTCCCTTCAAATCTTTTGCGAGCACGTTTACTTCGGCTCGGGAGATTTTCCCGTTTTTTACATATCGCGCCGCAACCGACTCAACAATGTCGCGGTACACCGGCTCGCTCACTTCTTTGAGATTCTCTAACTGCTCAATCACTTCTCCTTTCATTTTAATCATCCACCCCTGTGCCTTCTTTCGGTGTTGTTTCCCGTGGGGACCAAAGAGGTAGTATGAAGCAGCTGCCAAAGCCGCAACACCTGCGCTTATCGCCAGGGTCTTCTCTGCCTTATTACTCGAAGATGCTTTTTTCGTCATATATCTTTTATGTGTTACGTATGGTTAAAAATGAACTTCTGACCTACACAAAGGAATTACTTTGTTTCCTCCTTTTTCTTTGTCCCTGTGGATTTCTTTCGGGGCGACTTCATGAACAATCGGATAATCGGCTGACGAGCAAGTGTCTCTTCAATATGAAGTGCCTGTTCTTTTATCCTTTCTGAAAGGAACGCTGCGGTTCGCAAGATGCGAATAAGATACAAAAGGGCCACACAAAGCACAATCGCAATCACCACGAGCGCAACTGTCGCGACGACAAAGAAGATGTCCGCTTTTAAAAGGGTATCCATACAAAGAGTATAACAGAGCAATCAAGGTCTTGTCTTTTTTGTTCTACGCAAACTCCAATAAAACGTCTCTGAAATTTGTGATTCTATCGTTTTTGTCTATCTCAATTCCCTCTTTTGTATACATCTTCATCCGCTCTTTGCGGTGTTTTGTATCAATCCAGATGTGGCCATCCGCGTAGACAATCCTATGAAAAGGGATTGCGTGTGCCCCCGCATCGTATGCTTTGGAAAGAATCGTGGTGATGCTTTGTGCGGCCATTCCTCCTCCACCAGCCGCGATCGCGATTCGGCCGTATGTCGTTACCTTACCGGGCGGTATCGAAAGTGCAATCTCTACAACGCGTTCACTGAATGTTTTCATCCCGTTAGAAGCAGGTCGCGGTCTCTCTTCTGCTCATCTGCAAGTTACTTTTTGTTAATGTTCTGAATGTCACGTGGTTTCTTAATTAACGTATCGCGACCGCGGCTTTTAACGGGATTCATGCGCTACACAAAAAGCGTGATCACAATGATACCGATAAAATTAAAAACAAACGCAAGAGGGATGAGGTAGCGAATCCGTATCTTTGATACCCCAAGACACGCGAGACCGAGTTCGTCGGGAAGAGGTGACGCGATGATAATCGCTCCAATGATGGGAAGTACCCAGCGCAAAAGTGCGAAGTGGAGGTGGGAAAGGATACCCGCGACTGTATGTGATGTCTTGAATGCCCCCACGAGGTCATCAACAAATGCATCACGTATAAAGAAGAATATGATGAGATCCCCCACTGTTGCACCGATAGCACCCCACAAGGCAACCAGGAGTGGCGGCGTTGTCTTTGCAATCTCAAGAAGAGCGACCGATGCCGGTGCTATCGTGAACCCGCTCGTAAAAAAGATACCTGCAAGAAAACTCCCAAGGATATGCGCCCCTTCCGCAGCATTGATAAGCGTCTGAAGCGCTCCCGTTCGCACCAGAATGACCGCGAGCACGATTGAGAGGAGGACGACCCAGAGGTCTCGTATCAGACGATGAACGTAATATGTGTGAGATTTCATATTGTTAGTTGCGTGGGGCGATATTGGAACCTATTTACCTGCAATACTGTAGCCCCCATCTACCAAAAGGGTTTGGCCGGTGATAAAGCTGGCTTTCTCACTACCCAAAAAACAAATGGCTTCCGCGATCTCTTTGGGTTCCCCGATACGCTCAAGCAATGCTGATCGAACTTGCTTCCACACTCCCTCATCCCATGTCTTGGCCATATCGGTATTGGTAAAACCTGGGGCTATCGCATTTACAGCAATAGCGGGCGCATACTCTTTTGCAAGTGTACACGTAAGATTGATAATAGCGGCTTTCGAGGTTGAATAGGCGGCACGGCCAGAAATAATTCCATACCCGCGAATAGAGGCGATGTTTACAATACGTCCAGTACCTTGTTTTTGAAACAGTGGTAATGCTGCTTTGCAAAAATTAACTGTTCCAAGAACATTTATCCGAAATACGTTAAGCCAATCTTCTTCGGTACTTTCCGCAAAGGACTTTGGATTGGTGATTCCCGCACAATTCACCAATACGTCCAGGTGAGAGATTTTCCTGAACGCCTCAGACACTTCGCTCTCATTTGCAACATCGCACAGTATGTACGAAGCACCGAGTTCTTTACCAAGAGATACAAGTTCAGGGCTTTCGGTTTTCCCATGAAGAATAACCTCTGCCCCGTATTCTTTTGCTAAACGTGCAGTAGCAGCTCCAATTCCCCGTGAAGAGCCTGAAATCAATACAGTTTTACCCTGTAGCATAGTATGTGTGAGATTTCATTCGTGCTTTCTATAATATCACCCCACTAAAGGCTCGGCGCCAAACGATCTCTGCGCCGGAAAAGCCACTTCCCACTCTCGATGAGAACGATATTTAAAATACCAACACCGACAACGCCGAGAAGCCACGGGAGAGGCAATGGTACCGTGTCAAAGAGCGTTTGGAGGAACGGAACATATACCGCCGCAAGCATGAGAACAATACCAATACCCACGCCGGAAACGAGATATCTATTCGAAAAAAGAGGATATTCAAAAATGCTTTTCTCCAAACTCCTCACAGCAAATGCGAGAAAGAGCGAATACGTCCCAAAACTCGCAAAGGTGAATGTCCGAACCAAACCCTCTGAAAATCCCGCGCGGAGAAGAAACCAATAGAGCGCAAAGAGAAGCACGCTTGTCGAGATACCGATAAAAAGGATGAGATATCTCATGACCGGGCTGAAGAGCTCAATGCGGCCGCGTGCGTGCCTCACCAGCGACACGCTGCCGTCTTTCTCGAACGCGAACGCAATCGCGGGAAAACTGTCCGAGAAGAAGTTGACCCAGAGAATCTGGAGCGCATTCAAAGGAAGCGCAGTCCCAGTCAAGAGCGCCCCGCCGATAAGGATAAGTCCATCAAGAACACCCGAGAGGAGATACACAAGGACCTTGCGAATATTCCCCAAAATCTGCCTACCCTCTTCAACGGCGGCAGCAATTGTCTCGAAGTTGTCATCGAGCAAAACAAGGTCAGCAACATCGCGTGTCACTTCTGTTCCCGATCCCATGGCAATGCCGACATCGGCTTGTCTCACGCTCGGTGCGTCATTGACCCCGTCCCCTGTCATCGCAACAATCTCTCCCGCTTCCTGGAACGCCGTGAGAACTCGCAATTTATCGAGAGGAGACACCCGTGAAATAACGGAGAGTGCTGACAATCGCGCACGGAGCCCTTTGTCAGGAAGCGCCTGCAATTCAGAGGCATCGAGGACGCTTTCCGTGCCGACTTCAATACCAACCTCACGCGCTACGGCCTCGACCGTCCCACGATGATCTCCCGACATGATGACAACCCGTATCCCCGCCGATCTGACCTTTGCGATTGCATCCTTTACACTTGGACGAACAGTGTCGCGGAGCGTGAGAACACCACGCATCACCACATCATCGAACATGAGGTCCTTTGTAAAATCAAAATCTTTTTTCTTCCCAATCTTTTTTTCCGCAACACCGAGGACAAGTTCGCCCGAGCGCGCGAGCGCGTCAACCGACGCGAGCATTGCATCACGCTTCTCGGTGGAGAGTGTCGAGCGCTTGATGAGCACGTCGGGCGCGCCCAGGAATATGAGCGTGTGTTCTCCATTCTCATCCACAAGAGACGCAGAAAACTTATTGACCGCGTTAAACGGCAAGGACCGGACAATAGACACACCCTCTTTGACATCTCCAACTCGCACACCACGCACCCCCGCTGAGCGGACAAGTGACAGTTCAAGCGTGCGTCCCGTCATGCGCCATTCCTGCGGCGGATCATTCGGATTCTCGACGTTCACATTCGTATTCATGAGCGCGAGTGAAAGAAGTTCCTCCTCGCTCGTCCCGGAGGCAGGCATGAGCGAGCGAAGTTCCATCTGTCCCATCGTCAGAGTCCCCGTCTTGTCCGTGAGAATGAGCGTCGTATCTCCAAGCGCTTCGGCAGCTACGAGCCTTCTCACAACGCCCTTACGCTTTGCCATGCGTTCAACTCCGATTGCCAAGATGACCGTCATCGCCACAGGCAGTCCTTCCGGCACAGCCGACACAGCGATTGCGACAGCCATGAGGAACATCTCGGCGTGTGAATAGCCGAACGACACACCGACACCAAAAATAATGATTGTGAGCACGCCAAGTACGATGCCGGCATGCATGCTAAAACGTCTGATAGCGCCCTGAAGCGGTGTTTCTTCGCGCTGCGCGGCACTAACCAACTCCGCAATCTTTCCCAATTCAGTCGCAAACCCCGTGCGGCAGACGAGCGCGGTGGCGACACCCTGAGTGACCAGTGTTCCCGCGAGCGTAATAGACCTCTGATCACCAAGAACAGCGTCCGGAACAACGGGATCGTGCGTCTTTGAAACAGGGAGTGACTCACCCGTCAGAATGGATTCGTCAATCTGCACATCGTTCACATAGACCAGACGTCCGTCCGCAGGAACACGATCGCCTTGTGACAGGCGTATCACGTCACCGGGAACAAGATGCGCCGCATCAATCTCACGCTCGACTCCATCTCGGACGACACGGGCACGCTGTCGGAGATACGTTCTCAATTCAGCGAGCGCTCGTTCGGCCTTATGCTCCTGATAGAAACCAAGTGCCGCGTTAACGATAACCGCGGCAAAGATGAACCCCGCGTCACGAACGTGATGTATAAAAAGTGTGACACCACCCGCAACGACAAGAAGTATGATGAGCGGACTCTTGAATTGGTTGAGAAGTATGCGGACCCATGGCGTTACCTTTGCACGTTCGATAACATTCTCATCGAAGATCAAAAGACGCGCAGTTGCCTCTTTTTCGGAAAGTCCCCGTTTCGGGTCCGTGCGGAGCATCAATGCAGTGTCCTCGAGAGACAAAGACCAGAACGGTCGATTTTGTATTTCTTTGGTAAGCATATCGTTTTGCATGTATCCCTTTTTGGGACCAAAACAGCATCTCTCTACTTGGATCTTAATTGTAGTTGACTCAACCAACTTGCTATTGTTGTTGCCAAAGAATGTTCGTATCCAACAAAACCATGGTTGGCTCCTTTGATTATTTTATATTCGAAATTGGGTTGTTTTGATTTCAGAATCTCAACCACCTTAGAAACATCACCCCACGCGTATTCATCTTTACCTCCGTATACCACCAAAGAGGGTTTTTTAATCGACTTAAAGTGTCGAAAAAGCGGCTTCTTCGATAGTTTCACTTTCTGCAGTACCTCATAAAATGGAAAAACGTTGTAGTCACCGTCTGGATTGGCAATATCACGGAAGCCAGTATTCGAAAATATTTCGTTAGGTAAAAGTTCGGGCATCAACTCGTCACCCTTTTTTAGAACAATTCGTTGTTTTGACAATTTGAGTAATTTCCAAAATTTTGCCTTCCCAAGCTGGTGATAATAAATACCCGTGTCATCACTTCCACAAATGATTGCGTATTTACGTATCTGATTTCGTGGTTTGTAGTAGTTATAAACACAAATTTTGTTAGCCCCAGTTGAGAGCCCAATGAGGTAAAAACTTTTGAATCCCCGCTTCTTTCCAAATGCTACCGCACCGTCGATATCTTCTATACACCCCCTGATCTTCTCATGAGCCATTCCAAATGCTTTGCGATCTTTCTTTTTTCCCTTCTGCACATTGAGTTTCTTGATAATGTGTGCACCTCGATTGTTGAAGAAGAGCGTAGAGATTCCTTTCTTCGCTAATGCATCCGCAAATATACGATTTTCATTTCCATCGTAGAAAACTGAAGTACTACCATTACCGTGCAAAAAGATAGCAAGTGACTTTGATTTTGAAGAGGTGTAAAGAAGTCCGGGAAGTGCCAGTCCATCTCCTGTTTTAATTTCTACAAACTGAGGAATCATGACTGAAGTATAGCAAAATAATCCTCTCGTTTTGAACTCTGAATCCGTGAGGTTGGAACTGTTATTCTGGAATCCAAATCTTTTTACTATTTATCAAAGATACTAATCAGATATTCATCTATGTCGCGCTGGTCCATATCGTAAAACCCAATTTTCTTTTTGCGCAGGTCTGCCGCAAGATCTTTCCCCACAAAGCGCCAGTGCCATGGTTCAAA
Source organism: Patescibacteria group bacterium (assembly GCA_038063815.1). Classification (GTDB taxonomy): domain Bacteria; phylum Patescibacteriota; class Minisyncoccia; order Phycocordibacterales; family EsbW-18; genus EsbW-18. The sequence goes on along the minus strand of JBBTUJ010000002.1, from coordinate 42,022 downwards.
CACATAGTATGCATTGCCTTCTGGATATGAGAGTACAAATCCATATTTATACGCGTTAGAAAGAAGCCATTTGTACGTTGGTGTTGTGTTAAACCCGTCAAGCGCGCCTCCTGTTGCAACCGTGGTGAAGTCAACCGTCGTTCCCAACTGGTGTTCAGAATATCCCTGATCGGCAGAGAATTGATTTGCGCTTCCTGCTCCGTATACCACCGAATATTGCGACTTGAGCGATGTCTGCTCGGAAAACGAACGAAACGCCGAAGCAATCCGGAGATCAATTTTGTCATCCTTTGCTTCCTCAAGAAGATCTTCCAAAAAAGGCCAGACCCGTTTGTGGACGGAGAGCGCTTCGTCTTCAGGGTAGCGATATTTTGAATCAATTACTGTAAAATCTGCCGGCTTATAGTGTTCGTTCAAAAAAAATACTTTTGAATATTTTTGGAGAAGCTCGGGGTCGAGCCGGCTCAATTTCTCAAACATGTTGACCTCATCCTCAACATCGTCAAGATCTTCTTCCAAATCTTTGTTTTTTTGCTGTTCAGAATACAGTGCCTCCGATAGAACGCGATTTTCTTCTTCTTTGGCCGAAAACTGCGTCTGGAGCTCGTTTTTGCTTTTTACTGCCTGAGAAAGCGCCGACTTTGTGTTGGTTAATTGGAAGAACAAAATCCCAGCCCCAGCGACGCCAACAATCACAAGCGCAACAACAAGAGGCGCACTCACACTACCTTTTTTATTCGTAAGATGTGGTTCGCTCATATGTATAGGTTCTATAGTACCAGAGAATTATCTTGCGTATTGAGTAAGAAGCGCCTTCATGCCCGCAAGATTTTTCTCCCACTCTGTTGTTTCGTGTGTCGAGAGCTCAACGGTAATTGCAGGAATGTTGATGGACGCGAGCCATCCTTCGGCGTCCCCAGTGATTTCGTAGCTGTCGAACGTGTCGACCGCAGAATATCCGGCTGAACTTGCATAGAGGTTCATGAGCGTGCGTGTCTCTGGCAAAATCCCACCCTTGCATTCAGATGCATAGACAGCGTTTGATTGGCTATGCCAAAAGACAACAATGGCTGGGTCATTTGCCAACACAAAGTCGCGAAGTGCGCGCGCCTCTGGCTCGGAGAATGCGGATGTTCCCGCCGAAACAACATCACCACGCCACATGCTCTCGGGCTTCCACTTGCAATCAAAATTGCGATTAAGGTCTACATTGTTTGCGTTAAATCGCCCGGGAGAATCATCTCCATCTGGAACATCCGCGCGCGCAAATCTTCCCTCTTTGCCAACAACCTTGAATACGCCGTCTGGATTTGCAGATGGAACAATCGTTACGGTGAGATTTTCTGGAATGAGTTCGGGATGAAGCTCAAGATAATCCATCATTTCATACGCAAGCAGAACGCTGTTCCACTCGTATCCGCCGTGAATGCCTCCGACAAACAGGAGGTGTGTGTCCCCCGTGCCGTACGATATTGCCTCAATCGAACGGCCCTGTACCGATGTGCCGATTACGACTGATGTGAACTCGGGCACAGTGGTGTCCACTGGCACAGGTATTTCTGTATCTTTGCGCAAGACAAAGAACACGCCGAGAGCGACGACACAGAGTACGACGACTCCAAAAAGGATCTTTTTGAGAAACGGTCGCATTACTCTACGATTGATTCCAAGAGCGCATCAATACCCTTCCAGTTCTTTTCCCATTCGGTGCTTGTGTGATTGGTGAGAAGTACGCTGATTGCAGGAATCTTTTCTTTTGCGAGCCAGTTGACCATGTCACCAGTGATCTCGTAAAAATCAAATTCTTCATATGCAGGATAGCCAGATGCCTGTGCGTATGTGTTGGTAAGGTTGAGTGTTGCTGGCAAAACGCCATCGTGACAGCTTGATGCAAATACACCACCTGCCGCACTGTACCAAACAACAACCGCATCTGGGTCATTCTTGGTAACGTAATCTCGCATTGCCTGACTCTCCGGCTCGGAGAATGCCGACGCACCACCACTAACAGTTGTCTGTTGCCACACGCCCGATGCCTGCCAATCGCAGTCGAAATTGCGATTAAGGTCAACGTTGTTTGCATTAAACCGGCCTGGAACTGTTGCCTTTGCGTCCGAAGGAACATCGGATGCTTCGAAGCGACCCGATGTGCCGACAACTTTGTTCAAGCCGTCAGGGTTCAAAACTGGAATCACCGACACTTTCACGCCCGCAGGAATTTCGTTTGGATTGTCTTCCAAGAAATCCATCAGCTCATACGCAACGAGCACTGTGTTCCACTCGTAGCCACCGTGAATACCTCCGACAAAAAGCACCTCTTTGTCTCCTTCGCCGTAGTGAGCAATCTCGATCTTACGCCCTTCTTTTGACAGACCAATTGATGTTTCGTCAGAAACCGTAGTGGTAGCCACCGTTGTTGTTACGGGCGTTGTTGTTGCCTTATCAGCAGGTGCGTCCGCCGTACGGGTGCTCATAACGTAAATACCAAGACCGATTAGAATAATGACAATAACTGCAATGATTATTTTTTTCATATCCTCCTATTTTAGCACAAATTAAAATGAGTCAAGAGCGCCCCAAGGAGGAATCACCACAACCTAACCCCGTTCCCTCCTACCCTTTCTTTAAGCCATATACAAAAAGGTGCTGGAAGGGAAAAACGTATTGCGTACCCGATTTGTACTTCGATGTAAGTATATTTTTAACTGTCTCCGATTTCTTCATAAAAGAGTTCTTGTCTTCAGCAAAACCGTTGCTATAGACGAATGAGAGGGCGGTAATCATGTCGTCAAGACTCTTAGACCTAACATGCGTTACCACCTTGCGAATCTGTACCTCTCCAAGAGACCGGAGTAATTCAAGAATATCATCCAATCTACCTTGACGTTTAACTGAGCGATCTTCACCTAGTGATTTGGTGAAAGTATCCCAGTCGTCACCCTGCCCACGGAAAGTGACAAGGAGGAAAACGCCTCCTGGTTTTACCAATTTCCAAGCCCTTCGTATAAAAGATCTAAAATACTTTTGACGATAGGAAATAACATGGGAGGAAAGCACCATGTCAAACTGACCGTCTATACGGACCGGAAATGTACTGCAGATTACCTCCAACCCCGCCTTCTTAAGGCGACCCGCGAACTTCTCCGTAGGTTCAACAGCGAGATATCTTTTTACACTTTTTGAAAGCGGTATGCTTAGCAATCCGTTTCCCGCTCCTATATCAAGTAGCGATTCTACGTTAAATCTCTGTATATCTTTCAAGATTTCTTCACCCAAAATTTGCTTTTCGCTTGTGTGAGCAAGAAAAAATTCAAAGTCGTTTTTATATAAGTCATTCATGATTACTCAGTTGGTATTGACTGTGTGAGACGATGCTGGAACAGGATTATGCTTTAAATACCCCTTTTGAATCCGCTTCGAGACGAATAATCTCATACAGTCTCGTCAAGGTCTTTGAGAAAGAGTGCCTCGGCTCTTGGCGTGAGTCCACCGCCGTTATTGATGCATGTTCTTCGTCTATCCCTTTCCACCCCACCCCAAACGCAGTACGGTGAATGACGGGATCAAACCGATCAATAGATTTGACTATTTGTGCCTCGAGAGTTTCTTTCTTCTCGCACTCTTCCCAAAGCGAAGATATTTCATCGGCGACGTCTTGGGGTAAAGATTTGATCATGTTTTGCATTACCTCGCGCTCTTTTTCTTCTTTGTTTACCCTTGATGCGTCATCCCACGTTTTTGTGTCACCCGTTCCTACCTCGGCCAAGTCATGAATAAGTGCCATTTTGAGCATTTTTGTCTGATCTAAAGCCACGCCGAATTCTTTTGAAAGTCTTGATGCCACAAGGACACACGCAAGTGCGACCGCCCAAGAATGTTCAGCGTCGTTCTCCTGTCTTCCATTTGGATGCGGTGTAGCCCTTTCCACATGCTGTAGTTCGCGCGCAGTTTTTAGGAAGTTGAAGATTGATTTTAAGTCTGCTTCGTTATTCATATATTAGTTGGCTGTGAGGAGACGATGTTGGAACAACTTTTATTCAGTTTCACTTAAAAAGATGTGCACCGTGCCTTCTTTCAAACGCTTCTTGAGATAGAACTTTTTAATGCTTTTTCCACCTACGAGCGCCTTGACGGCCTCGTTTTCTAGAACGATTCTTTCTATGTCATCCTCACTCGTTCCGATAGGTACCTCCATCGCCACAGCTTCTTTCCCGACCTTTATCTGAAGGGAAAGCATTTCAGTTTCTTGGAGTAGTGGTGCTTCAGATGCATTCTTTACCGACCGCCTTACAGTGTCCCTCATATACTCCATATCCCTATCGAGAGCAGCTTGCAAGCGTTCGGTGTCCGGAACTTCGCCAACCGTTCGCTTGAGGTTGTCACCTAAGGTATCAAAAAAGTCGTTCTCCCGTTTCACCTTCGGAACATCGCGTGTAATATTGCTCGTCGCCTCAACAAGCCTTTCATGCAACTTTGCTGAAGCGCCTGTTTTGGGGTCGTTGTTTTGGTTTCCTTTTTCAAAGTCGTTCATATGGAATTAATAGTTATAATCTCGATACTAAACCAGAGTATTGCCGGACTTGCCTGCCTGTCGCAGGCAGGGATTCGAACTAACCCGCCCTTGTTATCTCAACAATTTTATCCACCGTCTCATCAATACTGCCCTCCGTATTCAATGGAATGGCACCGTGCGCAAGGAGATCGTGGTCAAACCCCTTTTGCCATTCGATGTTATCGTCTTGTTCTGCTTTTGTTTTTCCGTATCCAGACTTATTTGTTCTTGTCTGCATGCGATGGATGACAGCTCTAGAACTGCATTGTAAGAGTATGACCTTATCGAACAACGGAAGATAGTCCTTCTGACTTTCACCTGCCGTGCCAGCCACAATAATATCGTCCTGTTGGTTAAGTAACTCTTTCAGCCGGTGAATGTCGCAAAGACGGTCTACAGTATCGAACCACTCCCGTGAGGTGGTAGGAACATATTCGACCCTCTCTTTGGTTTTCTTATCTTGCCAGAAACAGAGTTCAGGCACATCGTGGAGATCTATAGCCGTAAGTCCCCTTGCCGCCAAAGCTTTCGTAAGGGTCGATTTTCCTGTTCCTGCTACGCCAGTGAGTAATACTTTCACGTTTCTTTTTTAAGGTTATTGCCGGACTTGGATTCGAACCAAGATACCCGCCTCCAAAGGGCGGTGTCCTACCATTAGACGATCCGGCAGTGTTCTTCTCGTATCACTGGCCAGTATTCCCTATCACATCGAGTATCGCAAGTTCGAGAGGGAGGGACGGAATTGTTGCACGAGATGTTTCGCTGTACGCGTCTAAAAATCGAGAAAGTGCTGATGAAGTAATCTTTGGTTGAGTATTCTTTGCACATTCTTTTAAGAACGCGAGGTCTTCTTCTGTGTATTCTCCTTCAAGTGATTTCAAGAGGTGTGCCTCGGCAAAACGCAAAAGAAGCACTGCGCGCATCTTTTCAAGGATGAGTTTTACAAACACGCGCATATCAATATTTGCTTTTGACGCGTCCGCAACATGCGAGAGGGCCTCGTCTGTGCTTCCCTTCTCAATCGCAGAGATAATCCCGTTCACAAGCGTTCCTTTTGGTGCTCCGGTGAGAAGAGCTACATCATCAACACTTACTTTTTTCCCCGATGACGCATTCAGAATCTTTTGGAGAACACCATGCGCGTCACGAAATGATCCTTCAGCAAGAAGCGCGATGAGATCTGCCGCGGCTGGTTCAAGTTGATACCCTTCTTCTTTTGCAATCTCTTCCATATGCTCGCGGAGAATGTCGCGCGACGGTTGTTTGAATGTATGCACTTCGCAACGCGATACAATCGTCTCAGGAAGTTTTTCAATTTCCGTTGTCGCAAGAATGAACACGACGTGCTCCGGTGGTTCTTCGAGCGTCTTCAAAAGCGCATTGAACGCTTCTTTGGTGAGCATGTGCACCTCGTCGATAATGTAAACCTTGTACTTTGATTCGAATGGGAGTGTATAAACCGCTTCACGAAGCGCACGAACATCATCAATGCCTCGGTTCGATGCCGCATCAAGTTCATAAAGATCTCTCTCCGTCGTGCCGATTTCTCGCGCAACGATTCGCGCAACAGTTGTCTTCCCTGTTCCGCGGCTTCCGGTAAAAAGATATGCGTGCGAAATGTTCCTGTTTTTGAGCGCTTTTTCAAGAACCGCAACGATGTGGCTCTGTCCTTTGACGCTTTTCCAATCTGCGGGGCGGTATTTTCGATACAAGGCACCACTCATATGAACGAGTATACCATGCCTTGATTACACTCTTTTGTACGTTGTATTCATTGACCCGAGAATGATATGTAAGGCATACTCCTTCCGGACCGAGGGGTGCGCCCCTCAATACAACCGGCAGGTGCGCCAGCCGGAGAGAAGGAGTAGAGGATGAGCAATCTGAGGGGAAATCCTGTCGTGCGGATGTGCAGTCAGAGAGTCACAAGCCCAGAAAAGTGGGTGCGCCTCATCGAGCGGCGCGCCAAAACGCTCTTTGTGCTGTTTGCAACATTCACACCAACGAAATTCACCGACGTGTATTCACAGGTGCCAGGAAACAAAGGCACCAAACATGTCGACGACAAGAGGTGGAATCTGTACGGACACTTTCGACTCTTTAGCAGGGCCTGGGCACTACTAGAGAACGCGCCCACCGGAGTCGACCAGTGGTTCTACGGGTTCACTGTTGACGGCGAGTGGTGTATCGTCGTCGTGAAGGAAAGGGAGCACGTTGCTACCCTGGAGACGACAACGGTCTCCCTCCTCGAACTTCTACAACGCATGGGAGAGATGCGGGTACCATCAGGTCCCGCCCTTCCCGCTACAGATGTGGTCCTGCAAGAAGTTCTTGGTGCCGGCGAGGAAGTGTACCTCGGGCTTGGCAGAACGGTGCGACACATTCATGAGCGCGCACGAGCGCGCTATGAAGCAGTGAAGGCAGTCGTCCGCTCTATCGAGATCGAAGATCTTCTCCTCCTCAACCAGTAACACCGGAAGAGGAGTACCGCCTCGGCCGTCGCGTTCCCGCGACGGCCGCTTGTTTTATTTTGGAAAGTTTTTAATTACTTCCAAGGCCTCTGCGGGTGTCTTTGTTTCCATAAGTGCCATTACAAGCGACTTGTTACCACCCTCACCATGAACATAGGATTTGAAATGCTTTTTCATAGTCGCAAATGATTTTCGTTTTGAGAGGAGTTCGTCAAAAAGCATGATGTGTTCCACAAGAACTCGAAGACGTTCTGGTAGATCAGGTCGCGGCACTCCTCCAAAAAGCCAGGGGTTCCCAAATATCGCACGCCCCAACATGATGCCGTCGCATTTTGATTCTTTGACTTTCGCGTGCGCATCATCAAGATCCTTTACATCCCCGTTACCGATGATGAGAACCTCGGGCGCTATTTCATTTCGTATCTCAACTGCGCGCGCAATAACATCCCAGCGCGCTGGCACTTTTGACATCTCTTTCTTCGTTCGTCCGTGAACAGTTATTGCTGATGGTTTTGTTTGAAGCAAGGCCGGGAGCCATGTCTCAATCTCATTCGTGTTGTATCCGATGCGTGTTTTTATAGAAAGAGGAATCGGCCGTTTTGATTTTGAGATCGCTTCTTGTGTCGCGCGGATTATTTCCTTCGCACGTTCTGGATCTTTTATAATCGCTGCGCCTGCGCCCTGCTTGCATACATTTTCATCCGGACACCCCATGTTGATATCAATACCGTCAAATCCCATGGATATCGCGAGTTCCGCCGCCTTCACCATATATTCCGGCTCACGGCTGAAAAACTGAGCAAGAATCGGTCGCTCCTCCTCTGTATAGTCGAGATCTCCTATGAGCGCATCGTAGCCACCACGGAACAAACCGTCCGCGGAAACAAATTCGGTCCAGAGCACGTCGGGCTTTCCATACTTTGCGATAATGCGGCGAAACGCAGGATCAGTAACATCGGCAAGAGGTGCGAGACAGAAAAATGGTTTCTTGAGTTTTTTCCAAAAAGAGTTTTCCACATGACAACCATATCACTTGCCCCAGAATGGCTCAAATGTTACATTTTTTAGTGGACCCGGCCTACCAAGGCCACAACCAGGAGGAGCGACACGCATGGCGATCAACAAGCGTCCCCTCAGTGAACGGCTGAGAAGGGCCGCGCAGAAGAAAGCTCGCCGCCGACAACAGAAAGCCGCAAGAAAGGCCCTCAATGGGGGTCACGCCACGCATGCGAAGCGGCTGGTGCCGAGTTTGGTGCTCTAGACCTTCCTCCTGGACGCGGGCGGGGCTCATCCCCCGCCCGTTTCCTATTCCCCACCTTCTTTTTTATAAAAAATCCTGTTTTCGAACCGAAGGTCAATATACTCGCTCGTTGTCATAACACGTTCGACATACTCTGTGTCAGAGGATTCGAGGAGTGAAAGAAGATTTTGGAGAGCAGTTTCGTATGGTGGACGCGGCGGTATAAGAAGTTCTATGTCACCAGAAATCTTTGGCGTTGTGTACCGGCCACTCAAAACCAGCGCATCTTCTCTCCACAGAACACTTGAGACAGAAATCGCGAGTGTTTGCAGTTCTTGTGTAAGGGCGTGGAGCGCTTCGAATTCTTGGATTCCCGTGATGTGGCGCGCAAGCGGCTCGTCCGGCATCTCACGGCGATACACCATGAACACTTCGCCGGTGATGCGCGGTGCCTTATCAAATGCAAATCCTACCTCATCAATGAAATAACAATCAGTTGTTTTTTCTGCTTCCTCGGGCGGACCTGCCTCGACTGGCGTCGGCCAAGGCGGACACCACATACCCTCCGCCACACGATCAGAAACAGAAACAACGATGCGGTGTAGACCATCGCGTTCTATCTCAACAGACCCAAGGCGCGGGAATGACGCGTGCAGTTCTTCTCGAATGTGATTTTTTTGAAGAAACAGTATGTTCCGTTTTGAAAAAAGAAAGAACGTACGGCCAGTGCTCTTTTTTTCAACCACGTCGAACAGTGCTTCCTTTGGTACTCCTGTTTTGCCAACGACAAGAATACGGTCTATCGCAAGAAGCGGACTCCATGAAAATGCGAGAATCACAAGACAGATGCTCACCCCGAGCACACCATAAAGGACCACATTGACCCGTACGCGTTTACGGTGCTCAACGGCTACGCGCTCTGTCCTGAATCGGCGAGGACGCATGGACCTAGTGTATCAAGTTTAAAGTTTATAAAGTTATAAAGAAGCAGACGGCTTTCTTGATGAACCTTATAACCTTATGAACTTGTAACTTTTTTAGTGATCCTCTCTTTTCCTCTCATGTATGGGCGAAGCACTTCAGGAATGCGAACTGACCCATCTTCTTCTTGATAGTTCTCGATCAAAGAAACAAGGATACGCGGTGTCGGAATTGCCGTGGAATTCAGAGAATGCGTGAAGCGACGCGTTCCATCTCCGTCTGTATATTTGATATTGAAGCGACGCGTTTGAAAATCGTGAAAATAGGATGCAGAACTTATCTCACGATACTTTTCTTCAAGTGGTACCCAGAGTTCGACATCATATTTCTTTACCTGCCCCAAACCCAAATCACCCGCACAGTTGATGACCGTATGGTACGGAATTTTGAGCGACTCAATAAACTCTTCCGTGTTCCTGTTCAACCACTCATGCCACTTCACCGATTCTTCATGACTTGCTTCGGAGAGTATTACCTGCTCAAGTTTATAGAACTCGTTAACGCGGATGAGCCCTTTCGTGTCTTTTCCGTGGCTTCCCGCTTCACGACGAAAGCACGGCGAGAATGCAAGAACCTTTTTTGGCAATACCTCTTTTGCAAGCACTTCGTCTGCAAAATATCCCATGACAGGAACTTCCGCGGTTCCGGCAAGATAATCATCATCTTGTGTTTTATAGATATCTTCGACATCGTTTGGTAAATGCCCCGTGCCATACAGATTCGCCTTTTTAACAACGGCAGGTGCAATCATAAATTCAAACCCTTTTGGAAGAAAAAAATCAATTGCGTACTGCCAAATCGCGAACGAAAGAAGTGCGCCGTCATTCTTGAGAAAGTATCCGCGGAAACCATGCACTTTCGTTCCACGTTCAAAGTCAACCATGTCGAGATCTTTCATGACATCGATATGGCTCCGTGGAGTAAAGTTGAATTGCGGTTTTTCCCCCCACACTTTTATTTCTTGATTCTCCGCGTCACTCTTTCCTTCCGGAACAGAGGGGTCAGGCACATTCGGAACCTGAAGCATCATCTCGCGCCACTCAACAAGCACCTTTTTGAGTTTTTCTTCTTCTTTTTCGAGTTCTTCTTTGAGACGACGCATCTCGCTCACGAGAGCGTCTTTGTTTACATCACCGCCGCCGATTTTGTCAGACACGACGTTCTGTTCCGCGCGCATTTTCTCAACACTCTGGGTAAGTTCGCGGCGGGTATCGTCGAGCGTGAGAAGCGCGTCCAAATTCAGCGTCACATTCTTTTTGCGCGCCGCTTCGCGGATAACGTCTTTGTTCTCACGGATAAAATGTATATCAAGCATATTGAGACGGGCTTTATGCGCCCTAGTATATAGTATGCCGCATGGATACCGCTATGGATATCCGTTCCATTCCCCAAAGCGGCTTTCCTCCCCTTCTTCGTGAGATCACGGACCCGCCGAAGCGCCTTTTTATACAAGGTGCGCTTCCACCGCCCGAAACAAAATACCTTTGTGTCGTCGGCTCGAGACGTTATTCACCATATGGAAAAAATGTTTGCGAACGATTGATACGAGGACTTTCCGGATACCCCGTCGCGATTGTATCCGGGCTTGCTTTGGGAATTGATGGCATCGCGCATGAGGCCGCGATTTCTGCCGGATTACCAACAATCGCCGTCCCGGGGTCGGGCCTTAGTGAAAATATTTTGTATCCTCGAGCACATGTCGGACTTGCGCGACGCATCGTTCGCGAGGGCGGCACACTCCTCTCTGAATATGATTCTGAGCAAAAAGCGGGGGTGTGGAGTTTCCCCGAACGTAATCGCCTCATGGCGGGAATGTCCCACGCCATCCTTATTATCGAGGCATCAGAAAAATCAGGAACGCTTATAACCGCGCGTCTCGGGATGGAGTACAACCGCGACGTTCTTGTCGTTCCGGGGTCTGTCCTTTCGGATTCCGCAAACGGTTCAAATGCGCTCTTGCGCGAAGGAGCACAGGCCGTGTGCGAAAGTAAACATATCCTAGAGGTACTTAAAATCAAGATAGACGAACAAGAAACAATGAACGATGTGCAGAGAAAAGACATAACGGACGAGGAGCAAAAGATTTTTAAATTACTTACAGAGCCGATGACACGAGATGAAGTTGTTCGAGTATCAGGAATGCCACTCTCACAAGCACAAATTGTCATTTCAACGATGGAAATAAAAGGAATCCTCACTGAGCGCCTCGGAAAAATGGAACGTGCGTGACGAAATTGACTTCGTAGTTTAGTAAGCATATAAAGGGAATAGGTTGCACACCACGCACTTCTACCTCAGGGGGAACCCAGATGACGTTTCGCGGCATAGCAAGAACCGTAAGAGGCCTCTTTGTCATTCTGCTGGCCAGCGGAATCTTTGGCGGACTCGTTGGGTCCGTGATCGGGGGAATCTCCCATCTGATTTTCGGACACCCCCAAAGTGTCTGGAACGGCACTTTCTGGGGAGCGGCCGTCGTGGGCCTGCTTATAACGGGCCTTTGCGCCCACGACGGCAAACAGCGAAAGTGTGCTGCATGCGGGACATGGTTTGTTGCTGGTCCAAAATGTCCCCCGTGCAAACGGGCTTGACCACACGGGTCGTCTTTGTTCCCTCGCGCTCCGGTGACCCCGGGGCGTTCGTGCGTCATATAAAATTTTTCTGGGTTATGAGATACGAAAATTTGCAAAAGAAACGTATGTGTAGTATCTACTGACAGCATGACTACACTTGTTATCGTCGAGTCCCCCGCGAAAGCAAAGACCATCGAGAAATATCTCGGTGACAGATATATCGTCAAAGCATCTGTCGGACATGTGCGCGATCTTCCGAAGAGCAACAAGAATGCCATCGACATCGAAGGTGGATTTGTTCCGCACTACCAGATCGTCCCCGAAAAAAAGGCCGTCATCGCAGACCTCAAAGCCGCACTCAAAAAAGCGGATGACGTCATCCTCGCAACCGACCCCGACCGCGAAGGAGAAGCAATCGCATGGCACCTTGTGGAAGCGCTTGGGCTCGATGCAAAGAAAGAAAAAATAAAACGGATTGTTTTTCACGAGATAACAAAAGAGGCGATTGAGGAAGCCGTTGCTCATCCACGCGATATTGATGATGACTTGCGGCAGGCACAGGAAGCGCGACGCGTTCTTGACCGCCTTGTGGGATACGACCTCTCCGGACTCATTTGGAAGAAGGTCCGATACGGCCTCTCTGCAGGTCGCGTGCAATCCCCTGCGCTCCGCATTCTCATGGAGCGAGAGCGAGAAATACGAGCATTCAATCCGGAAACATTCTGGATATTAACCGCACTCGCAAAAACAAAGGCCGGCCAGGAAATCCTCGTTACCGCAAGCGAGGAACCCCGCGATCGAAAACGTGTTGACGAGATACTCTCGCATGGGAAAAAAGCAGCGTGGAGCATCGGTGAAATAAAAGAGACAGAGGTATCCCGTAGCCCGCGCGCACCATTTACAACATCCACATTACAACAGTCGGCAAGCACACGTCTTGGATTCTCCCCATTCCGCACGATGCGCGCGGCACAGAAACTGTACGAGGCGGGACACATCACCTATATGCGCACGGACAGCACGAATCTCGGACAAGAGGCACAGAAACAGATCCTCTCCGTTATTGAAAAACTATTCGGAAAAGAGTATGCGCAAGGAACGGTATACAAAAGCAAGAGCAAGAACGCACAAGAAGCACACGAAGCAGTTCGTCCTACACGTCCGGGAACCGAAGAGGCCGGTGCCACAGAAGATGAACAGCGTTTATATCGCCTCATCCGCACGCGCTCTCTCGCGAGCCAGATGACACCAGCAAAATTGATGCAAACAAAAATAACAACAGCGACAGACAATCCTGTTGTCCCTCCGTTCAGTGTTGTTGGAAGTCGCGTTCTTTTTCCTGGATGGCTTGCGGCGGACACAGCGGCACGGGGCGAAGATGTTGAACTTCCTCCTGTTTCTGCAAAAGAACTTCTGACACTTTTGAAACTCGAAGATACAGAAAAACAAACACAACCACCATCGCGCTACTCGGAAGCGGGACTCATCAAAGAACTCGAGAAGCGAGGCATCGGACGCCCTTCGACATATGCGTCGATTATCAAGACGCTCGAAGACCGCGGGTACGTCACAAAAGAAGGACGAACACTTACACCCACAGACACCGGAGATGTCGTGAGCACTTTCCTTGAGAAGAATTTTACGGAATACATCAGTGACTCATTTACATCAGAGATGGAGAACGAACTCGATGAGATTGCGCGGGGTGAGCGAGGATACAGAAAAACGCTTGAGGACTTTTACACCCCCTTCACAAAAGAGGTCGCGAAGAAAACAAAAGAAGCGGGAAAGATTACCGACTTAGGACCCGCACCAAAGGAGTTCCCCTGCCCTACCTGCGGAAGCGACATGGTCATCAAGTTGGGAAAAAACGGGAAGTTCATGAGTTGTGCCCGATTTCCTGAGTGCACAGGTGCGCGAACAATTGAAGGAAAGGAAATAGAAGCACCGGAAGCAATCGGAAACGATCCAGCGACGAACGAGCCCATTTTCGTTCTCACTGGTCCCTATGGTCCGTATGTACAACTCGGTGTCGCACAGAAAAAAGAAAAGGGGGCAAAAGGAAAAGTGCCAAAACCACGACGGGCAAGCATTCCCAAAGAAAAGAATTCCGAAGAGGTGACCCTCGAAGAGGCACTCAAATATCTCTCACTCCCCCGAGAACTCGGAGAAAATCCCGAGACGGGAAAGATGGTAAGCGCGAATATCGGACGCTTCGGGCCATACATCGTGCACGATGGTGATTTTCGCTCACTCAAAGAGGACGACGCATATGCCATAGAACTTCCCCGCGCTCTCGCAATACTCAAAGAACCAAAAAAGGTCGGCCGTGGTCGATTTGCACGGAAAAAGAAAAAATAATTTTGTGGTATTCTAAGTCATGGAAACTGGTATTGACTCCTTTCTTCCTGATTTCAAAAGCAGATCTCCTGCTGAGCAAGACATTCTTCTGCGCGCATATACTTTTGCCGAGAAGGCACACGCGGGACAAAAACGTGAATCAGGCGATCCCTATTTCTCTCATCTTGTAGAAACTGCCCGAACACTCGCCGAGGTGGGTGGGGATACTGCAACAATCGCAGCGGGGCTTCTCCACGACTCCGTTGAGGATACGGGGGTAACCCTTTCCAAAATTGAGAAGGAATTTGGCGCAGAGATTGCATTTCTTGTAAACGGCGTCACCAAACTCGGAAAACTGAAGTACCGGGGCCTTAAGCGACACGTGAAGACGCTCCGCAAACTTTTTATTGCAACAGCACAAGACCCGCGCGTCATTCTCATAAAACTTGCCGACCGACTTCACAACCTCTCGACTATTCGCGCCCTTCCCCGTGAAAAACAGATGCGGATTGCCGTTGAGACGTTAGAAATATATGCACCGCTCGCCCACCGTTTGGGTATTGGACAAATAAAAGGCGCCCTCGAAGACAGTGCGTTTGAAATTGCGTATCCAAAAGAGTATGCGGAAACTCGTCGTGTCTTGGAAGAAAAAAGCGCTGAAACATTTGTACACCTCACACATATCACACAGGCCCTTGCGACAATACTGAAAGACAACGATATCACCGTCCACGCGATGGACCACCGCGTAAAGCATCTGTACAGCTTATACAAAAAGCTCAAACAAAAAGAGATGAATATTGAAAAGGTATACGATATCGCTGCTCTGAGAATCATTCTTGGGAGCATCGAGGATTGCTACCTTGCTCTTGGTCTCATCCACGCAAAGTGGCGTCCGCTCCCGGGGCGTATCAAGGACTATATTGCTGTTCCGAAAGTAAACGGATACCAGAGCTTGCACACGACGATATTTACAGGAGATGGTGCGGTTGTCGAAATCCAAATTCGGACACAAGCAATGCATGACCACGCAGAATTCGGTATCGCATCTCACGTCTCATACAAAGAAAAGAGCACCCACCAAGAGGACGACCTTCGCGCTCTTCGAAATGTACTCAAACTTCCCACAAGCGGACCCCCCTTGTGGCTTCACGAGCTCGCAGATCACGAAGAAGGGGGATCGAACCTAACATTCATTAAAAACCTCAAAGGTGACTTTTTCAACGACCGAATCATCGTCTTTACACCAAATGGCGAAGCGGTTGACCTACCCCTTGGAGCAACACCTATTGATTTTGCGTACGCAATCCACACCGATCTTGGCGACCACGCACACGGGGCACGCATAAACGGCAAATTCGTTGCTCTTTCAACAAAGCTCTCCCAGGGCGATATCGTAACGATTGAAACAAAAGAAAATTCCCGACCGTCTCGAAAATGGCTCGAGTGGACAAAAACAAATACGGCAAAAAAGAAGATCCGAAACGCGTTGGAGAATGCTAAGAACTAAACGCTGAAGTTTGTCACCGCGTAAAGGTCATCGTCAGCATCTGACTTCCCTGCCTGCTGGTCAGGTAAGGTATCTTCACTATTTTCTTTAGGAGAGATCTCCGCTTCGGTAGAATTTTCTGTTGTCGTGAGAACGCCATTCTTTTCTTCGCCGTTCAAAAGATGGAGAATCTTGCGCACATCGTCTTGTGAGAAGAAATCGATGAGAATTCGTCCGCCAACCCCGGTTGGTTCAACACGAACACGCGTGCCCAGCACTTCTGAGACCTGGTTCTCGAGCTCGACAATATCTGGATCATACATCCGTTCGCGTTTCCTAACCTTGTCCGTTGCGATTCTGCGCGAAATCTGCTCCGCATCACGCACGGTGATCTTTTTCAGGATGATTTCTCTGTAGAGAGTTTGCTGCTCCTCCGGTCGATCAACAAGCATAAGAAGTGGCCGCGTGTGCCCTTCGGTAATCTTCCCTTCCGCAAGTGCTTGCTGCATTTCTGCGGTAAGCATGAGGAGGCGGATTGTGTTTGAAACATATTCGCGGCTTCGACCGACTTTTTTCGCAATATCTCCGTGCGAGAGCTTGAACTGTTCGGCAAGTTGGCTAAATGCTTTCGCGCGCTCGATAGCATTAATATCTTCACGCTGGAGGTTCTCAATGATGGCAATCTCGAGTTTAATCTGTTCGCTTTGTTCCTCGTCACGAATCATTACGGGTATATGCGTAAGCCCTGCCATTTTGGACGCGCGCAATCGTCGCTCGCCGGCAATGAGTTCATACTGTACAGACAGTCCGCCGTCTTCTCGTGAATGTTCACGTTGTGTTACAACCAGCGGTTGAAGTACTCCGTACTGTCGAATTGATTCAGAAAGCTCCTTGAGTTTACCTTCGTCAAAAAAACGTCGTGGTTGATACGGATTTGGTACAACCTTTTCGACTTCGACCCAGAAAATTGAATTATTTTTGAATGCCATATACCTATGTAACCAACGACCGACAACTGACGACAAACATATCGTATCATAAAAATAAAATTGATTGGGACAAAAAAATCGTCTACACTGCCATATATGCCGGGGTGGCGGAATGGTATACGCGCACGACTCAAAATCGTGTCTCGCAAGGGATGAGGGTTCGAGTCCCTCCCCCGGCACCAGATAGCATGGATCCTATTTATAGTTCAGCTCTCGTCTTAT
Source organism: Patescibacteria group bacterium (assembly GCA_038063815.1). Lineage (GTDB taxonomy): Bacteria > Patescibacteriota > Minisyncoccia > Phycocordibacterales > EsbW-18 > EsbW-18. The sequence goes on along the minus strand of JBBTUJ010000002.1, from coordinate 25,168 downwards.
ATCTTTTTTCGAGCTTCCTCGGAGTCAGTAATATGATTCTGTGGGGTCTCTATGGCGACCTTCTCGTAGAAAACTTTGATGTTAAGAAGGTTTTTCGTTCACTTGTCTTTGGCCTTGTGGCAGGTTGTTTCTTCTACCTTTTAAATGATTCCTTGCCACTCCTATTAGTGGCACTCTCTGCAATCGCAATCGAGCGGCTTTTGACAGAAATGTATAAAGCGTTATGGCGTCTCGAGGATCAGAGCAAATACAAAATTCCATCAGATTTGGGAATTCGGTGTAATGTATTGACACGTCGAATAGTATTTTTATTCTTAGTTCTAGTTCTATTTTTTGTCCTTTGGAACGTAGCGGTCACTGTTTCGGGAATTGTCGCTGGTCTTTTGGTTGGTCTTTGTGTTGCTATCGGTGGAGCAATGAAAGATGCTCCGTACGAGGGGTTTCAGCCAATAAAGTTTTTGCGTAGCCCAGTTATTGCTCTGCTGTCGGGACTTCTTTTGGTGTTTCTTTTTCCAAACACTCCGGGGCTCTTTTTCCTCCTTGGAGTCGGTGGGCTAGAACGAATCGTTTCGGAATTTTATAAAAAGATTGTACGAGGAAGAATTCCAGGAAAGTTTAGAGAATCCTTAAAAGAAAATGCATCTTGGAGAAAAAACCGAAAGTATCTTTTGGTTCTTTATGTGACAGACATCGTCGCTCTTTTTGATCTCTTATTCATATGAATAAGAGAATCGTCATCCTTGGCCCTACCGCAACAGGAAAAAGCGATGTGGGTGTATGTCTTGCAAAAAAGTTCGGCGGAGAAATAATTTCTGCCGACTCACGGCAAGTGTATACGGGACTTGATATTGGAACCGGTAAAATCCCCAAGCGCGAAATGCACGGTGTCCACCACCACCTACTTGATATCGCAAATCCAAAGAAACAATTCTCCGTTTCTGATTACCAAAAACACGCAGAGAAAGTTATTCGTTCGATATATAAGAATAAACACGTGCCAATTATTGTTGGCGGCACCGGGCTCTATATTGATGCCATTACAAAAGACACCACCTTCCCTGCTGTGCCGCCAAACCACGCGCTTCGCAAAAAACTTGGAAAGAAAAGCGCCGCACAGCTCTTTGCGATGCTCAAAAAGAAAGATCCAGCCCGTGCCAAAACCATTGATTCCAAAAACCCGCGCCGACTCATTCGTGCACTAGAGATTATTGAGGTATTGGGTAAAGTGCCGAGATCAAGCACGCAGAAACGCGATGACGTTTTATATATCGGCCTCATGCTCTCACCCGACAAGCTCCGGCTAAAAATCAAACAACGCATAGCCCTGCGCATGAAGCAGGGTATGGTTGCGGAGGCCCGAACGCTCCACGCGCGCGGTCTTTCATACAAACGCATGCGCGAGCTTGGCCTCGAATATCGCTTCCTTGCGGACTTGCTTGAAAAAAGAAACACAAAAAGCGAATTCCTCGAACAGCTTGCAACAGCAATCTGGCAGTACTCACGCCGACAGATGACATGGTTTAAGAAGAATAAAGATATTGTATGGTTCAATCCAAAAGAAATGGGTAGGATTGAGAAAAAAGTCATGACATTTCTGAAAGCATAGAATCCATGCTATAAAAAGCCGTCTTTTACCTTTGGAGGGTTCGCATAGCGGTCTAGTGCGCACGCTTGGAAAGCGTGTGTGGGTTATACCACCGAGGGTTCGAATCCCTCACCCTCCGCCCCAGGTTCAGTGTCAGGTTTGTCCTGAAAACTACCCAGAAAATGTTCTGTTAGTTTTTGGTTCTTTTCTTTTTTATTCGAGCTGTCTAAAACTTCTTGCCACTCTTCTGCGGTTGAATATCGCTCATGTACCCTTACTTCTGCCTCTTCTTTTAGTCTGTTCACATTAAAGGACGGGTGAACGGTAACGGCCGACACTATCCCCGAAAGCCTTGAGATTTTTTCGTCAACCAAAGGTCCGAAGTCTTCTGGATCGATATAAAATGAATACACCATATCGGTGGGTTTCAAACATCTCTTAAGAATGACTGAAAATCCATTTTCGAATGGAGGATTCTTATCATTATCATGGCCCCCGCCTGTTGGATATATAAGAACGAGTCCTCCACTTTCTATGTGATCTTTAATCGAACGTAGGAATGATACTACTTCGGACGGGTCACGTGTTGCCTTGATTAGGAACTCTTCACCGATAGCACGGCCAAACGTTTCGTAGTTGGATCCGCTTACTACGATTTTCACATCCTTTCTCTTAAGAGTGTTCAGAATGAAAAAAGTGTCAAAGTATCCTGGATGATTAGCGATAACGACACCTGCCTCGGTATTCAATTTTTGTCTATTTTCGTCGCAGAGGAGAGGGTCTTCTTTCTCTAGTGTATATACAGGCTTTATTTTTGACTCTTCCAAAACTCTTTTCCCCACGGACTGAAATCCTCCATTTTCGATCTCGCCCTTGAGTTCCTTTATCACTCCCAAATATGCACTCTTTTTAAGGCCTTCCATATGGCAGTAGTATAGCACCGGGGTGTTAGCCCATACGTTAAAAACTGTAACCCGTTTATTTTCCCCTCTTCCTATACGCCCTCCAACCGAGAAAATTGAGGAGTGCGTTGCACGCTAAAAACGCGACACCGATTGCCCATGCGTAGCCAGTGCTTGCATCGGTGAGCATTTTTTCGTACACAAATGAAAATCCAATCAATCCAAAAACAATATCGAGTGTTAGGTTTTCAACCTCTTCGGTGAGCCCTGCGGCTATTTCGTATATCTCCCACGCTATCAAAAGAACCAATACAAGTGGGTAATCAAAAGTGGTGGGTAGTGGCAAAAGCCAGATCCCGCATGCAAGTGCCATGCCCGAGAGCGTGTGTACAATCATCCAGAGATCAAAAATACGCCCTTCACTCCATGTAAGAGAAATCAGCGGAATTGGGTCGGGTGCGATAAGTTTGATTTTTCTCATGAACCTTCTTCGTTTGTTGAGATATTTGTGTCATGGGTCGACTTTGTACTACCAGGGAGACCGTTCCATGAAATCCATGCCCACACGTTAAGCGCGAATGTCAGAACGGCAAGCAATAGTGCAATTGAAATCTCTGTTCGAAAAGAGGCCGTTGGCATGAGGACATAGGCCAGAATCACGGCAGAAATTCCGATTACTATGTCAACAATAGTGTTGGTCCATGGCTCATCAATCTTTGCAACTTTTTCATATACTTTCCATCCGACCACGATACAAATACCGATAATGCACGTTGCCACAAGTGAAACACCAAAAATCCTGCACACATATCCAAACGCTGCCCATCCGAGAAAGTGGATGAGTGTCCACCCATCAAGAAGAGATGCGCCTGCCCAAGAATTAAAAACAAATAACGGGTCTTTGGTCATGATTATTGTCCTCGTAAGGCCCGTATCCGCTCTTCAACGGGAGGGTGGGTCATGAATAACTTACTTAATCCTTTTGCAGTAGAACCAAATGGATTTGAAATGAAGAGATGTGCCGTTGCGTTGTGTGCATGCTTCATGGGCGCGCCATAGGCGGAGATCTTTTGAAGAGCACTCGCAAGACCTTCAGGGTAGCGTGTGAGAAGCGCACCTGACGCATCCGCAAGGAATTCCCTCTTCCGTGAGATAGCAAGGCGCATGAGCGTTGCCGCGATTGGTGCAAGTATCGCGAGAACAATCCCGATAAGCATAAGGATTCCTCCTGCTTTATTGTTATCCCGATTTCCTGCAAACGTGTGTGTCCGCAAGAAAAAGTCAGCGAGCAAACTCACAAACCCAGCAAGAACGACGACGATGGTTGAAAGTAAGATATCTCGGTTCCCGACGTGAGAGAGTTCGTGCGCAATAACCCCCTCGAGCTCTGTGCGATCGAGACGCTCCAAAAGCCCTTTTGTGACGGCAACAACAGCATGTTCTTTGTTGCGCCCCGTCGCAAACGCATTTGGCGCAGAATCGTCAATCACGTAAATACGGGGCATGGGAAGCCCAGCGGTAATCGCGAGGTTCTCTGTGACAGTGTAGAGGTCAAAAAACTCTTCCCGAGATGCTGGTCGAGCACGCGATACAGAAAGTGCAATCTTGTCGGAAAACCAATACGCCGCAATATTCATGAAGATGCTCACAAAAACAGCGATAAAAAGAATTTCGGGTGCTTCGTAGAGATAGCTCACACCCCATCCCAAAAAAATGACGCCGGCAAAAAAGAGCGCCATCAGCGTCCATGTTTTTGCGACATTACTGCTTTGATGTGTGTAGAGTGTTGCCATTTCAGTGTGGATCATCCATAAGGTCCCGAAGATCGTCTGTCATGTGGTTCGTGTGAAGCGCAATTTCTTCAAGACTTGCATACACCTTCCACGAAATGCCAAGTAAGACCACAAAAGCAAACACAACGACGAACCAGATTTTGCTTACATTTGTATTTCCGTGGGAGTGAATCGTTGGCATATTACTTAAGAAGTTCGGAGGCAGCAGCTATTTCTCGATGGATGCTTGCAATGCAGTCGTAGTTGCTTAACTCTTCGGGGAGAATCCATGTAAAGTCAGAAGCGTCCTCATCCAAAACGACATCACCTGAAACATGTGGTGCATAAAACACCATCCCCAGAACAGGCACGCCATCTGGCCGAACAAAAGTATAGTGGTGGAGATATTTTGGCTCTCCTATTTCAAGACCAACTTCTTCACGTACTTCCCGTTTCAATGCCTCATGAACAGGGAGATACCAGCCGTTATCACCATACGTTACTGGTGTGTTGGTATACTCTTCGGAACTCATACCACCGCCCGGTATTGACCACTTACCTGGATGCACCTTGAGATTCGACGCACGCTTGATGATAAGAAAACGACCATCGTCACGGTAAATTGCCACCGAAGGGACTATTCGATGCAACTCTGGTGTGGAGACGATGTTTGCCATAGAAAACTAGCTAACGAAACTAGAAACTGACTTTCACTGGCTCGCGCTCGAGGGCTACCTCATCAAGATCGAAGAATTCTCGTTTTGACACATTGAATATTCCTGCGATTACATTGCTCGGGAACGTCTGTACCGCGGTGTTAAGATCGCGAACATTTGAGTTGTAGAACCGACGTGCCGCTTGGATCTTGTTCTCCGTGTCAGAAAGTTCGCGTTGGAGTTCAAGAAAGTTCTGGTTTGCCTTAAGATCAGGGTATGCTTCTGCGACAGCAAAAAGCGATTTGAGTGCCCCTGCAAGCATATTCTCCGCCTTTGTGTGATCTTCGACTGTCTGTGCGCCCATTGCCGCTGCACGTGCACGAGTCACGTTCTCAAATGCTTCTTTCTCGTGCGTCGCGTATCCTTTTACTGTTTCAACAAGATTTGGAATGAGGTCATAGCGGCGCTTTAACTGAACATCGATGTCTGCCCACGCTTCGGTGGTTCTCACCCCCAGACGTATGAATTTGTTATACGTTGCAATCAGCCACAGGATGAACAAGACAAGAATCGCAAGAAAGATATAGAGAGGTGTCATAAGGATAGGTTATAGGATTAAGGTTGTAGGTTATAGGAAAAACGTAGATACATTTTACTTGAATTTTCTCATAAAAGCGAAAGCCGCCCGAAGGCGGCTGGCGGTAGATTTGGTCTTGCGCACTAGTGCGTGCAGGACCAAACCCAAAGCAGAAGAAGGGCCGTGAGGGGTGGAGCGATTATTGCCGCCCACTTCCCCGCGATGAAGCTTACTTCCCGCTCGTCCTCACGGTTGTAACGCGGAATATGGGCATGTGGCATTGTTTCCCCCCGGAAAGAGCAACTGGTTTAACGAACATTATATAACGGAAACAGAAAAACACAAGGCATCTCTGCCTTGTGTTTTTCTATCCCCAAAAAAGCTATACCCTGCAACCTATTTTAGTAGTCCATTTCAGGACCATGGCTGTGACCCCCTGCTGGCTTCTCTTCCTTTGGTTCGTCAGCAACAGCAACTTCCGTTGTTATAAGCATTGCGGCTGCGGACACAGCATTCTGTACTGCTGTGCGAGTCACTTTCACTGGATCAACGATTCCCGCCGCAAGCATGTCCTCCACGACCACATCATTCGCCGCATCGTATCCGGAATGTTTTCCTCCCTTTTTAACTTGGTCAACAATAACGAGCCCGTCGTCCTTTCCGGCATTTGCTGCAATCTGACGAAGTGGTGCTTCGAGTGCTTTGATAACGATTGCATATCCAATTGCTTCTGCTTCCACGGACATTTTTTTAGTTGCCAATTTTCCTGCGGCTTTTACCAATGCGCTTCCTCCCCCAGCAACGATCCCCTCCTCGATTGCTGCCTTTGTCGCATTTACTGCGTCTTCAATCTTTAGCTTCAGATATTTCATCTCTGTTTCCGTCGCCGCACCAACACGAATGATCGCAACACCACCAGAGAGTTTTCCGATGCGTTCCTGGAGTTTTTCTTTATCGTATTTTGATTCTGTGTTTTCAAGTTGTGTTCGGAGTTGTGCGACGCGCTCATCAATCGCCGCCTTCTTTCCCTTTCCGCCGACGATAACTGTCGTATCTTTTGTTGCAACAACACGGCGCGCTTTTCCGAGCATCGCAACTGTCGCGCTCTCAATTTTTATTCCCGTTTCTTCAGAGATAACCGTCGCACCAACAAGTGTTGCGATGTCCTGAAGCATCTCTTTCTTTCGATCACCGAATCCAGGTGCTTTGACGGCAAGGACAGAGAATCCGCCACGCATTTTATTCACAACAAATGTCGCAAGTGCTTCGCCGTCGACATCATCCGCGATAATAGCGAGTTCTTTGGTGCCTCCCTGCGCAAGACCTTCCAAAAGAGGTAGAATATCTTTCACTGTCGAGATCTTTTTGTCTGTCACGAGGACCGGTACGTCGCGGTATTCAGCTTCCATCCGTTCTCCATTCGTGACCATGTAGGGCGACACATATCCTTTATCGAACTGAAGGCCTTCGACGACTTCTGACTCAACACCAAATGTCTGCGCTTCTTCGACGGTCACAACACCATCTTTGCCAACCTTCTCAATCGTTTCTGCGATAATCTTCCCAAGTTCGTCTGACTCGGCAGAAATAGTTGCCACCTGCCTGATTTCTTCCTTGTTCTTGATCGGTTTTGCAGATTGGCGAAGTGCGTCCACAACATCTTCTGACGCTTTTTCCATACCCCTACGAACCGCCATTGCATTCACACCCATACTTGTGTGTTTGAGCCCTTCCAAAACCAACGCCTCGATGAGAACGGTTGCTGTTGTTGTTCCATCTCCTGCGCTGTCGTTCGTCCTTCCTGCGACCTCTTTCACAATCTCCGCGCCCATGTTCTCAAATTTGTCCGAAAGTTCGATCTCTTTTGCGATCGACACGCCGTCGTTTGTGATTGTCGGCGCACCGTAACTCTTTTGGAGAACAACGTTGCGTCCGCGGGGACCAAGTGTGACCTTTACTGCTCGTGCAACTTTTTCAATACCCCGCGCAAGTGCTTCGCGCGCATCTCGTTCATAAAGGATTTTTTTGGCTGTCATATAGAAATAGGAGTTAGATGTTGGAGGTTAGAAGTTGGCGATTAGGGTTAGTTTAAAACTGCAAGGATATTTTCTTCCTTTAAAATAAAATACTCGACACCGTCGATTTTCACTTCGTCGTATCCATACTTCGAGAAAAGGACGCGGTCACCTTTTTTGACATACAGTGGAACAAGTTTTCCGTCATCATATTTTCCCGGACCAACAGCGATGACTTCTCCTTCCTGCGGACGTTCCTTATCAATCGTATCGGGAATGATGATACCTGAGGGACGCTTCATACCTTCCTCTTGTGAGAGGGGTCGAACAAGCACGCGATCTCCCAGAGGTGCGATGCGTTCTTTTGTATTCTTTGATTTCGATTTTGATTTTGATTTCGCCATAAAAACCTTGCACAAGTGTTAGCTGTGGATAAAAAGAGATGTGGTTTCGAAACCACAAATACCCCTTGAAGTGGCACCATTGTACGCGAACGGGCCCTTCTTGCATACTTGACACTTCGCTATTTTTTTATTTGTTGTACCCCGAGATATGCGCGACGGCATATTCCATCGTCCCATTGACCTTTTTGCCTGGATTAAAAATATTTTTTGGATCAAATATTTTTTTTGTTTCTTCAAAAAGTCGGTACATCTCATCCCCAAATTGCTGACGAAGAAATGGTGTCCGGATGATGCCGTCGTTGTGTTCCCCCGTCGCGGAACCGCCATATGAGAAAACGAGGTCATAGACACGCCTCGCAATCACAGGAATTGCTTCCCGCGCTTTCGGGTCTGACAGATTCATCAGAGGAATAATGTGGAAGTTACCATTGCCGATATGTCCCGCAATATTGTGCTCTAACACATCTTTGTATTCATCAAGTATCGCGTAGAGCTTCGGCAAGAACTCCGGCAGCACGTCGGGCGGAACAACGATATCGTCAATAAATGGTGCTGTTTGTTTTCCTTTCACTTTTGTCCGCAAAAGATTGAAGCTCTCGTGGCGCACCATCCAATACTCATCGACTTCGGCGGAAGATGTCGTCAAACGCAGTAATCGTGGATTGTATTCCCTACACGCAACGGCGCACGCATACGTACGTCGACGAAGCACCTCAAAATCATCCCCGTCAAACGTTATCTGGAGAACAAGTTTCGGAAATCCGTGAAGAAGAACGGAAAACGCGGGAATGATGTCACGGAAACCTATCGAGAGTATTTTCAAAAGACCAAGCCGACGAATGAACCCGCCGAAGAATCTAACCGCAAGCGAAAGCGTCTTGTCATCATACGACTCAAATGTTGTGGGGCGATGCGTAAGAACTTTTTCTACCAACTCTCCCAATCGATCAAACGAGTCAAGAAAAAGAACGATCATTTGTGAGTAGCGCGGAGGACGGATGAGATCGAAGGTAATCCGCGTCACAAGACCAAGCGTTCCCTGAGACCCAACAAAGAGTTTTGTGAGATCGAATGTCCTTTTCTTCTCGTCATAGATATCCCAGAGAGCATACCCCGCGGAATTCTTTGAGACCTTCGGTCGGAAACGGTCGATCGTTCCTTTGTTCTCTGTCACGAGCGTGTACATCTTGCGATATATATCACCTTCAAAACCCACTTCGAGAAGTTTTTTTTCGAGGTCTTCATGTGAAAGTGCGCGGAACACGTATTCATTTCCGTCAGAGAGAACCATGGAGAGTTCCCGTACATAGCGCGCTGTCTTTCCATACGAGAGCGTCAGTTCCCCACCCGCGTTGTTCGCGACCATTCCGCCCACGGTACATATCTCCTTTGATGCCGGGTATGAGGGCATGAGGAGATTCCGTTTTTTTGTCTCCTTCTCAAAGTCACGGTAATAGGCACCGGGATCAAGTATCGCCGTATCTTTTGTAAAACCATGTATCGTCTTGAAGTACTTTGTGAAATCAAGAACAACGGACTCGGAAAGTGCTCCTCCATCCATTCCTGTTCCTCCCGAGCGCGCGGTAAGAGTTACGCCCGGATGAGTGCCCGCATATTCCACAAGCACCTTGATGTCGTGCGTATTTTTTGGTGACACAACAAGAGATGGCATCACCTTGAACAGCGATGTGTCACGAGAATACACGTTCCGTGTTTTCTCATCTGCATACACGTCACCCTCAATGATCTTCGTGATATCATCCGTAAGAGCCATAGTTTGATGTAGTATACCTCGGATTAGACAGGAAAACGTATCCTGTGTTAGTATGAAGGAACGGTATGACAGACATGTTTTCAATCATTCAGATCATTATCTCTCTGGTGCTCGTCGTCCTTATCCTACTTCAGAACAACGAGGCAGGAATGGGTGCGGCATTTGGCGGAGATGACGGAGGACCCACACGAACGCGCCGTGGACCTGAAAAAGTCGTTTTTATCGCAACAATTGTTGTTGCGATTATCTACGTGATCACTTCACTTGTAGCCCTTCTTTCGTAGGAAGCAGAATGCTCCCTCGGATTGTTTTTTGTGAACACTCCTGATTTACAACGCTTGACCACACTTCCCGGCACTCGCGCGCTTCGCGAGGGACTTTCGCGTCTCTCTTTCCTTGAACGGATACTCCTCTCCACACTTGGACTCGTTCTCGTCATCTCAACGGGCATCATGCTTCGGACCCTTTGGAAAGAATACTCCGTCACTGTGCCCGCATCGGGAGGCACTCTCACGGAAGGCATCGTCGGAACGCCGCGGTTCATAAATCCACTTCTCGCACAGTCGGATATCGACAAGGACTTGTCCGCACTTATCTATTCCGGCCTTATGCGGCCGACACCGGAAGGAACTCTCGTGCCGGACTTGGCAGAGAAGTACACCGTGTCAGATGACGGCACCGTGTACACATTCGTACTCAAAAAGGATGCCACGTTCCACGATGGGCAACCTGTAACAGCGGAAGATGTCGTTTTCACAATCACGCGCGCCCAAGATCCGTTCATGGGAAGCGCTGTTCAATATATATGGGAGGGCATCACCGTCGCGGCGGAAGATACACACACCGTTGTCTTTACATTACCTCGGCCATATACACCATTTTTGGAAAACACGACATTGGGCATTCTCCCCCGTTATTTGTGGGAAAACACAACAGCAGAAACATTTCCAGTACATCGACTGAATACACTACCGGTTGGATCAGGACCGTTCAAGGTAGACCGTGTAACACGTGACGCATCGGGAATCCCCACTGAATATGCCCTCACGCGCTTCACCAATTTCACACTCGGTGCTCCGCGCCTTCAAGGTCTCCGTATCAAAACATATGATACTGAGGAAGCGGCCCTTGAGGCATTCCTCAGTGACACCATCGACACCGTCAAGGGAATCGATCCTGTATACGGACACGATCTCGAGGACGATGTGCGCATTATCCGTTATCCTCTGACACGTCTCTTTGGTGTTTTCTTTAATCAAAATGAAAAAGAGATTTTCACCGATGCGACTATTCGTGAAGCACTCTCAACCTCTATTGATACGGACGTACTCATCACGGAAGTGCTCTATGGCTACGGAAATCCCGTGACAGGCCCTGTTATTCCGCCGTTGGAAAACTTTTCGAAAGAACATGTCAAAGGGACCCTCAAGGAAGCACGTGCGCTTCTTGAAGAAGATGGTTGGGAGATGGGAGAGGATGGTATTTTTATGAAAGATGACGCTCCGCTCTCCTTCACACTCTCAACGGCGAACACGCCCGAGCTGAAGAGAACCGCGGAGGTTCTGAAGCGCATGTGGGAGAACTTGGGAGTACTGGTCACAATAGAACTCTTCGACATCGGAGCGCTCCACCAAGAAGTGATCCGCCCACGTGCATATGACGCGCTCCTGTTCGGACAAGTCATCGGACGCGGCGGAGATCTTTTTCCCTTCTGGCATTCTTCACAAAGAAACGACCCGGGCCTCAATATCGCCCTCTATGCAAACATAACGACCGATGCTATACTGGAGGACATTCGGACCACCCTTGACGCAAACGAACGGCAAGAACTCTACGTCTCGCTTGCAGAAGAAATCGAATCCGACATGCCGGCAGTGTTCCTGTACGCTCCGGAAATGCTCTACCTCGTTCCCAAAATCCTCAAAGGAATCTCTGCGGGACCGCTGGATGAAGCAAGTGAACGTTTTATGGATGTCTATTCGTGGCACAAAGCGACCCGAAGCATTCTTTCACTATTTCAAAACAACTAAGGCACTTCTTACTCAATTAAGCATCGTTAATGATAGACAATTCACATCGCCACCAGCTTGGCCGTCGCAATATTGGCGCAGACGGTCAACAGAGATCACGCATCCGCGTCCTTCGTGCACCCGAGAGCATACCGACACCAAGGCCTCAACAAAGTAACGGACAGGTTGCCGGAGACACCGGCATGCGGCGGAGACGCACCTTCAGCGCTCTCGCGCCCCACACCACGACACCCCACCAACATCCTCATCGAGGAGCACGGCCGCATCAGCAAGCGCGACCATCGAGTCGCCCACCAAGCCGACCGTTGGGACATCCCCACGCACATCCAACGCATTCCAAACGTCCTTCTGGTGATAAATCGCGTGGGGGGGGCGGAAGAGGCCGAGGCGGCTTTCAGAGACGCGATCGTATTCCACACCCGAAGACAACAATGCCGACAACGTACGGCGTCCACATCCCACCCCCAGAGGAGGGCGTCCTTCGCATGATTCCATTAGGAGGTGTCGAGGAGATTGGTAAGAACATGACTGCGATCGAATACGGCGATGAGATTATCATCGTTGACGCAGGCCTCCAGTTCGGCGAGGTTGAGACACCAGGAGTTGATTTCATTATTCCTGACATCACCTATCTCAAAGAGCGAAAAGAGAAAGTGAAGGCGCTCTTCATCACACACGGACACCTCGACCATATCGGCGGTATCCCGTATGTCATGGACTCGATTGGTAACCCACCGATTTATTCTCGCGAATTCGGGTCTCTCATGATTCAAAAACGCCAAAGCGAATTTCCCAATTCCGAGCCCTTGGATATCAAAACGGTGCGAGGCGACGAGCGTATACAGATCGGAAAGAATTTTTCCATCACCTTTTTTGCTATCTCGCACGCAATCCCTGATTCGATGGGTCTCCTTATCGAGACGCCGGTTGGCACCGTTGCATTTGTTGAAGATGTCCGCGTGGATCACGTTGGCGGAAAAGTGACACAAAAAGAAATCGATCACTACGAGCTCTTCAAAAACAAGGAAATCCTTCTCTTTACACTTGACTCAACGTCAGTCGAAAAGCCCGGATTTTCTATCCCCGAGTCACACGCAACAGAGACCATTGACCAGATTATGAAGGATGTTGCTGGGCGGCTCATCATCGGAACGTTCGCCTCAAACGTCGAACGCATCATCGAAATAATCAAGATTGCGAACAAGTACCACAAAAAAGTTATTATCGACGGCAGGAGCATGAAATCGAACTTGGAAATCGTAAAACAACTTGGTCTTGTGCCCGTTGACAACCTCATTCCTATCGAAGAAATGACCGAGCACCCTCCTCAAAAAATCGTCATTTTGACAACAGGAGCACAAGGAGAAGAGTTCGCGGGATTCGACAGGATCTCGAGCAAGAGCCACAAATACATTACCCTGTCGCCCTCGGATACTATTCTCTTTTCTTCATCGGTCATTCCCGGAAACGAGATGGCGGTTCAGAAACTCAAAGACAATCTCTATAGGCAAGACGCAAAGATTGTTACGTATCTTGATACAACTGTCCACGCATCGGGCCACGGAAACCGCGACGAACTTGGGTGGATTCACCAACAAATCAAGTACAGATTCTTTGTGCCTCTCCACGGTCACCACTACATGTTGAAGATCCACTCCGAACTCGCCCAATCATTAGGGACACCGAAAGACAACATCGTCGTACCAGACAACGGATCAATCATCGAAATCTATGACAACGGAACGAAAATCCGCGTTCGAAAAGATAAAGCACCATCGGATGACATCATGGTTGACGGGTTCTCCGTCGGAGGCCAACAGGAAGTAGTTCTTCGTGATAGACAAACTCTTTCTGCTGATGGTATCTGCGTCATTGTCATCTCAGTTAACCCAAAAACAGGTAAACTCCGCAAATCACCCGATATCATCTCCCGCGGATTCGTCTACCTCAAAGAACAGCAGGAACTCATCAACGCGACGCGTGCCTTAGTCGGGAAAGTCGTTGAGTCAACCGCACACGGCATGCATCCCATCAACTTCGACATCGTCAAGAACACCGTGACGGACGACGTGCGACGTTTTCTCTTCCAGAAGACAGGAAAATCCCCCATCGTCATCCCTGTGGTGATAGGGGTATAATAAGGCACATGCGACCGCGACATCTCCTTCACGTCACGTACCTTCTCAATTTTTTTATAGCGCTTCACACGTTCTCTGTTGTCTACGTGAACTCAAGCGTTCTCGAGAATATTGTGAGCGCGCGAGGTGTGGGGATTATCTACGCGCTTGCTTCGCTCGCAGCAATCGTGGCACTCATCTATACACCACGCTTACTCCGTGACGTGGGCGATGTGCGTGCCTCCCTCATCTTTGTGTGCGCCGAAGTCATCGTCGCTGGTCTTTTCGTTATAACCTTGAACACATGGTTCATCATCCCTCTCTTTGTTCTTCAAACAATCATCACACGCCTCTTGTGGGTAGACCTCGATATCTTTCTTGAGACCGCATCAACACAGAACACCACGGGCTCTATCCGCGGCATTGCACTTACTGTTGCGAGCGTTGCTCTTGTTCTTTCTCCGCTTGTCGTTGGGTTCCTTCTTGGCAGCGGAACAGAATACGGCCGTGTCTACCTCTTTTCACTATGTGCGCTTCTCCCTGCCGTAGTACTTCTTACGCTCTCATTCAAACATTTCAAAGACCCTCGCTACACGCATTTTCACTTTCGAAACACCGTGAAGCGTCTCTTCGCGCGTCTCGCTCTGCGTCGCATCGTCTACATTGATTTCACGCTTCGCTTCTTCTACGCATGGATGGTCATCTACATGCCCCTCTATCTTCACATCTACCAAGGTATCGCGTGGGGAAAGATCGGTATTATTTTCACCGTCATGCTCATTCCGTTTGCCGTTCTTGAGTGGCCGCTCGGACGTCTTGCCGATAAACGGTTTGGAGAAAAAGAAATGCTCGTCGGCGGTCTTTGTGTGACTGCCCTCGCAACAGCAGTGCTTCCCTTCATCACAACCCCTTCGGTTGTTGTGTGGGCACTTGCGCTCCTTGCAACGCGCATTGGCGCTTCCACAATCGAGGTCATGAGCGAAACATACTTTTTTAAACACATCCAACCGAAGGAGGCCGACTTCGACAGTGCATTTCGGATGGTTGAGCCAACCGCATATGTTATTGCACCACTTTTTTCATCTCTCCTCCTTCTTTTCCTCCCTCTACCTCTTCTTTTCCTTATCTTGGGAGGCATTGTCGCAACAGCTGTCCCCGTCGCCCTTTCTCTTGTGGATACAGAGTAGAGTAGTACGGAAGTTCGATCACCTTGGAGACCGAATCGCTAACTGGTAAAATAGAAACTCTATGACACAAAAAACAGTCACTGTTTACTCAACGCCGACATGCCACTTCTGCCACATGGCAAAGGATTTTTTTACAGCACATAACATCGCATTTACTGATCACAACGTGGGAAGCGACCTCGAGCAGAGAAAGCTCATGATTGAAAAGAGCGGACAGATGGGCGTACCCGTCATTGTTGTCGCAGATGCCGCAAATCAGAGTGCCCCCGAAGATATAATCATCGGATTTGATGAGGAACACTTGCGTTCCCTTCTTGGTATTTCGTCGTAGTCCTATTGTTCCACCGTTTCGTCTGTAGACGTCTCGTCGGAAGGCGGAGGTGTTGTTGTCTCTTCGTCAAGAACGATAGGCCCCACATTAATGAGAATGTCGTCGCTTGAACTATAGAGGATTGCTTTCCCAACCGTCTGGTAGATTAAAAGAATGTCACCATTTTTGGCACCTTGGTAAAAAGGTTGCGTTGCTACCAGTGCATCGATGTCTGCAATCGTCGCAATAAGTGGCTCTTCGTCTTGAGGCAAGCGGATATGTTTTCCGACAGCACCTACAATCTCTGCGATTTCTGTCTCAGAAAGAGTTGGGCTTTGCTGTTCAAATGCGCTCCGAGAGAGCTTGTACCACGCGAATATACCCACGAGTACGACAATCACAATAGCAACGAGCGTAATGAGTGTGATGAGTGTTTTTTTTGGCATATAAAAGATAAGTTAAAAATTGATTGACCTGCCCGTCTATTCTACTCTATTTCTGACACAGGCAAAATGCGAGCAAGTGACTCAATACGACCCGCGAACACGAGGGTCGGAAGCCCAAGAAAACAGTTTTTCTTTACATGCACCGCCGCGCCCCCCGAATTCCCCTTTTCAATCTTTGCAGAAGTCGTGTAGTAGTCCTCATCAAATCCTGAGATGATACCTTCTGTAGCCGTAACTGATTCTTTTGCACCAATTTGCGGATATCCGAGCATCACCACCCTGTCTCCAATCGCTGGGTCTTCGGTACAGCGCCTAACGGACGGCAGACCAAGGGTCGCCTTGTTGACAGGTCCGTATGCAACATCCACATCGTCGCGCAGGGTAACCTCGTCTCCCTCTACATGAAAAGACGCCTTTGCGTTCGGACGACTGAGCTCACACGACAAGAGAACCGCTTTCTCTTTTTCGACAACATGTTTATTTGTCACAAAACGAATACCACTCGTTGTCTCTTCAAAAACCGCGGACCCACTTGATTCAGTGGTACTCCCATCATTATTTTTAAACTTACACGTAAGGTCGTACACAAAAGGGTCCCAATATGCAATGAGATCGGTCAGGTTTGTCTCCGTTTTGAGTGCCCCGAGAGCGGTTTCCTGCACCCCAAGCGTTCCCGCAAGCTCCGAGAGTTTTGCGTCAAGAAGCGCGCGTGCTTCGGAGTTCTCTGCCTCATTCGCCTCTGATTCGAGTGCCACACCCTCACGAAGCGCATGGAGGTCATTTGCAACAAGAAGAGATGTTTCTTCAATAAGTGTGAGTCGGTCTTTGAGATCATCATCAGCGGCCGTCATCTTTTCTGCCACAGTACGCACCATTCCTGTTCCAACGTAAAAACCGGACGCAAGCGCGCCTGCACTTATGAGGATTATGATGCAAATAAGAGAAACAAGTTGCCGCATGTTTTTATTGTATCATGCGCCACCTCATTAAAACGCGCGGCCAACAAGAATACCGACGCCGATTGCACATCCACCGATGAGAACCATCATGATTCCCTTCTTCACCGGATGAATCTTTGATATTCCCGCTGATACGAGTCCCAAAAGAAAAAGTGCGAGGAGAGAAATGACAACCGACGCAACAAAAGCGGTTTCGGTGGGGGCAATGAGATACGGAATTATGACAAGGGTCCCCGCGACAAGATAGGACAAGAACATGGTTAGTGCACCAACAACGGAACCTTTGAGCGAGACCTCGCGATGGACTTCCGCTTCTTCAACGGCGTTCTCAGAGAGAAGCGCGCCAACAGCCATTGAGAACGCTTCAACAACAACCAAAACAACACCCGTCATAAGAATCGTTTCGCGTGCAATCCCAGCACTTGCGATACCCGAGACAAGGCCAACGGTTGAGACCAAACTATCTTCAACGCCAAAAACAACGTTCCTGACGATATCGGACTCATGAAATTTTCGAAGCATTGACGTAATGGTATCACGCTTTTTTCTTTCTTTTTTCGGGTTTTTTAGGGCTCGAAGCACCGTTTTTGGCTTCGGGCACAATCTCTGCCTTCGGAGGAAAATACACGGTGCCATTGATCTTCTCGGGTAACAGGTCTTTTGCTGTGTACTTCTCATATCCCTTACCGTATCCAAGATCTTTCATGAGATTGGTTGACGCATTCCGGATACTCATCGGAACCGGTAGATTTCCGTGCTTCTGTGCATCCGCAAGCGCCGCTCCGATTGCGTAATACACACGCCTGTCTTTCGGTGCATTCGCCAAATACACGACACCGTGCGCGAGATTGATCGAACACTCCGGATATCCGATCGTTTCAACCGCACGAAACACTTCGTTTGCGACAACAAGCGCTGTTGGTTGTGAGATGCCGATATCCTCACTCGCAAAAATCACCATCCTCCGCGCAATGAACTTCGGGTCTTCGCCCGCGTGTATCATCCGCGCAAGGTAATAGAGTGCCGCGTTCGGTTGACTTGCGCGCATCGATTTAATGAATGCCGAAATAGTGTTGTAGTGCTCTTCTCCTTTCTTGTCGTAGCGAAGGTGTGTTGATTGGAGCGCTTCAGTCAGATTTTTTATCGTGACCTTTCCGTAGAGTTTCAAGGTCACGTCAAGAAGAGAAAGCGCCTGTCGTGCGTCACCGTTTGCAACGGCAATAAGCCACTCTAAAGCATCTTTTGGAATAGAAATCTTCGTCCGCTTGATGATCTCTTCCATCTCTTTTTCCGAGAGTTCGTTTAAGACAAAGACCCGCGTGCGCGATAAGAGAGGCGCAATAACCTCAAAACTCGGATTCTCCGTCGTTGCGCCAATCAATGTCAACTCCCCTGACTCAACGTGCGGGAGCAAAAAATCCTGCTGAGATTTATTGAAACGGTGAATCTCATCGAGGAATAGCACCTTCGGTTTCTTTTCGAAATCAAGTTTTCCTCTCCCTTCTTCGACGATCTTCCGGATGTCATCCTTCCCCGCAGAGACGGCCGAGAGCTCGTAGAATCGCGCATGAAGAGCGCTCGTATATATCCGCGCCAATGTCGTCTTTCCTACCCCCGGAGGTCCCCAGAGGATGAATGAGAAGAGATGCTTCTTTTCTATCGCGACACGAAGCGGCTTTCCTTTTCCGACAAGGTGGTTCTGTCCCACGAACTCATCGAGGTTTTTGGGGCGTATGTGTGCCGCGAGAGGTTCAGGCATACAACCAGTGTACCCTGAAAAAATCCCCCAGGAAGGTTACACACAAAGGCCCTGTATACTCCTTACCGCTTTGCTTTTGATCGCTCGTTCTCGGTCAAATATTTTTTACGCAACCGGACGCTCTTGGGCGTGACTTCGAGATACTCATCCTCACTTATGACCTCGAGCCCTCGCTCGATAGTAAGTGTCAGAGGCGGCACAAGATCGATTGCCTCATCGGTTCCTGACGCGCGAACGTTCGAGAGTTGTTTTCCTTTCGTAGGGTTTACCGGCATTTCTTCTCCCTTTGATGTATTTCCTATGACCATGCCTTCATAGACCTCAGCTGCAGGACCAATGTAGAGAACACCACGCTCCTGAAGCCCCCAGAGTGAGTAGCCGAGCGCTTTTCCGTTCGCCATCGATATCATGGAACCAACTGCGCGCCGCTTGATCTCTCCCGCATATGATTTGAACCCAAGAACACGCGACGCGATAATCCCTTCTCCTTTTGTATCAATAATGAACTGGTTCCGATATCCCAAGATGCCACGCGTTGGCCCTTCAAAGATTATCCGGACGTTCCCGTCGTGCTGCTTCATGTCTTTCAAAATAAAACCGCGTACACCGAGACGTTCTATCACAACACCCTGATACACTGCCGGCACATCAATCATCACTTCTTCAAACGGTTCCATTCTCTTACCATCTTCTTCTTTGATGATGACCTGCGGTTGAGATACCTGCACCTCGTAGCCCGCACGACGCATATTCTCAAGGAGGATCGCGATGTGGAGTTCGCCACGCCCGTAGACGGCGAAACTGTCTGTTGACGCAAAATCAACCCGAAGACCGACGTTTACCTCGATCTCACGGAGAAGATACTCACGCAGTTGTCTCGACGTTACGTACTTTCCTTCGCGCCCCGCAAAAGGAGAATTATTGACCAAGAATTGCAGAACGATCGTCGGCTCATCAACAGCAATCGCAGACAGTGCTTCTCTGTCTTCTTTTTCACACACGGTTTCTCCGATGTCGATCTGTGGCAATCCGGCGATGAGAACGATATCTCCCGCTTGTACTTCGGTTGCTTCAGTACGCAGAAGGCCTGTGAATGTGAATATTTTTGTGAGTTTTCCCGAGCGTGTTTCACCGTTTGGTTTCTTTACAAAAACTGACATACCGGGACGCACGGTACCTTCATACACCCGCGCAATCGCAATCCGGCCAAGAAAGTTGTCGTAGGCGAGATTAAAAGGTTGTAGGACGAGGGGCATTAGGGAGCGTTCGGGAGATGCCGCTGAAGGAACGTACTCGAGAATAAGATCGAGGAGGGGGGTGAGATCTTTTTGCTCGTCTCTGAGTGCTCGCATCGCGACACCCGACCGGCCAACCGCATAAATCACAGGAAAATTCGCTTGTTCGTCGGTGGCACCAAGTTCCAAGAAAAGCTCGAGGACCTGCTCTTCAGAGCGTTTTGGATCAGCCGCGGGCTTGTCAATCTTGTTTATGACAACGATGGGCTTAATACCAAGCTCAAGGGACTTTTTAAGAACAAAACGTGTTTGTGGCATTGGTCCTTCCGCCGCATCAACAACAAGGAGAACCGAGTCGATCGAACGAAGCACGCGTTCGACTTCCGAACCGAAATCCGCGTGCCCTGGTGTATCAACGATATTTATTTTTGTGTCTTTATAAGAGATCGCTGCATTTTTCGCATAAATGGTAATTCCACGCTCCTGTTCAAGCGTATTTGAGTCCATGGATACGCCCTCCTTGGACGCGCCCGTTTGGCGCATCAAAGCATCGGTAAGAGTCGTCTTGCCGTGGTCAACGTGAGCGATAATCGCGATATTTCTGATTTCCATCCCGTTAGAGATAGGGAACGCAAAGCGTTTCCGTAAAGTTACTTTCTAATAGTGCTAAGTCACATGACATGATATTTTTGAATGCCCGTAGAATGCAGATTTTACAATCTCTAACGGGATCCATAAAAAAAGACCCGCCGGGGGTTGTACATATACGGTATCACGAAAACACGCATCAAGCAATGATTCCGAGCTCACCCCACCTTCCTTTCAAGAATAAAGAAAGACACGAATGAGCGGATGATATACAGACGAATCGCAATCGAGAGGATATGTCCAATCATGCCGATGCGTCGACAGAGCCCGAGAAGAAGGCCGTGTTTCTTTTCTTTTGGCACCTGCTTAAGACCTGTGATAAGTTCGAGTCCCGCTCCTCGTTTTGTGTATTTTGAGAAATAGTTGAGTGCAATCTCGATTTGGAAACGATGCTTGTATTCCGCAGGAACAGAGAACCATAGGTCACGTGTCACGGCCCGTGTGCCGGAGAGGATTGGAAAGATGTGGAGGATACGATTCAACCACAAGACCTTTCTCGCAAGAATCCCAACGTACATGTCGTATTCCTCGGTCACAACGGGCTCTATGATGCGAGAGATATTCTCATACGTGTATCCGGCGATATCTGCGTCAAGAAAAAGAAGAATGGAACCCGTTGACACCTCGACACCCGCACTCATCGCACCACCTTTGCCCTGATTTTCGGGTAGTCGGATGACAGATGCACCCGCTTCGCGGGCGCGCTCTGCTGTTCTGTCCGTTGACCCGTCATCAACAACGATTACTTCCGTAAGAAGCGGGTGCCCCAAGACACCCCTTACGACTGCCCCAACTCTCTCTTCTTCATTGAATGCTGGTATAACTACCGATATCTTTTGCATACAAGGTTGTTCCTAATGATTTTTTTCAAGAACTCGATACAAAGATCCAGTGAAAAGGAGTACGAGAATGCCGATTACGAGGAGAAGCCACGGGTGACGATCAAATATCGGCATATGTTCTGTCACGAGTTCAAAACCATGAAGTATCGCTGCAAAACCAAAAACAAGGAGAAATGAGAACGTGAGCGGATAGCGCGACAAGACGGGTTGAGTATGCTTCCCAACAGCATCGTGTATTTCACGTATCAAGTCCTCGGCGTCTTGTAGAGGGTCTTTTTGGTGCATTGAAGACTAAAAACCTATTGGTGAAAGAACCCCCAGAAGCATGAGGAGGAGCCCGACAAGCGCCATATTTTTCATGAACTGAATGTACTCAGTAGATCGTATGTGCGGATTTTTTTCTTTCCAGAACGCGTGCATGAGAAACGTAACAGGAAGAAGAAATATAATGAGAAGGAAAATACCAATCGGAAGGTACATATTAAAGAGCACCGAGAACCCCCCAAGTAAAAGCAGAATTCCTGATACAAAAACAGCGAGTTTCGGCTGTGGCACACCTTTCATGCTTGCATACCCTGCAAGTTGATTGGTTTTGACAAGATGACTGTATGCATTCGTGAGGAAGTAAATCCCCGCGATGACGCGGCCAGCAAAAAATGCAATTTCCATATGAAGGATAGTTACAAGTAATCTTCTTTACTCTATCGCAAGAAGTTCAACATCAAAGAGAAGTGTTGCATTCGGCGGAATAACAGCTCCTGCGCCACGACTACCGTACCCGAGTTCTGGTGGTATGTTGAGCTGACGTTTTTCACCAACCTGCATGCCCAAAACGCCCTGTTCCCAACCGGCAATGACAGCGCCTTCACCAAGCGTGAAAGAAAACGGTTCGCCACGATCAACACTTGAATCAAATTTTGTTCCATTCTCAAGAGTCCCCGTGTAGTGAACGGACACCACATCTCCCGCTTTTGCCGCAACGCCGCTTCCGGAAGTAGTAATTCGTATTCCAAGCCCTGCCGCGTTTATGTTCCACTCAGCATCCATAGTTTGTTCTGTTATATTTTTTTGGTCATTGCGCTCGCTCTCTCGCAAAACAAATACACCATACCCAATAAGTACAATAATAATGATAACCGCAACCGCTGTGATAGTTTTCATATATCTGTTTTAGTAAGATTTCCTTCTACCTCTGCCGGAGAATATTTCAAGGGAACATGTCCCGGTAACTATTTTCCTCTTGAATCGTGCCCGTTTGTAGTACCTTCCGTGTGTTTTTGATAATGTGTAAGCGCTTTGCGGTATTGATGTCTAAAACGATTTTATCACACTCAATCCTTTCTTCGAATC
>JBBTUJ010000002.1:0-2500 GCA_038063815.1 Patescibacteria group bacterium | reverse complement strand
TTTGCGGTATTGATGTCTAAAACGATTTTATCACACTCAATCCTTTCTTCGAATCTTCTTCCAGGTAGTTTTTAGCCATCCCACAAAGGCATCCCACCAAGCAATTCTAACCCCAAAAAGGCCAAGGCCTATGAAAATAAGCCATGCACCGGGTGTCGCCGGTGTGAGGAGCGCGATAACTCCGAGCGTTATAAGTATGACGCCAAACGTTTTCTGTATCCTTGGATGTTCGGAAAATAGTTTTTTAAAATATTTTGCCACGCACGCTCATGGTATCACGTGCCTATTCTCTGTTGGTAAACAAAAAACTGCCCTATTGCTAGGACAGTTTTTTGTTGAGTGACACGTCGCTTATGCGCGTGTTACATTCTTCGCAGCCGGGCCTTTTTCACCCGTCATGTCGATTTCGAAAGTGACCGCGTCACCCTCCTTGAGTTCCTCAAACGTGACACCGCTCAAGGCATCAGCGTGAAAGAAAAGGTCCTTTTCCTCGCCTTCGCGGGAAATGAAACCAAATTTCCGATCACCAACGAGCTTTTTGATAGTTCCGTTCATATGATTGTGTTTAGAATTGTAGAGTGCGAGAAACTCGACTTTGCTTCCATAATCTTTCCCGCACGGTTAGTATAGCACAGTCTGCTATCTTTATCCTATGCGCCATTTTCCTTGCTACGATATCCACGAATTCAAGATATTCGAGGGTCTTGATTCCCCCGCCAAGGTGCAGGACTTTCTTGATACGCTCTCCATTAATTTTGAGCCCGCGGGTGGTACATGCCACTCACCCCTGCGGACTCTTGAAAATAAAACAGCCCATTGCCTTGAGGGAGCGTTGCTCGCTGCGGCGATTTTCTGGTATCACGGAGAACGCCCTTTGTTGCTTGACCTCGAGACAACATTCAAAGATAGTTCCCATGTTGTCGCTCTTTTTAAACGAAACGGGCGTTGGGGAGCTGTGAGTAAGACAAATCACGCTGTATTGCGATACCGAGAACCCGTATATAAAAACATTCGAGAACTCGCGATGTCATATTTCCACGAGTACTTTTTGGACAATGGGAAGAAAACCTTCAGACGATATTCAACCAAGCCACTTGACCTACAGGAGTTTGAGGATAATTGGCTCACGGCGAAACACAATCTCTGGGGAATCGAAGATGAACTTATAAACGCGCCTCACGAGAACATCCTGTCTAAAGAATCAGAAAAACATCTTCGCCGCGCAGATCCAATCAAAATCCGTGCTGGAAAATTCACAGAGTGGAAGAAACGTTGAAAAGTCCCTCTGCCAAACGTATGAATTCCCCTCTTGTTTCGGGCGTCTTTTCATAGTGCATAGGAACGATTTTTCCTATTTTTTGAAACTGTTTGACGAACGCGAGCGCTTCCTGCGGTCCAAATGTATAGAAAGTGCCTATAGGAATGAGAGCCACATCAACCTCAAGTGTGCTGACATCAATCCCGGACGAATAGAACATATCTCCCGCGAAATATATTTTTGTACCGTCAACTTCAAAAAGAAAACCGAAATTCTCTTTTGGTCGGACCGTTACGTTTGGACCATGGTCGACATCAAAAAATGAAGTCGTGATGCCGTTGCTCTCCATTGTCTCTCCGGCTTTTATCGGAATGATCTCAGAGGAAAGAGTTTCTTCGCCCAATGCTTCTATGCATTCTTGATTCAAATATACCTTTTGGGGAGAGAGTTTTTTGATGTGCGGAACAGAAAAGTGGTCCCCGTGGATGTGAGAGACAAGCACTGCATCAACTGAGATTCCTTCCAATTTTTCGAGAGGGGTGTATGCCCCTATGTCAAAAGCGAGTTTGTAACCAGCGTCAGTTTCAATAATAAACCCCGACTGTTCGAATTTGGTAAGCTTCATAGCATCATTTTACCATATGCTGTAAACATGGATTTTATCCAAGAAAGAGGGCGGCTCGATGACATCGAGCCGCCCTCTGGGTCTTCGGAATTACTTCTTACGAGAACCGTTTCTCATAACCAACAACGCAGATACCAGAAGCAACATGCCGGAAAGGGCCCATGCCACAGGAATCCCCGCTTTCTCCGCGAGAATACCACTCCCCAGAAGTCCGATCATGCCGCCTCCGTGATGAGCGATGGACTCAAACGAAACGATAGTCGCCCTCTCCTTGGAAGGAATGTTGTCGTGCAAGTAGACGTCCTTGAGCGGCTTGAACATCCCGCGCGCCACCTCATGGAAGAGGAATGCGGTAAGCACAACAGGAAACACATTCCACGCAACGCTTGCCGCAAGACCAATCCCGACAATCGCTTGCATGAAGACGAGTGCTCTTCTTTCATCTGGAATCTTCTTGAGCAGACGCGGCGCGAGCCATGCTCCCGCCATAAGCGATAGTCCTATCCCGGCCGACAAAAATCCAAAGGAGCTGATACCTCCCTTAAAAAATTGTGCGAAGTAGGGTTGCCATTGCATGTTCGGCGCTTGAATGGCAACGAATTGAAGGGTCCCAATAA
>JBBTUJ010000001.1:4979-66256 GCA_038063815.1 Patescibacteria group bacterium | reverse complement strand
GATGCGGTCGATTATTGTTTCCAGAATGGGGAATGAGATAGTTTTTTATGTGACGTATGATCATGCTGAAGTTATGATACCAGGGACATTACAACGTCTCGCATTATACCATATCTGTGATTAATAGCAATATAACTCCCCTTGCATATTTGAGGTCGTACTAACAAGAGGTGGTAGACAACCCATCCTTGATATTCATAAATGTCCTTTAGATTTTTGCCAAAATAAAAGACACCCTTGTCCACAGATTATGAACACCTCCCTTCTTGTAAATAAAAACGTGCGGTCTCTTTTCGCGCAGAGAAAAAGAGGTGAAAAATGATACTATTGACGACATGGTCCCTGAAAAATTCCTGAAGCCCTATACTCCACGAGACGTTGAGCCGAAGATTTACCAAGTATGGGAAAAAAGCGGTTTTTTCAACCCCGACAACCTTCCTCGGCGGCACACAGATCCATATACGATCATCATGCCACCGCCAAATGCAAACGGCTCCCTCCACGCAGGGCATGCGGTATTTGTAACGATTGAAGATCTTCTTATCCGTTACCAGCGGATGCGTGGAAAAAAAGCATTGTGGCTCCCTGGTGCCGACCACGCAGGCTTTGAAACACAAGTAGTGTACGAAAAGAAACTGGAGAAAGAAGGTCGCACGCGTTTTGGTATGGATCCCGAAAAACTCCGTGCCGAGATCATGGAGTTCACGCTTGCGAACAAATCATTCATGGAGGGACAACTCCGTCAGTTGGGTGCGTCGTGCGATTGGAGTCGTGAAAAATTCACACTCGATGACGATGTCATCGATACCGTGTATGACACATTCGAGAAACTCCATGCGGATAACCTTGTATACCGCGGCAAACGAAGTGTCAATTGGTGCACAAAACATCAGACATCTCTTTCAGAACTCGAAACATCGAGCGAAGAACGTGTTGATCCTCTCTACTACATGAAGTACGGACCATTCGTGCTCGCCACCGTACGTCCCGAAACAAAATTCGGTGATACTGCACTTGCTGTACATCCTAATGATCCGCGCTACCAAGAATGGATCGGGAAAGAAATCAAGTTCGAGGGTCTTATCGGCCCCGTTACACTTACCGTCATCGCTGACGAATATGTTGACCCCGCGTTTGGAACAGGTGTCGTGAAAATCACTCCAGCCCACGATCCAAACGATTTTCTCGTTGCTCTGCGGCACAACCTACCTATCGTTGAAGTTGTCGATCAGTATGGAAAGCTCAACGAAAAATGCGGAAAGTATGCTGGACTAAAAGTCGAAGAGGCAAGAAAAATCATTGCAGAAGACCTAGAAAGGGCCGGGCTTCTTGAAAAAATCGATCCCGAATATAAGCATACGGTCAAAACCTGCTACAAATGCGAGCGCGTACTCGAGCCCCGGGTTTTACCGCAGTGGTTCGTAAACATGAAGTCACTTGCACAGCCCGTTATCCAAGCAATTGAACGTGATGAAATAACATTCTACCCGGAGCATTACAAAAAAATCATGCTCCATTGGTTGACCAACATTGAGGATTGGAACGTCTCCCGACAGATTGTGTGGGGCATTCCTATCCCTGCGTGGTATCGAGATGATGAGGTACGTGTAGGCAAGGAAAAACCTGAGGGTGATGGGTGGGTACGCGAGACAGATACTTTTGACACGTGGTTCTCCTCCGGTCAGTGGCCATTTGCGGCCCTTGGGTATCCTAAAAGTACTGATTTCAAAACCTTTTATCCAACACAAGTAATGGAGACCGCCGGAGAGATTATTTTCTTTTGGGTTGCCAGAATGCTTATGTTCGGACTCTATCGCACAGGCACACTCCCCTTCACTACCGTGTATCTCCACGGCATCGTCACAGCAAAAGACGGTCAAAAAATGAGCAAGAGTCGCGGCAATGTCGTCAGTCCTCTTGAGCTTTCAGACAAATATGGCACTGATGCTCTACGCATGGCCCTCACCATTGGTAACACGCCAGGCACGACGACGGCACTCTATGAAGACAAGATTAAGGCGTATAAGCTCTTTGCAAATAAAATATGGAATATTACCCGCTTTGTTCTTGAGAACTGTGAGGAGAGCCCTCTCGAAAAAGATGTTTCGTACACAGAAACCGACACAGGTCGTGTACAAGAGTTACAAAACTTGATACGAGAGGTTACAAAAAATATCGACGAGTATCGTTTCTATATGGCGGGAGAAAAACTGTACCACTATGTATGGCATACGCTTGCTGATGACATTATCGAAGAGAGCAAACCCTTACTCCAAGGAAACGACCTTCTGGCCAAAAACTCCCGCAAGGCACTCCTCCTCGAGATTCTTCGCACCTGCCTCCTCCTTCTCCATCCGTTTATGCCGTTTATCACGGAAGAGATCTGGGAACACATACCCGTTCCCGATAAAAAACTTCTTATGATCTCATCTTGGCCAGAATAGTATGCTTTCATCAACCGCAATCCTATGGGCGATACTCGGAGGCATCTTACCGACATTGGTATGGCTGTGGTTCTGGCTTCGGGAAGATCAGAGACATCCCGAGCCGCCACATTTGATTCTCGCCTGCTTTGTCCTTGGTATGTGCGCTGTGCCTCTTGCTGTTCCCTTCGAGCGTCTCATTTCCTCTGTCGCTTCCGCTCCTCTGTGGATATTTGTGGGGTGGGCATTTGTTGAAGAAATTCTCAAATACGGAGCGGCGTATATAGGTGGCATGCACACACAAGCGGAAGACGAGCCCATTGACGCGCTGATATACATCATCACTGCCGCGCTCGGTTTTGCCGCTGCAGAGAACACGCTCTTTATTCTTGAACCATTCATCGCAGGAGAGGTGTTCACAGGCCTCATTACAATCAACGTCCGCTTCGTTGGGACAACACTTCTGCACATCCTCGCCTCTGGTATCATTGGTGCCGCTGTTGCCTTTTCTTTCTATCAAAAAGAGGTACTCCGCATTGAACACGCCCTTCTCGGTATCGTGGGGGCAGTCGCGTTGCATGCCTTGTTCAATTTTCTTATACTACACACAGGATCAAAGGGGATGTTTGCCGTATTCGTCTTCATCTGGATAGCGATCATCGGCCTTCTCATTGTTTTTGAACGAATCAAACACATCCGACGAACGGCACAAATCATGAAACACGAATCCTGAATCGCCTGCCTGCGGCAGGCAGGTAAATCAAAACAACAACTGAACCAAAACCAATTACTAACTTCACACTTCTAACATCTAACTTCTAGTATGAGACGTTCATTCTTTCAACGCCTGACAGGTGCAATAAACACAGATGATGAATTTTTTGTAGAACGAGAATCGCGTATTCCCGTACGAAATGACGCAGTATCAAAGATGGCCGAAGAGAAAGAACAGGAGGCAGAACTTGCAGTTGACGTGAGCCAGACACCAACAGAAATCGTCATCAAGACAATGGTCGCTGGTGTTGATCCAAATGAGCTCGATGTCTCGATTAGTCAAGAGATGGTGACCATTCGCGGATCACGGAGCGAAGCGTATGAGCTTTCCGAGAGTGATTTCTTCCACAAAGAACTCTACTGGGGTTCGTTCTCACGAACGATTCTCCTCCCCGCCGAGGTAAAGTCCGAAGAAGCCATTGCCGAAGTAAAGCATGGGCTTTTGACGATACGTCTCCCGAAGATAGATAAGCAGAAACAAACAAAACTTCGTATCAAGACGATCTAAACTTTAAAAAACCACCTCGAGGTGGTTTTTTAAAGTTTCCCGTAGTGTTATTGCGTAGATTTAAAAATCCTTTTATAGACAAAGATACTCGCAACTACCCCAATAACTATTCCTACCCACCATCCAATAATACCCGTTGCCTCATAGCCGCGTGTACCGAAAGCAATAAAATCCTCAGCATAACCACCGCCCCACGTAGCCAGAAGAACCCACCCAAGAACACCTAAGAAACCCGTAACAACCAACGCCAGAAAAAAGAAAGCGATTTTGTTTGCCATATACTGTGCAGTATTTTTGAATTAGTTCGGACGCATTTTGCCGAGGAATCCCTCGCGAATTTGGAGTGGCTTCGCCGCGAGATTTAACAATTTCCAATTTTTCTTTGGCGGCAAGTCAAGTGTGAATTCAATTTATCAAAAAATTATAAAAATGGAAAGGGGCTGCGAGATTTCTCCCGCAACCCCGGTTGGAACACTCCGACGACCGGTCGTACCTAGTAGTCGTCCGGAATGTTGTCGAAGTGGTAGCCGCAGCAGAGGCAGAGTGCGAGGTGGTAGTTCGTGACGTGATCCTCGGTTCTGCCACACTTGCGACACCGCCGCGTCTGGACTTCCTTGTACCGCGCCATGGGTTGTCCGCAGTGGCGACTCATCCAGTAGGTCTTCTTGCCGAAGACTCCCGGATTGAGCTCGCACCGCTTCTCACCGACGTTCTCCCACTCCGGCCCGTGGTCAAGGCACATGCCGTGGCGACACTGACTGTGTGGGCACTTCTGCTGACCTTCAAGATTGTTATGGTCCATAACAATCCCCCTTTCTGGCCACCCATTTTCTTAGGTGCCACTTACTATAATACACGAAACCAGATAAAAGTCAAGCCCAACAAAAAATCGGCACCTCTGCCGTTTCTTATCTTAAAAGTTATGAATTCAGTGATTAAAAAATTTCTTTTCTTCTTTCTCCTAAAACATGGTCCAAGCCGATTGTTTTTGCCCCGAAAATCCAATTCAAATTAGTCGCCGAGCGAAGCGAGGCAACCCTTAAAAACTTGCTATTTCCGAAATGGTGCCGAGGGGCGGATTCGAACCGCCGACCCCTTCTTCTTCAGAGAAGTGCTCTAACCAACTGAGCTACCTCGGCGAACAAGGATGACACGCGGTGTGCTCTGTGCGAGAGCGAAGTCATCGAGGTAAGAGCAAAAAGGAAAGCTCGCTTTCATTTTTGATCGACACCGAGATGATGTGAGCTCGAGCCCTCTACATCATGTGGTCCGCGTACTGCCGAGGTATGTAGCCATACCTCGGCAACAAAAGTAGATTAGCACAAAGATACTCTAGTTTCCAAAAAGTCCTTGGAATGAGGACTCCGCTCCCTGAAAGCCTCCGTAGATGCTTCCAAACTGATCGAGAAGCGGTTGCAGGAAGTAAAATGCACCAACCGTTGTCCCAATGATGACTACCCAATAGAGAAGGTGCATCGCTCTCCCCCATAGCGCTCCTCGACGCAATTTCTTAAGTACGATATTGTTCTCGCGAGAAAGCGCGAGTGTTTCTTCAAGCATCTTTCGTTCTTCTGGGGTCATATTTCCAAAGTATATCATGAGAATATGCTATATTCGTGATACGCCCCTGTAGTTCAACGGATAGAACAACTCCGTCCTAAGGAGTGGATGTAGGTTCAATTCCTGCCGGGGGCACAAAGAGTATCTAACATTGCGAGGTGCACAACTTGCTGGCGAGACACAACGCTGTTGCTACACTGATTATGGCGATTATCAAATAATTTTTTGTATGAACGCATTACAACGCACATCGCTCATTCTGTTGCGTCTTTCGCTCGGGTGGATGTTTTTTTACGCGGGCATCACCAAGATTCTCGATTCCGCGTGGTCTGCGGCAGGGTATCTCCAGGGTGCACATACATTTTCAGGATTTTTCAATTTTCTCCTTCAGCCGAACGTTTTGCCTATCGTAAATTTCCTTAACGAATGGGGACTCACACTCATTGGGGTAGCACTGATTCTTGGAATATTCGTACGATTGGGCTCCGTACTCGCCATCGTGCTGATGGCGCTCTACTACCTACCAGCTCTTCAATTTCCATATCCAAACGAACACGCCTACCTTGTGGACGAACATATCATCTACATTTTTGCCTTTCTCGCACTCTACGCATTCCACGCGGGCAGGGGGTTTGGTCTCGGTCGCATCACCGCACGCCTTGGTTCATGGGCGGAGTAAACAAATATCAAGCTCTCGTCGATGTTTTTAACAATTCAAGCAGTTTTTCCCTTGCCTCTTCAACAGAGGCAACAATAAAACCGGTCTTTTTTACAAATTCTATTGACCATTTAGGATTACGATCCTCTCGCCACACAATAATGAGCTTGTCACAAAAGTCTCCAGGACTTTTGACCTTATTACCGTAGAAATATCCTATTTCAATCCAGGTGCCTTCAGAAGGTGCAATGCCTGGGTTTGCAACCATATAGTCAGCGGTCAGTACTCCATTTAAATCGTCTGGGAAAAACGTGTCTGGTGAGGTTTGATCGGAATCAAATTCCCAGTCGTGGAAATCAATTTCAGCCGTAGATTTGAACGACCCCTTCCAATTATTATCGTGCTCGTTCGCTTGACCCGCCAGATAGACTTTTATTTTTTCTGTAGACATAGTGTTCACCGTTATTTAGTGCCCCCGTTAGGTCGTGAACCTTGGGCCATCAAGCACCACAAGGGTTTTTCGGGGACTTTTAATATAACAGGTCGAGGCCGTTCGGTCGCGTTGCAAATGAGACAAATGAGACACTTCAAGGGTGTCTCAGGGCGTGTCTCAAATGCCAAACAAACCCAATTTTCCTGACTCTGAAACTTTACATATTACAAAGAATGTTTTGTAATATTGAACTTCTGTACTTATCCACACCCTTACTATACTTCACATTGTAGCCGCCTATGGTATCCTTACGTCAGGTTACTAATGACACGATAATCATAACGCACTATGAAACTGCACACGGTCATTAAGGATTTGCGCGAGCAAAAAGGCCTGACGCAAGAGAAGCTGGCCGAGAACGCACAGCTCACCAGAGGATACATCTCCCGTCTTGAGCAAGGAGCGTATCCTGATGAATCCCCCTCGATTAAGACATTGCGAAAGATCGCCGAGGGACTCGAGGAACCGCTTGAGATCATTTTATCCAAAGCGGGCATTACGCAGGACGATTACATGCAATCGGCAACCGCACAGACGTTCTTCCGGGCCGCATACAACCTCAACGAACATCAGACACAAGCGGTGGAAGCCTACATCACAACGCTGAAGAACCAACTTAAAAACTAAACGCATCACATGCATCCACCTCCCGAATGGAAAAACAAGGCGAAGCACAAAGCGAATGAAATTCTCGCTGAATTTGCTGAGGTGCATACGCTCACGATACCGATTCCGATCCGAGACGTGATCGAATCCTACGTCGTCGATGCAAATGTCATAACCTCTCTCGATCCCATTTTTGCTGATGGCATCTCGGGCTTTGCCAGGAAAGAGATGGATGTCGGGTGGGTCATCGCCCTCAACGGCAATGAATGTCCCGAGCGCCAGCGCTTCTCTGCAGCCCACGAGCTTGGGCACATCGTGCTGATGCGAAGCCCCCGAAAGATAGAGTATTGCTCGACGGACAACACCAGTTGGGTGGAACGCATCTGTGATCTGTTCGCGGGGTACCTCCTCATGCCGGAAGCACATGTTCGCGCATACTGCCGAGTTTCTCCGCGGCCGTATCTGGAAGATATCGCCAAAACGTTTAAGGTCAGCAGACAGGTCGCCGAGATCCAGCTTAAGCTTCTGGGTCTGCCGTTCACAAAAAAGTAGGGAGCGGATCGATCAGTTTTCAATGACAAATTTTTTTACCCAATAATGATACTATATGTCGCAATCTAGCACAGCAAAAGGTACACCTATGAAGATAGAGCACGTGAAGATAACCGAGCTCAAGCCCTCGGTATACAACCCGCGCAAATGGGACGAGAAGGCCTTCTCGGACATGACGGAGTCTATCACCCGTTTTGGGCTCTGCGATCCACTTATTGTCAACAGCGCCCCAGAGAGGAAGAATATCGTCATCGGCGGACACCTGCGCCTCAAGGTGGCGACGAAGCTCGGATTCAAGGAAGTACCGGTGGTGTATCTCAACCTCCCGGACCTGGAAAAAGAAAAGGAGCTCAACCTCCGACTCAATAAGAATCTCGGAGCATGGGACGAAGAACTCCTCAAAGCCTTTGACACCACACTCCTCCTCGATGTCGGCTTCACGCCGGACGAACTCAATCTCTTCTTCGACGATGTCCTCGATGTTTCGGACGACGGTTTCAACGTAGAGGCAGAACTGGCCAAGATCACTGAGCCGGAAACGAAACCGGGAGACGTGTACCGGCTCGGCAAACACAGACTGTTTTGTGGCGATGCGCTCGACTCGGCAAACATCACAAAGCTCACGGGTACCGAGAAAGCACACATGATTTACTGCGATCCTCCATACAATATCGGTCTTGACTACCGCAAGGGCATCGGCACTAAAGGCAAGTACACTCCAGACAACTACGTCAATGACAGCAAGAAAACCCACGAGTACGAATCGTTCTTAGAAACATCAATCCAGAACGCTATCACAGGGAGCCACGATAGCGTGCATGTTTTCTACTGGTGCGACGAGAAGTACGTCGGACTTGTGCAGCGGCTCTATGAAAAGCTCGGATTGGTCAATCGCCGCATCTGCTTTTGGGTGAAGAACAACTTTGATCCAACGCCGCAGGTGGCTTTCAACAAAGTGATCGAGCCGTGCGTCTACGGCACGAAGGGCAGTCCGGCACTCAATCCAAGCATGAAGAATCTCTCCGAAGTCCTCAACAAGGACGTACACTCTATCGGCCTCTACGATGACCTCATGTCAATCGTGCAGCTCTGGCTGGTGAAACGAGACAATACCAAGGACTACGAACACCCCACCCAAAAGCCAATTACCTTGGCTGAAAAACCACTCAAGCGCTGTAGCGCACCGGGAGATATTATTCTTGACCTCTTTGGAGGCAGCGGCTCAACACTCATCGCTGCAGAACAACTGCAACGTCGGGCCTTCCTCATGGAGATTGATCCAACCTTCTGCGACGTCATCATCAAGCGTTACGAGCACTTCACCGGAGATCATGCCAAAAAATGTAACTAAAATCTGGAAGCTCGGAGAGCATCGTCTCATGCTCGGAGACGCCACGAACAAGGCAGACGTGGGTCTCCTTGTCGGTGAGAAGAAAGTAACGCTCTTGCTCACGGACCCTCCATATGGTGTTGGATATGTCGAAGGCAAGCAGGAGCTTCTGAAAGCGATTCACAAAAAGACCAAGGATAAAGGATTTGGCGTCATCAAAGGCGACGGCGTGGAAGAAGACTACTATGCTTTTTCAAAAAAGTGGCTCTCTTCGGTGAAGCCCCATTTGAGAGACAAGAACGCTTTTTATATCTTCAGCGGCGACTCGAAGCTGCGAGAGTTTTTAAATGCACTCCACGACCTCGGGCATACTAAGTCGAGCCTCCTGGTCTGGATCAAGAATCATCATGTGATGGGAAGAAAAGACTATCACCCCCAACATGAGCTGATTGTCTATGGTTGGCTTGGTACGTATGCCTACTTCGGTAACAAAGACAAGACTGCGCTGTTCTATCCGAAACCAAGCAGGAGCAAACTCCACCCCACCATGAAGCCGCCGATGCTCTTGCGGCGGCTCATCTACCACAGCACCAAGCCTGGAGATGTCGTACTCGACCCTTTTGGTGGGTCAGGCTCAACGCTTATCGCGTGCGAGCAGATGGGCAGGGTATGCTTCACGGTTGAATGCGACGAGACGTACTGCCAGACGATCATCGAGCGGTGGGAGAAGCTTACCAACAAGAAAGCTGAACGTATTAACCATGCCTGAACGATATGCCGCACTTCGACGAAGACAGTTCCAAAGCCCTGACGGTATACAAGAAACAGGAGTTCGAGTCATACATTCTGTGGCGCTCGATGCCCTCGATCTTTCGCGGTCAGCCGCGGCACGTCATCGAGAAGTTCGGTATCGACGACGAGCTAGCGATGTCCCTGCTTGATATCAAAAACCAAACGGAATTCGCCAAGCGCTTCGGCATCAAAGATCTCGGTACCTTGACCGCTTGGAACAAACGGATCGAGGAGAACGGCGGGCTCCTTAAAAACGTCACGGCGTGGGCCAAGCGGTTAACGCCGAATGTGGTCTCGGCACTGTATCGGGAAGCCACCAAAACCGGTAAGGCGGCGGAGGTGCGGGCCTGGATGGAAATAATCGAAGGAATGTAACAAGTATGGAACTACACGAACAACCTAAAAAATATCTGAGTATCGAGGAAGCGGCGGCCATTCTTTCCGATACGTTGCAGGACGTGCACCAGCGAAAGACCGGCACGCGGCGCGCTTTGGTCGTCTCCCGCCTGGCACTCGCTCTGGCGAAGGTCCTAGAGATCACCGAGCTTAAAGACAGGGTTGAATTTCTTGAACAGACCTTAAAGAAAAGAAAATAATATGAAACAGCTCACCAACGCACTTTCGAGAGGTAACCTCACCGCCCGGGAAAAGTTTTTGATGCTCATCAAAAACGAGATGCACCGCGCGAAGACCGGCAAAGACATCCTCACCCCCGCCGATAAGGACGCTCTGGAAAACTGGCACGCGAAGGACAATGCTGAAGCCCGAGAGTGGAACACCCTGAACGAAGGATGGAAACACTCCGGCCGCATGGATCTTGAAATAGAACTCTTGTACAAGGACGCTCAGGTTGCACACTTGGCCCAGCTGCCGTTTATCATGGAACTGGTGGGGTACCCAGTCACTCAGCGTATGGAAGGAGCCATCACAACCTTAAAGCAGATCAAGAAAGTGACGGTTGCAGAGGCAGCCGAGATCGCCAAAAAACAGCGAGAGGTAAAGCTCAAGGAAGGCGTCGACTTTGACTACGCGGTCTACCAACTGGCGTTCGAGCTTTTAAGCCTTGAGGAGAAGAAAAGAATGAAAGAACTCTATGAGGAGGTGGAATATGATCACCAGTATCTGGATCAGGAAGAAGTGATCGCGGGTCTCTTCAACGGCAAGAACGAATTGACGCACGAAGCCCAGGAACGGCTCGCCGAACTGGTGGCCGAGAAAAGCTATAACAACTTCGCCAAGGAGTATCAGTTGTACCACTACTTCGCCTGCATTCCTCTTCTTGAGGTCGCCAAATATTTTCTCAAGAGCAAGGGCATCGAGATACCCGTCAGCAAAGATGACGACGGTCTCTATGAATCTGATGAGATAAAGAAGGTCATGGAAGCGTATGCGGCAGAGCACCATACGACAATCCGAACAATGCTTAAGGATGCCTGCCTTGCAGCTCTGGAGAGTGGTCTCCTCGATGAGTATACGCCGTTGGTGGTGAGCACCGACGCGAAGCTATTCGAGCGCTGGATCTCCACCAAAGAAAAAGCAAGGGGGGTCTTGAAAAAGCATATCGATGCGGGCGACCTCACGGTTCGAGGACGAACAGATGCCGAAACGAGAAAAGAAAAACTCTACAGCAAGGATGCGCTCGACGGGGAGCTTGCGTTGTCGAAGCATGTGCTGGAAAATATCGGCCTTGAAACCGCTTATAAGGGAGAAGTAGACGAAAGGATTGCCTTTGAGACCTTCAGCGAGTCAGTGATTACCGGCGAGAGTCTGTATGCGTTCAAGGGAAGGTATAAATTCGTAACAGACTTCAAGAAGCGTGCGGACACATACGATCCAAACCTCGGCATCGTCTATGCCGACGATGATCCGGAGCACAAGGGCGACCACTTGGATCAAGAGCTTCTTATCTGTGGCCATAATGCCAAGGGCGAACCGACGTTCTTCAGCCGTTATGGTATGTCGATGACACTGCTCTCCAATATCTTCGAGGGTACAAGCTACTTTAAGGAAACCAGAGAGGGCGGCAAGACCTACCTTGAATTCAAGGACCTGTTATACGAGGCATTGTTCAGAACGCGACGGATTACCTTGATGGACGGGTACGCCCAGCTGCTCGCGTTCGAAGCGGTGTTTAAGAAGTTGGACGACATCTACGAAGCCGACATGAGTGAACACGTCTCCGAAAGAATAAAAGCTGTGAAGGAGTTTATCGAAAGCGACAATGATGCGGTCCGAGTAGCCACTAACACCCAAGAGGGTGACTTGGAACGAATAAACAAGGGGCCCTTTAGGCGCAAGGATAAACTATATCTTAAAGAGGATTGGATTATTGACGTCGAGTCAATCAAGCCGGATGAGACGGCGGTCGAGAAGCATGTAGAGAAACTGCGAGATATTTTTGGGAAGTTCTAGAGACGAGGATCTGTTTTGTGAGCGAGATGAAGTAAAGTAATAAAGTGGATTAACATGTTCCGGTAAGTACTCTTTTACATCACAACAGCTCCTGCAGATTTCTCCATCCGGTCAACGAGGGCGTATACGTGTACGTCTTTTCTGTGTTGATCTTCCATCCGTTGGGACCGTCTTGTACGGCGATGCCAGCCAGGAATCCCTTTTGGACTTTAGCCCATTGTTGCAGTGCTTCAGCTTTGTACTTGGTGTCCATAAGTTCAGCCGTACTTCCTTTCTTGGTATCAATGATCCATACGCCGGACTTCGTCTTCACGATCCAATCGGGATAGAATAGTCTTTCTTTGTTCTCCTCGGGGTTGTAGTACGAGAGGGAGAAGTGTTCGCTCCCGAGATCGCCGTTCTTGTACCACCACAGGACGTTTTTGTGGTGTTCGAGAAAGGCGATGAACTCCTTCTCGTTATCTTCTCCTACATAGCTTTTCTCGATATAGAACGGGGTCATCGCACACTTCTTCACGCGCATTTCCTCGTATTGATCAGTGAAGAAGAATGATTCACGAGGCATCTCGATGACCTCCGTACGCTTCGAGCGGGACGACTTTTTATCCACCTCTCGTTCCCGCAGAGGGCGGTACAAACCGAGCGATTCTCCGATGAGCGGAGCGAGGACGCTGGTGGGATTGAGGAGGTCATAGACGAGAATCGTATATACCTCCTGTCGCGTCAGGTCGAGGCGCTTCATGAGCCAGACATTGAGAGCTGTTTTCAGCTTGCCCCACGATCGCTCTGGAGCGAACTTCTTGTTTTCATCGGTTTGCCGCACGATGAGCTTGAAGCACAGCAGATTGTAGAGTCGTTCGAGATCATACTGCGATATCTCCTGTTCATGGCTGCTCCCTTCCGCAAGCAGCTCATGGGTGAAGTTGTCATAGTCGTCGATCTCCACGTTTACGATTAGACCGTTCGTCAGCATCGGTGAGATCTCCAAATCCTTTTCTTTGAGCTTTTTCAAGACAGACTGCCTCGTGTCTGCATTTTTGATCCCGAAATACGCATCGACAGTTTCGCTGAATACGTCTTGGAAGCTGTCACCGAGATCGTTGTAGTCGGTTCGGCTCATGAATATAGACTCGACTTGGAGTGGTACGATGTCCACTTTGCGGTGGCTGCCGTAGATCGCCGGTCGGTTGTCGGTCTTCGATTTCGCATATTCCGCAAGCACCTCGTTGCGCTTGTAGTTGGTATAGAGGTAGCCGATGTTCAGCTCCGGTCGCGGGAAGTGTATACCTAACGGCATTCGCAGAATGCGACCAACGGTTTGAATCGCGAAGGTGGGATTCTGGATTTCTCGAAACATCACAAGCACGCCCGCGCGCGGACAGTCCCAGCCGGTCGCTGCGGCTTGCTTGAAGAGCAGGAATGACACAGGAGAAGCATTCTGTTCGATGTCTTCAAGGTTCGTTTTTTCCTGAGAGAGCCAGACAGCTATCTCTTCCTCGCCAATACCCTTTGCTTTGAGGAACTGCGTGACAATACCGCGCTTGTTGGTGCTGGTCGCGGTGCTTTCCTGATCGTCGTTCGGCAGCTGGATGAGGACCAGCGGATTGATATCGATATTAAGTGCCTTGTAGTGCTGTACAAGCTCAAGACGTTTTTGGTATGCAAGCTCAAGAAGGATCTCGTCCTGATCCATATCCTTTAGCTCTTTCCTGTTCAGGTCTTCCTCGGTCTGGAATACGATCTTTTCCTTGATCAATCCGGCTTCCACTACTTCTTCTCGTTTTACTTGAACGAAACCACCTTTCTTCTCGGCGATCTCTTCCGCATTCGGGATGTACTTCGGGGTCGCAGAAACACGGACGATCAGTTTTGGTTTGATGAGCCCATTCACCAGTTCAAGCGCGAGATCGGTATCGGAGCCGATGTGCTCTTCATCGATGATGACCACCAGCTTCCGCTTCGCTTCGTGGGTCTTGTTGATAAAGCTGTCGAAGGTCAGGTCCCACTCGTTGTCGCGCCGAAGCTTGCGGCTCTCTTTCGATTTTCCCTTAATCTTCTGCCAGTTGATGAAAAAGACATTGTTTCGCTCAAGCTTCCCTCGGGTGAGGTCGTTAAGATCCAACAGGTCGAGTTCCGATGCGCCGCCGTAGTAATCAAAGAGCTTGCCCTTGCTCTGGAGGTATGAGTCTTCGCTGAACGAGAACCACAGGAACGCGACATCATTACCTTGGAAGCGTGGGTCGCCGACGATATCTCGAAGGAACTGCGCGAGCATGATCGTTTTGCCCGATCCCGTCGGTGACTTAAAAACAAGCGGGATGTTCTCGTGCGGTGACTTCCAGAGTGAGAGGAACTCGTTCTTGAGTTTCGAGACAGCTACTTCCTGAAATGGTTTGAGAGCGAACATATTACAGGCGATTGATTTCTTTATAGACCTCAAGGATCGGCTCGGGAATATCTTCGACGCGGATCGTGCCGCTTCCGAGCTCGCCCCGATACTCGTTCTTACCCCAGCTGAAGATGTATAGGGCGACCGGAATATTCTTCTGTTCAAGTTTTGCCACAAGCTCGGATAGCTTCGCCTTGTCCTCTTTGAAATAGATGGCGGTCATGCGCCCGTGGTCCTCGAAGATCTGCCACCAGTCGTTTTTCTCGGTTTCCGTCAGTGTGTCCTCGCGAAGCGCGATCATCTCACCGGCTTGGTACGTCACCTTGATTCGAGCTTCATCAGATATCTTCTGGAGTTTGTCGGTGCTGACGAGGTCGGTTTTGTAGTATCTCAAATCGCCTCCCAAACCTTTAACCAGCTGACCACCCTTGTCCTTATAGCCCTTAATGACGTGCTCAAGCCGTTTATGCGTTACCTCTTCGCAGATATTGTTTTCGTTGTTCGTACAAAGAACGAAACGACGATTTCCGCCATCTTGCTTATTGAGTTCAAAGACTGCGTGACCGGTGGTGCCAGATCCAGCGAAGAAGTCGAGAACTGAAGCATCTCTTTTTTCTTTCGTTAGAATTTTGAGTGTATCGATTACTGCGTAGAGGGACTTCGGATAATCAAAAACTTTCCTCTCGCCTAAGATATTTTCAAGCAACACTGTTCCGTGCGAAGAAGCATCATATTTTGGATCAACCCAAATCGTCTTCGGCTTCCGTCCCTCCTTTATGCGGTCCTTGGTGAATATCGAGCATTTATCATTTTTGAATTTGGCAATCAGCTCGGTTTTCCATTCTCTTTGAACTTTTTCTTTGCCCCAGCGCCATACACGCTTTGCGCCGGTTGAATCTTTAGGTTCGATCACCAACCAATCCTTGCCCACGCGTTCTTTAATACTGATCTCACCAGATTTTTTATTTGCAAAAATTGGATAGTACAATTTAGGTCGCTCGTTCGGTGTTGAGTTGGAGCCCGTTCTCTTAAGAGGAAGGAGTCGGTAGTTTGAAAATTCATCGGTCAGCGGAAATAATTCTCGCTGCTCCTGTGTAAGATCGAGCTTATACGTTATTGCCTTATCAGGATTTTTTCCATAAAAGAGAGCGTATTCGTGGGAAGTCGCAAAATATTGGTCATCGCTTCTTCCTCGCGGATTATGCATTATCGTAATAAGCCCAAGTCGATTGTCTTCGCCGAAGATTTCATCCAAGAGTAGCCTCAATGTGCCTATTTCATAGTCATCAATCGTAACGACTATCACTCCGTCATCTTTGAGTAATGATCTAGAGAGCCTCAATCTTTTCTCTATATATGAAATCCATTTGCTGTGGCGGAACCCGTCATCTTTTTCTATGTAATCGTTATTGTACCGCCAGCTTTTATTGCCAGTGTTGTATGGAGGATCGGCATAGATGACGTCAAAGCCGCCTCGGTGGGTGTAGTTCAAGACCGAGAGCGAATGGTAGTTGTCTCCTTCGATGAGGAGATTTGTGGGAAGGGATTCGTCCGTGACGATCTTCCGCGTCTTCACTTCTTTGAGGACCGGAATATTCGCTTTGCACTGTACGACTACGTCCTCTGGCTTATCTTCCCAGACGAGGCCATACGTCTTGGCACGCTTAAGCCGCTGTATTTCAGATTCGAGTGTTGCGATGCGAGTGATGAGCTCGACTTTATTATCAGACATGTTCCTTGGATGGATTTATCCCAGCGGGTAGCAAAAAGCCCGCCGCCAGGAGCTCTAGCCTTTCGGCCAGAACGTAGAGGTTTCCCCCTACGACCATCCAAGGAACCCTGACGACGGGGTGTTTACCTTGGATGGATTCAACGCCATGCCCTCCAACGGAGGGTTTAGGCTCTATTCAGTTGTTAAAGAAATACTACCATTTTTAGGCCGAATTTCTATGTCCCTTATAGCTTAGAAATAGGGCCCTGCGAAGCCTAGTTACCAACTCTTGACTTCTGTATACCGTTATGGTACTATATACACCAGAAGCTCCTTCTCAATTCAGAACTTGAATGAGGCGAGTGTTTTGTGGATTTTCATAAGTCCCTAAAACACTCGTCTCATTCCGAGACAGTTATCGTTCGCCCAAAGCGGATGGTAGTGACCTACAAGGAGCAGACGATGACGACTCAGTCGATCACGTCGGACCGCACCCAGCCGCAAGAGAAGCAGTTCAAGCGTTTTGTCGAGGACACGGGTGACCGTGCTCTCGTCGAGGTGAACCCCGACAAGGACGCCATCCAGCGCCTGATCGGGCGTGGTGGTGAGTTCCAGGACTGGGTCATCGAGGGCATCCGCCGCTTCTCGGCCAAGCTGCCTGACTACATCCTGGCTCAGTCCATCCTCGGCGCGGACTTCATCACGCCGGAGGAGATCATGGCCACTCGTCGTGGTGTCGCCTATACCAACGACGAGATCGCGACGCTCGCGGCCAGCATCCCCTCGGCCGACATGCTGCGGTGGTGCAAGGACAACGGTTACGCCGTCATGCCCGCGCCACCAACGGCGATGTCGCTCCTGGACGTCCGCCAGCTCGTGACCAATCACTTCTACAGCAAGACCGGCGGCTGGTACGCGGACCAGGAGTTCGCCAGCAAGGACAAGACGTCGTTCGGGTGGCTCGCCATCCGCAAGACGCCGGTCCCGAACTCGACGAACCGCACTTGGAGCGAGCAGGAGAAGCTCCTGTCGGGTGTCGAGAGCGTGCCGAACGCTGCCGAGATGTCATGGTTCATCACCATGTACTTCGAGGTCCGTGGCATCCGGCTCTTCGCGAACGTCTACGTGCGTACGTCGAGCCTCGACTCGGGCGGCGACCGCGTGCTCGTCGGCGGCTTCGGCGCCAAGGGTCTCTACGTCTACAGCTGGGACGACTACTACCGCCACAGCTACATCGGTGTGTCGTCCGCCAGGAAGTGAAGTTCTGAACCTTGACCGCTTGAGGGCTTGTCCCTCTTGAGGTCTTGAGCCTCCGCGCATATTTTTCGACTTCGGTCGGAGAGTGTGCCGGGGGCTTTCGTTTTTTATACAGATACACTATACTTTTTGAATCTTGCTAATGTAGCGTGGGTTACGGTTCACGCTCGCGAGATATCTCACCTTGAGATATCGCCAGAGTGCCAGTGGTTTACGGATCACGGCAGCGTGCGATTAAGGATGGAGAGAACTTCTTGCCCGTTTCTAGGGGGAGATGGTTCCGCAAGGAATCTGCTCTCGAATAAAATACAGGCGTGAGAGGATATAGGCTCGCAAGAGCGGCAAACCTCGAGTGCTGGTGCCACGGATGGGAACGGGCAGCTACCTCGACTCGGACGGCAACCACGTGAACGTCGGCAACTTCGACGCCAAGGGTCTCAACGTCAACAACTGGAACGACAACAACCGCAACAGCAACATCGGTGTGTCGTCCGCCAGGCAGTCATACCTCCATCCACAGTGAGAAACTCCCGCTTCACGCGGGAGTTTCTACTAACGCTCTTTTGTGGATTTGATCCACCCACCCAGCATCCGACCGATCTCATCGAGGTCCGCCTCAATGAGCACGTAC
Source organism: Patescibacteria group bacterium (assembly GCA_038063815.1). GTDB lineage: Bacteria > Patescibacteriota > Minisyncoccia > Phycocordibacterales > EsbW-18 > EsbW-18. The sequence goes on along the minus strand of JBBTUJ010000001.1, from coordinate 48,160 downwards.
TTCTTGTCGTCGATTGCCTTCACGTCTTTCAACAGGCGCACGCAGACCCGCATGAAGTTGAGCTTCACGCTCGCTTTCTCCAAGGTCGGCAGTTTCTCAGACTTTGACTGCTGGCTCGCAAGGAGAATGCCCTCAAGGATGTCGATGAGCAGATTCTCGCACTTTTGCCAGAGCGTATAGCGGTCTTGCTTCGGCACCGAGAGGCGGAGTCCGTAGAACTCTTTGTAGAGATCGTAGGATTTTTTGAAGATGGGTATGTCTAAATCACTCATGTTATGAAGGTTTATAAGAATCTAAGCTGGTTAATAATCTCTCCGCAGACGTTGTTTCGAGCTTGGGAGGTATTCAAGCGCGACAAGCGGAACAAACCTGACGTGGCGGAATTCGGGGTAGACATCGAGCAACACATCTTTGGCCTGTACCGAGATCTGAAGAATGGCACGTACAAACACGGAGCGTATAGGGGCTTCTGGATTCACGACCCTAAAGTGCGTCACATTCATAAGGCGACGGTTCGCGACCGCGTGCTTCACCACGCTATCTTCAGCGTGCTCAACCCCATCTTTGAACCGACCTTCATCCCAACGTCGTTTTCCTGCCGTCTTGGCAAAGGAACACACAAGGGCGTGCGGTGGGTTGCACAAGTCATACGCGCCGTGAGTCGCAACAACACGCGTCCGTGCTACGCACTCAAGTGCGACATCAGAAAGTTCTTCGACTCTATCGACCACGACACGCTCCTAGGGATTCTCAGCACAAAGATCAAGGACGAGAAGGTCATGAGACTGATGCATGAGATCGTCGAGAGCTTTTCCGCAAGCAGACCGAATCTGTTCGAGCGACGAGGCGTGCCAATCGGCAATCTGACATCGCAGATCTTTGCGAACATTTACATGAATGAGTTTGATCAGTTCGTGAAGCGTGAGTTGAAAGTCAAACATTACGCTCGATACACGGACGACTTTATCATTGTGTCTAACGACAAGAGCTACCTTGAGGACTTGCTTACGCCAATGCAAGACTTTCTGCGAGAGAAACTACTGCTGGAGTTACATCCGAAGAAAATAACATTGCGGAGGCATACGCGTGGCGTGGACTTTCTCGGCTACATCATGTTGCCGAATCACGTGCAGCTTCGTGCGAAGACCAAACGCCGGATTCCACGAAAGCTGCACCAAGCCGTTCGTGCCTACAAGCGTGGGGAGATAAGCGAATTGACGCTCGAGTCCTGCCTCAATTCGTACATGGGCGTACTCAGTCATGCCGACGCATACCGCCTGCGTCAGGACGTATACAACCGATACTGGTTCTGGCGCACCGAGTAAAAGAAAACCTCGCATCCAGATCCGGCCAACGGCCGAGTCCTCGTGCGAGGAAGCTTCCTTGGATGGTTTTTGACCATGCTCGCCCGAAGGCGAGGTTAGGCCAGGTATTCGGTTGCGGGGACTATTCTAGCAACTTTGAGCCAGTAAAGTTACCAACTCCAAGCCCCTCGGACGCTCTTGACTCCTAGGACTGTTCGCGTCATCCCTTGTGGTATATGAACACAGCAACAAGGGCTCCCGTTGGCGGCATTAACAGGCAGGCCGTCCCCGTGCCCGTAAAGGTCCGATACTGCCTGTATGCAAGAAAGAGCACCGAGGAAGAGGACAAACAGGCGCTTTCCATCGAGTCCCAAGTGCGAGAGATGACCGCCATCGCCACGCGCGAGAATCTTGAGATCGTCGAGGTCAAGCGCGAGTCGCACTCCTCCAAGGAAGTAGGCCAGCGGGCGGTGTATAACCAGCTTCTCGAGGATATCCGGCAGGAGAAGTTCAACGGTATCCTCACGTGGGCACCGGATCGGCTCAGTCGCAACGCCGGAGATTTGGGTGCGGTTGTCGATCTCCTGGATCAAAAGAAGCTGGTCGAGATACGCACCTTCACGCAGGCCTTTACCAACAATCCAAACGAGAAGTTCATGCTCATGATTCTCGGCTCGCAGGCGAAGCTCGAGAACGACCAGAAAATCATCAATGTGAAGCGCGGGCTACGAGCCCGCTGCGAAATGGGTCTGCGGCCATCAACGGCACCAACTGGCTACCTCAATGAAAAACGTACAGACCGCAAGTGCGAGGTTATTGTCGACCCGAAGCGTGCCGCGACTATTCGGAAGATCTTCGAGAAAATCGGCAATGAGAAATGGAGTGGACGGCAAACACATCGCTGGCTCACGAAAAACGCCTTCAAGACCCATACTGGCAAACACCTCTCGCTTGGGAATCTGTATACCGTCATTCGCAACACCTTCTACTACGGTGAATTCGAGTACCCGCGCGGGAGCGGCAATTGGTATCAGGGCAAACATGAGCCACTCATCACCAAGGAACTTTTCGACAAGGTGCAGGAGTCAATCCAAGATCAGTACATCCCCAAAACCGAGAGCAAGGAATTCGCCTTCACGAAATTGATCGCCTGCGGTGTATGCGGAAGCGGCATCACGGCAGACGAGAAGTTCAAGAAACTTAAAGACGGCGGCGTGAACCGCCATGTCTACTACAGGTGCACGCGGTCGAAAGACATCGACTGCAAGAACCCGCCCGTGAACGAAACGGATCTCATAGAAGAACTGGTCAAGCTCCTCGATACCATCGACCTCGACGAGATCGGCATGAAAGAGAAGATCCGTGATGAGATATCGCGATACAACAAATTCCGTATCGGCGTGCTCGGCATGAAAACTAAGGAGCGCAGCAGCGATGTCGACCTGCGCGAATACGCCAAGTATCTTCTCAAGGAGGGTACGATCACGGAGAAGCGAGAGCTACTGTCCTGTCTCAAGAGCACGCTGGTGTTGAAGGACCGGCAAATCGCGCTTGAGAAATAGAGAACCTACTCTGCCTCTTCGGGAACCTCTCCTGAAAGCGCAGACATGCTTTCAATAAACGTTTTCATACCAGCGTCCAATTCGAGAAGGGCTTTAAGCTCCTTGCTCTGTTGCAGGTTTCTAAGCTTTGTCCAGAAGTTTGGCTCCAAGATAATGGCCAGTGCGAGGGCTTCTTTGCCGGGCAACCAACGCCAGTTTTTAACAGCTATAACTTCTGCGAATTTCGTATCAATCGGGGAAAGATCAGTGACACTCGCCTGAATTTCAGTTTTCCATTTCTCTATGTCAACTTGTGGGTCAGCTTCAATATATTTATCCAAGCTAAATCGCCTAAGGCTGTTCTTTGCGACAGTCTTCTTTATGTAGAGAAGGAGTCTTGCTTGATTGGTAGTAACGCTTGCCCAGAACCTATCCGCACCCGTAACGCCTCCTTCGGTTGGAATTATGGCATTGAGTATCGCAGTACTGAGAAAGGCGCTCTCTATCTCCCAAAAAGGAAAGTAGGCTAGGTTATTCGCTGGTGCAGGAATGGTTGCAGGAAAATAGTCTGCCGGAGTTTTGGCAAGAACGTCCCCGTCCAGTAGAGGTGTGACACGAATTTTATGCGCCGCTGGAGACGCACTGGCTATACCTTCGCCGTAAATCTTCGAGGTGGATTTATTAGACCCAAAAGACCAATACCGCTTGTTTAAATCGTTTCCAAGAATCCAACTTAGGACCTCTGGAGTAGTCGGCCCTCCGCCGTGAAGAGACACGGTGGGGTCGTTCTCGGCACAGATCCAGTGTGCTGTGAAAACGGATGGGTCGATAGGTAGGCCGGTCTCCTCAAGAGCTTTTCTCATTTGTTCCGCATCTTGAATCCTATCAACTACGCCTTTACTGAGCAGGATTATGTTTGCGCGAGAAATGAAATGCTGAAGTACCTCACCGGAATGCGTTGCGATAATGACTTGGTTTTTAACTGCCAGACCAGCAATAAGTTCGCACAGCTTCCTTATCTGGCTGCTATGGAGGTGAAGTTCCGGCTCGTCAATAAGAATAATCTTGTTTTCGTCTGCTCGAATCCGGCGGAGGTATGAGTAAAAATAGAGGTACTCCTTTTCGCCCGAACTCAGCTCTGTGATGGAAACTTCTCTATCGAGATGGTCAACGAAAAATACTGCGTTCTCCTTAGACGGGTCTATTTTTAGCACCTTATCGAAATCAACTAGGCCGTTTTGGTAGTCTTTTTGAATCTCCTCAAGAAAGTCTGTACCAGCGGCCATCTTTTCTTTAATGACCTCAATGAGTTCTTTTATAATCGATTTGTTGAACTCTTCAGCGACATCAATAGTTTGGCCAACAGCAAGCCCGGAAGTATCCATAGTGATAGAACTCGCAAAAGGATTTTTGGTGCTAGTGCCACTAGTAACCGAACGGGCAGATCCAATTGTTCGGAGCCGATCCTTAAGATCGCTAGCAGTCCAGTGTCCCTCGCTACCCCGTCTGTCGTTACCTATAACAACATCAGTCTCCCCTGACCGTAGTTCGATACTGGAAAGTCGAGCGCCTTCAGCAAATGCATCAAGAACCTCTTGGCGAAGCGGCTGAGCCTGAGTCACCGCTGCCGCCTCAATCATCCCAATAAGTGAGGTCTTGCCACTTCCATTTTTACCCAGAATCAGGTTAATTCCAGGTTCGAGTTCGACCGGCTTATCAAGCTGGATATGCTTCCAGCGTGTAGCGGTTATTTTCTGTATGTAGTCCATGTGTTAGCGAAATTCTACCACCTTTAACTAACTTCAAGTAACAACAACGAGGTAAGGACGAAGGAAATGGTAGAGATATTGCCTAGTTAAGGTTCTATTTTCAGCTGGGGCGAAGTTTTTAGGAACCGAACTGGACACTCAAAATACGACCTAAAAGCACGGGGCCGTTCGGTCACTTGAATTAGCACTAACCTGTGCGGGATGCGAGAATCGAACTCGCATCTCTCGCTTGATCCCGCACAATTTTGCGAACAGATGCGAGTGGCGGGAATCGGACCCGCGCCTAATGCTTGGGAAGCATTCATTCTACCACTGAACTACACTCGCAAAATTGTAGGGATTGCGATTTACAATACACTCGCTTTGCTCGTGTGTAAATCGGAAAGAAGCATCACCCTTACCACTACATTTACCCGAGCACTCAATCTTGTCATCCCCTCTTGCGCAAAGCGCCATGACAAGTTGAGTGCAGGGCTAATCCCGCTTTTTATTCCTCATCTCCTCGCATCCATCGCCACACCCTCTGCCACCATGAAAAAGTTTCTACACTTTCATCGTTTTCTGTATCCTCTAAAATCACAACGATCTCTTCCCCTTCTTTTGCAACCCCAAAACGTGCACGTAATTTTGCCTCAACACCCGCCTCCGTCGAAAGTCCTCTTGTCTCTTCAGAAAGAAAGGCCTCGCGTTCCTGTAATTTCTTATACGCCTCCTCTGTCTGCGCAAGCTGTGTTTTGGTGAGACGTGCTTTTTGATACATATCCCACACCTGTATTCCGGCCACCACAATCGCAATCGCCAGAATCACGAACGTGGTCTTCGAATAGAGCCAGCGACGCATACGCTGCTTTTCGTGGAAATCGACTCTCGGAGAGTGGTACATATGGATGAAATGTGCTCTTTAGTATATAGTAGGAATCGTCTATAAAGCACCTAACACGAAATCTCCATGCTATTTCACAAAAAAACACAAAAGGCCGTGAAGATCATCTGGATGGTTCTCTGCGTTGCAGTCATCATAAGCATGATTATCCTCTACACCCCCGCCTTGTTTGGATAGAAAAAATCCTAACGTCGCACCATCTCAATAAATACCTCGTGTGGAATATTCACCTTCCCACGAGCAAGCATCTTCTTTTTCCCTCGTTTTTGTTTCTCGAGAAGTTTCATCTTTCGTGTGACGTCTCCTCCATAGAGGTACCCCGTCACGTCTTTTCGCATAGCCGAAAGCGTTTCTGATGCAACAATCCTCCCCTTTGCGCGTGCTTGGATCTTTGTCACAAAAAGTTGACGCGGGAGGACATCCTTGAGTTTTTCAACCGTTTTACGTCCTTCTTCTTCGACTGTTCTCTCGGCTACAACACGCGAAAATGCGGGAACAACTTCTTCTGCGACAAGAATATCAAGACGTACCACCTCTGCGTCCCGCATGCCCACCCGTTCATATGACATTGATGCGTATCCAGATGTTGCGCTCTTCACCCTATCAAAAAATCCACGCATGAGTTCTCGAAGCGGCATCGAGAGTGTGAACGAGAGACGTCCGTCACGGTACGTCCGCGAGTCATCGATTGTCGCCTCATGCTCATGAAAGGCAGCCATGAGTGCGCTTACATACGCTCCCGGCGTCAAAAGGTGGACAGCGAGCCACGGCTCACGAATGAGCGTTGTTTCCCCCTCGTCCGGGAATAGTGACGGCGAGTAGATTACTTCTGTTTTTCCATTTTTGTATGTGACTTCATATGTGATCGAGGGTGTTGTCACGACAAGAGCAAGATTCGATTCACGACGCAAACGTTCCGTCACAATCTCAAGGTGGAGCATCCCCAAAAATCCGCAGCGAAATCCGCGCCCCAACGTTCCCGACGCTTCTTCTTCGTAGGAAAGAGATGAATCAGAGAGGCGCAATTTCTCAAGAGATTGTCGCAAAAAATGGAGATCGTCCTGGCTCTCCGGAAAGATACTTGCCCACACCACGGGCTTCGGTTCCGCATATCCCGGAAGTGCTGGCGCAGGATGCGACGCAAGCGTCAGCGTGTCACCCACAGACACGATACCCGGCTTCTTGATTCCCGTTACGATATATCCAATCTCCCCTTCGGAAAGTGCGTCGGTTGGATGTTCTCCAGGAACGAAGACGCCTACTTCGCCTGCGATAAATTTTTCTCCCGCCGCAACAAAAAGAATCTTGTCGCGACTGGTAATCGAACCGCCAAAAACACGCGCATGAACAACAACTCCTCTGTGATTCGAGTATGTAAAATCAAAAACAAGTGCTTGCGTTCCCTCTTTTCGATGCTCGGGCGGCGGAATACGCGAGATGATCGCTTCGAGGAGTCCAGGAACACCCTCTCCTGTCTTTCCCGATACACGAAGAACATCATCCGGAGAACACGAGAGGATATCAACCATCTCAAGAATCACATCGTCTGTTCGTGCGTGGGGAGCATCGATCTTTGATACGACAGGAATAATGACGAGGCTCTGCTCCTTCGCCATACCGAGTGTCGTTAACGTTTGTGCCTGAACACCTTGCGTCGCGTCAACCAAGAGAAGCGTGCCCTCAACAGCCGTCAAGGCACGCGAGACCTCGTATGAAAAATCGATGTGCCCCGGTGTGTCAATCAGATTCAAGACATATCGTCTTGAATCTGAAGAATCCAAATTCCAAGCTCCAGATTCCAAACTTGGATTTTGGATTTTGGTGTTTGGATTTTCCGGCAAGGTGTATTCCATCCGCACTGGAGCCATCTTTATGGTTATACCTCGCTCCCGCTCTAGGTCCATCGAATCAAGCACCTGCTCGCGCATCTGCCGCTTATCGATTGTTTTCGTGTGTTCAAGAAGCCGATCCGCGAGGGTCGATTTTCCGTGGTCGATATGAGCGATAATAGAGAAATTCCGTATTCTGCGAGCATCCATAGACGCTTATCCTACCAGAAAAACGCTCCCACGACCTCCCTTAGAGTTCTTCTGGTCCAGGTTGGATAGGAACGGTTCTCCAGAAACGCGCACGAAGCGTTCCTATGAGTTCCCCGAATTCCAAGTTCTTAAGAACAATAAGCATGAAGACCCATGCGGCACATCCCAAGATTCCCGCGAGGAGCGCGTGCCCGACAACGCTTCCAAATGTGTCGAGAAGGAACCTTCCTTCTGTCGCCCGAAGCACTACGTACATGACTGCCCCAGCGATCATTGAGGCCGCAGTGTTTTGCCAAAAAGAACGGACAACACCGGAAGGGATCTCTCCCTCAAAATCACGTCGGAAAATAATCCAAAAAATAATCGCCGAACATATAAGACCGATTGAATAACCTCCCGCAAGAACAAGAATCGCCGTACCCGGCACATCAATAACACGCAACAGCGCTTCAATAAAAAAATGAAACGCGGGAATCTTTTGAAATAAGAGAAGGCCGCCATAGGCAGAGAGTACGGTGAGGATTGATCCTCCAGTAGTAATAAGAAAAGGACGCATCGTCCTTCCGGTCGCATAATAGGCACGCACGAACAAAAGAATGACCCCGTGCGCAACGAGAGAGACCGCAAGAATCGCAAGTGCCGCCGCGGTCAATCGAGTCGCAGACCAATCGAATGCTCCGGACCCCAAAAGCGCGCGAACGATGTGTGCACGAAGGACGATGGTAGCGACAAGCGCAGGGAGAGACCAAAAAATAATCTGCCGCAAAGCGTCGATGAGCTGTTCAAGAAAGGCGACGCGCTCCCCTGTTGAAAAAAGCCGCGAGAGGGTTGGAAACGCGGCAACAGAATATGAGACACCAATCAGGGTGAGTGGTGCTGAATAAAGATTCGATGCGAACGTAAAGATGGTCACTGAGCCAGGAGAAAGGGTTGACGCAATACCAACAAGAACCACCAGCACGATTTGATTCAGTGAGAGTGTGAGCGTCCGCGGCAAAGATAAAAGAACAACTCGAAGTATGTGTGCGCCCTTGATGCGAAGTGTTGGCCGCGGCAGTAATCCATCTTTTCGTACCACGGGGATTTGCACGAGAAGGTGAAGAGCCGCTCCAAGGACGACCCCCCATCCAATCCCCGAAAGACCGAGGGATGGATAGAAAAAGATGATACCTACAATGATGCCTATGTTGTAGAGAACCGGCGAAAGCGCATAAATCGTAAATCGGTGCATGAGCTGTGTTGCACTCGAGAAAATGTTTGAGAGTCCGAGAAGAATAGGAGAAAGAAGGAGAATGCGCATGAGTTCGACAAGCGTCTCGTGTTGATGCCCATCAAAACCAGGGTAGAGAATCTGCGAGAGGTGAGGTGCAAACCACCACACAATGGCACTTGCGACGATAATGAACACAAAAAACACCGTACTCACCTCTGAAAGGAATTGTCGTGCCGCCTCTTTCCCACCATTTTTGAGGGCTTCGGAGAGAAACGGGATGAGTATGAAGAGAGATACGATAGAAGCAATCGAAACAAAGATGAGATCGGGGACTCGAAATGCCGCATAGTAGACGTCCAAGGTGGGGCTTGCACCAAAGATGTGTGCAAGTATACGGTCGCGCACGATTCCCAATATTTGAGAGGCGAGAGCAAAGCCAGCAATAACGTATGCGGCGGCGTTTAATGTCGTCGTTGTTTGCGAGAAGAATGAAAGGATTCGACGGACCATACAGAAACCGTGGTCATTACATATATATAGTAGCAGAAAACACAACCACCCGCGGTGTGCGGGTGGCCATGATGATGTTTGCATCTATAAGCCGAATTCTGTTATCGACAGACATGTATCTAGCCCCGCGATTACTCTCGGGGTCAAGCGGCTCTTCAACCTGCGCTCCGCGCAGGAACAAACAACGTATAACCTACAACACACAACAAGAATTTGGATTCTCTTGTGGGTCGTCTGTCGTTGGTTGTCGGTTCTTGTGCGAAGCGCAAGCTGACGCGGCCTTGCACTCGGGTAAGGATTTGGCCGTTTCACTCCTCATGTTTCCATAAGGATTCACCCCGAAGGGTGTTCTTTCCCTTTCGAAAAAGAACGTCACTGTTCGCACCTCACGGATTGCTCCGGACGGGCGTTACCCGTTACCTTGTTTCTTCGTATTGCTACGAAGAGAGTGTTCGGACTTTCCTCACCCCGCCGAGGCGGGGCGCATCTGCCCAATGCAAACTAGACGGAGTATACTTTCCTCCCTCAGTTTTGCAAGTATTTGGATTTTGTGGTTTTCACCACTCAAGTTGTCCCCCCGTCTTGTATTCCGTTACGCGTGTCTCAAAAAAGTTCTTCTCCTTCCGCGCATCGATAATCTCGCTCATCCACGGGAACGGGTTCTTTGTTCCATACACTGTTTTCAAGCCAATGCGTTCAAGTCGACGATCTGCGATGTGTTCGATGTATTCAGCAATCGAATCTGGTGTAAGTCCGACGACCCCCTTTGGCAATGCGTCAAACGCATACTGTTTCTCGAGTTCAACACCACGTGTAATTCTCTGTGTAAGATTATCTTTAAAGCTTGCTGTCCAGATATCCGGATTCTCTTCAATGATGGTATTGATGAGCTGCGTTCCAAACGCAAGGTGGATTGTCTCGTCACGAAGAATAAATTGGAATTGTTCCCCAATCCCTGTCATTTTTTGACGGCGAAGAAGTGAGAGCATCATGGCAAACCCCGCATAGAAAAAGATGCCCTCCATGATGACGTAGAAGCCAACAAGATCATTTACGAACCGCTGGATGTTCTCTGTTCCCTGCGTGATAAAGGTGGGATCAAGGACCGATTTTGTCATCTCAACAACAAACTCGTCTTTTTCTCTGATCGAGGGGATCGTCATATACATGTTGTAGACCGTATCGGGATCAAGCCCCAACGTGTCACATGAATAGATAAACGTGTCCGTGTGGATCGCTTCTTCGTATCCTTGCCGAAGGAGATATTGTCGACATTCTGGATTCGTTACATGTCGGTAGATAGCAAGAACAATATTGTTCGCAGTCAAAGATTCAGCGGTTGAGAAAAACCCGAGGTTATAGAGTATCATCCGCCGCTCATCTTCAGTGATTCCTTTCTCTCCTTTTGCTTTCCATGCCTCAACATCAAGCTGCATGGATACTTCTTCGGGAACCCAGTTGTTTGCGACGCCCGTTTTGTAGTACTGGCGAGCCCACGGATAGGTTAGGGGGAGGATTTTATTGGGGTCAACGCCGGATGCGTTTATTATTTGTTTTTTGGCCATAGTATTTTTAGACGAGCACACATGCTCTGTGGATGAAAACCTTATAAACGAATCACTGGCACGCCTGGCAATCTGGGTCGTCAATCTTGCAGAGTTTAAGCGCAGGACCCGAAGACGTCGCATGAACCGGAACAGATTCTTCCGGAACAATGGTCGACTTGATGCTGTCAACCGCTTCCTGTGCGATTAGGCGTTCACGGACTTCCGGTGCGAGGTTCTGTTTTTCAAGCGTAACCGTGCTTTTTTCAACACCGGACGCAGCAAGTGTGCGGAGATAGTACGTCGTCTTTATTCCCTGCTGCCACGCCGAGAGATACACATCAGAGAGTTGTGAGCCCGATGTGCCCGAGAAAAAGATGTTCAGAGATTGGCTCTGATCAATCCACTGTCCGCGATGCGCTGCGGCGGTGACCAAGAATTGAGGATCGATGGCAAACACTTCTCTGTGGCGTTCTTTGATCCACGACGGAACACTTGAAACACGAGAGAGATCTCCGTCAACACCCTTGAGTATCTCAAGCATCTCGCTGTTCCACAGCCCTTCTTTTTTGAGATCACGGACGAGATACTCGTTCACAAGGATGAACTCACCGCTAATATTCGATTTTACATAGATATTCTTGTAAATCGGCTCTATCGTCGGGAAACAGCCAGCAATGTTTGCAATCGTCGCGGTTGGGGCCATCGCAAGACAATTTGAATTCCGCATGCCGTATTTTTTTACTGAGTCGCGCACAATACTCCAATCCATACGCTCTGTTCTTGGGAGCGTAATCTTCTCACCACGGTCTTTTTCGAGAAGATCGAGTGTGTCTACGGGGAAAATACCTCGGTGCCACTTCGATCCTTCGTATGTTTCATACGCTCCGCGTTCCTGCGCAAGAAGAGATGATGCAAGAATCGCGTAGTACGAGATCATCTCCATGCTCTCATCGGCAAATGTGATGCATTCTTTCGACTCAAAGGGGATATTCTGAAGATACAGAGCGTCCTGAAAGCCCATGATACCGAGCCCGATAGGCCGGTGCCGCATATTCGACTTCTTTGTTTCGGGAATCGGGTAGTAGTTTAGATCAATGACGTTATCGAGCATACGGACCGCAAGGACCGTTGTCTCTTGTATCAAATCCTCGCTCAACGTTCCGTTTACGACGTGTTCGGTAAGATTAATCGATCCTAGGTTGCACACGGCGACCTCATCATCCGCGCTCGTGTTCAATGTGATCTCTGTGCACAAATTCGAGCTATGAATGGTGCCCATATGATCCTGCGGACTTCGTATGTTTGATGCGTCTTTAAACGTCACCCACGGATGTCCTGTTTCAAAAAGTTGTGTCAACATTTTTTTCCACAAATCTCGCGCTTGCATCCGTCTTGAAAGCCGCATCTCCCCTTTCTCTGCCCTTGCTTCATACTCAGCATATCGTTTGCTAAATGCTGCACCGTAGAGATCTACAAGATCAGGTGTCTCGTCGGGAGAAAAGAGCGTCCATTCTCTGTCATCGCGTACACGCTTCATGAACTCATCGGGAATCCAGAGTGCCGTGTTGATGTCAGGTGTCCGACGGCGCTCATCTCCCGTATTTTTGCGAAGTTCGATGAACTCTTCGACATCCGCATGCCAGGGCTCAAGATAGACTGCACAAGCGCCACGTCGACGCCCGCTTCTGTTGATAGCAACAACCGTTGAGTCAAGAATTTTCAAAAACGGAACAACACCGTTACTTTCAACTCCTGTACTTTTAACACGTGCGCCTGTTGCGCGGAGTTTCGTCCAACTGTATCCGATGCCTCCGCTGTGTTTTGCAAGGTGTGAGTAGTCTTCGTACGCCTTGAAGATACTATGGAGATCATCTCCCGTAACACCCAAATAACACGAAGAGAGCTGCGAATACGGTGTGCCCGCGTTGAATAGGGTGGGTGTCGAGGGCACATACCGGAGCGTCGACATGAGATTATAAAACTCGATTGCGCGTTCCTCCTTCTTTTCTTCAAGAAGCGACAACCCCATTGCAACCCGCATCCACATCATCTGCGGTGCCTCGAGAATGCGGTAGTTATTGGGGTTTGTCTTGTCACGGACAAAGTATCGGTCAAAAAGGGTCTGCGTCCCCAGGTATCGCAAAAGGTCGTCCCTCTCAGGGGCGATCGCATCAGCAATCTTTCGGAGATCAAACGAGGCCAAGCGCCCATCAAGCAGGTTGAGCTCAATCCCGCGGTGAGTATTTTGTATAAATGCTTCTCGATACTGCCCCGCGAATTCTGGTGAGAGCACTTCTGTGTATCCAATCGCATCTCGGTAGACGGTTGTTTCAAGAAGCAAACGCGATGCGAGAAGCGTATATGCGGAATCGCGCTCAATGAACGAGCGTGCGACCAAGACAAGCATCTGTGAGATGTCACGCGTCGTCATTCCTTCATACACCTCTCGTTGTGACTGCTCGAGAAGCATTTTGATATCAATATCTTTTTCGATACCACGAGCACTGCGGAGAAACGCTTTTTCTATTTTTTCAAGTGAGAATGTTTCTGTGCGTCCGTCGAGTTTTTTAATGAGGAATTCTTTCTTCGCGATCCTTTTCTGCAGTACTTCTTTTTTCTGCTCTCGAATCTTCTGGTGTTCGTATCGATAGACGATGTACGCCTTCGCAACAGTGAAGAATCCCTTCTGCATTATCGCGCGCTCAACAAGATCCTGCACCTCTTCGACAGCAGGAACATATGACTCCCCTACCGTTCGGATACGCACTTCCAAATCTTTAAGGACAATATTGGCAATCGCCTCCGTATCGGTCTTGTGATCGTCCCCGAGAGTACACTCAAACGCTTTTTCGATAGCGCGAGTTATCTTTTCTGCCTCAAAAGGAACGACCTGACCCGTGCGTTTGCGTATTTCTCGAAGGGTGGGATACATACTGCGATGTGCTTGGATTAAAAGTACTAATGATTCGTGCACTGTGTATACATCCTCTTCTCAGGGCGTCTTCCCCTTTCCCCAATTTTAAAATCGAGAAGTCAATCAAGTCGGAAATCAGTCGTGCACCTATTGTAGGACACTCGACCTGCCCACCACACGGTGGATAACTCCTTTTTGAGAGGTCATGGGATGAAAAAAGAAGACCGTCAACGTTTACAATCCGCCGAAGAAATTTTAAAACGAGGGAGCGACAAACTGTGTACCAACAACAACTCCTTTTGTGAGCGATTCACCGCTAGGAATCTCTAAAACATAGCGCGCCGAGTCAGGAGATGTGAATGACTCCGGATAGGTTTCTGGAGATACAGCCGAAACTATATGCACAACACGAAAATCTGAGCTTAACCAGAGCATGTCAATCGAGAAGCGCATATCCTTCATCCAAAAAGAGTAAAAATCATCTTTCGGAAACACAAACAGCATCCCGTGACCACGGAGAAGTTCTTCCCTGTCGGATAATCCTTGTGTTCTTGAGGCAGAAGTGTCCGCGATTTCAACAATAAAGGATCCTCCGTCCCACGAAAGCGTTGTTGTCGCGAGGTCTGTGCCTTCTACTGATATTTCTTCATTATTTTTAAGCATAAAAGCAACACCCAAGAGAAGAGCGCATACAATAATAAGGAGTGCGAGGAGAATCTTTTTCATCTAATTGTACTCCAGGTATTTTCCTTCGCTCACAACCTCAACCTTCCCATCCACAACCACAAGCGCAGAGTTATCGTCAAGAGCGTATACTTTTTCGCTCATTCCTTGTGTGGCATCTTTGATATTTTGTTCTCGCAGCCTTGGAAAAAATTCCGAATTAAGATGCGGCAAGAAATAAAAATCAACGTAATTCAGACCAACAACATCTTCCGTCCTATCCAAATCTTCTTCATACACAATCTGCGATATCTTCAAGGCCAAATCTTTGTTCGTCACCATACTTCCCGCACTTAGGCCAACCCACACACGAGTTTTCAACAATTCAGGAAGACAATTGATCAACCCTGATTTGTGTATCCATTCGAGAAGATGATATGTATTGCCTCCTTCAAAAAAGAGCACGTCGGCTTCTTCAAGTTTTGGTCTCCATATCTCCTCTCCAACCGCTGAGATATCTGCGATGTCAATTGATTTGAATTCCTGTTTTTTTAAATTAATCAAATCGTCAATCAACCACCCCTTATCTCCTTTCTCTACATTTGAGGCAGTTGGAATAAAAACAAGAGAGGTGTCTTCTGGTTTTTTACCGACCAATCTAAACAACGCATCGGATATCGATTTGTTTGTAATTCCGGCTGAGGTAAGAAGTAATTTCATATGTGCGTGCCACTCAGGTTAAGTACCGACAGGTCCAACCCGTGCAAGGCTATTTTAGCATCTTACGGTAGGTATCGCCGAGGCACTCGGGTCTGAGTACGAATTCTGTAAATAAGTATAAAATAGAGTGATGGAGCTCCATTTTAGATATTCGCCGGAATCAGAAGCAGATCGGATTGGATATACTCTGGATAAATACAGATGGTACAAAGAAAATAATTACCGAATCAATCTCCCTGACTCATTGAAAGCCAAAGCAGAATGCGGTGAGCGTGTCGAAGACGAAGAAATCACTAAGGTGGTTACAGAAGAGTTTGACACCGTTGCATATGATAACGCAATAAAACTTTTAGAATCTGAGTTTCGGAAGATCGAGAGAGATTTTACAAAAAATCTGAAGAGTTTGGGCGTGCCGGTACACGATACATATACCATCTCACTTACAAAGTACGGGGTTGGCGGTAGCTACAGCTTACCAAATAACGTTCAAGTGAATATTGATTATGGACGCACTATTTCCTGGATTACCCTAGCTCATGAGATTGTACATCTGGCGATTGAGGAGTGGGTGAAGAAATACAAGATTGAGCACTGGACTAAAGAAAGAATGGTAGATTTAATTATGGACAGATTCTTTCCTGGAGAAGTAAACATTCAAGGAAAACCCGAAGATCTTAAAGAAGTCAAAATCGCTTTTGACTCCCATTTCCCTAATATACAAAAAGTCATTGAAGAAGTGGTTTCGCGAAGGCAAGAATAACTTAGCCAAAATGGCTAATTAAAAATGCGACACAATGCACTCGGACCACTCCGACACTTAGTTCTTGTGGCGGGCTTGCCACGACGCAGGTTTGCTACTGCAAACCGAAGGCGGGCCCACCAGGATTCGAACCTGGATCTTCTCTTTTGGAGAGAGAAATTCTACCATTGAACTATAGGCCCCTTTATAAACAAACGCCCAACAACAAACAACTTACAACAAAAAAGTGGCCTTCGCCACTTTTTGCTTTCTTGATTTTTAAAGCAAAAATTTACTTTTTCACCTGCTTGTATGTAACACGCTGACGAATAGTCGGGTCGAACTTAATAAGCTCAAGGCGTTCCTTATTCTGGACTCCTTTGCTCTTTCTATTGCGCCGCGTCCAATACATGTGGTCGGACTTGGTTGATTTGAGTTTTGCGATTGCGTCTTGGGACATGAAGACATTTTAACAGGTTTTGAAAAAAACACAAATGAAAAAGGAGGGGCTCGACTCCCCTCCTCGCATCACAGCGCCGTAACGCTGTGGTGTGGCCTCGTGTGCTCGCTGGATAGCGACCTTTCTTTAAACACCAAGGAACAGTACTGCCTTTACCCTTGGTGCACCGTCGAGTGAGTCGCACATTACAGTAAAGGGAGACGCTGGAGGAAGAAAGGCGAGGTCTTGCCCACCTCTACCAGCAATCGACTGCCACCTCAGTGGCCCCTGCCGACAAGAATATCATAAAAATGTAACCGGAGAACTTTCTCGAGGACATTGTTGCCGGGAGGGATTCTCCCGCGCCTCTCGCCTCGCCGTCGCTCGGTTCGGACTGGGCACCGCCTCGTCTGTTCCGAAAGCTTTCGGAACATGACTCCGGCGTTCGAATCCCTCTCGCGACCGAAGCAGTTCAGTCGCTCTCGGCGACCAGATACAAAAATAATGCATCATTGCGATGCATTATTTTTGTATGGTGCGCCGGGAGGGATTCGAACCCCCGTAGGCCAAAGGCCAGCACGTCTACAGCGTGCCCTCGTTGACCACTTGAGTACCGACGCAAAAACAACCTACAACAAACAACCTACAACAAACAACAAAGAAAAGCAAAAAATTATACCTTAACTGTTTCTGCGAGAGATAGTTTGCTTTTTCCACGCGATGACTTTCCTTTCTTGGTAAGCGTGAAGGTGATGTCCTCTTCCCCGCTTTCATTTTTGGCAACATCAACCGTGATTGCACCGCCTTCGAGGATTCCTTTTGACACCATGAGTTGCGCGACTTTCGTCAGAATCTTGTCCTGGATGAGGCGGCGTAACGGACGTGCGCCGTATGTCGGATTATATCCAACACGAGCAAGGTACGAGACCGCGGCAGATGTTACCGTAAGTTCGATCTCTTTTCCGAGAAGCCGCTTCTTCACCAGTTCAAGCTGGATACCGACAATCGATTCAATCGCGGAACCAGGCAAGATATTAAAGACGATAATCTCATCGAGACGATTCAGGAATTCCGGTCGGAATTGGTCCTTGAGTGCATCCATAACCTTTTCACGCATATTCCCGTACGATTGCACATCAGCATCTTTTGTTCCAAATCCGATACCATGCATTCGATCAAGATATTCTGCGCCGATGTTTGACGTCATCACAATAATCGTATTCTTGAAGTTAACCGTTCTTCCCTTCGCATCTGTCAGACGCCCGTCATCAAGTACTTGGAGCAAGATGTTGAATACTTCTGGATGTGCTTTTTCAATCTCATCAAAAAGGATGACGGAGTAGGGGCGGTGACGTACTAATTCAGTAAGCGCTCCCCCTTCTTCGTGTCCAACGTATCCCGGAGGCGCACCGATAACTTTCGAAACAGAGTGCTTCTCCATGTACTCGCTCATGTCCACGCGGATAAGCGCTTTCTCGTCATCAAACATAAATTCTGCGAGCGCTTTCGCGAGCTCTGTCTTCCCCACACCCGTTGGCCCAAGGAAAATAAACGAACCGATCGGACGATTGGGGTCTGCGATTCCGGCGCGCGAACGCTTCACTGCATTTGCAACCTTCTCCACCGCTTCGTCTTGTCCGACGACACGCTTCTTCAATTCTTCTTCCATGCGCGAAAGTTTTTCCGCCTCACTCTCAAGCATCCGTGCAAGCGGGATTCCCGTCCATCGTGCGACGATCTCTGCAATATCTGTTTCGGTTACTTCTTCTTTAAGAATACGGCGCGACTTCTGGAGTCGTTTTAATCGTGCGCTCTTTTGTTCGAGTTCTTTTTCAAGCGTCGGAATATGTCCGTATCGGATTTCCGCTGCGCGGGCCAAATCCGCCGTCGCCTCAGCAGATTCTGCATCGAGGCGTTCTCGCTCCAGTTGTTTTTTGATGTCTTTTATTTCCGTGATTGTTTCCTTTTCGTTCTTCCACTTGATTTCAATCTCTGAGATCGTCTCTTTGAGGTCAGCAATCCCTTTTTCGATCACCTTCAACCGACTCTTTGCTTTTGGTGTTTTTCCATCCCTTCCCACGTCACCCTTAAGTGCCTCTCGTTCAATCTCAAGGACCATTATCTTTCGATTTGTTTCTTCGAGTATGGCCGGCTTGTTCTCAAGAGAGATGCGGAGCGCGGACGATGCTTCGTCAATGAGGTCAACCGCCTTATCAGGTAAAAATCTGTCTGAAATATAGCGGCTTGAAAGATTGACCCCGGCAATGATTGCGTCGTCCGTAATCTTTACGCCATGGTAAAGTTCATATTTTTCCTTGAGTCCACGCAAAATAGCAATCGCATCTTCGATCGACGGCTCATTGATATAGACGGGCTGAAAACGCCGTGTCAGTGCCGGATCGCGTTCGATGTGGCGTTGGTATTCCTTAAGTGTCGTTGCACCAATCGCCCGGAGTTCTCCTCTCGCGAGTGCGGGCTTCAACATGTTTGACGCGTCCATTGCTCCTTCCGCAGCGCCCGCGCCAACAATCGTATGAATCTCGTCAATAAAGAGAACGATTTTACCGTTTGATTTTTCGACTTCTTTCACAATCGCCTTGAGGCGCTCTTCGAATTCTCCGCGGTATTTCGTCCCCGCAATGAGCGCACCGAGGTCAAGTGACACGAGGTCTCTATCTTTAAGTGACTCGGGAATGTCGCCAGACGCGATGCGTTGTGCGAGCCCTTCGACAACAGCGGTCTTTCCAACACCCGCTTCTCCGATCAAAATCGGATTATTCTTCGTGCGCCGTGAGAGAATCTGAATGATGCGACCTATCTCTTTATCACGACCGATAACAGGATCGAGTTTGTTCTCACGCGCGAGCGCGGTCAAACTTCGTGTGTAACGCGCGATTGCGCGGGGCTTCTTGCTCCCTCCCCCTTCTTTTGCGCCGTGTTCACGAAGTTCCTGCAGTACTTGGAGAACATGATTCTTCTCGATCTTGAACTGCGAGAGGACTTCGCGCGCTTCACCTTGCGAATCGAGGGACGCGATGAAGAGATGCTCCGTCGAAGTGAATTGATCAGAGAGCATTGCTGCGACACGAATCGAATTCTCGAGCACCTTGCCGAGTTCGGGTGTGATGTACATTTGATATGACGGCGTCACCGTGCCGCCCGCGTCAGGCGACTCAATCGCTTCAAGAAGCTCGTCCGTGAGAGCAATTGTATCCACTTCAAGCCGATCGAGAATCGACGCGACCATGCTCTCTTCCTGCAAAATAAGCGCCGCAAGAAGATGGAGAACATTCACATGGCTCTGGCCACGCTCAAGAGCAAGCTCGTGCGCCTTTTTGATGGCTTCCTTGGCCTTTGTCGTGAAATTTTTGAAATGTGGAGGCATAGTGCACCCAATATATCACACAACTTGTCTAGTGTCAAAAAACCTACTCGCCTGATGCCTCTCGTAGAGATATGAAGACGGAACCACCCTCGCTCTCCGGCATCCCAATGACAGCACCCTTAAGATCAATCAGGGGAGACCCGAGGAGCACGCGAGATGAGTCAATGGAAGCGCGAATGCGCGATGATACGTTCTCCTGTTCTGACGGCACGAGTTCGGCGATAACGCCAGGAGAAATCGAGAGCGATGTTTCGCCTGAGAGAACAATAACTGTTTGGCCGAGAGTCAGAGCGTCAAATGCGGCAAATGTGGCAGGGGTAAACGTCCGTTCCGCCAGTCGTTCAAGACGAAAGAAACCCTGCTCTCCTTCTTCTTGCGACGGCTCTGCGGTAAGTTCTGTACCGTCAGAAAGCCGCGCAACGTATTCTTCTCCGTTCTTAACGATACGACTGTCTGCAACGACGATACCTTCTGCGGAAACGATGATGCCCATACCTTTGAATGTGAGTTCGTCGCGTCTTGAAACGCTGTAGATATTGACTATCGAAGGAGTGATTGCGGTAATCGCTTTTGCGATGAGTTCACTCTCCGAGACAACAACCGTCCGTTCCTGTGTCACCACTTCACGTGAACCGGGCACGAATGTCTCAATCGGTCTCTCAATAATGCGATCGATGACGCGAGTTACATCGGTCGGCGCTTTCTCCATCAGGGATACCGTTGCGATACCTGTCGCAATCGATGTCACGAATGAGATTAAGAGCGTCAAAAGGATGATCTGTGTTTTGTTTAAATGTTCAAGATCCATACAATAGGGCTGTATTTGTATAAGTATGATATAGAGGAAAAAGCGGGAATGCAAATATTCCTTACCTATGAGACGAGTGGTGCCTCGTTTTCTTACACAAGGATGTCCGCAAGAACCGAGATGGTGTAGTCGACGTCGTCTCGACTCGTCTCACGCCCGAATGAGAACCGGATTGATTCGTTCGCTCTTTCTGGTGCCAGGGCGTGAATAACGTATGAACCTTCCTTACCCCCCGAAAGACATGCACTTTTGACCGCGGCCGCAACTCCCGCCATGTCCAGTTTGGTAGCAAGAAATTCTCCGTTGACGTCAGGAAAAGAGACATTGAGGATATTGGGGACACTTTCTTTGATTGAACCGTTCACAATCATGCCAGGGAATCGCGCCATCAAAGCTTCGATGAAATATGTTTTGAGATCGCGCCATTTTTTTGTATCACCCTCTCGACGCGCCTCGACGCTGTCATACGCTGTTCGCATACCGATTGCACCACCCACATCCGGCGTACCTTCTCGCGGCACCATACCGAACATGTCGCAGGGCGAGGTGAACGTAGTACCAGAGCGCACATAGAGAAATCCCGTTCGCTTCGGACCATATATCTTATGCGCATCAAGAATGAGCATGCTCACACCAAGGTCATGCGGAGCAATACGGAGCGATAGCGGGGCCTGACTGGCATCGACAAGAAAAATGGGTTCCGTGTTGCCGAATACTTTGGGTCGGTCAGAGGATTTTGCGTAATGATCATGTATCACACGAGCGATCTTTTGTATCGGCTGTATCGTCCCGATTTCGTTATTGACGAGCATTGCAAACACAAGAACAGTATTCGCTCGAAGAACACGTCCGAGTGAAGGAATGTCAACAATACCTTCGTGAGAGACGGGGACGATTGAGATCGAGACACCGCGACGGCCGAGTGCTTCAACACACGATTTGACTGATGAGTGCTCAACGGCGCTCATCACAATATGCATATCCGTGTAAGTACCACCACGCTCAATGACAGCGTCGGTTGCTCCGTGGATCGCACGCATGAGAGCATCGGTCGCTCCCGATGTAAAAAAACATTCCTCCGCTCGAACCCCCAGATGTTCTGCGACTCCACGCCGAGATTCCTCAAGAACACGTTTTGATTCTCGCCCCGCCTCGTGTATCGAGAACGCGTTCGCGAAGTGCGTATCTTCAAAAGAACGCATCACCCGCGCAACCTCAGAATCAAGCGGAGTTGCCGCAGCATAATCAAGATAGACCCGTACACTAACTTTGGCATTTTTTTTGCTCAGCATATGTTATTGATTACTATCACAAACCTTTCGAGAAATATCTACCTGCTGATATGTAATTTCCGCAAAACGTGAGTCATGCCAAAGTTAGTGTCTGGGTAAACACGTGTCTTCGTTTTTTCTTCCATGTGCATCATTGTAAACCGCCGTACAGACACGCGTGGTATTCCGTCTTCCTCAAAGATGTGGTAAAATCACTTTTAACATGCATACGCGTGTTCCCTTATGGAGCCATCATCTCGAGTACTACGTCCACCTGTTGTTGTCGTCCTTGGTCATGTTGACCACGGCAAATCGAGCCTGCTTGACCACATACGGAGCACGAACGTCGTCGCCGGAGAAGCGGGCGGCATCACTCAGCACACCGCCGCATACGAGGTAGAACACGAAATAGAAGGGGAGAAAAAAACGATTACCTTCATTGATACGCCGGGGCACGAAGCATTTGGTGCACAGCGCACACGCGGAGCATCTCTTGCCGATATCGCTGTTCTCGTCGTCTCCGCTGAAGATGGTGTAAAAGCGCAGACAAAAGAAGCGCTTCTCGCAATCGAAACAGCGAAGATCCCCTATGTCGTTGCGATAAACAAGATTGATCTCCCGGGAGCTGATATTGAGCGCGCGAAGAATTCTCTCGTCGAAAATGGTGTCTACCTCGAGGGACACGGCGGAGCAATTCCCTATGTGGGGACAAGCGCAAAAACCGGCGAAGGAATTCCCAACTTACTTGAACTCATCCTTTTGAGCGCAGAACTTTTGGAACTCTCAATGGACCCCACAAAAAACGCAGAGGGGGTTATTGTTGAGGCACATCGTGACCCGAAGAAAGGCATCTCTGCGACGCTCATCCTCACCGAAGGAACACTCTCGACTGGTATGTTCCTTGCAGGTCAGGGAGCAATGACACCCGTGCGCACAATACACGATCCTCTCGGAAAAACGCTTGGAAGTGCTACGCCCTCATCCCCCGTTGTCATCATCGGGTGGAGTGACTTGCCGATGATAGGGACAAACGTAAAAAGTTTTGAGAAGAAAAAAGATGCTGAAAGCTATGCAAACGAACACGTGAAGGAACGCCCCATTCCACACACCGGCGGAAGTGTAGACGGAGAAGTGGTTGAAGAAGACCGTGCCACAATTCCTCTCATTCTGAAAGCAGATGTTGCAGGATCGCTTGATGCCTTGGCACACGAAGTACACAAACTTTCCGATGAGCGTGTGTCATTCAAGATACTCCACGCAGATGTTGGAGCGATTGGCGAGAGTGACATCAAACGTGCCGGTGGCGATGCGCGAACGGTCATTGTTGGTTTCAATACGCACATGGAGAATGGTGTCCGAGAACAAGCAGAACGGGCAGGCATCCTTATCATGACCGATGAAATCATATACAAATTGAGTGAGAAACTCGTCGAGATTAAGGCGGCACGAAGGCCAAAACGACGCGAGGAAGAGATTAGTGGGACAACACGGGTCTTGAAGATCTTCAGTGCAACACGGATGAAACAAGTTGTTGGTCTTAAGGTGGAAGAGGGTGTGTTATCCGACAACGACACCGTGCGCGTCATGCGACGCGGCGAAGAGATTGGCAAAGGAAAGATCATGGAACTCCAAAGGAACAAGGAGCGCACGTCGCGCGTTGAAGCAGGTGTGGATTGCGGCGCAAAGATCGACGCGACTGTCGAACTCGCAACGGGAGACACGATCGTCGCGTTTACATTTGTCGAACGATAAGGGCCGTTTCCATACATTTTTTGAAACGCGTCGTTTCAAAAAAGTATGCTCACTTTTGTGGTAAATCAAAAAATGCGATACTACAGCCCAAGATAGAGTGCGTTGCTCAATTAAATTAAATTATAACCGTGAGACATCACACACAAAAAGAAGAACACATCGCGCATTTGGCGGCGGAGTACTTGAACAGAGCATCGAATCGTACGTCTCTCATCACGGTAACGCACGCCTCCCTCTCTCCTGATGACCGGCGCGCAACGATCTATGTGACTGTCCTTCCTGATTCTGAAGAAGAAAACGCACTCGCCTTCCTCAAACGGAACCGAACCGACTTCCGTGAGTATGTAAAAAAACAAACGTCTCTAAAATTCATCCCGACTTTGGACTTCATGCTCGACGTCGGAGAGAAGAATCGACAGGATATCGAAGCGTTGTCATTGGAAGAGAAACCCGTAGAATAAAACTGCGGCCTGGTGGTGAAGTGGTAACACGACAGTCTGCAAAACTGTTATGCGCGGGTTCGATTCCCGCCCAGGCCTCCAGGGTTATATAAAAAGCTCGGGTGGCGAAACTGGCAGCCGCAGAGGACTTAAGATCCTCCGACCGCAAGGTCTTGTGGGTTCGACCCCCACCCCGAGCACAAAAAGGAAGTTGTCAGTTATTGACTGGGTAGTGTAAAGTTATCGTATTCCGCCCGTAGCTCAGTTGGTAGAGCAGCTCGCTCTTAACGAGACGGTCGTTGGTTCGAATCCAACCGGGCGGACTGAGATGATTGGATAATCACACACGGGCAGGTGGCGTAATTGGTAGCCGCGCCAGCCTTAGGAGCTGGTACTCGAAAGAGTGTGCGAGTTCAAATCTCGCCCTGCCCACCACACAACCTTTTTTAGGCCTTAGCGAGGCCGTGAAAGAGGTACTTACTACTTGACTTTTTGTATGAAAGTGATACAATATATACGAGTGCTCTTTGTCAGTTTGAAAAGAGTGAAATATAACATCTGAGCAGACATCCGTGTTTCGACTGTCCGATTTCTTGGACATGTCTTCTGTCTTTCTGAAACCCAAAAAACGAATTCAACTACGAGGAGAGAGCGATGGCCAACATCAAAGACGAGGCGTTGTGGGACATCTTGAAATGGGTTGGTGGATGGTTCGCGGGTTCGCTTTTCGGGCGAAATCCGTTCGCAACAAGCACCACCAAAACAACGTCGGCGGGGACAACTCCTGCCACCGACACGACCGTGGCTGAACGGAAGGAGCGGAAAGCCGCCGTTGCGGCGTTCTGGGCGAAAGTCGCCCGTGGGCCGCAACAGAACTTCCTGGACGCCAAACGGCGTCTGAGTCGCAGGAATCGCGACCGCCTCGAGGTCGCGATCGCTGAAATGCTCAACGAATTCAAGAGTGGGCTTGTTGGACCCGGTGAGACCGAAGAGATTTACCGGGAGACCAAAAAGGCCGACACCATCAAGAAGGTCACCATCAAACGCGGGCACGACCGTTCAGGTTGGAATCGTTTACGGATTTTCGTAGACGCCTTCAACCGCGGATGTGCGACGCCAACACTGGCGAACGAATACGCCGACATGCTTCTCCAGCGCTCTGCGCTGGATGCGGCTCGAAGCGCTGGGCTCTGGGCACTGGGTGGTGCCATTGTCTACCTCGTGGCCACCCTGATATTCGTGTATTGGTGGGTGCGACCCGCAATCATGAAGGTGGTCTCCGACCCGTCCGGAGCAAGCGACTTGTTTTGGGCGATTATCCTTTTGGGAATCGGCGCTGTGTTGCTTGCCCCGGTCGGGGTGAGCGCTTTGGCCCTTCTGGGGCCTCAGAACGCACCGCGACGATACCTCAAGGTGGTCTGGTGGGCGTTGACCGCCATGATTGTGTTCGGCTTTTGGGCACTCCTGCCCGCCGACATGATCTCGACGGGAACTCGGACCCTCGTCAGTTTCATCATGCTCGCGATCATCACGGTCGTCTTCATGGCGGGCATCGAGGGACGAGGGCTTCGTATCCTTGCTGTTGTGCTCACCGTTACCATCGTTCTTTCGGTCCTCATCGGGACCGGGATGTGGAAGAAGATCGGGGAGAAGACCGCCGGCTGGGATTTCTGGCCGTTCGGCCACAAGGCGGAAGCGGTGCAAACCGCTCCCGTCGGTCGGCCGCTCGACGAGTTCCCAGACACAATTCTTGTCCGGCTCGCAAGTCGACATCTCTCAGAGCCGGTCCAGTTGGAACCGCCGGAAGGAGCTACGCACTGGAATTCCTACCGGTTCAAGGTCACTTCTGGATGCGTGTTCGTGCTTGCCAACGGTGGTCACAACCTTGGCGAAGCGTGCAGTGACGTCGACATAACGTTCAACGTCGACGAGCGGCTCGGAAAATACGCTCCTGCCAAGAAACTGCGATTCGAGGAGTCCCGCGGAAGGGATGCCGAGGTCAAGGTTAACATCTGGCGGGCGACGGGACCCATCCCGGTGACCTGAATTTCACTCTTTTCGACTGAAACATTTCGGCCGTCAAACAACGACGGTCGAGAGCGGGCTGAGGTGTCACCACCCCAGCCCGTTTTCTTTTTATACAAAACACCGCGAGCCCGAGGGCTCGCGGTGTTTTCTTATCTTGCGTGTCGAATCTAGTCAATACCTATCTTTTGAAGAAACTTAAATTTCTTTTCTGTATCACTTTGGAATTTTTGTTCGTCTTTTGTTTGCACACCTTCCACACCAAGCGTTCCTGCAATGATATTGATGATACCAAAGACAGAGAGCATGATAACCATGCCGATGATGCCCCAGATCATATTCCGCTTCCCCGTTTCTCGTCCATCGTCACTTTCGCTGTTCTGTATGAATTCAACAATCCCCCACACGAAAATAACGAACGCAACACCGAAAAGAAGGAGCAGTAAGGGTTCAACAATGAATTGATGAACCTCTCCTATGAGCTCAGAGATGGGCATGCATTACAGAAGAGACAAATGTCTACTTAACACCCGGCACTGGCAATTCTCCTCCAAGCTCGACACCAAGTGCTTTACCAAGGAAGCGGACGAGGCCAACGATTGCGACAATGACGAAGATTGCAATAACACCACCTACCATGAGGCGAATACCCTCTTTCTTTGCATCTTCTTCTCCGGCCGAGAAAATGTACCGGATGAGCCCCCAGAAGAACGCGAGAAGCGCCAATCCGACCAAAATCGGTGTCGCGAGATCAATAATACGTCCAATCGCACGAACGAGGTTCTCAACGTTTCCCAACTGTTGTGCGAATGCAAAGAGCGGGAAGAACGCCGATCCGGCGATAAGAATCTGTGAAGTCTTTTTCATACTCTATACTATGTTTTTCTTTTAATGATTAATTTGTTACTTCCTGTACCCAGAAAGATATATAAAGTATATCGTTCCTCTTGAGGACTGCAAACGCGCTGTGTGTAGTGATGTTTGAACTAAGGATGCTTCTGTGCATCGCCGAGCCACCCCGATTATCTACGGTAGATGATTTGGGGAGCGTTGAGGTCAGAGTTATACACACCAAATGCATCCTGGAGGAATTTGATCAGTCCAAAAACGGAGAAAAGGACAAAAAGAGCGACGACTCCCCAAATCATTATCTTCTTCCCTTCCCCCTTCGACTCGGCACTCCCCTCTGACCAGATATACTTCACAAGCCCCCAAATAAAGACAAGAATCGCGAGGGAGGAAGCAACACCAATGAGGATATTGATGATGCCGGCAAAATTGCTAATAAGGGTGCTCAACCTACCCGTCGGCTCAACTGCTGAAGCGATAAGAGGAGAAGAGATTACGAGAAGAGATGCGGCGAGGATTCGTGTATACATGTACGTAAGTTACTTCTAGTTAAAAATTGACTGCTGTATGAATTCTACAATACCCCAGAAGGAAAACAAGACAAAGAGAGCAACAACGCCGTACACAAGCGTGTTTTTAGCACTGAGCTTCTTCTTTTCGTCTCCAGCATAGAGAATGTACTGAACGATTCCCCACACAAAGAAAAGGACGGCGAGACCTGTGAGAAGTGCGAGTGCGGGATTTATGAGATCAAGAAAAACACCAACAAGATCTTTGAGGTTCCTTGGCGCAGCAAAAAGAATGCTCGGCGCGGTGAGAAGGAAAAGCGGCAATAATCGAGTAAGAAGGTGTCTCATAAAAAATATATTATACGTGTTGCGTCGTTATCTCAACCGTCTGTGCTCTGCTTCCGTCCTCAAGCTGATCTACCGTTCCTTCAATAACCTCCGCAAGAAGACGTGCCCCAAGGAGAATGGCCGTTCCGATCACCGTCCATAGAAATGCCTGTTTCGCTTTTTCAAGTTCTTCTTTATTACCCCGCGCCTTCACGAACAAAAAACCTGAGTAGATGATGAATATGACGGCGATATAAAATCCGAGCTGTGTGACGATGTCGACAGCTGCAAACAATAGGTCGCTCACCGAATCGATATCTTTCAGAGGGTTTGTAATACCCGTGAGGTTCTTTTTTGGCGGTGGCGTGTTTCCACCGCCATCCGCTGCAAAAAGAAACATGGGGGCAAAAAGAAAGAACCCAACAAGAAGTGCTATGAAAATTTTATGATTTTTGGACTGTGACATGTCTTGAAAAGATATTCTCTGGATTTTTATTGCCTTCAAGGAAAAACGTCGTTAAAAGGTTAACGATAAGCCACGCCGACAATGCTAGCACAAAACCCCAAAAGACGTTCTGGAAGATACTCGTTGCCTTCCCTCGTTTGGCCGTATCACCCGCCGAGGTCAAGTACAAGAATCCCGCATATGCGAACATAATCGCGGCAATCGGAACCGCAACACCGAGAAGGAAGTTAATGATCCGCCGTGCGAGATCGACCAAATCATCAAAATCGCAATCAGGCCCGTTTATGCCACACGGAACAAGGGGCTCTTGCGCAAGAGACACCATAGGAACAAGAATCCCGCAGAGGAGCACTATAAGTAACAGAGGAACGATCGCTGCCTTCATACTATGTATGGCTATTAGTGTACTTCACTTTCTTTTCGAAACGACGTAGAGAGTGGACAACTAGTGCCCCCTGACCTACTCGAACAATGTCTGAAGGCGAATCTGTGCATCTTCTACCGCACGAGATATCGAATCACGTCCGGAAGTGATTGTTTCGACAAGATCCGCAAAGACCGTGTCGCTCTCGACGGGTGCGGGGTCAAGAAATCCTCGTGCAATCAAGGCCTCCTCATAAAGAACCGACTTGTATTTGTCTGTTTGTGACTCTGCAAGAAGATCGCGGCGAGCCGGCACAACGCCGGCAATGTCCGCCCACAACCGCGCAGCATCTGCGCCCGAGAGGAGCGTTGCAACACTGAATGCACCCGCGATATTGTCGGATGCTTTCATAAGTCCAATCGCATATATCGTGCCAAATGTCGTTGCAAGGGACGAATCGCGTATCTGCGGTACATTTGTCACATCAAAATTCAAGTTAGGGTTGCGTTCCTGCAGTTCCACAATTTCGCTTCCGAATCCAAGGTACATCGCAAGGTCTCCGCGCGTGAACATATCAATTGATGGTGGGAGAGACCTGTTCCATGAGTAAACCGGTTTCACCGGATTCGCGAACTCCGTGTAGAAACGAAGTGCTGACTCTGCAGGTGCTTCGGGCAAGTTTAGTTCTTCGGCAAAAATAACATCAGGACGACCTTGTGCGTCACGGATTACAATTGGATTTCCTGCCTGCATGACAAGCATCGAAAGGATCTCCTTTGCGTGTGTTACGTTTCGGTACTCACCAAGCGCGATGACACTTTGGAGCACATTGAACGAACTGTCCGTCTTTGTGAGAGATTTGCTCAAGGTGATGAGTTCATCCCAGTACGAAGGAGGTGCGGAGATACGTGCGGTATTAAAAAGAGCTCGATTCCAGTAGAGAACCATGGGGTCAACCGCTATAGGAAATGCAAGAACGCCTTCGGCGTTGAGGAAGAGCTCCGAGCCCTCAACGTATATATCTCGGAATGACCGCTCCGAAAACGTCGCAAAAGGAATCGTATAAAGCTTATCTTCATACGAAGCAATCAGGTCTTCAGTAAAAATAACAGCATCGGGACCACGTCCTGCAGCTAACGCTTCGATAAGCTCCTGATTGAATGTTTCTGGTGGAAATTCGCGGTACGTTATCGTGAGAATGTTGTCATTTGCAAGATTGAATTCACTCACCACCGTATCAACAAACGACGCAGAGAGTGTCCCCCACACTTCTCCCTCCGCGAGCACGTCACCTCCTCCGCCTCCCCCTCGGCCAAATGTGGCAATGACAATGACACCCGCGAGGATGAAGAAACCGAATATCGCAAGAAGAATTGTTTGGAAGGTTTTCATGACTATTTGTTTTTCCGAAACACAAGCCCGTAGTGATGCTCTCCCGCAGCAACGCTTCGTTCAAATACAAATCCTGCACCTTCAAAAAGAGGACGTGCGACTTTCTCAGGAACGATAGCATCGGGATGTGGGCCCGTGTGTCCGAAGGACTCTTTCCAGTCAACAATAAGCACGCGGCCATTTGGTTTCAAAACCCGTATGACTTCACCAATAAGCACGTCTTTTGCCTCAATCTGGAACAGGAGATTCGCGACAATAACTGCATCAAGGGATGTATCGGCAAGTTTTGTGCCACGCGGTTCCTCGAGATCTGCCCACACGACGTGGAGATTCGTTATTTTTTCGTCTCGCGCCGTCTTTACAAGACGCGTAACCATATCTTTTTGGATATCAAATGCGTAGACACTTCCGGTCTCTCCGACGGCTTCTGCTGCGGCCAGCGCATAGCTGCCCACACCAACGCCAAAGTCCCCTACATGGGTTCCTTCCCCAATTTGAAACTCTTTAAGAATCTTTTCAGGATTGCTGAACATGGAAAATAATGAACAACTAACGATGAACAATGAACAAAAGGATGGCACTCTCCATGATACGCTCTGGCTTTTTCCTGTCCATCTCGTTCATTGTGTATTGTTCCTTGTTTATTCTTTAAAGACACACAAACGAAGCAATCGAATCACCGTCGCGCATCTTCATGATACGCACACCCTGCGTCACACGACCGAGCTCCGGTATCTCGGCAAGTCCCACACGGATAACTTGTCCCTTCTGCGACATAACAACGAGTTCATCAAATTCCGCCGTCACAACTTGTCCGGCGATGAGAGGTCCTGTTTTCTCAGTGACATTTGCCGTCTTGATACCTGATCCACCACGTTTTTGTGTTTTGTACTCATCGATTGGTGTCCGCTTCCCATATCCATTTTTCGAGAGGATGAGGAGCGTCGTGCCCACAGCGGAAGCATGCGCAACACCAGCGGTCACGATAAAGTCCTTCGCCGCGAGCTTGAGCGCACGAACACCGCCCGCAGTGCGCCCCATTTGGCGGATATCGGTTTCCTTGAATCGGATAGATTGTCCGCGTGCTGATGCCAAAACCACTTCATCACCCGGAATAGAGAATGTGGTTGCGATGAGCTCATCCCCTGCGTCAAGTTTGATTGCGATGATACCGCTCCGGCGCACATCTTTGAAACTTTCTGCAGCAACCTTCTTCGCAACACCACACTTTGTCACCATAAGAATGCTTCCCTTCGCTCCAAGATCTTTTTTCACCTCCTTCGAGAGAGCGAGAATGCTTGTGACGCGCTCCCCTTCCGTAAGCGAAACGAAGTTCATAATCGATTTTCCTCGCGTTGCACGCTTCCCTTCCGGAATGTCGTACATCTTGAGTTGGTATACTTTTCCTTTATCAGTGAAGAACAAAAGGTCGCTATGCGATGATGCCGTCAAAAATGTCGTCACGAAGTCCTCTTCTTTTGTGTCGAGGTCGATAACGCCGACACCGCCGCGCTTTTGCGCTTTGAATTCTCCCGGATTGGTGCGCTTTATGTATCCACCCGCGGTATAGACAAGAACGTTTTCTTCGTCAGGAATAAGGTCTTCTGTTTCAAGATTGGCGACACCACCCTTCACGATTTTTGTCTTCCGGTCATCACCATACTTCTCTTTGACCTCTTCGAGTTCTTTCTTCGCGACGTCTCGTATCTTCTTCTCGCTCTTTAAGAGTGTTTCGAGTTCAACGATGAGTTTTGTAATCTCCGCAAGCTCGTCCTCGATCTTCTTTCGTTCAAGACCTGCGAGTTTCTGGAGACGCATCTCAAGGATTGCATTCGCTTGGATCTCCGAGAGAGCAAATTTCTTTATAAGTCCAGCTCGTGCTTCCACAACATCTTTTGACTTCTTGATGAGAGCAACCACCTCATCTATATGATCGAGCGCTTTTGTGAGACCAAGGAGTATGTGTTCGCGCGCTTTTGCCACCTTGAGATCAAATTCCGTGCGACGACGGATAACAACGAGGCGATGCTTGATGAATTCTTCAAGCGCCCCCTTGAGAGAAATCGTCTGCGGAATACCGTCCACAAGACACACGAGGTTCAGATGGAACGTGTCTTCGAGTTGCGTGTGCTTATAGAGGTAATTCAAAACCTTCTGCGGATACGCTCCCGTCTTGAGTTCGATGACAATGCGAATATCTTTTGTTGATTCATCGCGGATGTCTCGGATGCCTTCGATTTTCTTTTCGCGCACCAGATCAGCGACCTTCATGATGAGCTCCGCCTTGTTCACGCGATACGGAAGAGATGTGACGATAATCTCGAACTGTCCTTTTTTTCCTTCAAGGACTTCTGCTTCTCCGCGCATGACGATGCCTCCCTTTCCTCCTGTGTACGCGTGACGGATATCGGTTTGATTGAAAATGATACCGCCCGTCGGGAAATCAGGGCCGAGAACGAATCCAAGAACATCTTCGTTCGTTGCGTCAGGAGTATCAATAAGATGCACCGTGGCACTGATGAGTTCGCGAAGGTTGTGTGGTGGGATGTTCGTCGCCATACCGACAGCGATACCCAGCGTTCCGTTCAAAAGAAGATTCGGGACTGATGCGGGGAAGACCTCCGGTTCCGTCCGTGTTCCGTCATAGTTCGGCCGCCACGCGACCGTTTCCTTTTCCAGATCATTCATGAGGAGCGTCGCGACGCGCGACATGCGTGCTTCGGTGTACCGCATTGCTGCAGCGGGATCACCGTCAATCGATCCGAAGTTCCCTTGCCCGAGGACCAGTGGATATCGGAATGAGAAATCTTGCGCCATGTTGACCATTGCATCATACACAGACGCATCACCATGCGGGTGATATTTACCCAACACTTCACCGACAACGGTGGCAGATTTGCGCGCCTTTGCCGTTGGCAGCAGATTCATGTTGTACATCGCGTAGAGAATCCGACGGTGGACCGGCTTCAAACCATCTCGCACATCGGGCAAGGCACGTGCCGTGATAACAGACATCGCATAGTCGAGATACGACTCTTTCATTTCTGTCGCAACACTCCGAGGAATGACACTCGCTCGGGGCACAATCGGGTCTAGGGACGGGCTATTTTTTGCCATAGATGTTCTCTAGTATAACAGCAAAAGAGGCCTTTTTAAAGCCCTTTTCCACTCAAAGTGACTAGTTTTTGAAGAGATTTTGGAACGAATCAAGAGTGCTTTTAAACTGCTCCCCCAGGGCGGAAAAAGGCGCGCTTTTGTCCAAGGAAGGCTCCTCGGTTTTCTTTGAGGGAGAACCGAAGCGCACGGAAAGTGAGATAAGCCAGATTGCGACGATTATACCCGTCACCACAAGAGATACCAGAAACGCAATGCGGCGACGTTCGGGTTCGGGTTTCTGTTGCAATTTTGCAATAAGATCAAACATAGAAATAACCTACGACTCACAACCGACGACCAACAACAAACCAAAAGGCGTATTTTCTTTCATGATGCGTCGTTGGTTGTTAGTTGTTTGTTGTTGGTTTTAATACAAAAATCTCCCCTTCCTTTTCAAGCACATCTTTCTTTTTTATGGTCAATTTATCAAGCGGTTCCACAGACACTCCCTCTTCTTTCAAAAATGCCGCGAGTGTCTCTTTGGTGTAGTGCATCGGAATCACACAGTGCGGCTCCAAAGACACCGAGAGTTTGTGCGCATCCTTTGGAGAGAGGACACCATCACCTCCGACTGGGGCAAAAAGAATGTCGATGTCTCCCATGGCTTCCAAGGTCTCTGGCGGAAGGTCGGTCGTTGCAAGTGCCCCCAAGAAACAGAGCCGCATGTCTTCAAGGATGACCGTATACACCGTATTGATCGCTTGTTCGCCGCCATAGGAAGAGACCGATGGAAATCCTTTGACAAAGATCTCTTTCACTTCATATTCTCCAGGCCCTACGATCGTGAAGGGCACCTTGTCCCCCCGCGCAACAGTTTCGATACCATTCATGTCAGGATGATTGAGTGTGACCAAAACGATATCAGCACCAAAACTCGTAGCGGAGAGCTTTGACTTCTTCGATACAGGATTAAAAGCAAGCATCGTGTCGCCGAACTGCACCTTAAACGATTCAAGCGTGTTGTGTGTGATAATCATGAAAATAGTATACAGCAAAAACTACTCGAAATGCTTTTCTTTATTCGCTTTGTGTCCCTCAAATGTTTCTGCATAGTGCATTGTCCCTTCCGAATCAGAGAGATAAAACCAATAGGCAGTGTCGGTTGGTGTAAGCGCGGCCATCATGGACTCAAGCCCTGGGTTGCTAATTGACGTTGGTGGAAGGCCCCTGTAGAGGTACGTGTTGTAGGGCGAGTCGAACTCGAGGTCCGCACCGGTGAGTTCGTGGGATGATTTGCCCAATATATAGATAAACGGTGCGTCAACCTGGAGCGCCATGCCTTCGTCGATACGCTTCCAGAGTATGCCCGCAACGATTCTCTTGTCCTCGAGTGTTCGAGCTTCTTCTTCGAGCAACGATGCCATAGTGACGATATCTTCAATGGTTCTATCAGAAAGTGCGATTGCGGGCAGTAGGTTCGTCGTTTTGTCATTGAATGTTTGTCTAAGGTCACTTAAAACACTTTCTGGTGTTGTGTTCGGAAGAAAGAAGTACGTGTCAGGAAAAAGGTATCCTTCTGATGTGCTTGCGATACTCTTGAATTCTTCCCCATCGAATGCGGGAAGTTCCGCCACAAGAATGCGCGCCATCCCGGCGATCGATGTTCCTTCAGGAAATGTGACACGAATGGAGGTGAGCGCGTACTCCCCTTTTGAAAGGCGCCGTGCAATAGCACACGATCCTTGTGGTTGCAAAAAGAGATAGTCCCCCGCTTTCACGTGTTCCGCACCACCAAAGAGAACCATACACGCGCGAAGAAGTGTCGAAGACGTGATAATATTTTTTTCTTCAAGTGTCTCGGCAACTGTTCCAAATGATGCTCCTTGAGGAATACTAATGAGAGTTCCCGATATAAACCGGAGAGGGGTATGCGCAAGGAGAATAAAAAGCGCGAGTCCCGCACTCGCCCAGAGAACGGGGCGTTGTATAAAACCTGAGAACATGTTCTTAGGTGGGAAGATTAACGGGCGGCTCACCCTTTGTCGATTCGATGCGTCCCAATGTCGGCGTTTCAGCAACTTGCCCCGGGAAGTGGTAGAGTGTCGCCAACTCTTCACTGTTTAACACAAACCATTTTTTCTTGTGCGGCGGATGGAAGTATGCGCGCAAGCGATATGCATTAAATATTTCCTTCTTCCTCGTTGCTGTACGCCATCCAAAGATGTCCTGCCATGGGTATAGAAATCCTGTTCCGAATCCTGGTTTGAAACCGTTCAAGTGTCCCGTGTTGTACTGCGCAAAGATAGCCCCCAGTGCTCCTTTGTGTGCGGAGTTGAATGAATCTTTTTCTGCCGCATAGATGAGGCGGATTCCGACATCATATCCCGACTTGGTGATGCTTCGCTCCAAAGCCCCAACGATTTCTTTTTCAACAGGAGTAAGCGTAACGCCCTTATTATTGTCATCATCTTCTCCGCTCCCTTGGAGTTTCCTTTTTTTAACAATCTTTTCAATCTCCACCTTCACATCATCTTTCCACTTATCCGTTTTTTTCATTTGGTCTTGTACTTTGGGGACGAGTTCGAACATGTCCTCGACACTTTTGATTCCCGCAAATGGCCCACCCTTCTTTTTGTCCTCCGATTTGTGCGCGCGAAGGATGATCTGGATCCATGCTTGTTCCCCTTTTCCTAAACCACCAAGATATTCGAGTGTTTGGTTCAGCGGATCAATCTTGAACTCCTCTTTGGGGTCTTTATCGAGTCCGTAATCAACATACGTCTTTATGGGATACGGATCGGGTTTGTTAAGTGCAAGTTCCATTCCTTGAAGATCGGCCTTGTCAGGATCAAAAAGGAATTCAAGCGTATAGTCAGGCACCTCGGTAATCTCCGTCCCGGGATACTGCGCATAGATGCTGTTCTGGATGTGCTTCACAGACCCTTTCCATGTCCAAATGAAAAAGCGGACTTGCCCTTCAATCGAGACAAGTTCAAGCGAGAACCACGGACGCACACCACCCTTCCAATAACGGTCAACGAACGTCGCTTCGCCTGTCGGATTCCAAAACGCGCCCATCACGACTTCCATCGCAAGGGGGGACTTACTTATTTCTTTTGGAATGCGGATCTCAAGCAAGACGGGCTCTTTACCTGTAATAAAAAGCGCACGCCGGGATGCAACCCACAGTTTCCAGAAGGCAAAAAGGAGAATAACGGGAAGCCACAGGGGCGCGTAGCGAAAGAGGGTGCCGAGAATATCTCCGATCGGCGAAAGGGTGTCAAACAGATACGCAATCATACAAACATCATACCGCGCTCTAAAAAGACACGCTAGGAACAGGAGTGTGTTTAAAATCGCAAGATGCGCGACGCGGGCGAGGAACGAACCGAGTGATAGTTGGACCTATCATGAGGAAGTACCGGAGCACGCAACAAAGCAGGTTGTGATTTTAAACGTACTCTTAGTTGAGGGTGTAGGTGCCGTCACCCTTCTTTGAGAAGTGCTTGCTGTCCTGCAAATTGACGAGAATGGTATTCGGCTTCACGTAGCGTTCTTTGAGAACCTTTTCGATTACTTCCTCTTTAGTGAGCGCGCCGTGTTCCTTAAGGATCTTTCTGATGACATCGCGCACAACCCCTTCAACATATCCCCATTCAGAGAGAGCGTAGAGACCACGTCCAACAAGTACAAAGCGTTCATCCTTGATAAGTTCATTGTGTGCCGTTGCAACGTGCGCCTTCTTGTCAAACAGTTCTTCAATCCGCTTTGCGACTTCCGTGAAATGGAGCGGTGAACCGTGGTTTCTGATCGCAAGATATGCATAGTCGCGGATACCCTTCGGTGTTATCGAGGGAGATGCAGAGGGGCCCCATTCGCCCAGGTCATTGCTACCAATCTTTTTTGAAATCAAGAGCCATCGTTTTACCATCTCTTCATCGCGATACTTATCGGAAAGATCTTTGACGTGATCGAGAAACATCTTGATGATCTCTGTTTCAGACAGCAACTCCTCGTCAGAGAGTTTCTCGTACATACGCTTCAATGCGTCTTCGACTTTTTCAGCAATATCTTCATCTGCGTGCCAACGGTGTTCGAAGTGGTCATCCTCTTTTCTCTTTTCAAATGTATCGCCAACAACGAGAAGGAAGTGAAAATGGTTTCGTGCGCTTCCCTCTTTTGAAAGGTGTTCAAGAAAATGTTCCTCGGAAACGATGCCGCCAAAGAAAAGCATTTCTTCTTTGAGCAGTTCAAAGACACCCGCCTCTTTCTTGTACGCGTCCGCCTTACGAATCGTCTGGAGTGCATAGTTTTCGATCTGTCGAACTCGTTCGCGGGTGATTCCATATTCTCCGCCGATAGATTCAAGTGTCATTCGTTTCGTTTTGTCACCCAATCCGTAGCGTTTGATGATTACGTCTTTTGCACGCGTTGTAAGCGCACCAAGGAGGCGCTTGGTAACTGCTTTTGGATTGAAGTTTACCGCAATCGGTTTGACTACTTTTACTTTTGAGACCTTTTTTCCCATGGCGGATAAAGAATTATAGAATACCCCTTTCTGTATACCTAGTAATGTATCATGGTATGGGTTTTGCGTCAAGCATCCCTTGCCACGACGTTTAATATCTTATCTTGTATATAGATGATTTTGACAATATCCTTGCCGTTAAGCCATTTTTCGACGTTTGCCTCTGCCCGGGCAAGGGCCAAAACAGTCGCTTCGGGGGTGCCCGCGGGGCAGGAAATGGACCCCCGGATCTTCCCGTTTATCTGTACGCCAATCGTCACTTCCTCACCCACAAGTTTTGAGGGGTCGTGTTTCGGCCACGCCTCTTTGTGAACTGACATTGCGCCCCCAAGACCTTGCCATATTTCTTCAGAAAGGAACGGGGCGAGCGGAGCGAGAAGGAGTATGAACGTCAAGAATGCTTCCTTTGGAATTTTTTCCTCTTTTTGTAACGCATTCGCAAAGATCATAAGCTGAGAGACCGCCGTGTTCATACGAAGCGATTCAATATCGTCTCCAACTTTTTTGATTGACTGGTTGAGAAGTGTCTCAAGTTCCTGAGGCAACGGGATATCGTGGAGGCGTTCTGACATACGAAGAATGCGCTCCAAGAATCTTCGTACGCCAACAAGACCGTCCGTTGACCACGCAATCGCCTGATCAAAAGGACCCATGAACATCTCATACACACGAAGCGTGTCTGCACCAAACTGTTTAATGATATCGTCTGGATTCACCACATTTCCTTTTGACTTCGACATCTTTTCTCCTCCTTCTGCGAGAATGAGGCCGTGACTTGTTCGTCTTGCGTATGGCTCTGGAGTCGGAACGACTTTTATATCGTACAAAAATTTGTGCCAGAAACGTGAATACAAAAGGTGAAGTGTTGTATGTTCCATGCCGCCGTTGTACCAGTCGACTGGAAGCCAGTATTTCATTTTTTCAAAATCAGCGAGTGTCTCCTTGTTTGTTGGATCGCAATACCGGAGGTAGTACCACGACGAGCCCGCCCAATTCGGCATCACGTCTGTTTCGCGTTTTGCAGACCCGCCACATGTAGGGCATGTCGTATTCACCCACTCGGAGATATTCGCAAGAGGAGAATCCCCCGTGTCTGTTGGTTGGTACTTTTCCACAATAGGAAGAGTAACGGGGAGATCTTTCTCAGGAACAGCAACCCAACCACACTTCTCGCAGTTGATGAGCGGAATCGGCTCTCCCCAATATCTTTGCCGAGAGAATACCCAGTCGCGGAGTTTATATGTTGTCTTCATTTCCCCACCAACAAACTCTGTGATTTTCTTTTTTGCCTCTTCGCTTTTCATCCCAGAGAACTCACCCGAGTCGGTAAGAATACCCTCCCCCGTATACGGAGATTGCGCAAAGAAGGCCTTGTCGCTTTCTGTGTCGTATCCGAGGTCAATCGCCCGACCAATACCCTGCCGCAAAAACCAGAGCCAGTGGTCTGTCGAACCCTCAATATTATGTTCGACCAGATTATTCCAGAGGTCCTTCCCTGTGATCCATTCGAGCTCAAAATCCTCGTGGGATTCATGTCTGACCTCTTTCACATCAGAAGAATCCAAAATGACTAGAAAAGCGCTCGCCCACGCTAATCTGTTCACGTTGCGCAAACTATTGTGATAATGCGCGTACGTTTTCCCTATATACTCGACATGTTTAAAATCGAATAACCCGCTCTCTTCGGCCACCTCACGAAGTGTCCCCTCCTGAATAGATTCGCCATCATCAACACCTCCGGAAAAAAGACGCGCGAGACCATTCTTTTGTCGTCCCACCGCATATCTCTGCCGTGCAGGATCAAAAACAATTCCTACACCACCATTACGTTCCTCCTCATTCTCTCGGCGGACACCTGTTTCAGGGGCAATCACCTGTTTGATAGACAGTTCATACTTCTTCGCAAACTCGAAGTCCCTCTCATCGTGCGCAGGAACGGCCATGATGGCACCCGTTCCATATGACGCGAGAACATAATCCGCGATGAACACCGGGATCTCTTCTTTATTCCCAGGATTGATTGCTCGTATTCCTTCGAGGAGTACCCCCGTCTTTTCCTTTCCTTCCGCGGTCCGTTCGATTTCTGGTTTTTTCTTTGCCTCCTCTACGTATTTTTGCACTTCAGCGTGATTCACGATTCGCGATTCAAGCTTCGTGATCAGTGGGTGCTCTGGCGAGATCACAAGATACGTCGCCCCAAAAAGTGTATCGGGTCGCGTTGTAAACACTTCGATAGGTGCTTCTACTTCACGGTTCGCACTTCGGATTTCGAATGTAATAACAGCCCCCTCCGAAGGCCCAATCCAATTTCTCTGCCCCACTTTCGCGCGCTCAATATAATTAACCGTATCCAGATCGTCATAGAGACGTTTTGCGTACTTCGTTATTGCAAGCATCCACTGCTCGCGCTCGCGCTTTTCAACAAGAGTGCCGCAACGTTCACAACATCCATCAACGACTTCTTCGTTCGCAAGTCCGATCTTATCTTTCGGACACCAGTTGATTGTTGTTTTTGCTTTATACGCAAGCTTATGTTTGTGGAGTTGCAGGAATATCCACTGTGTCCATTTGTAGTACGCCGGATCGGTTGTGTTCACTTCGTGGTTCCAATTAAACGAGAGCCCGAGACGCTTCATCTGTCCGCGAAACACATCGGTGTTCTCCTTGGTGACTTCGCGGGGATCACGGCCCGTTTTAAGAGCATAGTTCTCCGTCGGCAAACCAAACGCATCCCACCCTATCGGGAAAAGCACGCTTTCGTTTTGCCTTCGATGCTTGCGTGCGACGACATCAAGTGCTGTGTAACCCCGCACATGCCCAACATGAAGTCCTTCGCCCGAAGGATATGGGAATTCAACCAAAAGATACGTCTTCTTTTTGTCCGAGAGATCTTTTGCAATGTTGTTGTGGTTTTTCTCCCACTCCGCGCGCCACTTTTCTTCGATTGTTTTGTGATCGTACCCCTCCATAGATAGCAATATGGTACATGAAAGGCCCAAAAACTAACAACCCACGACCCACTACTAACAACAGCCAGGGGGCAAAAACGAGTAATCCCTGTTGTTAGTTGTGGGTGATTGGTTGTAGGTTGTTAATTTTTGTACGGCGGGTACGCTACAGAATCAATCGTCCGTTCGAAACATGTTCTTCCGGCATCATGTTTGAATATAGGATTCAGTCCCCCTCCCCCCGTCATGTACCGAGCCACTGATTCTTGTGTAGACATCTCTTCGGTTGCCCTATTGAACGTGGCACAGAGGTCAAATGTGAGAGGTCCAAGAATGTGATACTCGTATGCCGCCTTTGTCTCAGGATCTGTGGGAATGATATATCCGCTGAATTCATTGGTGAGGTCAGCAAGCGTTTCAGGCAATACTTCTCTTGTCTGCCAATGATTGAGTATCTGCCACTGGATATCGTTCAAATGCTGTTCGCGCATGGTGTCAAAGCGAATGGCGCGCTGTGTCGAAGGTGATCCGACAACAACGAACCCGAGAACAACGCTCGCAAGGACACCGAGTGCCGCAATCCAGAGTAACGGTTTATTCACGGTTGTGATTCCGGCGCGTGCGCGGCGCATGTCATAGAGGTAGTACGCGAAGATGGCCCCCGCGACAACAAGGACGGCGAGCATCTTCCACACGAAGCGCATCGTCATCTCACCATCCAAGTACGTGTTCACGAGCGCAATGACATCTCCTGCGATCGTTGCGCCGGTGATGAAAAGCGTCAGCCACACAAACCACTTACGGATCGAGAGATTTGCTTTTGCGGGTTCATGCCCGATCTCTTTTCGTATGTAGTAGGAAAGAAAAAGAAAAAGTGGGAATACAACGATGAGAGATGAAATCGCGAATGTGAGAGATCCTGTTCCAGGACCGTAATAGTACGAAAGCGCAACGGGGTCCGGAAGCTTCGTATTAATAATCGAGAAGAGAAGCGCGAGCAAGCTTCCTGCTGAAGCATAAAGTGTTATCGCAGTTCCCAAGTAAACGAAGAAATCCTTCGGTGACATCTTCGGGCGCTCAAGTGTTTGGTCCATATAATAGAGTTAGAAGAGTAAGTAATACACACAGTATACTCCGTTTCAAATCTTATTTAACACTTTGTAACTATCCATTCCTGTAAGGCCTCGGGGTTTTCGACATGGGAGATATTTGGGCCGTGGATAAACAAATTGTCGCGCTCACCGCCGTGAAGGACAACAATACGCTTCCCTTTTTGTGTAAGAAGTGTATATCGCGCCACACCATATTCCATGTTCGCCCCAACCAAATCATCGTCGTAGATAAGAATGAAAAGATCGCATGTTGCGGCTGCTCGCAACATTGTATTTGAGCTTTCATACGATTTGTCTGGACAAGAAGCGTACGGTCGCGGTATGTTTCCATCCTTTTCGTGAGCAACCCAGTCAAATGCATTTTGCCACCCACGAGCTTGTAACAAATTCGCAATCTCATCAACAAGATCCCTTCGCTTCGAAGGCCGTGCCGCTATATAAAATGTCTTACTCATATCCTAAATTCTATGACATCTCCATCTTTGACAATGTATTCTTTTCCTTCCGTGCGCACTACTCCCTTTTCGCGCGCAGCGGCATACGAACCCGCATCAATGAGGTCTTTCCAAAAGACGACCTCCGCGCGGATGAATTTATCTTTGAAATCGGTATGAATCGCCGTTCCTGCAACAGGTGCTGTCGAACCTCTTTGGATCGTCCACGCCCGAGTTTCGTCTTCCCCGGTGGTAAGAAATGTGATGAGGTCGAGGAGTTTGTACCCTTCGACGATCAAATCATCGATGCCACCTCGGACCCCAAGTTCTTTGTGCATTGCGATAC
Source organism: Patescibacteria group bacterium (assembly GCA_038063815.1). GTDB lineage: Bacteria > Patescibacteriota > Minisyncoccia > Phycocordibacterales > EsbW-18 > EsbW-18. Next base: position 5,827 of record JBBTUJ010000001.1, on the reverse strand, counting down.
GTTCTTCGTCCGACACATCTTTAAGATCGGATTCAGTTACAGCATCAACGATGACCGACGCACTTCCTGAAGCGGAGAGAAAATCGGTGAGTCGTGTCCATCTTTCATCTTTCATCTCATCCAGATTCTTTCCTCCCGATTTTGTATTCAAAACATAGAGCATCTTCTTCATCGTGAGAAGATTGAGTTTTTTGACTTCTGGTTCTTCCTCTTCCGTGAGTGTGGCCGTGGCGGCAAACGCGCTTGCTTCGAGTGCTTCTTTCACCTTTTTGAGTCCTGATTCTTCGTGCCGCGCCTCTTTCACTCCTGCGCGGACATCCTTTTCAACTGACCCCAAACGCTTTGTCACAACCTGCATATCCGCAAGAATAAGTTCGAGATTAATGACTTCGATGTCGCGCAGAGGATCAATCCCGCCCGAGACGTGAATGATATCGTCGTCCTCAAAAATACGCACAACCTGCGCGATCGCATCTGTTTCGCGGATGTGGGTCAAGAATTGATTTCCCAATCCCTGCCCTTCTGATGCTCCCTTCACCAACCCTGCGATATCAACAAATTGCACTGCGGCGGGAATCGTTTTTTCTGACTTCGAGAGCGCCGTAAGAGCCGCAAGCCGTGCATCGGGAACACGGACGACACCGACAGATGGGTCAATCGTGCAAAACGGATAGTTCGCCGCATCAACGGATTGTTTTGTAAGCGCGTTAAAGAGAGTCGATTTCCCGACGTTTGGTAACCCAACAATGCCAATCGAAAGATTCATTGTGCGAGAAAGTGCCTCCGGAAGATGTTATTGAACGTAGACGGACCCTGATGAATCAACTGATGTGTCGTCCGGAATAGCG
>JBBTUJ010000001.1:3038-4879 GCA_038063815.1 Patescibacteria group bacterium | reverse complement strand
TTATTGAACGTAGACGGACCCTGATGAATCAACTGATGTGTCGTCCGGAATAGCGCCATCTTCCATTATCGCCCCTGAAGGGATTTGGTCATCATCACTCGTTGTTGCGACAGAAACCGGCTGTGGTGTCGTGTCTTCTAAAATGATCGGTTCGTCAGAACGGTTCATAAAGAAAAGCGTGCCCGCAATGATGAGAACAATAACAATGATGAGAATCGTGACGCCCGCTTTGCCTTGTGTGTTTGGTGTCATAGTGAAAATGTTTTAGTTCGTAAGAAGTCGCTTTTGTGCGACGAGAGAGTATACCCGAGCACTCACTTTTTGGAAAGTTAATGCTCGGGTATACCAAAAAAATAATTCAAATGACACAGCCCCGCCTCGGCAATTTTGCCGGGCGGGGCTGTGTGAAATAATTTATTATCGAACGTTTTCTTGCGCTCGCCCAGTCACTAAAGTTGACACCGACACACCCGCATCCTTAAGGATGCGGGTGTGTCTGCATACTGCTGTGCCAACTTTAGTGCTGGGTGAATTCGTACGGAGCACCAACCATCTTAAGTGAGCGCTCTTTCATAAAGTCGAGAACACGGACAAGAGAGAGACGAACTGATGTATATGCGGAATCGTATCGTTCATCAACACCCTGCAAGAGCTCTGAGACAACGCGCTCGAGGTCCGTGTTTGAGAGGTGGTATGTAACTTCAGCAACATGTGCGTCAACGCGCGTGCGCTCTTCTGCACCCTCGAGACGTGCGCGATGCGCGGTGTCGAGTTCAGCAACAACCTTTCGCATGAAATCCGCGACTGGTTGTTCCTGGTGTTTGAGCATCCGAAGGAATGTGAAGATCTTTTTATCTTCTCCGCGGACAGTCCATTCAACGAAAATAGGAACCATTCCGAGAATCGAAACAAAAAGTGCTTCACGAACGCGCTCGATATCAAGGACGAGCCAGTTGTCTTCGCGTGGGAAGCGGGTCTTTGCGATCTCGATCACTTGCGAGAGACGCTCAAGTGCGATTTTCTCGTCACCATCAGCAGATGATGCGATTAATCGTGCGCCGTCATCAGACACAAGCGTTCGTGTTGCGCGCGCTTCATTCTGGATGCGTGGGATCGAGACCTCCGGACGTGCTACAGGTGCCGCAATCGAACGAGGAGATGGCTTCGGTTGTGGGTTGTAGGTTGTAGGTTGTAGGTTGCGGACTGGAGCCGGAGCATATTCTTGTCTAGGAAGATTGTGTGGAACCTCTGCACGAACGGGCGCTTGTGCAACTGGTCGTGGTGCAACATTGATTGTAGGTTGTGGGTTGTAGGTTGTGGGTTGTTTGTTGCGTGCATATGCGTACTCTTCGTATCCCATAAGCGCATCGTCTTCAGGAATATTCATGTCAATCGTTGTTGAAACTGCGTTTCGAGGAACCTCAACAGTGAAGGTGCTCTGTGCGATACGTCGGCGCATCACGAGGTAGACGATGCCACCTGAGATTGCTCCCAAACCGATGATGAAGAGAAGGATCTGAAGAACGCTTGAACCAACACCTGTGTACGGGACCTGCGTAAGAGAAATCGATGCACCGAGAATTTCTGGCTCGCTAAAGAGAACGACATTCGGTCGACGTCGTCCACCACCGCCACCACCACCGCCACCTCCGTTATCATCATCATCATCGTCACAGTTAGATGTGCATTCTCCCCCATCAATAGTTATCCGAAGCGGAAGAGTTGCGGCACAGATGTTCTCACCTGCACCTCCCTGAGCACGGATGACCACATCGAATGTGCCTGTCTGTGTCGGTGTTCCTGAGATTGTATTTGTAAGCGTCGAGAATGAAAGACCGGTT
>JBBTUJ010000001.1:0-2938 GCA_038063815.1 Patescibacteria group bacterium | reverse complement strand
CTGTGTCGGTGTTCCTGAGATTGTATTTGTAAGCGTCGAGAATGAAAGACCGGTTGGAAGCGTTCCTTGGATTGAGATAACAACCGGTTGTGTTCCTCCACTCACATTAACTGAGTACGAGAATGCTTCGTTTACCTTACCACTCTTTTCTCCCAAACTGGTGATTTGCGGAGGAATACAGACACCGCTTGCAATGATGCGAAGCGTCATGGTGTCATTGCCACATTGATTTGCGACACGAATCGTCACCGTTGCATCTGCTGCTTGTATGGGAGTTCCTTCAATCTTGTTTCCCGAAAGCGTAAGTCCCGGAGGAAGAATACCCGCACTGACCTCATAGGTAAGCGGTACTTGTCCTTGTGAAAGTTGGATCGTGTAGCTCATGTTCACACCAACAGTTCCCGTAACAGAATCAGCGGTCTCAATCAGAACAGGAGGTGTGAGAGGACAAATACCAGCGACAGTCAGAGTAAATCGCTGTGTAGTCGCGCATGAGAGATCGCTGTCCGAACTTAGCACAGTTACGTCATAGATGTATGTTCCTGCTGTTGTAAATGTTCCTGAAATAGTCGAGCCGTTCACCGAAAGACCTGGTGCGGCGGTACCAACAGCGCTGATAACAATAGCAATCGGAGCTGTGCCACCTGATGTGGTAACGGTATAACTGAATTGCTGACCCACAGAGAATGTGCCTCCCGGATTAGCGCTTGTGATCGAGGGTTGTACCGGACATTGGCCAGACACAACAATCCTGATTGTCTTCGTATCATTTCCACATTCGTTTCCTATGCTTACAGTGAAATCAAATGTGCCCACTTGTGTCGGAAATCCTGTGATGCGATACAGATTGCTGTTGACTGATTGGAATTGGAGACCGGTCGGAAGTGTTCCGCTTGTCGTTGGTGCTCCGTGTGTTCCTGAGAAAATAACATCGTGTGAGAATGCTTGGCCAACGTTCGCGGTCGCCGATCCGTTTGTTGTAATTGTAGGTGCAGGGACTGGACACTGTGTGGCACACGTTCCGCGATCGTTATCGTGATATGCATCAAAAAGGTGGTACATCGCGTCGGTATATGCGCCGTCGGTTGACGGATATGGACCATAGAACAGGTCTACCTGGAAATTACATGCTGGCACATCAACAGAGAGCGTGACGCTTTCGCCCGGCTGGACCTTGTTGTTGCCACCCGCGCGCATAACAAAATCAAAAAGCTCTTGGATTCCGCCGTTGCGCGGAAGGCCGAGTGTGAGTTTTTTATATGAAGCAAGGCCGATGTCGTAGCTACATGTTTGTGAGGTGTTATGCACAGTTGCAACCGCCTTACCTCCGGTAAGTTGGTGTGGAAATGTCCATTCGATATCGCGTCCGGGGTTACATCCAGGATTGCTCACATCAAGCGCAACTTGTAGTGTTGGGCATGTTGCTTGTACGGTTTCGCCAGCAGATGTTACTGAAACCTTGGCTGTTTTTGGTCCTTGATTTTGATATGTTGCTGAAACGTTTGCGGTTGTTGCACCATCGGGGAACGCCGCGTCACCTGTTGGGCTTGTCCATGCATATGTATACGGGCCGGCTCCGCCAGAAACATTTGAACTCCATGTAACTGGGGCTCCTGTTTGTGCGGGGTTTGGATTTGCAGAACACGAAACGACGAGCGTGGGAGCTGTGTTGTTTTGGACATGGACAGAATCACACTCTGCAGTTACCTCATTTCCTTCTGATCGAACCGTTACGGTCGCGGTTTTTTCACCAGGATTTGGATATGTTGCTTCGACAACGCGCGTGGTCTGATTTGCTGGAAAGCTTCCATCACCTGTCCATGCGTACTGATACACACCATTTCCACCCGCAGCAGTTGCTGTCCACGTAACTTCTGTATTTATTACGGCAGGATTTGGTGTTGCTTCACATGTTGCTGTAAGGGGTTCACCGGTCTCCTGTTGTACTTCGATATCACAGTTGGCTGTTTCTTCGTGGCCGTTTGCTGATGTCACAGTGACATTCGCATTCTTCTGACCAGGAGCATGATATGAAGTCGTGACCGTTGGACCACTCACTCCGTTCGTAGCATTTTCGGCAAAACTGCCGTTGCCAGTCCATGAGTAGGTGTAGGGACTCGTGCCGCCCGAAACGTGTGATGTCCACGTGATCTGTTCGTTGGGATCAGCGGGGTCGGGGTTACCTTCACATGTCACCGTAAATCCTTCGTTTGCGGGTGAGGACTGCCCTTCTTGTGAAAGTGTCGCTCCTTGAACAGCACCATTTTCGTCCTCTTGTGCACCAACGAACGGAACACCAAGGACAACCATCAAAAGAACCATCGCAATCGCGATGCTGCGAACCGTGCCGAATTGGTTGAGTGACATAGATTTCATAAAATGTGTATAAACCCCTTTTAAAGTAAGCCCATTTGAGAGTAGTAATAATGATTATACCTTTCTTAAGTCAAAAGTCAATCCCGTTCGACTTTTATATTTTTTGATCAAAATGTTCATACTATTTAGTTTAAGCGATGTGTATTAAGCAATTTCCGCGAAAGAAAAACTCTAACGGGATTAGACACTTCTTAAAGCGGAAATTCCCCGACAAACTCTGCGCGGACGATGTATCGTTCCTCTTTTGCCCCGAATGCATTGCATGTTGAGAGCGTGAGCATGCGCACATTGCTTCGAAAATCAACCTCCACCTCTTCTGCGTTCGCCAACTCTACGGTGATGACTCGATACACGTATTCATGCGTCGCTGATTGCGCACGGATGAGATCGTTCGTCTCAAGTTCCTTCAAGTTGTTGAACACCTTGAATGCTTCGTTCTGCACGACACGGAATCCCGTCGAGTGTCCAAACAAGAAAACGTTTCGCACATCATTCAAATTACCCGATCCCGGATAGTGAACGACCCCTTTCAAAAGTGCAGCGTCAAGAACGGGAAGATCTG